>JANQFL010000115.1 GCA_028277845.1 Sneathiellales bacterium
CCCACGGCGTCAGACGGCTTGCGCGATGCCCGGCATCGCGCGGCCCCGTCTTCCTGGTGGATGGGCAGGCCGCTCGAGAAACAGAATGGTTCCATCTAAGGAGGAAATGCTCCAGTCATGGATCGTTTTTGTGCGCCGACGGCCGGATGAGCACCAACCCCGCCAGCACCAGGACCATCGAGATCAACACCGTCGCCGCAAAGGCTTCGTCCAGTACGATCACACCCCATATCACGCCGGCAGGCGTGACGATGTAGGAGATCTGGCTGGCGAAGACCGCGCCGCCACGATGCAACAGGACGAGCAACGACGCATAGCAACCCACATGGATCAGCGTCATCAGTAGTATGGCCCCTTCCGCCTGTCCCCATGGCGGCGGCCAGGTCACCGGAGTGCCGGTCAGAAGCAAGAGCGGGATGTACATGAGCAATGCCGCCACGTTCATGCCCCAGAGTGTCGTCATGGCATCCGCGCCGGGCGGCCGCTTGAGTACGATGTAGACGCCTTCGACGGCGTAACTGACCACGGCACCGAACGCGATCAGGATCCAAAACAGGTGGTTCTTCAGGTCTCCGGTCGCCCCCGGGTCGAACAATAGGACAATGGCACCGAACCCCAGCCCGATGCCGATGGCCCGTATCAGGCTGGGCTTTTCCATGGCCAGCAGAATGGACAGGACCATGGTCACGATCGGCACCATGGCGAACACGATGGCCCGCAAACCGGCCGGCAAATGTATGGCGGCGTAGAACGACAGTACGTGCGGCAACGCCGTGCCCAGGAACCCGGTCACCAAGTAGAACACCAGGTAGGACCGGCCCCACGGCGGTCGAATGCGCCGGGCAAGCAGGTAGACGGTCAGCAGAACGACACTGATCGCCGCCGACCAGAATGACACGGAAAAGGGATGGATACCGGTCCGGGTCGCGATGGTGGCAAGCGACACGGTCAACCCCCAGCCGACGCCCGCCGCCACGAGCAGGAGCATCAGTCCGGTGGTTCCTCCACGGGCGAATCCGCTCATGAACCTGATCAAGTCGCCTCACCCAGGGAAATGGCGATGTCCTTCGACGGCACGCACATGCAAAGTTCCGTTCTTATCCGTTGGATCAGAACCAATCATGTAACCGGATTGCCGCAAAAATACCATTGCTCGTCCGCCGTCACCGATCCGTCACAAATCCGCGACGTTTGGGCCGGTAGACCGGTGACGGGGGATTGGGTACAAAGGGTTGCGTATGAAAACCATCGTGGTCATGAACCCCAAGGGGGGCAGCGGCAAGTCGGTCATCGCCGACAACCTCGCGTCCGCGTTTGCCAATGCCGGACAGCGTACGGCACTGGCCGACACCGACCCGCAACACTCCACACTCGGCTGGCTCGAACGCCGGCCCGAAAACGCGGCGCCGATCAAGGCGCTTGACTGGGTCAATGCCAATGGTGATTTCGGTAAGGCGCCGAAGAAAACCCAGCGGCTGGTGGTCGACACCGCCGCCGGCCTGGAGATGGAGCGGGTCAAGGAACTGGTGCGGCTGGCCGACGTGATTTTGATCCCCGTTTTGCCGAGTCTCTACGACCAGCAGGCCACGACGAACTTTCTCGAGCGATTGCGGGAACTGAAACGCATACGAAAGAACAAGCGGCCGTTCGGCGTGGTGCGCAACCGTGTTCGGCTGGGTGCCCGCGCGACGGCGCGGCTCGATCAGTATCTGGTCCGTCTGGAAACCCGTGACGTCGGACGGCTGCACGACCGGGCCCTCTATAACGAAATCGCCTGGCAGGGTCTGGGCGTGTTCGACTTGAAAACGCGGCAGGCCGAGGACATTCAGGTATCGTGGCGGCCCGTTCTTGATTTCGTCGAGGCGCCGGACGACTGAATCCGACCGCAACGAAAGGCACGGAAACATGGGTATCGCCGTCACACTGGCCGAAATGATTATCCGCGAGCACTTGCACAGGCCTATCGAAGGCAAACTGTTGCTGATCGGTCGGCAGACCGTGAATCTGTCGCGGCAAGAGGCATTGGAAAAGATGGCCGAGTTCGGCATCGACACCGGCGGCATCGCCATCGACGACTTGACGGTCGATACCAGCACGGTGCGGTCGGAGCAGCAAAGCGAAACCGAATTCATCACGGACGATTCGTTTTTTCGCCTGCTCGGCGTGACCGACATCGAATGGCTCGACCACAGCGACTATGAAGGCGCCAACATCATCCACGACCTCAATACGCCCATACCGGACGAACTGGATGAATACGCCGATTTCATTATCGACGGCAGCACCTTCGACAATGTGTTCAACCCCGGCGAAGCCATGCGTAATGTCAGCCGGCTGATGAAGCCGGGCGGCCGGTTGTTCACCATCAACCAGGCCAGCAACCACCACCTGCCCTATCTGATCTTCACCGCCCATTGGTTTCTCGACTATTTCGTCATGAACCGGTACGCGGACGCCAAGATCTATCACGTGCTGCTGATCCCCGGAAATCCGTGGATCTTTTTCAGCTTCGACTACGACACCCTGACCAAGGACGCCGCCGACGTACACAACATCGTGGTCGAATACGAAATGGGCATCGTTGCGTTTGCCGAGAAAGGCGCCGACAGCACCTGGGACGTCATACCCAACCAACAGCACTACCGGTCGGACGAAGAGTGGGCGGTATTCGAAGAAAACCTCAAACTGCTCAAGGCCAGCAAGCGGCCCTATCACGGCTACAACAAGCTCGATCCGGGCGCCGTCGGCCGCATGCACGGATACGTGTTTCTACCGCCGCCGCCGGAAAACCGCTAATGCGTGCCGAATGCCCGTGCGGCGGCGGAGCCTCGAAGCACCGGCAGCGCGATAGAGAAAACGCGACGAAAGTTATATCTTCCGATTAATTCGCCGTCGCGGCCTTTCCGCTCATTTCTCGATCAAACGCCGGAATTTCACCAGCCGCGCGGACGGGTCTTCCTGGTAGGAGACGACGTCCGCCAGCTGGCCGTCACGCCCCATGAGATAGGTGGTCGCGGTATGGTTGACCGCGTAGTCTCCACCTTCCATCGGTACTTTTTGGTAGTAGACCCGGTACGACTTGGCGATTTGCGCAATGTCCCGCGGCGTGCCGACCAAACCGGTGATGCGAGGATCGAAGCTGGACAGATAGTCCGAGAGATGTGCGGGCGTATCGCGTTCCGGATCGACGGAAACGAAGAAATAGCGCATACCGTCCGCTCGCTTGCCAAGCGATTCTATGGTCTCGCTCATATCCGACAGGCTGGTCGGACAAACATCGGGGCAATTGGTATACCCGAAAAAGATGGCGAACGGCATGCCGCGAAGATCCTTGTCCGACACGCGTTCGCCGCTGTGGGACGTCAGGACGAACGGCCCGCCGACGGTGACGCCGGCCCTGACCAGCGGCGCCGTGGCCACCAGTGACGCCGCCAGAACCACGCTCATCGTGACCACGAACATTAATCGATTGATCGCCACTGTCATATTCGTCATTCCTTTTGCCAGAGCCTTCCGCCCCCTTCCCGTACCGCACGGAGATACCGCACCGTACGGAAAAGGGGTGGAACGGCTTCATTCGATTGAGTGCTGTTTAGAAACGGCGGGTCACGCCCAGCATCGCCGACCAGCCGGCGCCGAGCCGCGTACCGTTGACGTCTTCATACAACGGCATGCCGACGTCCAGTCCGAACCGGGTGCCTTTCAGGACACTCGTTCGGGGCGTGATATTGACACCGAGAAAGCCGGTCAAACGGTCGCCGCCGTAATTGTCGGGGTCGGCGCCGATCGCCGGTCCCATAATGTTCGGGTCCTGGCCGTCGATCGCGCCCTCGGTACGGCCGTTCAGACGCACACTCGTCTGTAGCCATGGTGTCCAGCGGTAACCGGCCCAGCCGTCCAGTTCATGGATATCGCCCAGGCTGTAATCCTCGTCGTTTTCCGATTCCAGCCGGACGACGCCGCGATATTGCACGCCCCACGAGAAGGCACCGTGATGACGCATATACGTCAGTGCCGGGATCAGGTCGAAGGTTCCCGACCCGAGCTGCATGCCGTAAGCCAGCCGGCGCCCCGTCATTGTCATGCCGCTCGGCATCAGCATGGAACCGGTTTCCTCGATGCCGCCGGTCGGGATACTGAGGGCCAAACGGGCGGTCAGCGAGCTGACCGGGTCCTGAAAGATTTTTACAAGGCCGCCGACCTTGACGTCGCCGATCCCCGACGTCGTGGCGGTCGAACTGCCCAGCCGGGTCGTCCCCGTCGCGCCGGAATAGGTCAACATGGTCATTTTCTTGCGGACGAAGGGCAGCATCGCCATGGCGGTAATCCGATCGGTGATCCCGACCATGCCGCTGACCATGTGCATTTGCGTTTCCATCTCGGTCGGCACCACGCGGATGGTGGCCGGTTGGCCCGACATGCCGGCGAAGTGGTTCGGCACGGTGGTGGCAACCGTGTCCGACGAGATATCGCCACTGCCCTGTTTCATCTCGTCCATGTTCATGTGCATGAACCGGTATCCCAGCATGAATTTGCCGGGTGCCATGCTGTGCACGCCCATGACCGAAATCGGCGCCGGACCGCCGTGATGCCCGCCATGGCCGGCCATGTGACCCTTCATGTGACCGCCCTTGTGCATGCCATGACGCCGCCCCGCGCCCATCGCCTTGACCGCATAGGTAATGCGGACGGCGCCGGCGTCTGCAAAACGCAAGGTGCCGTCGACCGATTCGCCCTCGATCAAGCCTTCGGTCAATGCCATGAACATCACGTGATAGGACCCGGGTTTAAGGACGACGGTTTCACCCGGCCCGATTTCCAGACCGTTTTTCAGCTCGCGCATTTTCATGACATCGTCGACGACGGCCATCTCATGGACTTCGAAACGGCCGGCCTGCGGGAGCGAGCCGCCGATCAGGCGATCGGCCTTGGTGCCCCGGTTGGTTATGGACATGAACCCGCCTCCGACCCGGGCGCCTTTCGGCGTCGCCCGGGTCCAGGGATCGGTGATGACAAGGTTTCCGGCCTTGAATTCGCCGGCAACGGCGAGCGCACTCGCCAGCATAAATGCCGCCGCCAACATCAGGTGGCGCAGCGAACGGATACAAAACTGCATAACAACGACTTCCTGTTGCACGCGCGCGGTCCGATACACAGCCTGTCACGGCCCGGATCTTTCCCCGCACATCTTGAAACTGCCGCCACGTCTCCTTGTCCGGAGATCGCAAGAACGGGCGCGCGCAGGCGCCAACGGTTCGATTGGCGGAACAATGGAGGGACCGTCGTAACTCGTGGCGTTCAACGCCGGACAATTACGGCGTAGGAAAACCCTGCTGACGATCCTGCTTGGGAAAAAGGAGAGACGTTATCGCGGCGGCGCGCGGGCCCTCAGACGGACGTGGAAACCGCTCGAGTCCAGCCGGGTATCGTCGACGGCAATCCGCGCCGCGGGTGTTTCGCGCGGTGCGGCCAATTCCGAGCCACCGGTGCGCAATATCGCAGAACCACCGGAAGGCGACGGACAGAGTGGGCAATCGGTAAAATCGGCCGATAGCGGCTGGCCATTCTCGTCTTCGACAATATTGCCGTCGGCGTCGACCGTAACCCGGACAAACCCCTGGCCGGTACAAATGACCACCGTTTGCAGATCTGATGCGTTTGCGGCGGGCTGATCAGCCCGGGCACTGGCAAAAACAGCCGGCAACAGCAGCTGAACCAGAAGCCCCCACGCCACCATGACGGCAATTGCACGGCGGCGTTTTCTACCAAACTCAAACATGGCCCTACCGTACGCGCAGTATGGAATACTGTCACGATGGCGAACGGTTGCCATCGTGTGGCGTAGTGTCGCAGATCGGTCGAACCCGCTCTATCAGACAGCACACGGTCGCCTATGCCGTTCAGACCGCGCCGAGCGCCCTCGCGGCGATGTAACCGCCGAGCACAAGCAGGGCGACAAAGAATACGCGACGAAAGGTCTCTTCCGGTAGAGCCGCGCGCACTTTCTGCCCCACCACCATACCGGCAATGGCGGGAACAAGACCCACCGTGGACTGCACGCCGAGGTCGACGGTCAGTAAATCGTTGCCGCCCAGGGCAAATCCCAGCGCCAGGGTGGACAGGGTAAACAGCATGCCCATGGCCTGGATCAACTGATCGCGCGGCAGGTCCAACGCCTGCAGGTACATCACGCCGGGCACCACGAACGAGCCGGTCATGCCGGTCAGGATGCCGTTGACGCACCCTAACACGGGGCCCGCCCACCGTTCGCGGCCGCTCGTCAGTGACAGGCGAAATCCGGCCAAGCTTACGGTGGCGTAAATCACCAGGAGCAGACCCAACAAGACGGAAAGCCACGCCAGATCGACCGTCCGCAACGCCAACGCGCCGAGCCAGACCGTCACCGTCGCCAACATCATGAAGGGCCAGAGACGGCGGGCGATGGCGCGCGCATTGCCGCCAACGGCCGCCTGCCAGAGATTGGTGACGAACGACGGCACCAGCAGCAGCGCCATGGCCTCGGTCAAGCCAATCGCCACGGTCAATATGGCCAGGCTGACGGTGGGCAACCCCAACCCGATCACGCCCTTGACGGTGCCGGCCAGCAGGAACGTGGCGGCGATGATGAAAAGTATAGTGCCGTCAAACATGGCGTGACGGTATCACCGGACACCGCTTACGCAAATCCGTCAACTGCCGGCGCATCCACATGATGGCGCCAGAAGGCGGCCGCCTTGCTTCGCAACTGATCGATATTCGTCGGTACTTGCCGGTGATACGGCGCGGCGAATACGCCCGCCGCGATGACGACGAAGGCGAACAAGGCCAAACGGTTCACGGAACGCCGTTTCATGACGTGTCTCGATTGTCCCGTATTCCCAAAGTATCCCGCCCGCCATGCAACCGGGATAGAGCGTACTTACGTGCGTTACTTAAAGGAAATTAAAGGCTTGCGGCCCATCTCTAAGATTTCAAATCCGGCGAAGCGAAAAAGGCGGTTCCTGGATTCAAGCCTCCGCGACCGGCCGGACCGGTCACGTCTTGATGGGTTCGCCGAGCGGCCGAACACATTTGCATCCAGATTTAAGAACTCGGCTCAAGTCATTGCGGAAAACCGCAATTGCGCACCGCGTTATCTCGACTATGATTTGGGCATGGAGACCGAACCAGGAGGCAGTTTCGACGAAATGTTCGGCAACGGGGACGGTCCCCGCGAGCCGTACAGAGACTACGGCGCCTGGATTGCCGGTGAAGACGCGGCGCAACTCCGGAAAAAGTCGGTCGAGGCCGAGCGGTTCTTCCGCCGCACCGGCATCACCTTCAATGTCTACGGGGCCGAGGAAGCCACCGAGAGGCTGATCCCGTTCGATCTGGTTCCCCGCATTCTGTCGGCCCGCGAGTGGTCGCGGCTGGAACGGGGCATCAAGCAGCGGGTACGGGCGATCAACGCCTTCCTGCACGACATCTACCACCGCCAGGAAATACTGCGGGCCGGCCGCATTCCCGCCGAACTGATCGCCCGGAACGACGCCTTCCTGCCCGAAATGATCGGCGTGTCGCCGCCGGGCAACGTCTATACCCATATCATCGGCGTCGACATCGTCCGCACCGGCGAGAACGATTTCTACGTGCTGGAAGACAATGCCCGCACGCCGTCCGGCGTCTCCTACATGCTGGAGAACCGGGAGACCATGCTGCAGATGTTCCCCGACCTGTTCAGCCGCATTCCGGTCCAGGAAGTCGGCGACTACCCCGAAAACCTGCGCCGTACCCTGGCCGCCAGCGCGCCGGAAGCGTGCCGCGGCCGGCCGGTTGTGGCGGTGCTGACGCCGGGCATTCACAATTCGGCCTATTTCGAGCATTCCTTCCTCGCCGACCAGATGGGCGCCGAACTGGTCGAGGGCCACGACCTGCGCGTGGTCGACGGCCGCATCGCCATGCGCACGACCCAGGGCTATCGGGCCATCGACGTGCTGTACCGCCGGGTCGACGACGACTTTCTCGATCCGCTCAATTTCAATCCGGATTCGCTGCTGGGCGTTCCCGGTATCATGGACGTCTACCGGGCCGGCGGCATAACGCTCGCCAACGCGCCGGGCACCGGCATCGCCGACGACAAGGCGGTCTATTCCTACATGCCGGAGATCGTCGAGTTCTATACCGGCGAGAGCGCCATCCTGAAGAACGTGCCGACCTGGCGCTGCGTCGAGGCGGACGCGTTGGCTTACGTTCTCGACCACCTGCCGGAACTGGTGGTGAAGGAGGTGCATGGTTCGGGCGGCTACGGGCTGCTGGTCGGGCCGGCGGCCAGCAAGCGCGAACTGGCGAGCTTCACGAAGAAACTCAAGGCCAATCCCGGCAACTATATCGCCCAGCCCACCCTGTCGCTGTCGACGGTCCCGGTCATCACGCGGCATGGGCTGGCGCCGCGGCATGTCGACCTGCGGCCGTTCGTGCTGATGTCGCCGAACGGCATCACGGTGACACCCGGCGGCCTGACCCGCGTGGCCTTGAAGAAGGGGTCCCTGGTGGTCAATTCGAGCCAGGGCGGCGGGACCAAGGACACCTGGGTTCTGGAGGAGTAATGCTGGGCAAGACCGCAGGCGGATTGTACTGGATGTTCCGTTACCTGGAGCGCAGCGAAAACAACACCCGCCTGCTCAATGCCGGTTTCCGGATCGCCCTTACCCGTTCGGCGGCGGCCCGCAACGAATGGGCCTCGATCGTCGTCACCGCCGGCGCCCGCGACGCGTTCGAGGAACACCACGATCAGTACGAAGCCGCCGACGTCATCGACTTTCTGTTGCGCGACAAGTCGAACCCTTCGAGCGTTTTGTCGGTGGTCGAGGCGGCGCGGAACAATGCCCGGCTGGTGCGCACGGCCCTGACCCGCGAGGTTTGGGAAGCCACCAACGAATGCTGGATGACCTTGAAAGGCATATTGAACCGCCCGGTCGCGGCCAAGAACCTGCCCGCCGTTCTGGCCACCATCCGCCAACAAAGCGCCCTGGTCCGCGCCGCCCTGGACGGCACCATGCTGCGCAACGACATCTACAATTTCGCCCGCGTCGGCACGTTCATCGAACGGGCGGATTGCACGGCCCGCATCCTGGACGTGAAGTACTACGTGCTGCTGCCGTCGGTGTCCCATGTCGGCTCGTCGGTCGACAATGTGCAATGGGAGACCATTCTGCGTTCGGTTTCCGGACTGACGGCCTATCGCTGGCTGCATGGCGGCGACATCAGTCCGACCGGGATCGCGGATTTCCTGATTCTCGACCGCCGCATGCCCCGCTCGTTGGCGTTCTGCTTCGCCAAGTTAAGCGACAATCTGGGCTACCTCGCCGAAGCGTACGGCGACCGCCGCGCCTGTCACGACCAGGCCGATGCCATGCGGGCGCGGCTCAAGGAAAGTTCCATCGAGTCCATTCTGGATTTCGGCCTGCACGAATACATCGAGGAGTTCCTGCGCAGCAACAACACCCTCGGCCAGCAGATCGAAAAGGACTTCCGGTTCAACGAGTAGGCCATGCAGCTGAAGATCCACCATCAGACCAGTTATCACTACGACACCCCGGTGCAGTACGCCTTGCAGCAACTGCGCCTGCGGCCGAAATCCCGGCCCGGTCACAAGGTGCTGGACTGGTCCCTGTCGGTGGAGGGTGGCCGCATGGAACTGGAATTCGACGACCAGCACGACAACCACGTCAATCTGGTGTCCATCGAGCCGGGTCATCACGAGGTCCGCATCACGTGCGAAGGCGAAGTGGTCACCACGGACAATGCCGGCGTGGTCGGCCGGCACCGGGGCTGCGCGCCGCTGTGGTACTTCGAACGCCCGACCGATCTGACCAGGCCGGGGCCCAAATCCCGTCAACTGGTCCGGACGCTCGGAAGCTGTGACGACGACGACGTCGCCCGCATGCACGCGCTGTCCGCCCTGATCCTCGACAGCATTTCCTACGAAACCGACAGGACCCATCCGGAAACCACCACCGAGGAAGCCCTGGCCGCCGGGCACGGCGTCTGCCAGGACCACGCCCACGTGTTCATAACGGCGGCCCGGCTGATGGGCTTTCCGGCCCGCTATGTCAGCGGCTATCTGATGATGACCGACCGGATCGACCAGGACGCCAGCCACGCCTGGGCCGAGGTCCATCTGGACGGCATCGGTTGGGTCGGTTTCGACGTTTCCAACGGCATATCGCCGGACGAACGGTATGTCCGCGTCGCTACCGGATTGGACTACAAGGAAGCCGCGCCCGTATCCGGCCTGCGGTTCGGCGACAGCGCCGAATCGATGATTGTCACGTTGCAGGTAGAGCAGTAGTGTCGCGCCGGTTTCCTTTCGGATGAGTATTCCATGACCTATTGCGTCGGCCTCCGCCTGAACAAGGGCCTCGTCTTCATGTCGGATACCCGGACCAATTCGGGTGTCGACAATGTCTCCACCTTCCGCAAGATGTTCACCTGGTCGAAGCCCGGCGACCGGGTCATCACCCTGCTGACGGCGGGCAATCTGGCGACGACCCAGGCCGTGGTCAGCCTGCTGGACGAGCGTTCCAAAGCCCCGGCCGACCGCAATCCCTCCATCTTCGAGGCGCCATCCGTGTTCCAGGTCGCGCAAATGGTCGGCGAAACCCTGCGGGAAGTGATCGCGTCCACCGAACCGAGCGGCGAGACGGCCGATTCCGCCTTCGGCGCGACGATCATTCTGGGCGGCCAGGTCGCCGGCGGTGAGCCGCGCCTGTTCCTGATCTACCCGGAAGGCAATTTCATCGAGGCATCGGCGGACACGCCGTTTTTCCAGTCGGGCGAAACCAAGTACGGCCGTCCCATACTGGTACGGGCCTACGACCCGGACATGAGCTTCGAGGAAGCCGTCAAACTGTTGACGGTGTCCTTCGATTCCACGGTCAAGGCCAACCTTTCGGTCGGTCTGCCCCTGGATCTGCAGATCTACCGGAAAGACAGCCTGGACGCCGGGCCGCAACGGCGGTTCGAGGCCGACGACCCCTACTACCAGGCCATCACCACCGGCTGGGGCGAGGCTCTGAGGCAGGCCCTCTCCTCGCTGCCCGATTTCGAAATCTAGAGCAGTTCCTCTTTAGATGGAAACATTCTGACGGAGCGTATTGGCGCCAAGGCCAAGGCTGGCGGTGACGGCCATACCGGAGGTATGGC
>JANQFL010000106.1 GCA_028277845.1 Sneathiellales bacterium
TCTCGGCCATACCGCCAGGTATGGCCGTCACCGCCAGCCTTGGCCTTGGCGCCAATACGCTCCGTCAGAATGTTTCCATCTAAAGAGGAACTGCTCTAGACACACAAAAAAGGGGATGCCGCGGCATCCCCTTTTTCAAATTCAGATCTTGAACAGGATCAGGCGCCGGTAAACGCCTGCAGCCCGGTCTGCGCGCGGCCCAGGATCAGGGCGTGCACGTCATGGGTACCTTCGTAGGTGTTGACCGTTTCCAGGTTCGCCACGTGGCGCATGACATGGAATTCCTCGTGGATGCCGTTGCCGCCGTGCATGTCGCGGGCGATGCGGGCGATCTCCAGCGCCTTGCCGCAGGAATTGCGTTTGATCAGGCTGATGGCTTCCGGCGCGGCCTTGCCTTCGTCCTTCATGCGGCCGACCGCCAGGCAGCCCTGCAGGCCGAGAGCGATATCCGTTTGCATGTTAGCCAGTTTGAGCTGCACCAGTTGGTTTGCGGCCAGCGGACGGCCGAACTGCTTGCGGTCCAGGGTGTATTGCCGTGCCGCGTGCCAGCAGAATTCGGCGGCGCCGAGGGCACCCCAGGCGATGCCGTAGCGGGCGTTGTTGAGGCAGCCGAAGGGACCGCCCAAACCGGACACGTTGGGCAGCAGGTTCTCTTCCGGCACGAACACTTCGTCCATGACGATCTCGCCGGTAATCGACGCCCGCAGGCTCAGCTTGCCTTCGATCTTCGGCGCCGAGAGACCTTCCATGCCTTTTTCAAGAATGAAACCGCGGATCACGCCGTCATCGGTCTTGCCCCAGACCACGAACACGTCGGCGATGGGGGAATTGGTGATCCACATCTTGCTGCCGGTCAGCCGATAACCGCCGGCGACGGATTTGGCCCGGGTCTTCATGGAGCCGGGATCGGAGCCATGGTCCGGTTCGGTCAGGCCGAAACAGCCGACCCATTCGCCGGTGGCCAGCTTGGGCAGGTACTTCTGGCGCTGCTCCTCGCTGCCATAGGCGTGGATGGGGTGCATCACCAGGCTCGATTGCACGCTCATCATGGAGCGGTAGCCGCTGTCGACCCGTTCGACTTCGCGGGCCACCAGACCGTAGGTGGTGTAATTGGTGCCGGCGCAGCCGTAACCGTCGATGGTGCAGCCCAGCAGGCCGAGTTCGCCGAATTCGTTGAAGATTTCCCGGTCGGTGCGTTCGTCGCGATAGGCCGAAATGACCCGGGGCATGAGTTTGTCTTCGCAGTATTGCCGCGCCGCGTCGCGCACCAGGCGTTCTTCCTCGGTCAACTGACTGTCGAGAAGAAACGGGTCCTCCCACTGAAATACCGGCCGGATTTCCGGGCTTTTGGGCGTATCCGCTACAGCAGTTGAACTCATTTCGCTCTCCTAATTCTATTGCCGACCAAATAGCCCCGGGGAGGCGCCTTTATACCGGTGTCAGCCAAAAACGGAAACGACCAAAGTCAATCCGGCCGCTTCAGTCAGGAACGACGGCCGTCGTTTCGATCTCTACCCGGGCCCGGTCTTCCACCAGGCCGACGACTTGCACCAGTGCCATCGCGGGGTAGTGTGCGCCAATGACATCCCGGTATGCCTTGCCGACTTCGGCCAGACTGTCGAGATATTCATGCTTGTCCGTAACATACCATGTCATCCGGACGATGTGATGCGGCTTGGCGTCAGCCTCGGCCAGGACCGCGACCGTGTTTTCGAGGGTTTGACGGACCTGTCCGGCGAAATCGTCGGTTTCGAACCGGCTGTCGGCGTTCCATCCGACTTGGCCGGCGACGTAAACCGACTTGCCACGTGCCGCCGTTCCGTTGGAATACCCTTTGGGTGCCCGCCAGTTCTTGGGATTGAGAAATTCCATCGCCGTCTTGTCCTCTCAGGCAAACCGCAGCCTGCCGCTATGAATCGTCCACTCGACGGAACCAATATAGGAAAATCGTTTTAAGTTTAAAATATTTCTTTTCACCATCCATAAACCTTTGATTTTGTAAGACGTTAGGGCAAATGTATGATGTCGGCGTGTAACAGCCAGGCGGAAATCCCTTAGCTCACAGCCATGTCCGGTCGCAAACGCAAGGAATATCTGATCGAGTTCATCTCCATGGGGCACACCATCAAGGTGTGTGCCGTGGATCCTATTACCAAGCGGGAGGTATCCATCGTCGGTCCGGCGACCGCGACGGAAGAGGAACTCAAACGCACCGCCGTCCGGAAACTGGAATATGTGCTGAAGAAAGAACTGGGCGAGGGTGACGACAACAACGGTGAAGACCGGGACAATGGCCGGCGGGGGCTACTGATCTGATTGCCCGGCTGCCGGGATAAACCGGATCAGGAATCAGGATAAAAACCGTTCCGTCGGCGAATTGTTGCCCTCTTCCATCGAGAAGAATTTTCTTTCCTCCCTTACGTCAATATAGTATTTCAGTCATCCAACTGCAGATGATATAAAATATACAAAACAGGGGAGGCGAATTGCTGCAGTGGCAGTCTTCGCCAAAATTGAGGGAGAATTCGTTTCACTCGCGTTCGGTCCACCGGTTGCGTGGACGGACCGCTTCGCCTGCGCGCGGGCAAATGCCGTGTGAAGCGAACCCATAACGGACCAGACGAGGCTCCATGGCGTACTTTGTTCAGCAACTCATAAACGGCGTCACATTGGGGATGATCTACGGCCTGATCGCCATCGGCTATACGATGGTCTACGGCATCATCGGCATGATCAATTTCGCGCACGGTGAAATTTACATGATCGGCGCCTTCATCTCGATCATCTCGTTCCTGTTTCTCGGATGGTTCGGCGTGACTTGGATCCCATTGGCTTTGATGATCGTGTTGATCGTCACCATGATGTTCACGGCGTTTTACGGCTGGTCATTGGAACGCACCGCATACCGGCCATTGCGCGGTGCACCAAGGCTGGCGCCGCTGATTTCGGCGATCGGCATGTCGATCTTCCTGCAGAACTATGTGCAGCTGCTGCAGGGCGCGCGCAACAAACCGTTGCCGCCGAAGATTACCGGCAGCATCGAAATCATGGAGCAGGCCGGGTTTACCGTTCAGCTCAGCTACCTTCAGATCCTGATCATCGTCCTGACCCTCATATTGATGGTCGCCTTTTCGACCATCATCGGGAAGACCGCGCTGGGGAGGGCGCAACGCGCCTGCGAGCAGGACCGCGGCATGGCCGCGCTTATCGGAATCAATGTCGACCGGACGATTTCGATAACCTTCATCATGGGAGCGTCACTGGCTGCGGTGGCCGGAGTCATGGTGACCCTGTACTGGGGCGTGGTCGATTTCTTTATCGGCTTCCTTGCAGGCTTGAAGGCGTTTACCGCGGCCGTGCTGGGTGGTATCGGGTCCTTGCCGGGAGCCATGTTGGGCGGCCTTTTGATCGGCCTGATCGAGGCATTCTGGTCGGGGTACTTTTCGATCGAGTACAAGGACGTCGCCGTGTTCGGCATCCTTGTCCTGGTCTTGATCTTCAGACCGACCGGTCTGCTGGGTCAGCCTGAAATCGAGAAGGTGTGATCATGGCCAGTATTACGATGGACGCCGCCGGCTCGAACTCGAAAATGCGCGACCACGCCAAGGAAGTGCTGATCACCGGCTTCATCGTCGCCATGCTGGCGGTGCCGATTGTCGGTTTTCACATTACCGACGTCACCGGGGGCGTGGGACTGGCCCTGCGCTTCAAGGAGGTGGCCGCCGCCGCCATCGTCGCCATGCTGGGGCGTATCGGCTTGATCATGATGCGCGAACACATCGCGCTGATGCTGGTCGCCGCACTATCGGCCCTGGTGGCCGGCGCCATCGCCCTGCAGCTCATAACCGGTTACCAGTTCCCCGGCGATACCCGGCTGCCGTTCAACGACCCTGTCATCGACTGGCTGATTGTTGTCGTTTCGATCATCTACGCAATCCGGGCCGCATGGTTGACAAGCCATAAGACCGGCACGCAGGAAAGCCGCGAGAAAGCGATGGATCAGATCGGCGCCCAGGTGCAGAAACTGTCTCTGTTACTGGGTCCGATCCTTTTGATCTGCGCGATTCTGCTGCCGATGATGCCGTTCGCCGGCCGCCGTCTTGTTGACGTCGCGACGCTTGTCGTCACCTACATCATGCTGGGCTGGGGATTGAACATCGTGGTCGGCTTGGCCGGCCTGCTCGACCTGGGGTACGTCGCGTTCTACGCGGTGGGCGCCTACAGTTTCGCGCTGCTGGCCAACCATTTCGATTACGGATTCTGGATATGCCTGCCATTGGCGGGTCTGTTCGCGGCGTCGTTCGGCGTCATTCTCGGGTTTCCGGTCCTGCGTCTGCGTGGCGATTATCTGGCCATCGTGACCCTGGGGTTCGGCGAAATGATCCGGGTCATTCTGTTGAACTGGTACGAAGTCACGAAAGGCCCCGACGGGCTGTCGAGCATTCCCCGCCCGTCGTTCCTCGGCATGCCGTTCAAGCGATTCGCGGCCGAAGGGCAGGAGACGTTCCATACGTTCTTCAACATCGACTACAACAGCGGTCACCGGGTGACGTTTCTGTATTACGTCATCCTCGCCATGGCGATGATCACCAACTTCTTCACCATGCGAATACGCAAGTTGCCGATCGGGCGATCGTGGGAGGCCTTGCGCGAGGATGAAATCGCCTGCCGGTCGTTGGGTATCAATCCGACCAACACGAAGCTGACCGCCTTCGGCATCGGCGCCATGTTCGGCGGGTTCGCCGGGTCGTTCTTCGCCACACGCCAAGGCTTCATCTCACCCGAGAGCTTCACCTTCATCGAGTCGGCGGTGATTCTGGCCATCGTCGTGCTCGGCGGCATGGGCAGCCAGGTCGGCGTCGTGATCGCCGCGATCCTGCTCATCGGCGCGCCCGAATTTTTCCGCGAATTGCAGGAATACCGCATGCTGGCCTTCGGTGCCGGCATGGTGCTGATCATGATCTGGCGTCCGCGTGGCCTTCTCGCCCACCGTGAGCCGACCATGCATCTCGGCGAAAGACGACGATGGTTTGGCCTGTTCGGATCCGCCAAACCGGCCACGCAGTCGGGTGGGGCACCGGGCTCATGAGCGACGCATCTGCAAACGGCGGACGGGCCGACGGAACGCTGCTGACCGTCGATCATCTGACCATGCGATTCGGTGGCCTGATCGCCATCGACGATGTGTCGTTTACAGCGCGCAACAAGGAAATCACCGCCATCATCGGCCCGAACGGGGCGGGCAAGACGACCGTATTCAACTGCCTGACCGGGTTCTACAGTCCGACCGTCGGCCGTCTGACCCTGTATCACGGCGACATGCCGTTTCAGCTTGAACAGATGGAGGGGTTCCGTATCGCGGCAAAGGCCCGCGTCGCCCGGACCTTCCAGAACATCCGGCTGTTCGGCGCCATGACGGTGCTGGAAAACCTGGTCGTCGCCCAGCACAACAAGCTGATGAAGGCGTCGGGCTACACGGTGTTCGGACTGTTGGGACTGCCGGTTTACCGGCACGCGGAACAGGACGCCATCGAATTGGCCAAATACTGGCTCGACAAGACGGGACTGACCGAACACGCCGACCTTTCGGCGGGCAACCTGCCCTACGGTGCCCAACGGCGCCTGGAAATCGCCCGTGCCATGTGCTCGGAACCCGTCATGTTGTGCCTCGACGAACCGGCTGCCGGCCTCAACCCACGGGAATCGGCGGAACTGAACGATCTTCTGCTGCACATTCGGGACGACGAGCAAATCGGGCTGTTGCTGATCGAGCACGACATGAACGTGGTCATGGGCATTTCCGACCACATCATCGTGCTGGACCATGGCAGCAAGATCTCCGACGGCACGCCCAAGGAGGTGCGCGAGGATCCGGCCGTCATTCGGGCGTATCTCGGCGAAGAGGAAGACGAAGAGTTGCCGCCCGAAGTCGCCGCCGATTTGGTGCAGCGGGACGGCGAGGGAGCACCGTGATGCTGAGTATTTCAGGTGTCCATACCTTTTACGGCAGCATCCAGGCCCTGCGCGGCGTCGATGTCGAAATCAACGAGGGGGAAATCGTCTCCCTGATCGGCGCCAACGGTGCCGGCAAATCGACCTTGCTGATGACGGTCTGCGGCAATCCGCGTGCGGCCAAGGGTTCGATCAAGTTCGATGGCCGGGATATCACCAACATGCCGACCCACGAGATCATCCACAACGGCATCGCGCAATCGCCCGAGGGGCGCCGGATTTTTCCGCGCATGACGGTGATGGAAAACCTGCAGATGGGGGCGACCACGTCGTCGCCCGAGCACTTCGATGAAGACATCGACAAAGTGCTCGAGCTTTTTCCCATTTTGAAGGAAAGGGCGAGCCAGAGGGCGGGAACGCTGTCCGGCGGCGAACAGCAGATGCTGGCGATCGGCCGTGCCTTGATGAGCCGTCCGAAGTTGCTCTTGCTCGACGAACCGTCTCTCGGTCTGGCGCCGATGATCGTGAAACAGATTTTCGAAGTCATTCGCGATATCAACCGGCTGCAGAACATGACGGTGTTCCTGGTCGAGCAAAACGCGTTTCATGCCCTGCGGCTGGCCCACCGCGGTTATGTCATGGCCAACGGTCAAATCCTGATGACCGGCACGGGGCAAGAGCTTTTGGCGGACGAGAAAGTCCGCGCCGCCTATCTTGAAGGCGGCGGAACCGCTTAGGGAGGTTGCATCATGGAAGAACTGCTGGGCGGCTCTCCTTACGTCTTCATAGGTCTGACCTGCATACTGATGGGGTTCTGCGCCTACATGACCGGCCAGGCACTGGCGGCCACCTGGCGGCCCATGTGGCAGGCCGTGCCGTACACAATTTTGTTGGGTCTCTCCAACCGGTTCCTCGATTTCGCGTTGTTCGAAGGCACGCTTCTGTCGGTGTCGGGTTTCATCATCGACACGGCCGTCCTGATGGTGATTTGCCTGGTGGTTTACCGGGCCAAGCGCGTTCAAAAAATGATCGAACAGTATCCGTGGCTGTACGAGCGCGCGGGTTTGCTGAACTTCCGGGAAAGCACGGCCGGACGATAAATGCGTGACAATTCCGGGGATGTGAGGCCCCCGGATTGCAGTTGCCAGCGTTTTGGCGGCTGATAAGATTGCCTCAAGAATTGCGGCTTTGGCGGCCCAGCGGCGCCAAAACGTGATGAAATGGCCAAACAGGGTTTCTTGGCCTATGGACCTGAAACAGGGAGAACAATTGTTATGAGCACGATCAAGTCCAGTCTCTTTGGCGCGGTCGCCGGTGCGGCTCTCGTACTGGCGGCGGGCACGGCATCCGCCGATATCACCATTGCCACCGCAGGACCGATGACCGGGCAGTATGCGGCGTTCGGTGACCAGATGAAGCGTGGCGCCATTATGGCCGTCGCCGACATCAATGCCGCCGGCGGCATCATGGGCCAGAAGGTCAAGCTCGAGATCGGCGACGACGCCTGCGATCCGAAGCAGGCCGTGGCGGTTGCCAACGATTTCGTCAACAAGGGTGTCGTCTACGTCGCCGGCCACTTCTGCTCGGGCTCGTCGATCCCGGCATCGGCCGTCTATGCGGAAGAAGGCATCCTGCAGGTGTCCCCGGCCTCGACCAATCCGAAGTACACCGAGGATGCCTTCGCCAACGGCTGGAAGACCACCGGGCGCGTCTGCGGCCGTGACGACTTCCAGGGCATCACCGCCGGCAACATGCTGGCCGACAAGTTCAAGCGGGTTGCGATCCTGCATGACAAGACCGCGTACGGCAAAGGCCTGGCAGACGAAACCAAGAAGCAGCTGAACAAGCGCGGCGTCAACGAGGCCATGTACGAAGCCTACACCGCCGGCGAAAAAGACTATTCGGCGCTGGTCACCAAGATGAAAGCCGCCAACATCGATGCCTTCTACGTCGGCGGTTACCACACGGAAGCCGGCCTGATGGTCCGTCAGGCCCGTGAGCAGGGCTACGATGTGCAGTTGGTTTCCGGCGATGCGCTGGTGACCGACGAGTTCTGGAAAATCACCGGCGATGCCGGCCAGGGCACCCTGATGACCTTCGCGCCCGACCCGCGCAACTCCATGGCGGCCAAGGACGTCGTTGCGCGCTTCCGGGCCGACAACTACGAGCCGGAAGGCTACACCCTGTACACCTACGCCGCCATTCAGGTGTGGGCCGACGCGGTGAAGAAGGCCGGTTCGCTGGACGGTGTCAAGCTCGCGGCCGCCATGCGTGACGGCAGCACGTTCAACACGGTTCTCGGCGGCCTGGCGTTCAACGAAAAGGGCGACGTCGTGAACCCCGAATATGTCTGGTACATCTGGAAAGACGGCAAATACATGGAGCAATAAGCGCACCGTCTCGTCCGTCTGGACAAAAGAAGGGGCCCGGACAAGACGTCCGGGCCCTTTTCTTTTCGGCGCTTGCAGCGAAAGGGACTATTTCTTGGCTTTGACCTTGCCGCGTCCTTTGGTCCCCAGGCCGATCTTTTTGGCAAACGTGGACCGCTGCGCCGCGTAGTTGGGCGCCACCATGGGATAGTCGGAACGCAGCCCCCACTTGGCGCGGTATTCTTCGGGCGACATGTCGAAATTGGTGCGCAGATAGCGCTTCAGCATTTTCAGTTTCTTGCCGTCTTCCAGGCAGACGATGTAATCGGGCGTAACCGACCGGCGAATGGCCACGGCCGGTTTCAAGGACGGCTCTTCCGCGCGGGTGGCCGGCTTCTGGAGCGAATCCAAGGATCCATGAACCGAGGTGATCAGATCGGAGATGTTTTCGGAGGCGACCTTGTTGTTGCCGACATAGGCGGACACGATTTTTGCCGTCATGCGCAGCAGATCGTCGCTGGTCGCAATCTCCTGGATGTCTTCACTCATAACACGCTTACCTTTCGCAAATACGCCGTACGAATTGGCGTGCCTAATTCGCATGAGTTGTCTGTGTTGTCAAATAATCAAAACAATAGAAATCATAAAAAATTGCTAAGTTTGAGGTTTATACAACAGGGGATCGTTAAAAATGGTTAACGATAAGGAGGTTGCGTAGGTATTTACCCGCGGTTTCTTGCTTTACCGGCATGTATTTCTTTCGGAGATTGCTCTAATGGTTAGCATTCGCTCGTGTAACCATGGCGTGATTTGGAACAATTCCATGCTGCGCGATACCTTGTAGGAGTGTGGCGTGGCGTGTCGACATATGGTATTAACCAGCCTCTTTTCACCGTTTTCGCGGTTTCTGGCCCAATATGTCCCACTCGACAATATGTATTGCTTCGGATCACGCCGGATTTGATCTGAAAGAAGAGCTGAAATCCGAGCTGACCGGCTGGGGATACGAGGTCATCGATCTCGGTGCCCATGGCAGGGATTCCGTGGATTATCCCGATTTCGGCGATGCGCTTGCGCAGGCCATTCTCTCCGGTAAATCGGAAAAAGGCGTTGCGGTCTGCGGCAGCGGAATCGGCATCAGCATTGCGGCGAACAGGCATAGGGGCGTCCGCGCCGCCTTGTGTCACGATTCTCTGACGGCGCGGCTGTCACGCATGCACAACGATGCCAATGTTCTGGCCCTCGGCGCACGCGTCATCGGCTCCGAAACCGCCAAGGATTGCCTGCGGGCGTTTCTGGACACCGAATTCGAAGCGGGCCGACATATCGCGAGAGTAGAAAAGCTGGGCTAGCCCAAAGCCCGGACCGTCCATCCAACCGTCAATCTAGGAACTGCCAGGTGTCTCAGTCTTCATCCGAAACGCAAGTCGCCCAACTGTTTGAAGCGGAACTCAGCCGCGACGATCCCGAAGTGTTCAAGGCCCTGACCGGCGAACTGAAACGCCAGCACGATCATATCGAGCTTATCGCTTCGGAGAACATCGTCTCGACGGCGGTGCTCGAGGCGCAGGGGTCGGTACTGACGAACAAATACGCCGAGGGTTATTCCGGGCGCCGCTATTACGGCGGCTGCGAGCATGTCGACGTGGTCGAGACCATCGCCGTCGAACGGGCGACCAAGATTTTCGGCTGCAATTTCGCCAACGTGCAACCCCATTCCGGCGCCCAGGCCAATCAGGGTGCGTTCATGGCGCTGGTCAAACCGGGCGACACGATCATGGGTATGTCCCTGGCGGCCGGCGGACACCTGACCCACGGCGCGCCGCCCAACCAGTCCGGCAAGTGGTTCAACGCCGTGCAATACGGCGTGCGGCGCGACAACGCCCGCATCGACTATGACGAGCTGGCCAAACTGGCCGACGAGCACAAGCCGAAGCTGATCATCGCAGGCGGGTCGGCCTATCCCCGCCACTTCGATTTCGTCCGCTTCCGCGAAATCGCCGACGGTGTCGGCGCCTATCTCATGGTCGACATGGCGCATTTCGCGGGCCTGGTCGCGGCCGGCGAACATCCGAGCCCGATCCCCCACGCCGATATCGTCACCACCACCACACACAAGACGTTGCGCGGCGGCCGCGGCGGCATGATCCTGACCAATTCGGAAGAGATCGCCAAGAAAGTCAATTCGGCGGTGTTTCCGGGATTGCAGGGCGGCCCGCTGATGCACGTCATCGCCGCCAAGGCCGTGGCGCTTGGCGAAGCGATGCAGCCCGAATTCAAGACCTATGCGCAGAACGTGATCGCCAACGCCAAGGCGCTGGCCGAGACGTTGCTCGAACGCGGCTTCGACATCGTGTCCGGCGGCACCGACACGCATTTGATGCTGGTCGATCTGCGGCCCAAGAACGTCACCGGCCGGGATGCCGAAAACGCTCTGTGGCGCGCCCACATCACCTGCAACAAGAACGGCATACCGTTCGACCCGGAAAAACCGGCGATCACGTCGGGCGTCCGGCTGGGCACGCCGGCGGGCACCACCCGCGGATTCGGTGTCGAAGAATTCCAGTTGGTTGGTAAACTGATAGCGGATGTACTTGAAGCTTACGTCGACAACCCGGATGATAACGGCGCGGCCGAAACCGCGGCACAACATGAGGTGCAGGCTTTGTGCGACCGGTTCCCGGTTTATCCGGGCCTGCGCCGATAATGATGCACCGGAAGGCGGAGTAAGGGGGGTAAGAGCATGCGTTGCCCGTTCTGCGGACACGACGACACACAGGTCAAGGACTCGCGGCCGACCGAGGACAACACGGCGATACGGCGGCGGCGGTACTGCCCGGCGTGCGGCGCCCGCTTCACCACCTTTGAACGCATTCAGTTGCGCGAACTGACCGTGTTGAAAAGCGGCGGTCGCCGCGTCCCGTTCGATCGCGACAAGCTGGCCCGTTCGGTCTTCATCGCGACCCGCAAACGGCCGGTCGACCCCGAACGGATCGAGCGTATGATCAACGGTATCGTCCGCCGTCTGGAGAGCCTGGGCGAAGCCGAGGTGCCGTCGACGGTGATCGGCGAAATGGTCATGGACGGCCTCGCCAACCTGGATTCGGTGGCCTATGTCCGGTTCGCGTCGGTTTACCGGAATTTCCGCGAGGCCAAGGACTTCGAGGAATTTGTAGGCAGACTGAGTGGCGAGCACATCAACGATTGATCACGACGATGACGCCCATATGCGTTCGGCCTTGGGGCTGGCGGCGCGGGGACTGGGGCGCGTCTGGCCGAACCCTGCCGTCGGCTGCGTCATACTCAACGACGGTATTGTCGCCGGCCGGGGCTGGACGCAGCCCGGCGGACGGCCGCATGCTGAAACGGAAGCGCTGAGGCGCGCCGGTCCGGCCGCCGAGGGCGGCACCGCATATGTGACACTGGAGCCGTGCAGCCACCATGGGAAAACGGCGCCGTGTGCGGATGCCCTCATCGCCGCCGGGATCAGACGGGCCGTCATTGCGACTCCTGACCCGGACCCGAGGGTTTCCGGCTCCGGAATTGAACGGTTGCAGGCGGCCGGCGTGGACGTCGACGTCGGTCTCCTGGAAACCGAAGCGCGCCGATTGAACGCCGGTTTTATGTCGCGGATCGAACGAAGCCGACCCAAAATCACCGTTAAGGCCGCAACGTCGCTGGACGGGCGCATAGCCGCGCACACCGGGCACAGCCAGTGGATCACGGGCGAACAGGCCCGCCGGCGCGCCCATTTCCTTCGCGCCATTCATGATGCCATTCTGGTGGGGTCCCGCACGGTGATGGTTGACGACCCGATGTTGACCTGCCGGTTGCCGGGTATCGAGGGGCACTCACCTGTCCGGATTGTCCTCGACAGCCGGTTGCAAACCCCGCTCACGGCCAAGGTCGTCAGGGACGCCGGCAAGGTTCCCACATGGTTTATCGTCACCCCTGAAGGTGATAAACAACGGAGACTTGCGCTGGAAGCCGCGGGGGTCGAGATCATCATGGTCGATCAGGACCCCAACGGCTATACGGATTTGAGGCAAGGCTTGTCCGTGCTGGCCGATCGGGGATTGACCAGCGTCCTTGTGGAAGGCGGCGGCACCGTCGTTGCTTCCTTGCTCCGGGCGGGCTATGTGGATGATGTGGAATGGTTTCATGCGCCGAAGATCATCGGAGGTGATGGAGTCCCCTCGGTGGTTGCCTTGGGCGTCGATGATGTCGGGCAAGCGCCCGAGTTTCGCGTAACCGGCGGCCGGATGGTCGGACGGGATTGGTTGGTTTCCATGCAGGATCAGGACTGAGTAGAAGAGATGTTTACCGGCATTATCACGGATATCGGCCATGTCCGGTCGGTCACGCAGGATGGCGATGCGCGTTTCGAGATCGGTACCGAGTACGACACCGGCACGATCGAATTGGGCGCCTCCATCGCGTGTTCAGGCGTATGCCTGACCGTCGTGGAAAAGGGCGACGACTGGTTTGCCGTCAATGTGTCGGGGGAAACCCGCTCGTGCACCAACCTCGACCGTTGGGGCGAAGGCACGCGCGTCAACCTGGAACGGGCGCTGAAGGTCGGAGACGAATTGGGCGGCCATATCGTCACCGGGCACGTGGACGGCATCGGTCAGGTGGACTCGGTTGAAGCGGAAGGCGATTCGATTCGCGTCAAGATCTCGGTGCCGAATGACCTGGCGCCCTACATCGCCTCCAAGGGTTCAGTCGCCATCGACGGCGTCTCTCTTACGGTGAACGAGGTCGAGGGCGCGATGTTCGGCGTCAACATCATCCCGCATACCCAGCAGCACACGACGTTCGGCGGCCTGGCCGCCGGCGATCCGGTCAATGTGGAAATCGATATTCTGTCGCGTTATGTGGCGCGTCTGAAGGAAATGAGTTAACCGTGCCCGAGAGTAAAGCCTATCTCGCCTCCATCGAGGAAATCCTGGAGGACGCCCGCAACGGCAAGATGTTCATTCTTGTCGATGCCGAAGACCGGGAAAACGAAGGCGATCTGGTCATTCCGGCCCAGTTCGCGACACCGGACGCAATCAATTTCATGGCCAAATACGGCCGCGGTTTGATCTGTTTGAGCTTGACGCAGGACCGGATCGAAAGCCTTGGCCTGCCGTTGATGGCGCGGCAAAACCAGTCACGGCACGAAACGGCCTTTACGGTATCGATCGAGGCGAAGGAAGGGGTTACGACGGGCATATCGGCGGCGGACCGGGCGCATACGGTCAACGTGGCCATCGATCCATCGAAGAATGCCGACGATATCGGCAGTCCCGGACATGTCTTTCCGTTGCTGGCACGGGACGGCGGCGTGCTGGTGCGTGCCGGCCATACCGAGGCGGCGGTCGATATAGCGCGATTGGCCGGGCTAAACGCGTCGGGTGTTATCTGTGAGATCATGAATGACGACGGCACCATGGCCCGGATGCCGGACTTGGTGAAATTCGCCCAGTTCCACGGCATCAAGATCGCCACGATCGCCGATCTCATCGCCTATCGCCGCCAGCACGACCACCTGGTCAAATGCGTCCTCGAGAGCGAACTGAACAGCGAACATGGCGGCCCGTTCAAGATGCGGGTCTACGTGAACAAGGTGGCCTATGCCGAACATATCGCCCTGGTCAAAGGGGACGTGTCCGGCGGAGACCCCGTTCCCGTCCGTGTGCATGCGCTGAACGTTCTCGAGGATGTGCTCGGCGATACCGGCCGCCACGGCAATCAGCTGGCCAACGCCATGAAGATGATCGAGGCGGAAGGCCGCGGCGTGGTCATCCTGATTCGCGAACCGCGCCCGACCAGCCTGTCCGACCGCGTGCGGGTGCGTCTCGGCCAACCCATCGAAGACCGCCCGGAACTGCGGGACTATGGTATCGGTGCCCAGATCCTGACGGATCTGGGTGTTTCGAAAATGATTTTGTTATCGAACACGCAGCGGACGATCGTCGGTCTCGAGGGATACGGTCTCTCGATCGTCGAACAGCGCGCTATTGTTGGAGAGTAAGTGATGGAAGACGAGCCCCATTTGTTGATCGTGGAAGCCCGCTTCTATGAGGACATTGCCGACCAGTTGGTGGAAGGCGCGACCGCCGCGGTAACCGAACGCGGCGGATCGTACGACCGCTTGTCCGTGCCGGGGGCGCTGGAAATTCCGGCTGCCATCCGATATGCGGTCCGGGCCATGGATGTCGTCGGCGGCCGCCGCCGCTACGACGGCTATGTTGCGCTAGGCTGCGTGATTCGCGGCGAAACCAGCCATTACGATATCGTCGCGGGCGAAAGTGCCCGCGGCCTGACCGATTTGTCTCTGACGTTTTCCTTGGCCATCGGCAATGGCATTTTGACCACGGAGAACAGAGACCAGGCCTGGGAAAGGGCGGCGGTGGACCGCAAGAACAAGGGCGGCTTCGCCGCCAACGCAGCCATGGATATGATCGAGATAAAACGGTCGATGGGATTGTTTCCGCGATGACATCATCCCCAGCGACATCGGGGGACGGAGCAAAACCGAAGGCCAGCAGGCGCAGCGCGGCCCGGCTGGCTGCCGTTCAGGCGTTGTATCAGATCGATCTGAACGAATCGGATGTCCAGTCGGTCGTTAACGAATTTGTCGACCACCGGCTCGGTGCGTCGATCGAGGACATGACGTTTCTGGCGGCGGATCCGGCCATGTTCACCGACATTGTACTGGGCACCGTCGCCCGCCGGGACGAGATTCGCGATTTGCTTGGCCAATGCCTGGATAAGGATCGGGTTCTGCAGCGGTTGGAAACGGTGATGCAATCCCTGCTGCAGGCCGCGGTCTATGAAATGCTGGCGCGGATCGACGTGCCGGTGCGCGTCGTCATTCACGAGTATGTAGAAATCGCGCACGCCTTCTTTTCGGAAGGCGAACCGGGATTCGCCAACGGCGTTCTGGACCGTGCCGCCCGCAAAATCCGGCCGGACGAATTGCGCGAGAATAGTCATGGCGGATCGGCATAACCTCGGCGAATTCGATCTTATCCGCCGGTATCTTGCGCCACTGGCATCCGACGCGCCACTGGCATTTGGCCTCACCGACGATGCCGCCGTCATCCGGCCCGAACCCGGCGACGACATCGTCGTCACCAAGGATGCCATCGTAAGCAATGTTCATTTTTTGGAGTCTGATCCGCCTGAACGGGTGGCTCAGAAACTGTTGCGTGTCAATCTGTCCGATCTGGCGGCCATGGGCGCCGAACCGAAGGCGTATCTTGTCGCGGCGGTGCTGCCACGATCCGTGGACGCGGACTGGGTGGCCGCGTTTGCATCCGGCTTGGCCGAGGATCAAAGGCGCTTCGGCGTGTCCCTGATTGGCGGTGACACCGTGTCGACGGACGGCCCGCTCAGTCTATCGTTGACGGCATTCGGACGTGTGCCAAGAGGCACGGCCCTGAAACGAAGCGGTGCCAGGGTCGGCGACGACGTGTACGTTTCCGGAACCATCGGTGACGGTGCCTTGGGACTGAAAGCCGTTCGCGGCGATCTGAAGCCGGGCGGCGATCAGCGTGATTTTCTGATCCGGCGGTACCAGCGCCCGGAACCCCGAGTCACGCTTGGTCCCAAGCTGATAGGACTTGCGTCGTCCGCCATCGATATCTCGGACGGCTTGGTCGCTGACTTGCAGCACATCTGTGACACATCCCGGTGCGCGATAACCGTGGAGCTTGCCCGCGTTCCTTTGTCGGAAGCCGCCAAATCGGCGCTGGCGCAAGATATTGCCCTGCTGGAAACCATATTGTCCGGGGGGGACGACTATGAACTGGCCTTTACGGTCGATCCATCGAAGACCGAGGAACTGCTGCACCGGGCGGATTCCCTGCATGCGGATGTCACCAAAATCGGCACGGTCTCCGACGGCGGAAACGTGACCGTGGTTGACCGGAATGGCGCTCCGATGGCGCTGCCGGCACCGGGATATTGCCACTTCTGAATTTTCCGCATGGCTCGCATGCGCACTGGGCTGTGGTAACCCTAAATGATGGCGGTAATCTACATTCCCAGGATGTATTGAGTAGGGGAGACATCGCACTTGCTCGCGATGCAATATACGGTCAAGGCGCCGAGCGGCTTCGATTTGAATCGTGCCGGTGACCGAGCCAATCAACGTTTGCCGCTGTTCGAAAATCTTGAGGGCCTTGTCCTCAAATTGTATCTGTTCGATCCGAATGACCGGCTTTATGCGCCGGTGTACATTTGGCGCGATACCGAGGCGGCGCAAAATTTCCTGCTGGGTGATCTGTTCGATGGTGTCGTCGAGACCTTTGGGCGCCCGCGTGTGCGGTCCTGGCAGGTGCTGGCCTATCACAATGTCACCGGATCGGCGCCGTCGGGCCGGGTTTTGCGTGAAATCGACACCATTGACGACGGAACCAACCTGGATACCGTTGCCCAACGGGAGCGTGCGCGGCACGATGCGCAACTCGGTGCATCGGGATTGTTGGCCAGGGTGACGGCCCTCGATCCGGATCGATGGGAAATCGCCAGATTCAGCGTTTGGAACTCAGAATCCGTTTTGCCGAGTTGCGATACGGATTGTTGTAATACTTACAATCTCTTGGCCGCGAGCTTTCTCAGCGCGGCTTAGAATTCCATCCGCCGAAATATTCCAAATTCCTAAAATACGTAACATGTAATCAATGTTTTGGTAACCGCCGTCGGGCACAGTACGTTCCCAAGCGGTATGGATTTGCCGCACCAACTGTATGGACATAGTGCTTCAGGCTAGGGTGGTGGTTGTGCAGAAGGCGCAGATTGCTCGCATATTTTCGCTTTTCGTCCTTCTTTTCTCGGCAGTTTACTCGATATCCGACTCGCGGGCGGCGGGCAGCGATGACGTTCCCGACACCTCCGGGCCGTCGTACATCGACGTGCCGTGGCTGACGGCGCCGGTTTTGTACAAAGGCGTCGTACGCAGCTATGTGATCTTCGAGATCAAGCTGCAAGTGGCGTCGAACAGCGACGCGGAGGAAGTCATGGTTCAGATGCCGCGGCTGCGCGATGCTTTTTTAAGGGCTCTTCACCGCAGCTCGATCGTGCGCAACGACGGCAGTGGCGCGCTGGATTTCGACTCCATATCCCAGCGACTGAAAAAAAGCGCCAACAAGGTCCTCGGCGAAGAAAAGATCAATCAGGTCCTGATCGTAAAGGCCATCCGCAGCGCTGCTTGATGACCGAAACGCTTCGATGGGTTCGAGGCGTAAAAAAGCAATTCACAACGAAGGTGGACAATCCCGGTCAATCTGCTCTACGTTGCGGCAGCGTGTTGAGCGGGGGTAACACGGTACATTGCATGGCGTCATGATTGGCGCCATTACCGTTTATCGTCAGCCGGAAGTGACATTGCCCCGACAATGACCGATTTTCAGACCAAGAAGAACGTAGGCGTATTGGCCGTCGGCCAGGCGCTGTTTACCAGCTCGACCGCCATGCTCATCGCCGTCGGCGGCCTGGTGGGGTACTCCCTGGCCGATGACAAGTCGTTGGCCACGCTACCCGTGACGACCGTCGTTGCCGGCACGGCCGTCATGACCATTCCGGCTTCGCTAATCATGGGGCGGATCGGCCGTAGGGCCGGTTTCATGCTTGGTGCGGCTATCGGCGTCGGCGGCGCCGCCATTGCTTCCTTGGCCGTCTACATGGCGAATTTCTGGCTGCTGTGCCTCGGTACGTTGATCGTGGGCATGTACAACGCCTTTGCCCAATATTACCGGTTCGCGGCTGCCGATTCGTCCGATGACGCGTTTAAGAGCAAGGCGATTTCGCTGGTCTTGGCCGGCGGCGTTGTCGCCGGTTTCATAGGGCCCGAACTGGCCAAATGGTCGCGCACCACATTCGAGCTGATCCCGTTTCTGGGCACCTATATGAGCGTCGCCGGGTTGACCGTTCTGGCGTTCATACTGCTTAGTTTCGTCAACGTGCCGAACCAGCACGCTGACGAGAAGCGGGCGGCGAAACGACCCTTGAACGCGATCATGGGGCAGTCTGTCTTCGTGGTCGCGGCCATGAACGGTGTCGTCGGTTTCGGCATTATGAGCCTGATCATGACGGCGACGCCCCTGGCCATGCAGGAATGCAATTTCGATTTTGACGATTCGGCCACTGTCATCCAATGGCACGTCGTCGGCATGTTCGGTCCCTCCTTTATTACGGGCTCGCTGATCAACCGTTTCGGTGTTCTCAACATCATGCTGGCCGGCGTGCTTTTGATGGTTGGTTGTCTGGCCATGACTCTGACGGGCATTGATTTCGTCAATTTCTGGCTTGGATTGGTTCTCCTTGGCGTCGGTTGGAATTTCATGTTCGTCGGCGGTTCGACTTTGCTGACCCAGGCCCACACGAGTCCCGAGCGCTTCAAGACCCAGGCGGCCAACGATTTTCTGATTTTTGGCGCTGTGGCGACGGCGTCCTTGTCTTCCGGCCAGTTGTTGCACTGGTTCGACTGGCAGACCGTCAACCTGGGCGCCATTCCGTTTCTGATTTTGGCCGGCGGGACGACGCTTTGGTATGCGCTACGTCAACGCCGGGCAGCCGCCACGGTCTAATTCGGCCTCCCTTGACGGGTTGCTTCCCGGACACTGCATCTGGTTAAAGGTTAACGGAACCGACACGTATCTTGCGTTGCAGCGTCATCTCTGGCATAACCCGCGCGAATTTTAGCCCTCGGGTGCGGATTTCCGCGCCCGATCGGCATCCGGTGCTCCGCGCCGGTTTCTTTTTGTTCATGCGAGGGGAAATCATGTCAGCAGCCCTATGGTTCTCGATAGCTGCCGGTGCATTGGCGGTTGTCTACGGTATCTGGGCGTCAGGCTCGATCCTGCGTCAGGGTACCGGTACCGCCCGAATGCAGGAAATTGCCGGCGCCATTCAGGAAGGCGCCAGCGCCTATCTGAACCGTCAATACACGACAATCGGTGTCGTCGGCATCGTCGTCTTCTTTATTCTGTCCTTCCTGCTCGATTGGTATGTCGGTATCGGCTACCTGATCGGCGCCATTCTGTCCGGCGCCGCGGGCTATGTGGGCATGCACATTTCCGTGCGCGCCAACGTGCGGACGACCGAAGGCGCCCGCCAGGGCGTTCAGCATGCCCTGGATATCGCCTTCCGCTCGGGTGCCGTCACCGGCATGCTGGTGGCCGGTCTGGCGCTGCTGGCGGTGGCGGGCTACTACGCCTTCCTGCTGTCCGTCGGCGCCGAGGGCCGTGGCGTTGTCGACCCGCTGGTTGCACTGGGCTTCGGCGCCTCGCTGATTTCCATTTTCGCCCGTCTCGGCGGCGGCATCTTCACCAAGGGCGCCGACGTCGGCGCCGATCTGGTGGGCAAGGTCGAAGCCGGAATCCCGGAAGACGATCCGCGCAACCCGGCCGTGATCGCCGATAACGTGGGCGACAATGTGGGCGACTGCGCCGGCATGGCCGCCGACCTGTTCGAAACCTACGCGGTGACCGTGGTCGCCACCATGGTGCTTGGCTCCATCTTCTTTGCCGGTGCCGAACAGATGTCCATGATGCTGTATCCGCTGGTCATCGGCGGCGCCTGCATCGTAGCTTCGGTAATCGGCACCTTCTTTGTCCGCCTTGGTTCCAGCGGCAATATCATGGGGGCGCTGTACAAGGGCTTTATCGCCGCGGCCTTGTTGTCGGCGGTCGCCCTGTGGTTCGTCACCGACTGGGTCGTCGGCACGGGCACCAGCTACACCTTCGGCGACGTCACCTTCATCGGCCGCGAGCTGGTTTATTGTGGCTGGATTGGGCTGATCGTCACGGGTTTGATTATTTGGGTCACGGAGTACTACACCTCGACCGAATACCGTCCGGTGCGCTCGATCGCCAAGGCCTCGACCACGGGCCACGGCACCAACGTCATTCAGGGCCTGGCCATCTCCATGGAAGCCACGGCGATCCCGGCGGTGATCATCTGCGCCGGCATCTTCGGCACTTATGCGCTGGCCGGCCTGTTCGGCATCGCCATCGCGGCGACGACCATGCTGGCCCTGGCCGGCGTCGTGGTCGCCCTCGATGCCTACGGCCCCGTCACCGACAACGCCGGTGGCATCGCCGAAATGGCCGAATTGGACGACGATGTGCGCAAGACCACCGACGCCCTGGACGCCGTCGGCAACACCACCAAGGCCGTGACCAAGGGGTACGCCATCGGCTCCGCCGGTCTGGCCGCCCTGGTGCTGTTCGCCGCCTACACGGAAGACCTCAAGCTGTTCTTCCCGGACGTCAAGGTCGGCTTTGAGCTGTCCAACCCGTATGTCGTGATCGGCCTGCTGATGGGCGGCCTGCTGCCCTACCTGTTCGGCGCCCTGGCCATGACGGCCGTGGGCCGCGCCGCCGGTTCGGTGGTCATCGAGGTGCGCCGGCAGTTCAAGGAAATCCCGGGCATCATGGAAGGCACCGGCAAGCCCGACTACAGCCGGGCCGTCGACCTGCTGACCAAGTCCGCCATCAAGGAAATGGTCGTTCCGTCCATGCTGCCGGTGCTGGCGCCGGTGGTGCTGTACTTCGTGATCCTGTGGATCGCGGACCAGCCCGCCGCGTTCGCCGCCGTTGGCGCCATGCTGCTCGGCGTCATCGTGACCGGCCTCTATGTGGCGATTTCCATGACCGCCGGCGGCGGCGCCTGGGACAACGCCAAGAAGTACATCGAGGACGGTAACTTCGACGGCAAGGGTTCCGAGGCGCACAAGGCCGCGGTGACCGGTGATACCGTCGGCGATCCCTACAAGGACACCGCCGGCCCGGCCGTCAATCCGATGATCAAGATCACCAACATCGTTGCCCTGCTGCTGCTGGCCATTCTCAGCCACTAAGGGGCAAACGACCGAAAACGGAAACGGCGGCTCTCGGGTCGCCGTTTTTGTTTGTGCACACCAACAATACCCGTCACTCTGCCGCCGCAATGCAGCGAAACCGGCTATACCTCTCCCCACTCATGCCGAGCGACCTGGACGCTAGTCACCGTCTCCTGGCTATGCCGGACGTACGCCGCTATCTGATGGACGGGGACGTCGCGCCGCGCAACTGGGTGCGGGCGCTGATCACAGCAACCGTCCGCGACCGGCAGCAGGGCCGTATCGGGCTGTGGGCGGTGCGCGATCGTGCCCACGGGCCGCTGATCGGACTATGCGGGTTCAAGGCGTTTAGCAATCCACGCGTGCCTGAATTGATCTACGCCCTGGCGCCGCCGCATTGGGGCAAGGGGATTGCGGTGCAGGTGTCGCAGATCTTGTGCGTACGGGCGTTCGCGGCGGGCATATCGCCGGTGCTGGCGACCACGGACGCGCCCAACACCGCGTCCGAGCATGTCATGAAGCGCCTTAACATGCGGCCGGTGGCGGTCCGTCCCAACCGGCTTGGTCGGCAGGTGGTCTGCGAACTGCCGAAGGCGCGGTTCAGCCGAAGCCGACCCATTCGATCGGATTGCGCAGTTCTTCTCCGGCCCTGAAGCGCCGCAGATTGTCGGCGATGGTCGAGATGCGCCGCTCCCACAGGCCATCCGTGTAGCCCGCCAGATGGGGCGTCATGGTGACGTTGGGCAGTTCGTGGAACGGGTTGCGCGCGGGCCGGATGTCTGGTTCCTCATCGGACGGATAGGCGTACCAGACGTCCAGCGCGGCGCCTGACAGGCCATCGGACGTCAGCGCGGCATATAGGGCGTCCTCGTCCACGACCGGCCCTCGGGCGACATTGACCAGATAGGCCGACGGTTTCATCCGAGCCAGGGTCTCGGTATTGATCAGGTGATGGGTGTCGGGTGACAGGGCGCAGGCGAGCACAACGAAGTCGGATTGTTCCAGCAGTTCCGGCAGCCGGTCCATGGTGCCGACCCATTCGAGCCCTTCATCCGGTTCCCGTTGTCTGCGGGTGACGGCGATGGTGCGGGTATCGAATGCTTGCAGTCGCTTGGCGACAGCCTGCCCGATATGGCCGTAGCCCACGAGACCGACCGTCTTGCCGGACAGTTCGCCATGGGGCGGGCCTGCGACGATCAGGCTGTCCTGCCAGCTACCCTTGCGGAATGTCGCGTCCAGCGAACGCAGGCCGATGCAGCGCTCAAGGATGGCGGCCACGACATATTCGGCGATGCCGATCTCGTGTTCGTAGACATTGCTGACATCGCACTGGTCGGGTAGGGCGGTGAAGTCGATGCCGTCATATCCCGCACCCGGCAACTGCAGCAGGCGCATGTTGGGCGCCGGTGGCATGTCCGACGTCCAGCGCATGGCGACGACCGCTTCGGCTTGTTTCAGCCGGTCCACAAGGGCGTTATCGCCGTCATCGGGCACCCAGGTGTTCAATTCGAACTCGGCACCGAGCTTCGAAGCCAACAGGTCGCGGTTGCGGACCGGATGTGCGCCTATCAGCAGGACGCAGGTATCGGATTGCGCGTCTCCCGGCAAGGGCGGCCTACGCTCCGTCGCGCAGCTTGAAACGCTGGACCTTGCCGGTTTCCGTCCGCGGCAACGCGTCGATGAATTCGACGGCGCGGGGGTATTTGTACGGTGCCATCTCGGCCTTCACGAAATCCTGCAGTTCCTTGACCTTGGCGTCGTCGCCCTGGACACCCTCGCGCAAAACGACGAATGCCTTGACGATATGGCCGCGTTTCTCGTCCGGTGCGCCGATGATACCGCATTCCAGCACATCGGGATGCTCCATCATCACCGCCTCGATTTCCGGACCGGAGATATTGTAACCGGCGGATATGATCATGTCGTCGGTGCGGGCCTGATAATACAGATATCCCTGTTCATCCATCAGGTAGGCGTCACCGGTGTAGTTCCAACCGTCCTGCACATAGGCCTGCTGGCGTTCGTCGTTGTCCAGATACTTGCAGCCGGTGGGGCCTTGCACCGCAAGCCGGCCCACCGTGTTGGGCGGGACGTCGTTGCCGTTGTCGTCCGTGACCCTGGCCCTGTAGCCCGGAATGGCCTTGCCCGTGGCGCCGGGTTTGATGTCGTCGCCGGCGCAGGCCACGAAGATGTGGATCATTTCGGTCGACCCCAGGCCGTCGATGATCTTCAGCCCGGTCGCGTCGTGCCAGCCCTCCCAGGTGGGTTGCGGCAGGGTTTCGCCGGCGGACACGCACTGCTGCAAGGAGGAAATATCGTGATCCGCGACCAGTTCGGTCATTGCCCGGTACATGACGGGGGCCGTGAACAGGATGGTCACCTTCCGGTCACGGATGGTCTGCAGGATCAGTTCGGGTGTGTACTGTTCGACCAGAACGGTCGACGCGCCCGCGTGCATGGGAAACGCGACCTGGGCGCCAAGACCGAACGTGAAGGCGACCGGCGGGCTGCCGGTGAAGACGTCGTCGGGGGTGGGCTTCAGGACATGGCGCGAGAACGTGTCGCACATGGCCAGGATGTCGCTGTGGAAGTGCATGCAGCCTTTGGGGTCGCCGGTCGTGCCCGAGGTGAAGGCGATCAGGCAGCAATCGTCGGCCGCGGTGTCGACGTTGTTGAAGGTTTCCGGTTTTGCCGCCGACAGTGATTCCAGCGAACCGGGTCCGTCATCGTAGAAATAGACGACCTTCTTCAGGCTGTCGGATTTCTCGAGGGCGTTTTCCATTTCCTCGTCGAGGCGCTTATCGCAAATCGCCAGTTCGATCCGGGCCTTCTCCGACATGAACTTCAGTTCCCGCCAGCGCAACAGAGGCATGGTGGCGACGGCAACGGCGCCCACCTTCATCACGGCGAACCAGCAGGCCACGTACATGGGATTGTTGGGTGCCCGCAGCATCACGCGGTTGCCGGGCACGATGCCCAGGTCGTCGACCAGCGTATTGGCGATGCGGTTGGTGATCGCCAGCAGGTCGCTGTAGGTCCAGGTTTCGTCGTTGTAGTAGAAGGCCGGCCGGTCGCCGAAGGTTTCGGCTTGCTTGTCAAGCAGTTCGGTGGCGCAGTTCATGCGTTCGGGATAGGCGGCGGTTTCCGGAACGCCCTGGAGGTCGATGACCGGCCATCGCTCCGGCTTGGGCAGATTGTCACGGGTAAAGGTGTCCGTGTGTGCGCTGGGCGCGAGATCAGGCATGGGTGAGGTCTCTGTCTGACGGGTTCTTTTTTATGTTTTGCGCCGTGGTCCCGTAGTCCGGGATCGGCATTTCCACAGTCACGCTGTTGGAAGGCGGACTGGTGCGGCCCGACGCGTCGAAGGCGCGGACGTAATAGGTGTAGGTCAGGCCGCCGAGCGCGACCCGGTCGGAGTATTTGGAATTCTTCACCGCTTCGACGCAGGTCACTTCGTCGCCGCCGTCTTCGGCCCGGTACACGTCGTAGCCGATCACGGTGTCCCCGCTTGCGGCGGTCCACTTCAGTTTGATCTGGCCTTTCTCGGCAACCGCTTCCAATCGCGCGCCATCGTCTCCCCAGGCGGGGGCGTCGCCATCGGTCACGTCGGGCGGGGCCTGGCGGGCGCCCTTGGGCCACAGGAAGCAATGCACTTCCTTGAACTTCTCGTCGAGCTGCTTGCAGACATTGCAATAGATGCATTTGACGATGGTGTCGGCGCGGTCTTCCTCGACCTTCTTCACCCAGTCGGGATCGGCCAGCAACTGGCGCGCCATGCCGATGATGTCGGCCTTGCCGTCGCGCAGCAGGCCCTCGGCGTCATCGGGATTGCTGATCTTGCCGACCGAGAAGACCGGGACGTCAAATCCCTTTTCGTTGACGTACTCCTTGATGCCGGCGGGCAGATGGACGTGCGGCATCGGCGGATACCAGTTGCCGGGCATGCAGCGGTCGCCGGAATAGCCGGTGTAGGGATAAAGCGGTTCGCCCTCGCGGTGGATGGCGTCCTCGAACTTGCCGCCGACGGAGAGCGAAATGTAATCGACACCCAATTGCGCCATGCGCAGGGCGATGCGTTTGGATTCCTCCAGGGTATAACCTTCCTTGATGGCCTCTTCCGCCAGGAAGCGTACGCCCACCGGAAAGTCGCCGCCGACGGTCTCGCGCACCCGGCTCATGACCCGGCCGAACAGGGTCAGGCGGCCTTCGAGCGTGCGGCCGTCATAGTCGTCGCGCCGGGAATTGCGCCGCGAGACGAAGGACGACAGGGTATAGGCGTGGGCCGAGTGCAGTTCGACCCCGTCATAACCGGCGTCCCGAGCCCGGCCGGCGGCGGCGGCGAACTGGTCGATGATCAGGTCGATCTCTTCCGGCGACAGGGTTTCGATGGTCTGGCGCCAGCCCGAACGGGCGACCTTGAGGAAATGAATGATCTGCGGCACGACCTTGGAATCGGACGTGTCGTGGACTTGCTTGGTCAATTCGGCATGCCCCGGAACGAATTCGTCGTCGGACAGGCGCAGCAACGGACCGGACTTGTTGCCGTGCACGGCCATGGCCTCGACCACGATCAGCCCGACATGGCCTTCGGCATAACGCACATAGCGGTCGATGATGTCCTGGTTGACGAACCCGTCCGATCCGGACAGGCGCGTCACCATGGCCGGCACGGCGACCCGGTTGGGCAGCACCATGCCGTTGATGTCGAGGGGTTCGAGAAGACGCATCGTGTCCGCTCCTGGTCGTCGGTTAATTGCGGGCCTGATTGAACGCCCGCATGGTCTGCTGGGCGATCACCAGCTTGTTGATTTCGGTGGTGCCCTCGTAGATGCGCAGCGCGCGGACCTCGCGATAGAGTTTCTCCACCGGCACGCCGGACACCACGCCCATGCCGCCGAACAGTTGCACGGCGCCGTCGATGACGCGCTGCGCCGCCTCGGTGGCGTACATCTTGGACATGCTGGCCTCCCGGGTGACTCGGTCCGCGCCGGTATCCCGTGTCCAGGCGCCCCGGTAGACCAGCAGGGCGGAGGCATCGATCTCGGTCGCCATTTCGCCGATCCGGGCTTGGGTCAATTGGAAGTCGGCCAAGGCCTGGCCGAAGACCTGGCGCTCCTGCACCCGGGCGATGGCTTCGTCCATGGCCCGTCGGGCGAAACCCAGCGCCGCCGCGGCGACGGTCGAGCGGAACACATCGAGATTGCCCATGGCGATGCGGAAGCCCTGTCCGGTCTCGCCGATCAACTGGCTGGTCGGCACCCGGCAGTTATCGAAGGTGAGGGTGCCCAGCGGGTGGGGCGCGATCACGTCGATCCGCTCGGCGACGGATAATCCGGGCGTGTCGGCGTCGACGATGATGGCCGACAGGCCCTTATGGCCGGGTCCGTCGCCGGTGCGGGCGATGACCACGTACTGATCGGCCAGTCCGGCGTTGGAGATCCAGGTCTTGGAACCGTTCAGGACATAGTGGTTGCCGTCCGGCTCCGCCGTCGTGGCAATGGCGCCCACGTCCGAGCCGGCATTTTCCTCGGACATGGCCAGCGCCGCGATGCGCCGGCCGCCGCCGACGGCGGGCAGATAGGCTTGCTTCTGTTCGTCCGAGCCGAACAAGGATATGGCGCCGGTGCCCAGGCCCTGCATGACGAAGGCGAAATCGGCCAGGCCGGAATGGCGCGCCAGGGTCTCGCGGCAAATGCACAGGGACCGCACGTCCAGATGGTCGAACGCGCCGCCGTGACTGGCCGGCACCGTGTATTTCAGGAAGCCGTCACGGCCGAGCCGCTCCACATAGGCGCGGCAAGCGGCGTCCATGTCCACCTCTTCCAGCTCCTCCAGCGCGCCGATATTGGCGGCCGCCCAGGCCTCCAGGTCGGCGGCGAGCTGCCGGTGATGATCTTCGAAAAACGGCCAGTCGAGATAACTTGTGTCGGCCAACACCGCCTCCTATGCGTTTGATCCGCGCGACGTGGACAGCGAATCCTTCAGGGCGCCCAGCAGTTCGAGCAGGTCGCCGAGGTCCTTGCGGTCGATGCCTTCCAGCATGTCGTCGATCCAGCCCTCGTGCTCCCGCGCCATTTCGGCGAACGCGGACTTTCCCACCTCGGTCAGTTTGACCAGGTGGGTACGCCGGTCATGGGGCAGGGGGTCGCGGCTGACGAGCCCTTCCTGAACCAGACGGTCGATCAGGCCGGTGAGGTTGCCGTTCGAGACCATCAGGCGTTTCGACAGTTCGCCCATGGCCAAGCCGTCCTGGGCCCGGTCGAGCTGCGCCAATACGTCGAAGCGGGGCAGGGTGATGCCGAACCGGTCCCGCAACCGGCTGCGCACCTGCTGTTCGATGATGGTCGAGCAGGTCAGCAGCCTGAGCCATAACCGGAGTTCGATCTTGTCGCCCACATGGACGGCGGTTTCCAGATCGCTGTTCGCCGTCGGGTCTATTTTTGTCGGTCCCGGCCCGCTCATGGCATCACTTCCCCCCCGGCCACGGAAATGGCCTGCCCGGTCACCGACGCCGCGCCCGGCGACACCAGCCAGCCGACCACCTCGGCCACTTCGCCGGGCTGGATCAGCCGGCCTTGCGGATTGGTCTTGGCCAATGCCGCCTTGGCTTCATCGTCGCTGCGGCCGGTCTTGTCGCGGATGTTCTGCACCGCATCGGCGACCATGTCGGTCTCGGTAAACCCGGGACAGACGGCATTGACGGTCACGCCGGTGCGCGCCAGTTCCAGCGCCATGGACCGGGTCAAACCCATGACGCCGTGCTTGGCGGCGCAGTAGGCGGTCACGTAGGCATAGCCGATCTGTCCCGCCGTCGAGGCGATATTGACGATGCGCCCGGTCCCGGCGCCGACCATCGCGGGCACGGCCGCCTTGCTGCACAGGAACACGCCGGTCAAATTGGCCGCCAGCATGCGGTTCCACAAATCGATGTCGGTGCGGGAAAAGGGCGCGCTTTCCGATGCACCCGCGTTGTTGACCAGGATGGAAGCCGGCCCCAGACCGTCCGCTGCCCGGGCGAACGCCTGGTCCACCTGCCGTTCGTCGGAGACGTCGACGGCGACACCTTGACAGTTTTGACCGGAGGTTTCGGCGAGTTCGGCGGCGCCTTTTTCAAGCGCTTCGCCATTGCGTCCCATGAGGGTGATTTGCGCACCCTGACCGGCGAGGCAAGCGGCGATGGCCGCACCAATGCCGCGGCCGCCACCGGTCACGATGGCATGCTGACCGTCCAGCGGTCGTGCCGCAGCGGTCGATGCCGCTGCGGCAGCCAGTTTCCGCACAGTTGTCACCGTGCAACCTTTCCTCAGCCCCGAATTATTTTAAGCTTAAAATATTTCCCGGCGCAGCGGCAAGAACTTTGTGACGTGAAAGCCGTGGGTGGCGCCCTAAGTCAGCGAATTCAGCCAGTTTTCCAGGACTTTCGGACCGGATGCCTCCAGGTCCGGCCCATATTCCCGGGTTGCCTGACGCAAGGCGGGAACGTCAATGCCGTTGGTGTTGGCGATTTCGTTGGCATGGCCGATGAACCACCGCTCCATCCCGCCGACCGTGACTTCCGGATGAAACTGCAGCGCCAGCCCGACCGTATTCCATTGAAACCCCTGGTGCGGGTACATGTCGGAGGACGCCAGCAGGTCGGCACCGTCGGGGATGTCGAAGGTGTCGCCGTGCCAGTGCAGGACATGACCGGCCCCATCTGACAGAGGGGTGAGGCAATTGACGGTGACATCAGCAGCGAGGTCCAGTCTCGACCAGCCGATCTCCTTGCCGTGTCCCGGATACACCCGTGCGCCCAGGGCGCGGGCCATGATCTGGGAGCCGAGACAGATGCCCAGCACGGGTCTGTTGCCGGCCAGGCGGTGCTCGACAACCGCGATCTCCTGTTTGAGAAAGGGATAGGACGCGTCTTCATAGGCGCCGATCGGGCCGCCCAGGACGATAAGCAGATCCGGGTCCGCCGGGCCGATGGCGGCCAGATCGTCCATGCCGGCCTCATGGTACCGGGTTTGATAACCGCGCCGGTCAAGAACGTCCGCGAAGGATCCGAGATCTTCGAACGGCACGTGCCGAATGACGGCGCACTCCATAACGCATCTCCTGGCTCAACGGTATTCGTAAGCTAGAGCAGTTCCTCTTTAGATGGAATCCATTCTGTTTCTCGAGCGGCCTGTCCATCCACCAGGAAGACGGGGTCGCGCGATGCCGGGCATCGCGCAAGCCGTCTCACGCCGTGGGGGGCGCCCGCTCGGAAACCCGGAGGGACGGGCGTCTTGGCGCCAAATCCGGCGGCTGCCGTCTCGGCCATACCGCCAGGTATGGCCGTCACCGCCAGCCTTGGCCTTGGCGTCAATACGCTCCGTCAGAATGTTTCCATCTAAAGAGGAA
>JANQFL010000051.1 GCA_028277845.1 Sneathiellales bacterium
CGGCTGCCGTCTCGGCCATACCGCCAGGTATGGCCGTCACCGCCAGCCTTGGCCTTGGCGTCAATACGCTCCGTCAGAATGTTTCCATCTAAAGAGGAATTGCTCTAGCCATCCGCCGCCCGGTGGGCAAGGCGGTATGTCGGTGTGGAGCGCGAATTCGGGCTATATATGGTATGTCTGATCGGCCTACGGCCCGGTCGGCACGGCTTTCGTTGACTCGCCAAAGACGCGTGCGCTACGGTCTTCACTCGGCTCGACGTGTGGGGACGTTCAAGCCGTGCTCGTACACCCCTGCACGCTTCCCGAACCGTTGCGGTTTCGCCATCGGGCGAAGGGGCGAAACAGCGTGTCAGGGCAGGCTCCGGCCTGTCCTCTTTTTATGTCGGGAGCGCAGCGAAGGCGCGACGTCAGCCCGCCGCCTGATCCTCTTCCATCTGAGCAACGACGTTCTTCTTCATCTTGGCCAACGACGCCAGCATGATGGCGCATTCCTTTTTACTGATGCCGTCGAGGATGCGATCGCTGAAATCGACGCCCACTTCCGCCACCGCGTCGAGGGCTTTCTGGCCCTTGCCGGTCAGAACAGGGTATTTGCGCCGCCGATCCTCGTCCGAATCCACCCGCTTGATCAGCCCGTTGGCTTCGAGCCTGGCCAACAAGCCGCCGATGGACGCCTTCTTGATTTCGAGGCGCTGGGCCAGCTCGGTTTGGGTCACATAGGCGCCGCGCAGGCGAGCCAACTGAACCATCACCCACCACTGCGAGCGGGTCAGGTCGAATTGCTTGAGGTGCCGGTCGTAATAGGCGCGGCGCAGGCGTGAAACGTCGTGAATGACGAAACCGAGTCGCAGGCTATCCCGGTCATTCCAGCGGGCCTTGCCGTCAGCCGAAGATTTGGTCTTTTTAGCGGAAGCCTTCTTGCCGCCGGCTTTCTTGACGGTGGCTTTTTTCGGCACCTCCTTACGTGCAGCCGGTTTCTTGTCCTTGGAGAATTTGGATTTCGCCATGAGGTGCCTCGAACTGTTCGCAATGGCGTGCGGCAGGGGATGCCGGCCGGTGGGGCGGCCGCCGCACACTTGCGGGAACCGTATGCAAACCATACCATTTCTTGCGGCTTTGCAAAGGCGCTTCATGGCACGCTGGTAAAGTCGGTATCTGGTATTCCGGCGTATTATTAGTAATGTACCATACGAAATGTGGATTCTCGGGAGAAGGTGTGATGTTCAGGGACGGAGAGGACGGTCACGGCGCTATTCGCCAAGGGGTACAGAAGATCTGCGACCGGTTCGGCGATGATTATTGGCTGGCCCGTGACCGTGATGGCGTCTTTCCCCATGACTTCCATGGCGCCATGGCCGAAGCGGGCTGGCTCGGCATTTTTCTGCCCGAGGCGTATAGCGGCGCCGGGCTGGGCGTGGGCGAGGCCGCCGTGATGATGAACACGGTGGCACGGGCGGGCGGTATGGCGGCCGCGTCGGCCCTGCACATCTCCATGTTCGGGCCCCTTCCGGTCGCCGTCTTCGGCTCCGAGGCCCAGAAAGGCACCTGGCTGCCACGTCTGGCCCGAGGCGAGGACAAGGTGGCGTTCGGCGTGACCGAACCCGATGCCGGCCTGGACACCGCGTCGATCACCACGTTCGCCCGTAAGGTGGACGGCGGATACTTGCTGAGGGGACGCAAGATCTGGACCTCGACCGCCCAAGTGGCCTCGCGCCTCGTGCTGCTCGCCCGCACCACGAAACGGGAGGACGTGGCCAAGCCGACCGACGGCTTGTCGGTGTTCTACACCGCTTTTGACCGTGACCGGATCGACGTCAAGCCGATCGACAAGATGGGCCGTAAAGCCGTTGATTCCAATATGCTTTTTATCGACGATCTTTTCGTGCCCGAGGCTGACCTGGTGGGTGAGGAAGGCAACGGATTCCAATATATCCTGCACAGCCTCAACCCTGAACGCGTCCTCATCGGCGCCGAAGCGATCGGCATCGGCCAGGACGCCCTGCGCCGGGCCGCGGCCTATGCCGGCGAACGCGAAGTGTTCGGAAATCCCATTGGCCGGAACCAGGGCGTCCAGCATCCGTTGGCCGACAACTGGATGCATCTGCATGCCGCCTGGCTGGCGGTCATGCATGCGGCCCGGCTGTATGACGCTGGTGAGGCCTGCGGCGCCGAAGCCAACGCGGCCAAGTTCCTCGGCGCCCGGGCGGGTTACGACGCCGCCCAACAGGCGGTATTGACCCACGGCGGCATGGGTTACGCCAAGGAGTATCATGTTGAGCGGCTGCTGCGCGAAGTGATGATTACTCGCTTGGCGCCGGTATCGGAACAACTTGTACGCTGCTTCATCGCCGAGCGCGTGCTCGACCTGCCCAAGTCGTATTGACCAATCGGTAGTCCGCTACAATGCCCCTTTCAACAATGCGAGATAGTCCTCTGCGTCGGCGGGGCGGGGATTGGTGGCGCTGAGATGATCGGCGGCGGCCTTGTCGGCCAGTGCCGGCAAATCCTCCGCTGTTACGCCCAGCGCACCCAGGGTAGCGGGCAACCCGATCTCACTCAGCAGGCTGTCGATCCACCGATCGAGCGTTTGGTGCGCGCCTGCACCCGACAACCGGTGCAGGTCTTCAAGCGCATCACCGACGGCCTCGGTGTTGAAGCGGACCACATGGGGCAAGAGGATGCCGACCAAGGTGCCGTGGTGATAGCCGGCCTCGCCCAGTGGGTTGGCCATGGCGTGGGCGGCGCCGAGGCTCTTTTGCAACGCCATGCCGCCTTCCAACGCCGCCATCATCATCTGCCAGCGCGCCTCCCCGTTGTTGCCGTCGTGCACCGCCACGGGAAGCCACCGTGCGGCGCGGGAGACGCAGTCGCGGGCGATGGCACCGGCAGGTGGATTGACGTAGGTGCTGACGCTGGCTTCGATACCGTGGCCCAAGGCGTCGACGCCCGTAGCCGCGGTCATGCGCGGCGGCAAGCTGAGCGTCAGTTCCGGATCGCACAGCACCACGTCGGCCACCATGTTCAGATTGACCGCCACGGTCTTGCGCCCGTCGTTGAGCGTCATGACGCAGGCGCGCCCAACTTCCGCCCCGGTACCGGCCGCAGTGGGAATGGCGATCTGCGGGGCAACCTTGCCGATCCTTTCTGAACCACCCGTCTTGACGCCGTAATCGGCGAACGTGCCGCCATGACTGGCCAGAAGTGCGATGGCTTTCGAAAGGTCGATGGGTGAACCGCCGCCCAGGGCGATGACGCCGTCGCAGCCCTCGGCTTTCCAGATCTCCAGGCAGGCGTCGAGCGATGCTTCGTTGGGGTTCTCGGACGTCCCGTCATAGACGACCGGCGCGTACGGTTTGGCGGCATCCAGTACCCGTTCGAGAATACCGGCCGCCGCGATACCCGCGTCGGTCACCAGTAGCGGCCGTTGCAGACCCAGGCGGCCGACCTCGGTGGCCAGCTCCCCGATGGCGCCGAAGTCGAAATGAATGCGCGAAAGGTATTGGATCAGAGCCATCGGTCCCCGGCTTTCTAACCGCTGTCCTCGAAACTGTCCTGCTGGATAAGGATGGGTTCGGACAGGATCGACGAGCGGAAGAAGGTCTGGATCGACAACACCACATCGACCGTCTCGCCGTCGCCGGACATGGGCAGCATCAGGCGTTTGGTGTGCAAGCCCCGGTCGAAGTCACCGTACGAGCTTTGAGAGAACACCGGAGTTATGTGGTCGACAGTCCGGTCGTAGAGGTTGGTGATATAGTCGCAATACGGACCGGTCATCAACTCGTCGACGCACTTGCCGCCCATGGCGCAGCCAAAGTTCGTCTCCACCTCGGTGCCGCACAGCCGGTATCGGTAGCGTCGCGTTTCACCCTCCACGATTACGTCGGTAACGAGCAGATTGGCCAGCAGCCTTGGCTGGTCGACCGGGTCGAACGCGCTATAAGGCGGTGCCCTCCGGTCTCCGCACAGCTGCCGCCAATGAAGGTACAGCTCATGCAACTTTTCGTCGTCAAGCTGGTCGGCAAAACTGGACATGACCCTGACTCCAATGCCTCCGTGTATTGTAAACACGGCAATGGATCAGGCAACAACCTGACACAGTGTCTCATAGGTCCGGAACGTCGCATCCAGATAACCCCGGAAGGTCCGCCTGTGTTTGTCTTGGCACGCCCGTAGGCACGGCGCATAGCGGGAATGATCGTTCAAAATTGTCAGTGGATGCACCCAACACCCACCGTCCAATTAAGAGCAACGGACGCCGAGACGGGTCGGTAACGTCGTCGTCTGCTACCGCGACATGGTACGGCCACATATACCCCGTCTACCGACTGATGTCGAAACGCCGGTACGAATCACTTGCATTCGCCCTGCCAACCCGTACCAGAGCGACAAACTCCTTCCGTTGACCCATGACCGACACCTCTTCCCACGGAATGGGTCCTCGCCCAAAAAAACGCCGGCGAATTGTGTCAACCATCTCCCCGAACGCCTGTTAGCAATGTTGCAAGTCCATACACCGGGACCCGCCGTGACAGCGCGGTGCTCCCCCTCAATCCTTCTCCTTCAGCGTCACCGAGATGGGATAGTGATCGCTGAAGCCGTTCAGGTTGACCTTCTTCGACGGCATACCAAAGCGCACCGGCGCGGGATACTTGCCGGTGCCGACCATGCCGGCGGGCTGTTCGATATGCACGCTGCCGGGCACGACGGCAATGTCCGCCCCCTTCTTCACCAGACCGCGGGAGGCCAGGAACTGGTCCAGCATATTGGGGATCGAGCCGAAATAGTGGGTGGCGTGGCTGCCGTCCATCAGCGGCCACATCAGGTTGAGAAAGCGCGGCGACGTTGCGCCGGTCACTTTGCGGGCCTGGCGGGTGGACAAGGCGTAGGTCATCAGCGAACGGTCGAACGGTTCGTCGTTGAAGTCGCCCATGGCCAGCACGAACGCGTCCTTGCCCTTGATCTCCTGGATGCGTTCGTGGAAGTAGGCCAGCGTCTCGCCCGCCATCATGCGATAAGGTTCGGTCGCCCACTGCCCGCCCATGCGCGCCGGCCAATGGTTGCCGACGAGGATCAGCTCACGCTGGCTGGCACGGACTTTCAGGGTAACCTGGAAGATGTCGCGGGTCGCGGCGCGTTTTAGCAGCGCGTGGGAGAACTGCTCCTTTTTCTCGAACAGGCCGTTGTCGTAGATGAAGGCGACGTCGATGCCGCGTTTGTCCTTGGTGTCGGCATGCGCCACCTTGTAGGTCCGGCCCAAGGGCGCCAGCGCCGCCACCAGCAGGTCGAGCACGTGCTTGTTCTCGATCTCGCACACCCCCAGCACGTCGGGCCCGCCGCCGCCGTTCATCTGCTTGATGACGGTGGCGAGCTGCTTGATCTTCTGGTTCAGCACCGCCGCGGTCCAACCCTTGAGGTCGGATTTCAGTTTCCGCTTCAACCACTCCGGCCGCCGCGCCTCCGGCGCCGTCGCCACGTCGAACAGGTTCTCCACGTTCCAGAAGCTGATGGAATAGGTCGGCATGGTCCCTCCCTCTTTGCCGTAACAGAATTTGGGTGCACAATACGCCGGCCCCGGCAATTTTAATTTTCATAGGTATCGACATTACGCCGCCGGGATGTATTTCTATCGGAATATAGCGCATCGGTTGCGGGAGGGGCACCCATGCAGGGCAGGGAATTTTTCATAACCCGTTTTGTTTGTTCCACACTGTTGTTCACTGCCTTGTCCGTTGGTTTAACCGGATGCGGCAGCATGCGGCTCTACGATGCGTCCAAGGCGCAGTCGTCGGCCGCGATCAAGCAAAACTACAAGGACGCCGATCCGGTTGGCACCGTTGCAGTGCAGAAGGCCAATCTGGATGCCCTGATCGCTGCCGAACTGGAAGTGGTGCGTGATAACCAGCAACTGCAGCTCGATATCTCGCTGCTGCAGATGGCCGACAATGACACGCCCATGTTCGAAACATGGGACGAGGATGTGACAGTGCCGCTCAACGGGCTCGGATTCAAGGATGGGGCGGCGGTACGGGCGTTCCTCAACGCCCGCGACGAGGTCGCGTTGCGCCGTGATCAGTTGCGCGGCCAGCAACGGCGATTGGTCAAGCGGCACGGCAGGAAGGTGGCGGCCTGCGAAACGGAAACCAAGTTCAGCGACGCGTTCAAGAAGCTGAGCCGGTCTCACAATCGCTACGCCGGAACCTGCGCCAAATGGCAGACGGCCAACACTGACGTCAACGCCATCGGCGGTAATATCGGCAAGGCGCGGCGCGAACTGCAGGCGGCTGAACAGGCCCTGCGTGCGGCCGACAAGGCTGCTGGTGATGCCAAGAAGGCCATGGCCGGTATCAAGCAGCGGCACAAGCAGGCCGTCGATGCCGTCAAGGCCGCGCAGGGTACGCCCGACGCGGTGCGCACGGCCATCGCCACGAGCGCCGGCACTTTGAGCACCGAACTGGCCGGCTTGGCCAAGACCGCGCCCGGCGTTGTGGCCGAAGAACGGGTCGAGGCGGTGCTGACGTTGCTGAAGGCCACCGCCGGCGAAGAAACCCAGGTGGAAAACGACGAGGCCCTGTCGAAGGCCGTGCTGGTGATCGGCGGCGTGTCGTCGCTGGCGCCGGAACTGGCCGGTTTGGTCGCCGAGGCCCAGGCGCCCACTGTCAGCAACCTGCTGATCGAACTGCAGCACCAGGTGGTGTTGCTGGAACACGCCAAAGCTTTGCACGGTCTTGAGATACGGCGGCGCGACATTCGCAAGGCGCGTCTCGAGTCCTACTACGCCGAGGCCGACGAGTTGCTCAAGTTCGCCGACGGCCTGTGCAGCTTTGCCTTCCATACGGCAGGCAAGGGACATCCCGGCGTGCAGTGCGACAGCTTCACCGTCGATGCGTCGGCCAAATCCTGCCGTACGGCCACCACCGAAATTGCCGACTGTGCGTTGAAGGAGCCATGGAAGAAGTATTTGAAGTCGCCGCCCAAGGGGGATGCCGGGCGGGAATTCTACAAGGCGCTGGCCGCGTTCACCCGCATCTTTCCGCAGCGCGCCGCGCGCATGGAACAGAACTTCAACCTGATCGACCTGCAACATCGTGAGAATCTGATACATCGGAAGATGGCGTTGAAGGCCTGGAACAATCTGGCGCAAGTGCCGATCGAACAGATCGCCGCCTACTACGAGGCCGGGCTGAAACCGGCCGAGATCGCCGATCTGCTCGTTAAGGCACTCGGCTTCACTGCCGTGACCATCGGAGTGGCCCAATGAGACACCATCCGACCATGATCCGCGCCGCCGCCGCTGTTTCCCTAATTGCGCTTGCCGCCTGCGCGGCGCCGTCCGCCGAAGTCCGCGAGTTGGCCGAAAAGACCGCCGCCAATGTGGGTACGCTCAGCGTGCAGCTTGACCGGTTGCAGCAGAACAGCCGCGAGGTAGCCGAATTGCGGGCCGATAACATTGCCCGCCTGCACGAGGCCAACGCCCGGTTGCGGGCGCGTTACGAGATCGATGTCGAGTTGACCAAGAAGACGGGCGACGGCGGCAATCTCAACCTGATCAAGAACGTCACCGCCTGGCGCGACAAGATCAACGCCATCATGGCCAAGGCCGACGGCGCCCGGGCCAAGAAGAAGAAGGAAATCCTCGATGGCCAGACCACGCTGGACAGCAAGAAGAAGGCCCTGACCGGCATCGCGCAGGCGCTGGCCGCCCTGGCCAAGGAGGACAAGCCCGGCGATCGGGTACGCTTCCTCAAGGGCTTTGCCAAGGAACTGCAGGGCGAGCTGGACAAGGCGCTGGAGGCTGACACCGAGAGCGCGCAGGCCGCCAAGGCGCTGCTGCAGAAAGCCAAGGCGGAGATCGGCGGTTCGGGAAACTAAAGAAAGATGGGACGAACCGATCAATAGGGAGGCATCATCATGAGCAACGGCACCCCGGCTTCGGCGGGTGGCAGAGGTCAGCCGGTCGATCACGAGGAAGCACTCGAGGAACTGCTGGCACTGATCTACGACTCCATCTCGCTGACCAACAAGGGCATGCGCGCCAACCCATCGCTCGTTCAGGAACGTAAGCTCATCAAACGGCTGGCGCAGTTGGAAGTCGAACGGACCGACGTGGAAGGCCTGCTGGATGCCATTGCCTTCGGCGACAACATAGACGTGGCACCCCCAACCAAGGCCCAGGTCAAGAAGATCGCCACGCTGACCGGTAAGGTCACTGCCGAAACCCGGGCGACCACGACGGCGACCAAGGCCCTCAAATTGACCGGCGACGCCCTCGACCTGGCCATGAAACTGACGGCTTAAGGCGAGGGCACCTTATGCGGAATTTATGCGACCTATGGCACCACCTTCGTGACATCTTCAAGGCTGTAGACATGGGGTAGTCCGGCGTGCGTGACTACGAGGTAGCCCGACAATTGGAGCACGGTATCGACACGGGCGATGACGTTTCGGTGGGGGCCGGGCCGGGTGATGCGTACGGCGTCGCCGGCACGGAAGCCAACTGCATTTGCCGCTATGCGCGGACGCTGCGGAAAAGGCACGATCGTGGCACTTGAAGTGTGAGTGGCGTCTTGCATAAATGTCACCTTTGTCGGGCCCCTGAGACCTCACCTTGACCGTGATGGCCGATTCGTCGCCAATGGCCTTTTCGGCGAACCTTTCCGTCAGGTTGATCGTGCCATGGTGCGGGTTACGCGGACGAACTTTGTTCCGCGCGTACGGCGTCCTCGATCAGGCGCCGCCGGGTGCGGTAGTCGCGCTGTATCCGAGCGCGGTCGGCACCTGGTTTGTTGCCGATTTGACCGCCGTTTGCGTCTTCGAGAATTTGTTCGGCGATGTCGAGCAGGGCCGATGCATGTTGTGCCAGGGCCCGGGCCGCCCACACGGTTTGATAGGCTTCGCCGGCGCAGCGCCGTCCTTCGGCTTCGAACGCCGCCAACATGGCGTCAGGACCAAGTACGAGGCTTGCTGGATTGCCGCGGCTGCTCATGCCGCACGTCTGTTGTTTGCGGATCCGTTCGTGAAGTGGTGTGCCGGTGGAGTCCCGTCTGGATGGAGGGCATAGGGCCGCAGGGACACCACCGGCACTAGCCCGGCGGCAGTCGCCGGGCGCAGGGCATGGAAACGGGTTTTGGCCTCGAACCGGCACCGGGCGGCACGGGCCAGCAATGTAGCGCCGTGTCCGGGCGGACCTCCGAGATCGCTACTGTTTTGACCAACCGCGTACATCACCCGGTTGGATCGGGCCTGCAGCAGGGCCGCGGCGGCACGGCGTTTCCAGGTCCCGGCGTCGGCTTCACCGTGGAACAAGGCGGCCGCACCGGCCATGCCATGGCGCGGACGCCGGGCATGGCGGTTGTGCAACCGTTCAGCCGCCGGCCAGCGGCCTCCCGCATGCCCGGCTTCGAAATCCCTCGCCGCCTGGATACCGGCCGCTTTAAGGTGGTCGAGTACGGCGGCCAGGCCCTCCGCCGTGGATTCAGCAGATGACGGGGGAGACGTAGCGGGAACGATAGGACGGGACACAATTCGGGGTTCCGGAAGTTTCGAACAAGTGCCGGGACAATATTGCATATAATGCAAATTTGCGCAAGGCGAAAAATTACGTTTATTGCAAATATGGATTATGGACGCTCGGTCGCCGTCGAATCGCCCGAGCGAAACGCTAAACACTTCGGCTCTCCGTAACGGTTGCGCACCTTCGCCAACATGCGCGGATAATGATACGATCCGGGTCCCAGCAAACACACGGGGCTACACCGTGGACGAGGACAGCAGGGCCGAACTGGACGAATACGCCAAGACGATCCGCCGGGTCATGTATGCTCTGGCCGGTATCGCCGTCTTTTGCCTGGCCACTTTGTTCGGGCCCGATGCGGCCATCGTACCGGCGGACGGCGAGTTTCAGTTTCCCTTTATCCAGACCGGCATCCGCGTCGCCGGTTTCGCCATTTTCGGGCCGCTGGTGCTGATCGCCGTCAACGTCTACCTGCTGCTGTTCGTTGCCCGGCTGCCGGCAAACAAGCGCTACGTCTTCGGTGGTACCTATATGTTCGCCATCGACACTTGGCCGGCGCGGGCGACGACGTCGTTTTTGTTCTACTGGCTGGTACCGCTGGTGCTTGTGGCCTTCTGGTGGCGGTTGCTGCCGCGGCCCGAAGCGGCTTGGCTCGGCCCCCTGGCGGCGGCGGTGACGCTGGTCTGGACCGGGTTGCAACTGCGCCTCAGCCCGCGCCGGGGAGATTGGAGTGAATCCTGCGTGCTGGCGCCGGCGGCGGCGCTGATCGTCATCACATTGCCCTATGCCACCTGGGTCGATGACGCCCGCCTGACGGCCCGCACCCTGCGCGCCGTCAATTTGTTCAATGCCAATCTGGCGGGTCGCGACATGGAAGGGGTCAATTTGAGTGTCGCCAAATCGGCGCGGGCGTTTTTCGCCGGGACGGATGGCTGGGGTGTCGATATGGAACGGGCCAATCTGCAAGGGGCAGCGCTCCGCCGGACGACTTTGACCGGCGCCAACCTCACATCCGCTGATCTGCGTGGTGCTTATTTGCGCGAAGCCGTTCTTGAACGTGCCAAATTGGAAGGGGCCAACCTCAGCTGCGCGGGTTCAGTCGGCGAAGAGACTGGCGGCAAGACACCGGATATCACAGCAGATGGGGTGTCGAAGCGCAATCGTGGCGGGACCTGCACGGTACTGACATCCGCCAATTTGAAAAACGCCAACTTACGTAGCACCGATCTGCGTGGCGCTGTATTTGAGCATGCGAATATGTTCAACGTGAGGATGAACGCGTCCGACCTGCGCGACGCCAATCTGCGTTTCGCTGACTTGCGCCGGGCGGGTCTCGGACACGCCGATCTCAGAAGAGCCGATTTGACATTGGCGAAGTTGAGATATGCCTATTTGCAGGATGCCGATTTCTCGGACGCGAATATGAGGAAGGTCGACATGTTCGAAGCCAGCCTGCAGGGCGCAATTCTGCAACGCGCAATCCTGACGGAAGCCAAATTGAACCGGGCCAGTCTTCATGTGGCCGACCTGCGCGGCGCGGACTTGACGGAGAGCCAGCTCAACGGTGCCACCATTTTGGGTGCCGATCTGCGCGGAGCCAAATTATTCCGTGCTGAGCTTAAGGAGGTGATGGCCACCAAAGCCGATTTTCGTGGCGCACACCTCGTCCTGGCCCGTCTCGAACAAGCCGTGTTGACCAATACCAAGATGCAGAAGGTACGCATGGCCACCGCTAGGCTGGCCGGCGCCGATCTTCACAAAGCGGATTTGACGGACGCCTACATCTACCGCTCGGATCTGCGTGGCGCCCGACTGATGGAGGCGACTCTTTATGGCGCTGATCTCAGCTACGCCCGGCTCGATAATGCGACATTGTCCAACGCTGATCTGCGCCGGGCCGACTTGCGCTTTGCCCATGTTTCCGGTGCCATACTGCACGACGCCGACCTTGCCGGCGCGGATATCAGGAACATCCGTGGCGTCGATACGTGCGTCCAATTGATGCGGGCCAAGAACTGGTCCTTCGCGTACCGCGACAACCGGCTGCTGTGCGGCGTCGATCAGGGGCCGGTATCCGAGGAAGATACGGAGTAGACACGACCATGGAACAGGCAGGCCGATACGCCGATTTCCGGCGCTACTGGATCTTCCAGGGAAGGCCCGACCGCTACGACCTGGAGGAAAAGCTGATCCCGGGCGAAACGGAACAGTGGACCGTGTCGCGCTACGAAAACGAGATCGGACTCGGTGACGTAGCCTATTTCTGGCGCGGCGGACGGCAGCCCGGCATGTGGGGCTGGGGCGTGGTTACGGGTCCACCCAACAGCAAGTCGGGTACCGACGATCTGCGTGTCGAAGTGCTCTACCAGGGCCGGTTCGATAAGCCTCTCAGCAAGAACGAGTTACTCGATCTGGATGCCGAGAGCGGCGCCCTTTCGGTAATGCAGATTCTGCGCGCGCCTCAGGGCACCAACTTCAAGCTGACCAGCCACGAGGCCGTGGCGCTGAACCGCATGCTGAAACGCCATGGCCCGGTACCCGAGGACCCGCCGGGTATCTACGACGAGGAACTGCCTGCCCTCAACCTGCTGCCCTACACATTCAGCACGTCCACCACCCGCGTGGTCGGTGCAGGTCTGGTCGAGCCGGACCAGCCGCTGACGGGCATCCTGCTGTTCAACGTGCTGCTGGCCCTGTCCCATGCCAAGCAGGCGCCGCCGCAGGGCATCGTACTGTTCCTGCGCGAGATCTTCGGCCCCGATCAGGTCGATCCCGGCGCGCTGCTGGGCGCGGTCGAAAATCCGGCGCCGCTGGAGGCCGAGCTCCTCGAGCGTCTGCGCATGTCCATCGAGGCCCTGGACATCGCCGAGGCGGCACGGCAGTTGGCGATCCGCACCACCGGCCGCGACCGCATCAGTATCCGCCACCTGACCGGCGCGTTGTTGATGGCCGGGCGCGGCGGATTGCTGCAAATGATCGAGAACGATTGCCTGCGCGGCGAGCGCACGCTGGCCGATTTCGTCGATGAACTCGCCAAGTACGTTGTCGCGACGTTTCCCCAGGATGACACCACGACCTGGCTGAGTCAGTGGAAGCCGGCCGTGGACGCGCGGCTGCACGAATTCGATATGCGCCGCATTCGCCGCCGGACGAAAGGCAGCGGGGACGAAACCGCCGAAGCGCCGCCGGAGGAGGCGGCCGACGAAATCACCGGGGACGCGTCCGAACCCGCCAAGGCCGCCTCGCCGCTGCCCGCGGATGAGCCCGAGCCCACCGGCGAAGAGGACGCGGACGAGCAGATCTTCGAGGAACCGTCCAGGGCGGCGCCCGACCTCGACCTTGACATCGACGTATCGGAGACCGAGCCGGAAACGGAAGATAAAGTGATCGTGGACGACGAAGAGGAAGAGAAAGCGGAAGGCGAAGCCGAGGGCGAACCTCCCTACATCCCCGTTTCCCACTTCGCGGCCGCCTTCGCCGGGCGGCCGGTACCGGACCGGCCGTCGGGCAACGACCTGCTCAACATCGAGGCCGAGGTCAAGGCACTGGCCCATCTGTTCGCCCTGTGCGACGAAGCCGACCGGGACGACGAACCGGATGACGAGGACGGCCGCTCTACCTTCGCGCTCGGCCTGTTCGGGCGCTGGGGCGCTGGCAAGAGCTTCTTCATCGACAAGATGAAACGGCAGATCGACGCCTACCGCGACCTGGCCCGCACCGGCAAGGCTGATGGCTCGCGCTACTGCAAGCAGATCGTGCAGATCGACTTCAACGCCTGGCACTACAACGAGGCCGACATCTGGGCCAGCCTGGTGCACCACATCTTCGATACTCTGCAGAAGCACTTCGAGAAGGAAGCCCAGGAGAAGGAATTCAAAGCACTGATCCGGCAGTTGGAAATCTCCCAGCGGCAGCGCCAGGAAATCCGCGAGCAGCTTGAAACCAAACAGGGCGAGCGCGAAATGGTGGCCGGGCAATTGGCGAGCAAGAAAGCGGCCATCGATGCCAATGTGGCCGAGCAACTGGGTGAGATCGGCACTCTCTCGCGCGTTGCCGTGAACCCGCAACTGCGCGTCAAGGTCAAGGAGGTACTGGGTGAGGCGGCCGGCGTCATGGGCCTTCCGATCGATGCCGACAATGAAAAGCTCGATGCGGCGGGCGCCTCGGTACAAGGCCTGCTGACAACGTTACAGGAATCGGGTGCGCTGGCGTCGCGGACACAAAGTTCGGCCCGCACCATTCTGCATTCCGCGTTTACGCCCGGGTTCCTCGTCGCGGGCGGCGTGGCTCTGGCGGCATATGCGGGTATCCCCATTGTGTTGGAGAAACCCACACTGTGGGACGATCTATTCTCGGGCATCGCACAAGGCGCCATCGCGGCGACGCCGGTGCTGGCCTGGTTCGGCAGCAAGTTGAAAAAGACCAACGCGGTGTTCGACAAGATCGCCGGTGTCGAATCGGCCCTGCGCGACGATCTGCGCCGCGAGGCGGAAGAGAAGGATGAAATCCTGCAGACGCTGCGCCGCGACCATGCCCGGCTGGAAAGCGAAATCGGCGACGGCCACGAGGTCCTGGCGGCGCTGGACGACGATATCCGCGAGATCCAGGCCCGGCTCGACGAACTGGGCTCACCGGAAAGCCTGGTCGACTTCATCAACGAGCGCGCCGCCAGCGACGACTACCGCTCCAAGCTGGGTATTCTCGCCCTGATCCGCAGCGACTTCGAGAAGCTATCCAGGATCATGGTCGAGAAGCAGACCGGCGACGACGGGGAACCGCTGCCCACCCTCGATCGCATCATCCTCTACATCGACGACCTGGACCGGGTGCAGGAAAGCGGCAAGGTGCTGCAGGTGCTGGAGGCGGTGCATCTGCTGCTGGCCTTCCCGTTGTTCCACGTTGTGGTTGCCGTCGATGAACGCTGGGCGGCGCGATCGGTGTTGCATCACCACCGGGCATTCTTTGAGCTGGCCGCGAACGGCGACAACGACGACGAAGGCAACGGCGCCGGCAGGAACGGACCGTCCGGACACGGGTCCGGCGCCGACGCCATCGCCGCCATGCAGGCGCTGATCGCCGGCGAACAGTCGGCGACGCCGCGCGAGTTCCTGGAGAAGATCTTCCAGATCTGCTTCTGGGTGCGGCCGCTCTCGACCCAGCTCAGCCACGAACTGATCAACGGCATGGTACGCGGCGATCGGCCCGCGCCGGACATTGAACCGCTAGTGGCGGCGCGGATGGTGGCCGGCGTGTTGGATCGGGACGTCGCGGGAGAGGCGGATGAGGTGGCTGAGCCTGTCCGGGTGTCACAGGCTGCGTTCCCGTCCGGCCGGGCGACGACGATCTATCCGTCAGGGCACATGATGCGCGACGAACCGGAGCCGGTGCCGGCCAAGCCGGCATTCGATATCACAACGGACGATCCCGAACAAAATCCTCTGAACGAAGGTTTCGTTCCGCCGCCGCTGCCCGACCCGGCGGTGTCGAACGGTGTCGGCGAAGGCGGCATCGGAGAAAACGGTGATGATGACGGCGGTTCCAACGACTCCGATACTGTCGACCTCGACGTCGGTATCAGCGAGCCTGAGCTGATCACCATGCGGGCGCTGAGCCGGGTGGTCGGGCGTTCGCCGCGTACGGTCAAGCGTTTCATCAACACCTACCGGCTGTTCAAGGCCATGCGCATCCCACCCGGCGCCGGCGTGCCGCCGGACGATTCCTACGGTCGCGATGATATCGCCAATTTCCACGTGCCGATCATGGTGCTGCTGGCCATCCAGATCGGCCACCCGGACGTGGCTTTCCACCTGTTCGAGGGCTTCAACCAGGCACTGGCGCAGGACGATACCCAGACGGTCGGCAAGGTCATCCGGCATCTGGAGAAAAACGTACCCGGTGACGTCAACCCGGACAAGTGGCAGGCGGCGCTCGACAGCTTCTTCTCGGTGCACGACCTATGGGGCGACACCCCGACGCTGATCGACTTGGGCGTCTCCGCATTCGACTTTTGGCTGCTGGGCACGTCGCGCTTCGGCTTCAAGGAATGGGTGCCCAGCGCCGAACGGTTGTGGGGGTAGGGGGGGGCAGGTGCATTGTCGTGCCCGGGTTTGACCCTGGTACCCACGGCGTGCGGCGAATCCAGCCGTGCAGAATGCCGTAGGTTTTTTTCCGTCCTTCGACACCGCAGGCACGCTGATGACGTCCGCACATGACAGGAGGGAGGCCTACACCCCCATCAGTTCGTTCATGGTGAGGATGCGGTGGATTCGGATGACCCGGTCCATGGCGAGTTCGATGATCTGTTCCGGGTTGGACTGTGACAGCTTCAGCGTCGAGGCGTTGCGCCGTACCAACTGCTTGCAGTATGCGACCTGTTCGCCTTTGCCGTTGACGAATTCGACGACGACGTAGTCGCCCGGACGTACCGGGCGCTTGGAGGAAACGTAGACGAGTTCGCCTTCCTGGTAACGGGGCACCATGCTGTCGCCGACGATGTAGAGGGCGTAAATATCCTTTGCATCGGCAATCCCCGGTGGCCGCCGCACGTAATCGATAACCCCGTTCTCCATCTGAAATGCTCCAACGGGCCCCCCCTGGGCCGTGCCGTAGACTGGGACGTCCTTCGGCATTTGGCTGGGTGTCGGAAGTGTTGGCGCCGATTGTGCCGATTTCTGGGCGCTTATTAGTTCAGTATTTAAACTGGGGGTTGCGTCATCGGGATTCAAGATGTCATTAGGGTCGCGCGACAATAGGTCCGCCACACCTACCCCTAAAGCGCTGGCAATCAGTTCAAGGCTGTCGCTGGTATAACGCACGGCACCGCTCTCGATCCGGCTCAAGTTGCTGTTCGACATATCGATTTTGTCGGCCAGTTGTTCCTGGGTCAGACCGCGGTACTTGCGCCAAGCTTTGATGTAGGTGTGCCCCATAAGCACAGTGTTTGCGCGTATTGCAAAAAACACCATAGCATCAAATGCAAATTTTCATTTGACTAAAATTTGCACATAATGCAAATTTATTTCCGCCCCAGGGGCGCCGCACAGATTGGCGACAGCCTGATAAGGAAAGCCACGATGCCTGAGGACACCACGATGACCCTGCCCATGCACCCGGCCTTTTGGGAGGGGCGGGCCAAGCAACGCGACGCTCTGGCAGAGAGCGCAGAAGACCAGGGCCTCTATCAAGTAGCCCGAGAACACCGCCGCGCCGCTGCCGCTTACCGTGACAACGCTCGTCGGTGCACACAATGAGTTGGGGAATGTTCGGGGCGTTCAAGCTGTTTGCCCTGTGCGCCATGGCATTCGTCATCCTGCTTGCCGCCCGCACGGTCGCTGACTGGATCGTCGCTCGGGTGGGTCACCGTGCTTGGAAAGGGAGCGGTGTATCTGCTGCGGAACCATCACAAGGGCATTTTGCTGCCACCCAAGCAACGAAGACAGGCGCACGGACGCTTGACCAAAAAGCGCGGTCGGTAGGGCGCGCGCCCCTGGATGAGCGCTTGATAAGCTGCAAAGCGGGGAAGGGACGATGACTACGGACAGCCGGACCCATGATGCCGAGGGGGCTCTGAGAATGCTTTCGTCGGGGTATTCCAGTCCCCATCCGCCGCTGATCGTCTGGCGGCCCGCCGTACGCGGAGCGTTCGGGTCGGCCCTGATTCTGACTCGGGCCGTCGTGACGCACGAAACGCCGTCGGACGTCGTGAAGGCCATGCCGCCACCCGTTAATCCGGCGCCGTAGCGGCGCGACTCACGATCACCACCGTTTTCCCTGTTTCCGGGGTGCCGCTTCGGAACGTGGTCCCGCGCGGCCATGCGCCCATGCCATTGAACCGAACCAAAGGATTCGCATCATGCCCATCGCTCGAGAATGGACCCCCGAGGAACGCCGGATCGTTATCTCTGGCCGCGCCGAGGGCCTTAGCGCCATGGCCATCTCGAGGCGCCTGGACGGCCGCAACAAGCAGGCGGTACTGCGATTCTGCCGCCGCGAAGCCATCGCAAAAGCGGAATCGCCCAGCCGCCGCCGCAAGCGCCGCCCGCAATGGCCCGCCGACACCCGGTTCGAAGACTGCCCCATCGCCAGGCGCGACACAGGCTCGAGGGGCCCGATCAGCACCATCAAACGCTGGATCTGATCCTTACCGCTAGGTTACCCGGTCCCTACCGTTTTCCCGTTTGTCTGCAAGACTGGTTCCCGTGGACGGCTCAAGGCGTTCTATCCGGAATTCGCGGCTACGCCGGGCTTCCTTGACCGCCGCGGCATTCTGTTTGACGCCCGCACCAACGAAATTCCGGACTTCCGCTTCGTCAAGGGTAACGATGGCGAGCCGATCAAGGTCGAGCCGCGTGTAGAACTGGCGGATCACGGAGACGTCGTGATTGAAGGCGACGACCCTTTCGAACGTCTAGTCGTCGTGCCACGTGACGATGACACAACGGTTGTCCGGCTCGTAAGTGATGGAATAGGCCGTCATGCCGATGTCCGGTCGGCGGGTAGGATGTAATCTTGCTCGAGGCCGACATAGGTTAGAGCCTCGGTCCGGTCGTAAGTCACCAACGAAGTCTCCGAGATTCCCAGTGTCATGAAGTACTGGTGCATCTGCGCTGTCAGCAGTGGCGTGGCCGACAAGGTAGCGATCGGCCGGTGTCCGCTGATGTCGCTGACATTGACGCGATAGTAGTCGCGGGCGAAATCGAGACCCTCGGCATTCAGGTCGAAGCTGGTATCGCGGACGTCGTGGAGAGTGCCGCGCCGGCACAGAAAGGCCGGCAGATCGCACACCGACTCGAAATAGCTACCCAAAGAGCCCAGGGTATTGAGGCCGTGCCAGGTGACGACGAAGATGCCGTCGTGGATCTCCACCTCGAAACTGCCGTCCTGGGTGCGGACCGATGGCAGGGTGATGCTCACGCGCCGCATTCCCGATCCGCCTCGGATCCGTCCTGCCGGCCGGCCGGCAGGACATGACCGTTTTCCTGACCTGACACGCCGTTCCACGTGACGGCGAAGATGCCGTCCGCGAACTCCAGCCGATAACTTGGCGTCATGGCGCTTGCCTCTCCGCGCGATGGGAGCCGGGTTCGGCTACTATTGAATCCCGGGTTGCCCTTATCCGTCAATGCATCCGTGATCGCGCCCGTCATCACTCTGCGACATGTCGTCGACCGGACCGACATGCGTCAACACTGCCCATGATCTACCGGCGATAAACCTATGAGACGAAGCGACTTACGATTGTTTGGTGAGAATGCGAGTGAAGGGCGGGTTGGGATGCCGACGTCACGATCTCAAGGCGCCCACAATTCCGGTCGGCGCCAGGGGAGGGGTACCGAAAGGCTTCCGGCGGGCACCGGTTCGGCATCGCCCAGGGCCAATACCTGCCAGGCCGCGGCCCATTCTTCAGGAATCGGGCACGGCGTCGCTACCGGCGCGCGCGGCACGAAGCCGAAACGCCCGTAGTAGGCCGGGTCGCCCAGTACGAAGACCTGGGAAAACCCGTCCGTTTCCAGGCGCGCGAGGCCGGCTCTGACCAGAGCGCCGCCGACGCCACGGCGCTGATAATCCGGCGCCACGGCGAGGGGGCCGAGCAACGCGGCCCGGACCGTGCCTCCGTTCCCGTCATCGATTCCGCAGGGCGTGAACACCACATGTCCCGCCACTGCGTTGCCGGACACGGCTGCCAGCGACAGCACGCCGCACGGATCTTCCAGCAACGCGCGCAACAGGGGCAGCAGGTCCTCGTCGGGGAAGGCGGCCGGATACAGGCGCTCCAGGGCGGCCCAATCGTCCGCCGCGCCGTCGCGTATGTCGAAGTGCTGGTTCATGACGCCGGTCTTAGCACGGATCGCCACTCACGAATACAGGTGCTCGGCGAAACCCGGTTGTTGGGAAAATATCGTGAAAACATCTTCTGACCCTTCAGGGTGACTTTGCCGTGCTAGGCGATGAACATGATGCCTGTCTCGATGTCGAACTGGGTCTCGAAACTCATGCGTTGGACCGCCGCCAACAAACTCGGCCCGGAAGACGTGCGCGACGCAATCCTCTCTCAGGTACTGGGCGAACGATTGCTCGATCCGGACCCGGCTACCCACGGCGTGTAGAAAGGCGACGACTGCGTCCCTCAATCCACCAGCTTCGGCGCCTTGAGGAACAGGGCGAGCCCGGCACAGGCGAGCGGCAGGATGGCCAGCATCCGAAGCGCGCCGTCATAGGCGCCAAACACGTCGAAGGCGATGCCCAGGGGCAGGGCGCCCAAGGAGGCGCCGATGACGCCGATCATTTGGCCGGCGCCCTGGATCGAACCAAGATGTCGGCGGCCAAAATACTGCGCCCACATGTAACCGAAGAAGGTCATGTTGGTGGCGTTGTTGATGCCGAACAGCACGGCGTAGAGGGTGGCCTCCGTGGCGCTGTCGACGAAAGTGATGCCGGTCAGCGACACCGCCAGCAGCAGCAGCGAGGCCGAGAAGATGTATTTCGGGTCGGACCGGTCGAGGATCCAGCCCACCGCCGGCATCGCCGCCGCCATGGACATCGCCGAAACGGTGAACACGCTGGTCACCACGGCGCTGCTCAGGCCGTGCGCTGCCAGCACCGAGGGCTGGAACAGAAAGAGCGTGGTGATTAGCCCGGCCGGCGTGAAAATGCCGGCGGCGATGATCCAGTAGGCCCCGGTGCGCCGGGCCGCCCGGAGGGTCAGTCCCTTGGCCGCTGTGTCCGCCGTTTTGCCGGATGCGGCGCCGTCGTCATGCCCGTGGCGCGGCCGGGCGCCGTCCGGTTGCAGGCCCAAGGGCTCGGGCTGGTCGTGCACCAGCAGTGTGATCAGCGGCAACAGCAGCACCCACGTCAGCACCCCGAGCCAGAACCACGCCTCGCGCCAACCCACGGCGTCGATCAACCATTGGCCGATCAGCGGATGCAACGACATGGAGGCGGCGAAGCCCAGCATCATCACGCTCATGGCGAAGCCGCGTTTGGTGTGGAACCACTGGGCGATCAGATTGGACGATCCCAGCAACAGCGAACCCTGGCCGAGAAAGCGCAGCGCCATGAAACCCAACGACAATGTGATGACACCCACCGCGGCGCCGAAGCCCACGCAGGCGATACCCAGCAGCGCCGCCACGCCCAGCAGCACCGCCCGGGCGCCGAAGCGGTCCACCAGCCGCCCCATGCGGCTCAATCCCAGCGCCGCGACCAGTGTCGCCAGTGCATAAGCCGAGGCAAACTCGGTCGTCGTGATGCCGAGTTCGGTGACGATCGCGTTCTTGAAGACACCGAAGGTGTGCGATTGCCCCGGGCCCGAGGCGAACACCGCCCCCGTGGCGACGCCCAGAATGACCCAGCCGTAGAACAGGCGGGGCCGTACGCGGTCGAACAAGGCTTGGCGGACAGACACGGAAGATGGCACTCGGCTACGGAAACAACACAGTTCTCCCCCAAAACTATCTCCGAACCCGTTGCCGTTGCAACGGCAACCAGCTCGGCGACATGCCCAAGACACCTGAAGCGCGTCCAATTGACGCAATGGTTCAGTGGTTGTACGCTCGCACACCCAGGCCGGTTTGGGGCCGAACGCAAATCATGCCATTCTCGCTTTGTCGGAAACGCCCACAGGGGGGCCGTAGATCATACGCGGCCTTGGCGGGTGGGCGCCCGCAGCCTCGGACCAGCCGTTGTGGCCCGGTCGGACAATTCAGTAACGTCGGATGGCCAAATGCCCAGTGTTCACATGCACCACGCACATCTTTTTGCTTCGGATCTCGAAGCAAGCATTGCCTTTTACGAGACATGGTTCGGGGCGAAGGTTGTTGCCGACATCACTTTCGCCGGAGCACGCAACGTCATGGTTGCCGTCGGCGCGGGGCGCCTGAATTTCTATGATCAGGTGCCGC
>JANQFL010000052.1 GCA_028277845.1 Sneathiellales bacterium
CGGCTGCCGTCTCGGCCATACCGCCAGGTATGGCCGTCACCGCCAGCCTTGGCCTTGGCGTCAATACGCTCCGTCAGAATGTTTCCATCTAAAGAGGAACTGCTCTAGTTGCCCGAATCACCCGTACCGTCCGTGACGGTTGCAAATCCCGGTGTTACCATCGTTTAACCATAACGTACCGCGAGGACCGATCGTCATGGCCGTATCTCCCGCCGCCGCCCCCCTGCCGTCCGATCAAACGCCCGCCGAGGCGCGGCCCGGTGTGCGCGACCGGATCTTGCCGGCCGAATGGCGGGAGCGCGTCAACCTGGCCGCCTGCTATCGGCTGGTGGCGCGGGAAGGCTGGGACGACCTGATCTACGCCCACATATCGGCCCGGATTCCAGGCGAGGACACCTTCCTGATCAATCCCTTTGGCCTGTTTTTCCACGAAGTAACGGCATCCAACCTGGTCAAGGTCGACTTCAACGGCGCCATCGTTTTCGAATCCGAGTACGAATACAATCCCGGCGCCTATCTGGTGCACCGGGCGATCCATGCCGCCCACCCCGAGATCGGCTGCATCCTGCACCTGCACACGCCGGCCGGCATCGCGGTATCGACCCAGTCCGATGGTTTGCTGCCGGTAACCCAGAACGCTCTGATGTTCCACGGCGCAATCGCGTATCACGATTACGAAGGCCTGACCGTCACCACCGACGAAATCACCCGCGTGGCGGCGAAACTCAGCGGCAAATCGATCCTCATGCTGCGCGGACACGGTACGCTCGTGGCCGGCCGGGACACCGCCCAGGCGTTCGTCTTCGCCCACTTGCTGGAGCGGGCCTGCCGCATGCAGGTGGCCGCGCAATCCGCCGGCGGCAATCTGGTGGAGCCGCCCGAAGACGTGCAGAACAAAGTGCAGGAACAGGTGCGCGACATCTTCCCCGGCCTCGGCAGCATGGAGTGGCCGGGCCTGCTGCGTCTCTTGGACCGGGAAATGCCGGGCTACGCCGACTAGCGGGTTAGCTGCGTTTGAACTGTTTGGCCAGCGTCAGGCCCTGGCGCTGGTAATTGCTGCCGATGTCGCGGCCGTACAGACGGTCCGGCACGCCGGTCAGGCGTTCGTAGACCAGGCGGCCGATGACCTGGCCGTGTTCCAGCACGAACGGCACTTCATGGGAGCGCACCTCCAGCACCGCCCGGGTGCCGGTGCGTTCCTCCTCGAACCAGCCGAAACCAGGATCGAAAAAGCCGGCGTAGTGCACCCGGAATTCACCAACCAGGGTGTCGTAAGCTACCATTTCTGCGGCGTAATGAGGCGGCACCGTCACCGGCTCCTTGGACGCCAGGATATAGAAGTCGCCGGGATCCAGGATGATCCGCCGGGCGTCGCGCACATACACCGGTTCCCAATATTCCGCCGGGTCGTAATGGCCGATGCGCGCCAAGTCGATCAGGCCGGTATGACGCCGGGCGCGGTAGCCGACCAGACCGCTCTCGTCTTCACCGCTGAGGTCGACAGTCAAAGCGATGCCGCCGGCGATGTCGACCACGTCGTCGTCGCTGTGCACCAGACCCACTTCGTCGTGCAGGCGGCGTAATTCGGCATCGGTGGCCGTGGGTGAGCCGCGGCGCAGCCGTAACTGGTTGAGGCGGGTCCCTGCCTTGACCAACACCGAGAACGTACGTGGCGAGATTTCGATGTAGAGCGGCCCCGAATAGCCGTCCGGCACGCGCTCGAACTCGGCGGCGTTGTCGGCGATCAGCCGGGTGAAAATGTCGAGCCGCCCGGTCGAGCTTTTCGGATTGGCGATGCCGGAATAGCCGCTCGGCAGCGCCAGCGATTCCATCAGCGGCACGATGTAGACGCAGCCGACCTCCAGCACCGCCCCTTCGGTCAGATCGATCTCGTGCATGGCGAAATCGGCCAGGCGGTCACGCACGGAATGTCCGGGTCCGGGCAGGAAACTGGCCCGTACCCGATACGCCTTGGCGCCCAGGCGCAGGTCCAAACTGGACGGTTGGATTTGTTCGTCCGTGATCGGCTCGTCCGCCCGGATATCGCCGGCGTCGATCAACGACCGGACCGTCTGGCATGGCAATATTCCGGTCGGATGCTGCACTTGATCGAGTTCCACTGCCTGATTCGCCGCCGTTGCCATGCTGTCGTCCATGTCCGCTTGCCGTCAAGAAATCCGCGCACGGACAGGTCCGACGCAGCTTCAAACTACGAAAATTCCCTTTTCATTACAATGGCTTAACTTGATGTTGGCAGTCCTGACTTTTGCACAGCCATGACGATAATAGGCGGCAGTCAAGACATTGATCCCACGGGAAAAACCGGATTATCCCCGATTTGCACAGGTCTGATTTCGCTGTCACGGTGGAAAACCCGGCGCGGCGACATGGGTTCGAATTCTCTTGACTCATATGAACAATCGTTTATATGAATAGATGTTCATTTGTTAGAGTGAAACAGTGTCCCCTCTCGCCGCCGACCAGGCTGTTCAGTTGGCCGAAATGTTCCGCATCATGGGCGATGTCAGCCGCCTGCGGATTATATTGAGTTGTCTGGACGAGGAACTGGCGGTCGGCGATATCGCCGCCCGGCTGGATTTGTCGCCATCCCTGGTCAGTCACCACCTGCGCTTACTCCGCGCCGCCCGTATCCTGCGCGCCGACCGGCGCGGCAAGCACGTGTTTTACGCCGCGGCGGACGATCACATCCGCTGCGTCATCGAGGACATGGTCGCCCATGTCCGCGAACCGGCGGCGGAGGACGAACAATGAGCGCGTGTTGCGGCAACGGCAGCACGCCGGAAGGCGAGGTCCTCGGCACCTACCGCAAGGTTCTGTGGGTCGTCCTGGTTCTGAATTTCGGCATGTTCATCACCGAGGCGGCCGCCGGCTGGGCCGCCAATTCCGTGTCGTTGCAGGCGGACGCGCTCGATTTCCTGGCCGATTCGGCCGCCTACATCATCAGCCTGCTGGTGGCCGCCAAGTCGATCAGATGGCGGGCCGGCGCAGCGCTGCTGAAGGGCGGCGCCATGGGGGTGTTCGGACTCTGGGTGCTGGGCATGACCGTCTACCGGCTGTTCCATCCCGAACTGCCCGGCGCCATCGTCATGGGATCGATCGGCAGCCTGGCCCTGGCCGTCAACGTGTTTTGTGCCCTGCTGCTGATGCGCTTCCGCAACGGCGATTCCAACATGCGTTCGGTCTGGCTGTGCAGCCGCAACGATGCCTTGGCCAATATCGCCGTGCTGCTGGCGGCCAGCGGCGTCTTTGCGACGCACAGCAACTGGCCGGACCTGATCGTAGGCGCCGCCATTGCCACGCTGGCGCTCAGCGGGGCGTGGCAGATCTGGCGTCACGCCATGGGCGAACTCCGGCATGCACGCCATGGCGAACAGGCGCGGAAATTCGCTGCGGCGGACTGATCCGCCGCAGTCGGCTTCAATTTCTGACAGAAGAGATCGAAAAAGATCGGTGGCTGGCGCCGGTCACCGCGGCGTCATGACCATGACCATCTGGCGGCCTTCCATCTTCGGGAACTGCTCGACCTTGGCCAGTTCGTCCAGGTCTTCCCGTACCCGCTCGAGGACCTTCATGCCGCGGTCCTGGTGCGCCATCTCGCGTCCACGGAAACGCAGGGTCACTTTGACCTTGTCGCCTTCCTCGAGGAACTTCCGCATCGAGCGCATTTTCACGTCGTAGTCGTGCTGCTCGATGTTGGGCCGGAATTTGATTTCCTTGACGTCGATGGTTTTCTGTTTCTTGCGCGCCTCCGAGGCTTTCTTCTGTGCTTCGTACTTGAACTTGCCGTAGTCAAGCAGCTTGCAGACCGGCGGCGTGGCATTGGGCGATACCTCGACCACGTCCAATCCGACCTCGTCGGCCAGTTCCAGTGCGCGCTCGAGCGTAACGACTCCGTGCTTTTCGCCGGAATCACCGATCAGGAGAATTTCGGGGGCTTCGATCAAATCATTGACGCGCGGTCCGTCGCGGTCGCGGGGCACCGGCGCGTTACTACGTGGTGGGCGTGCTATCGATTAACTCCTTTCCATCGTTCCTCGGTCCGGCATGGCAAACGCCTCCGGACAATCCCAGAACGTCACGCTAGCCACCGGGTATTGAAAAAGCTCTAAAACCCGGGGACCGAAGCTTCGTCTTTCAGTCTAGCCAGCGCCTCGTCAAGCGCAAGGACTTCTTGCCGCTTGTCGCCCAGCCGGCGTAGGGAAACCTTGCCTTCTTCCGCCTCGCGCTGGCCGACCACCAGGATGGCCGGAACATGGGCCAGGCTGTGCTCGCGGACCTTGTAATTGATCTTCTCGTTGCGCGTATCCAACTCGACCCGCAGACCCGCCCGCTTGGCGGCATCCACCACTTCGGCGGCATAGGCATCGCTGTCGTTGGTGATGGTGGCCACCACGGCCTGGACCGGCGCCAGCCACATGGGGAAGCGGCCGGCATAGTTCTCGATCAGGATGCCGATGAAGCGCTCCAGCGTACCGAGAATGGCCCGGTGCAGCATGACCGGCCGCTGGCGGGAGCCGTCTTCGGCGATGTAGGAGGCGTCCAGCCGTTCCGGCAACACGAAGTCGAGCTGCAGCGTGCCGCACTGCCACGACCGGCCGATGGCGTCGCGCAGGTGGAATTCGAGCTTGGGTCCGTAAAAGGCACCCTCGCCCGGCGCGAAGTCGTACTCCAGCCCGGCGGCATCGAGAGCATCGTTGAGGCCCTTCTCGGCCCGGTCCCAGACATCGTCGTCGCCGGCCCGGACATCGGGCCGGGTGGCATGGCGCACACGGATGTCCTCGAACCCGAGATCCTTGTAGATCGAGCGCAGCAGTTCGCAGAACGCGACGCTTTCGGACGTTACCTGATCCTCGCGGCAGAAAATGTGGGCGTCGTCCTGGGTCATCTGGCGTACCCGCATCAGGCCGTGCAACGCACCGTGGGCCTCGTTGCGGTGGCAGCAGCCAAACTCGGCCATGCGGATCGGCAGGTCACGGTAGCTCTTGATGCCCTGGCGGAAAATCTGCACATGGGCCGGGCAGTTCATGGGCTTGAGGGCCATCAGCTTGGCGTCACCCGACAGGATCGGCGCGTCCTCCTCGATCGACGGGATCTCGTCGGGCACCACGAACATGTTCTCGCGGAACTTGGACCAGTGACCGGACATTTCCCACAGTTTGGCATCCAGAAGCTGCGGCGTCTTGACCTCGACATAGCCGGCGCCGGCGAGCCGGCGACGCATGTACTGCTCGATGACCTGCCACAGGACATAACCCTTGGGATGCCAGAACACCGAACCCTGGGCTTCCTCCTGCAGGTGGAACAGTTCCATTTCTCGGCCGATGCGGCGATGGTCGCGTTTTTCCGCTTCCTCGAGCCGGTGCAGATAGGCCTTGAGTTCCTTCTCGTCGCGCCAGGCCGTGCCGTAGATCCGCTGCAGCATCTCGTTGCTGGAATCGCCGCGCCAATAGGCGCCGGCCAGCTTCATCAGCTTGAAGGCGTGGCCCAGCTTGCCCGTCGACGGCAGGTGCGGCCCACGGCACAGGTCGATGAATTCGCCCTGGCGGTAGAGGCTGACCTCCTCGTCGGCCGGCAGGTCGCGGATGATCTCGGCCTTGTAGAACTCGCCCTGGTCGTTGAAGAATTCGACGGCCTTGTCCCTGTCCCAGACCTCGCGCGTGATGGTTTCGTCACGCTTGACGATGTCGTGCATACGCGCCTCGATGGCCTCCAGGTCATCGGGGGTGAACGGTTCGGGACGGGCAAAGTCGTAGTAGAAGCCGTCCTCGATGGCCGGGCCGATGGTGACCTGGGTTTCGGGATACAGCTCCTTGACCGCCTCGGCCATGATGTGGGCGGCGTCGTGGCGCAGCAGTTCCAGCGCGTCCTCATCCTTGCGGGTGACGATGGCCAGGGTGGTGTCCTGGGTAACGGTCAGGTTCAGGTCTTTCAGTTCGCCGTCAAGACGCACGGCCAGGGCCGCCTTGGCCAGGCCGGGACCGATATCCGCGGCCACCTGCACACCCGTCACGGGCCCGTCATAGGATCGCGCACTGCCGTCCGGTAGAGTAATCGCCACCATGGTTCCATCAATTCCGCTTGTTCGTTCACGTCGAACGGTCAATCGAGTGCGGGAACCTAGTGCGATTCAGCCGGGAATGGAAGTCATTCTCGCGCTTTTCCCGGCTTGAGAGGGTGAAGGCCCTATTCGGTCAATAAAGTCTCGACCGCTGCCGCGACGCTGGAAACATCCAGGTCTGCCAGGTTGGGCCGGCGCAGCACCTTGGTCGCCCGTCCACGTGGCGCACAGCGGACCGGGTCGGAGTCTTCGGAGAACAATGTCAATGTGGGACATCCCGCCGCCGCGATCAGGTGCATGGGGCCGGTGTCGTTGCCGACCGCGGCCAGGGCGCCGCGGGCCAATTCGGCGATCTGGCCGAAATCCGTCCGGCCGCAGAGATTGAGGGCGGAGGGGCATGCCTGTGCAATACCGGCCAGCACGTCCTCCTCGGCGTCCGTCCCGATCAACACGGGTTGCAGGCCCGCCTGAGCCCGGTCGTTGGCGAACGCCGCGTAGGAGTCCGACGGCCAGCGCTTCCCGGGGCGATGGGCGGACCCGCCCGGCACCAGCAGGATGTAGGGCGGCCGCAGCCCATAGTCGCCGACCTGACCGGTCAGCCAACTGACGTCCGCCGGCGGCACGTCGACGATGCCGGCCATGGCCAGTTGTTCGGCCTGGCTATCGACCGCGTGCAGCGTGTTGCGCAGCGGGTTGGCGTGCGGGTGCGAACAGCCCGGCGCGATGCCCGACCATTCGGGTTTGTCGCCGCCCGGAAAAAAGCGGAAGTACCATCTGGTCCGGTCCGAAGTCTGCAGGTCGTAGACCCGGCCGAAACGGCCGCCCAGCAATTGGCGACGCAGATCGAGCCAATCGGCAATACGCCAGAACGGCGGCCGGCTATCCGTCCACACCTCGTCGAAATAGCCGCAGGCCCGGGCCATGGCGGCAAACGGCGGCGTCGTCAGCAGCGTGATGCGGGCGCCGGAATGGTGACGCCGGATGGCTTGAAACGGCCCCATGGCCAAAACGAAATCGCCCATGGCGCCATGCATGATGACCAGGACGTTGTCGATGGCCGCGGCCCGCGCCGTGTCCGCCGGCGCCGTATGCAGGGTATCGGTCGTCATTGCCCGGACAGGATGAGATCCGCGTACACCTGCAGGGTCAGCCCGGTCATGCGTTCCACGGTGAACTTCTCGGCCACGTGCGCCCGGGCCGCGGCGGCCAGGTCCTCGCGTTCCGCCGTATTCAGATCGAGCGCCCGCTTCAGTCCGCGCGCCAGCGACCCGGCATCGCCCGGCCGCACCAGCCAGCCGGTTTCGCCGTCGATGACGGTTTCCCGGGCGCCGCCATGGTCCGTCGCCACCACGGGCCGGCCCATGGCCTGGGCCTCCGCCGCGACCCGGCCGAAGGCCTCGGGCAGCAGCGAGGGCGTCACCACCACATCGGCCAGCATGTAGGCCGCCGCCATGTCGTTGCAGTTGTCGGCGAAGCGGACGACGCCTTCCAGGTTCAGCCGGGTCACCAGTTTTTCCAGCTCGCGCCGGTAGGCGGCGCGGCCGTCGGTGCCGCCGATCAGCAGGCACAGCACATCGTCCCGGCCCAGCTCGGCCAGGGATTCGATCAATACGGTGTGGCCTTTGCGCCGCGTCGGCCGGCCCGGCATCATGACGACGGGAACGCCGTCGGGAATGCGCCAGTCGGTCGCCAGCTTGATGACCCGTTCGGCGCTGACATGGGCCGGATCGAAATAGTGGGAATCGATGCCCCGGTGTATGACCCGCAGCCGGTCCTCGCCGACGCCGTAATAGGTGCGGACATGGTCGCCGATGAAATCGGAATTGGCGATCACGGTCTCGCCCCGCGCCATGATGGCGTTGTAGCGCCGCTTGATGAAATTGCTGCGGCCGTAGGCGCTGTGAAACGTGGTGACGAAGTGCCGGCCGGTCTGCTGCGCGGCGTAGTAGGCGCTCCAGGCCGGCGCCCGGCTGCGGGCGTGCACCACGTCGACGTTGTGGGCCTGGATGATCTCGGCCAGGCGGGCGATGTTGCGGCGGATGACGATGGGGTTCTTGCTGGCCAGCGACGGCACGGTGATGTGCGCCGCGCCGCAGCGTTCCAGCCCGGTGACCATGGACCCGCCGGCGGACGCCACCACCGCGACCCAGCCGGCGTTGACCAGGGCGGCGGCGATTTCGACGGTGCCTCGTTCGACCCCGCCCGAGTGCATCGACGGCAGGATTTGCAGGACCACGGGCGGACGGGTTTCGCGCGCCTGTTCGCCGGTGGTATGATCCGGCTGTGTTCCGGCCGCGTTGTCCGCCGAAGTGTCCGCCGAATTCTCTATCTGCGTATCAACTACCACGTCGTCCCATCATGACCAGCACCCAGCCGCCCAGTATTCTAACCCGCCCCGACGGCGCCACAATCGCCTATCACGCGCTCGAGGGGAAGACCCCAGGCGTGATCTTCTGCGGCGGCTTCAAGTCCGACATGACCGGAACCAAGGCCCTGGCGCTGGAAGCCTACTGCCGGGAGACCGGCCGCGCCTTCGTGCGGTTCGACTATTTCGGCCACGGCGGGTCGTCCGGCGCCTTCGAAGACGGCACCATCGGCCGCTGGACGGACGACGCCGTCGCGGTGATCGACGAGGTGGCGGAAGGTCCGCAGGTGGTCGTCGGCTCGAGCATGGGCGGCTGGATCATGCTGCTGGCGGCCCTCGCCCGCCCGCTGCGCGTGGCCGGCCTGGTCGGCATCGCGCCGGCGCCGGATTTCACCGACGATCTCATGTGGGACGCGTTCCCGCCGGAGATCCGTGCAACGCTGGAACGGGACGGCGTCTATCACGAACCGTCGCAGTATTCCGACGAACCCTACACCATCACCATGACGCTGATCGAGGAAGGCCGGCGTCATCTGTTGCTCGGACAACCGATCGCCGTGACATGCCCGGTGCGCATCCTGCACGGCATGAACGACCCGGACGTGCCGTGGCGCCACAGCCTGAAGCTGATCGACGCCTTGCAAAGCGAGGATGTCACGGTCACCTACGTCAAGTCCGGCGATCACAGGCTGTCGGAGCCGGGCGACATCCTCCGCTTAACCACGACCGTCGACGCGCTTTGCCGCGACCTCGCCACCGCATAGCAGGCAAGTCCTTGAAAAACCTGCTTAATATTTCGTAACGAAAAATTTGCAAAAGTTAACGGCTCGTTAACGACGACTGCCTACCATCCGCCGCGCGCGCAACGCCGTGTTCCGCACTTACGCGATTCCGCATTCGACGAACCCCGTGGCTTTCGGGGAACAGGTTCAGGTTAGATCAGGAAAAACAGGAATTGCTGATTTGAACAAAGTGCTCGCAAACGAACCGGTATCCGCCGCGTTTGAGGCCTTGAAATCGGTCCCCGGCATCGCCGCGCTGGCGGTCGATGACACACTGCATATCCGCGACGTGACCCGGGATGGATGTGACCTGCTGGGAGACGGACCGGCCGAATTGATCGGTCGACCGGTCACCGCAATTCTGGCGGAAGACGGCCGACACGGCGCCGAGCGGCTGAAGTCCGCCCTGGCCGCCGCGAAATCGTCGCAACGGTCTGAACTCAAATTGACCGTGCTGGGACGGGACGGCACGACCCGTTTGCTGGACGTCACGGTGGGAACGGCCGAGGACGGCGGGTCCGGTCATGCCGTTCTGGTTCTCCGCGACGCCACCGACTACCAACACAGCATCGCGCAACTGAAACAGGTGGTCGAGGGGTCCATCCAGGGCATCATCGTGCACAGCGGCGGGCCGCCGCTGTTTGCCAACGACGCCTTGATTCAGATGGTCGGCATCGCGTCGCGGGAGGAACTGTTCGCCCGTCCGTCGGTCGCGTCATTCATCCATCCCGACGACCGGGAACGGGTCGCCGGCAATATCGCTGCGCGCCTGCGAGGCAGGAACGCCCCCCTGGCCTACGATTTCCGCTTGCTGTCCGACGACGGCCGGACGGTGTGGGTCGAATGCCGCGCCACCGTGGTGACCTGGGACGGCGAGCCGGCCGTCCTGGCGTCGCTTTACGACATCACCGACCGCAAGGTGGCCGAAGACGCGCGCCAGAAATCGGAAGCCCTGTTCACCAAGGTGTTCCAGGCCAGCCCGGAGATCATCACCATCACGCGGCGGCGGGACGGCCGCTATATCGATATCAACGGCGGATTTACCCAGACCCTGGGTTACGAACGGTCCGAGGTGCTGGGCCGCACCGCGGCCGACCTGGATGTCTGGGTCGAACCCGGTTTCCGCGACGAGATGGTCGAGGAACTGGCCGCCAAGGGCAGTTTCCGCGGCCGGGAAACGTGCATCCGGCGCAAGGACGGCGGCATTATCGACGTGCAGTTTTCCGCCGACACGTTCCGCTACGGCGACGAGGACGTTCTATTGATCGTCGGCCACGACACCACGGCGCGCAAACGCAGCGAAAAGGAATTGCGCGACAGCAAGACCGCCGCCGAAATGGCCAACCGGGCCAAGGGTGAATTCCTGGCCAACATGAGCCACGAACTGCGCACGCCGCTGAACGCCATTATCGGTTTCGCGGAAGTGCTGCAGCAGGAGATGTTCGGCCCGCTCGGTTCGGACAAATACGCCGAATACGCCGCGGACATCCATTCCAGCGGCGAGCATCTGCTGGATATCATCAACGACATCCTCGATCTGTCGAAGCTGGAGTCGGGACGCTACGAGTTGCACGAAACGGAATTCACCGTCGACGATCTGGCCAAGACCTGCGTGCGCTTCATTCGCGAGCGGGCCCGGGAAGCCGGCCTGGCGGTACGCATGGAACTGCCCGATTCGATCCTGTGCATGAGCGCCGACCGCCGGCTGATGAAACAGATCCTGCTGAACCTGCTGTCCAACGCCGTCAAGTTCACGCCCAACGGCGGCACCATCACCGTCGGCGCGCGGCTGAACGACGACGGTGAATGCGAGCTGTTCGTCACCGACACGGGTGTCGGCATGAACGAGGAAGGCATCGAAACGGCGCTCACGCCGTTCGGCCAGGTCGCCAGCGCCCTGTCGCGGGACCACCAGGGCACCGGCCTGGGCATACCGCTGGCCCGCTCGCTGGTGGAACGCCACGGCGGCAGCTTCGACATCGCCAGCACGCCGGGTGACGGCACGACCGTCACCGTCACGGTCCCGGCGGACCGGGTGGTGATCGACCGGAACCTGTTTTCAGGAAACCACGAGAGCGACGCCGCCGATTAGCCGCCGGCCGGTGCGATCAACGATCCAGCACGGACAGCGCGACCTCGACCGCGTCGGCGACCCGGTCCCGCGATCCCGCGCATTTGGACAGAACCCGGATGCCGTTGAAGTTGGTCAGCAGGAAACGCGCCAGTCGGCGCGGGCCATGGCGGCCGCTGACCTCGCCGGTTGCCTGGCCACGGGCGATCAGGGCCGTAAAGGCGTCCTCGATCCGGCCGAAATGGGCGTCCACCTTCGCCGCCAATGCCTTGTCGCAGGCCGATCGCTCGACGGCGGAATTGGTCATCATGCATCCCCGGTTCGGCATCAGCAGGGACGGGTTGGTCATGCGCTCGAAATGCCGCCGGATCAGCGTCTTGACCGGCCCGCCGTCTTCGAGCCGCAACAGGGATTCGGTCACGATGTTGTCGGTGTAATGGTCGATCGCCGCCATGAACAGATCGTGCTTGCCGCCGAACGTGCCGTACAGGCTGCCCCGGTTGATGCCCATGGCGTCCACCAGGTCCTGCACCGACGTGGCTTCGTAGCCTTGCGACCAGAACAGGTCCATGGCGCGTTTCAGCACGTCGGTCCGGTCGAATTCCTTGACCCGGGGCATCGTCTTCGATCTTTCTCCCGCCTATCGGTCCGCCATATTGAAGCCGTCGGGAATGATAATCAATCGCGCTTTATGGTCGACAGGAGTGCCGTCAAACCCTCCCGATACGTGGGGTAGGCCAGGTCGACGCCCAATTCGGTCTTGATGAGGGTGTTCCGGACCCGCTTGTTCTCGGCATAGAAGCTGCGCGCCATGGGCGACAGGTCGGCGTCCTCGAAAGCGACCGCGGCGGGCGGTTCCATGTCCAGCAATCCGGCCGCATAGGCCACCACGTCCTGCGGCGGGGCCGCTTCGTCGTCACACACATTGTAGACCGCCCCCGGCCGGGGCCGGGCCATCGACGCAATCACCACCGACGCGATGTCGTCCACGTGGACGCGGGAAAACACCTGGCCGGGCTTGACGATCCGGCGGCCGCGGCCGGCGGCCAGGCCAAGCAGTTGATTGCGGCCGGGACCGTAGATGCCGGCCAGCCGGAAGATATGCACGGGCAGGCCCTTGTCGCGGCACATCTCCAACCACACCGTTTCCGCGTCGAGCCGCCGGCGGCCCCGGTCCGTCGACGGGGCCGGCGGTGTGTCCTCGTCGACCCAGCTGCCTTGCCGGTCGCCGTAAGGACCGGTTGTCGACAGATACCCGAACCATCCGAGGCGCGGAGCGGCGGCAATGGCCTGGCCCAGCACGGCATGCACCGGATCGCCGTCCGCGGACGGCGGCACCGATACGAGGATGTGGTCCGCATCCGCCACCGCCTGCACGAGTGCGTCCGACGCCTGGGCGCCGTCGAACGGCACCATGGCAAACCCCTTGGCCGCGCCCTCGTCGCAGCCGTCGGCGTCGCGGCTGGTGCCGGTCACCCGCCAGCCGGCCTGCCGCAGCCGGGCGGCGATGACCCTGGCGGAGAAGCCCAGGCCGAAGCACAACAGGTGGCCGGGCGTATCGGGCATCGGTCCGGGCATGGGCGGCTACTCGGCGGCCAGCACGACGGTCGCCACCAGATGCATGCGCCGCGACACGCCGAAATTGCCGCCCGCCGCCAATGCGCGCGCCCGCATCTGTTTGGGCGCCGCGGATTCCATGGCGTCCCGCATGGGCACGGGATACGGCCCCATGCGCACGAAATCGACGCTGCGCAGCCGGAAGGTACGGCCGGGATGGGTCGCCTTCAGCCGTTCCAGTTCCTCGGACACCTGACGGTAGATCTTGGACCGCAGCTTGGCGCGCACGGCCTCGTTCTCGGCCAATGTCGGCGAAAAATCGATCCCGGTGATCCGCACCTGCAGTCCCGGCCGGCTGGCCGAGCGGGCCTTCTCGTAGATGCCGCCCAAGGCGCCCTCGCCGACACGGGCCTCGGCGGCCACGCGCGAGGTTTCCAGCCCGGCCTTGTCGCGGCCCCGGTCGAAGCGGGTGATGTGCCACTCGGCGTCCTTGGCCAGGCCGCCGAGCACCGCAAGCACCTGGCCGCGCACGCCGCCGGAATTGCGGCTCGAATCGGCGGCGTCGACCGCGACCGTCAGCCGGGCGGTCTTGGTGTCGACCCAGTCTTCGGCGGCCAGTTCCAGCACCACCCGGTCCGGCTGGCGCAGCGGCTGATTGTCCGCAAGGGACGGCAGGGCGGCGAGCACGAGTGCCGGCACGGCAATGACACTGGCGGAAACGATCCGGCGAACGATATGCATGATGGCTGATCCGAGTTGTTGCAAACGGGTGTTGAGCGATATGTATGCACCGTCGAAGGCGAAATTGTGGCATTGCCAAATGCCGGGAATTGCTCTCTATCTACGCCAATGACCGCAGACACACAAACCATCCGCGCCGGTTCGCTGGCCGGCCTGTTCCTGCTGGCGCTGGCGGGCGGCCACCCGGCCGAGGGCGCCACCGAGCGTGACAAGTACCGCGCCTGTGTCGCCAAGACCCAGCGGGCGCCGGAGGACGCCCTCGAAGCCGCCCTGGCCTGGCGCGACGACGGCGGCGGATTTCCCGCCCGCCACTGCGTCGTGCTGGCGCTGATGGCGCTGAAACGCTACAGCCAGGCGGCGGTCAAACTGGAAAAGCTGGCGCTCGACATGAAATCGGCCGGACCGGAACGACAGACGGCCATGCTCGCCCAGGCGGGCAATGCCTGGATGCTGGCCGGCAATTACACCCGCGCCCGCGATATCTTCTCCACCGGCCTGGAGTTCATGCGCGAAGACGTCGACCTGCTGATCGACCGGGCCCGCGCCCACGCCGAACTGGGCGACAACGGCGCCGCGTTCGATGACCTGGACCGGGCGGTGGCGCTCGATCCGGAACGGGACGATGCGCTGTCGCTGCGGGCCGCGGCGCGGCGTCATGCCGGTGATTTCGAACGCGCGCTCGAGGACGCCGAGATGGCGCTCGTTCTCAACCCGCGCAACGCCGAGGCCTTGCTGGAACGGGGCACCCTGCGCAAACGCCTGGGCGACCGGGCCGGCGCCCGGGCGGACTGGCTGCGGGTCGCCACCGAACACACCAACACGCCGGCCGGCGACACGGCGCAGGCGAAGCTGGAAGAGTTGGACCTCAAGCCCGATTAGAGTCCTGCCATTCGTCGCGCACGGATGCGTCCGTTTCGGCGGACAGATAGGCGCGTTTTCGATCCGCGAACCCATCCTCGGGCAGCAGCGCGGACAACGCCCACACGGCGGCCCCGCGCACGATGGGGTCCGGGTCCTTCAACAGCGGATCGACCGCCGGCACGAGGGCGCCGTCGCCGCTGTTGCCCGCCGCGATCAGCACGTTGCGCAGGAAGCGTTCCCGTTTGATGCGTTTGATGGGCGAGCCGGAAAACCTGGCCCGGAAGGCGGCATCGTCCAGGCCGAGCAATTCGGCCAGGGGCGGCGCCCGCAGGTCGTCGCGCGCGAGGAGTGCCGCCTCCGATGCGGTTTGCGCGAACTTGTTCCACGGGCAGACCGCCAGGCAATCGTCGCAGCCGTAGACACGGTTGCCCATGGCCTTGCGCAGATCCCTGGGGATCGGCCCCTTGTGCTCGATGGTCAGGTACGAAATGCAGCGCCGGGCATCCAACTGGTAGGGTGCGACGAAGGCTTCGGTCGGGCAGACATCGAGGCACGCCCGGCAGGCGCCGCAATGGTCACGGGCCGACCAGCTCGGCGCCAGGTCGAGGGTCGTATAGATGGCGCCGAGGAACAGCCAGGAGCCGAACTCGCGCGACACCAGGTTGGTGTGCTTACCCTGCCAGCCCAGTCCGGCCAGGGCGGCCAGGGGCTTTTCCATCACCGGCGCGGTATCGACGAAGACCTTCAGCTCGCAGTCGTACACCTCGGCCATCCAGCGGCCCAGCCGCTTGAGCCGCTTTTTCATGATGTCGTGATAGTCCCTGTTGCGGGCGTAGGCGGAAATGGCGGCGACATTTCCCCGCCGGGTCGCGTCGAGCGGGTCGTCGTCGGGCCCGTAGTTCATGCCCACCATGATGACGCTGCTGACCTCGGACCACAGCACCGCCGGATCGGCCCGGCGGTCGGCCTTGTCCACCATCCAGCCCATTTCGCCGTGCCAGCCGCGGGCGAGAAATTCCCTCAGATGGCCGCCGGCCTCCGCCAGGTCGCCGGGCTTGGCGACGCCGAGCACGTCGAAACCCAGCATCGTCGCCTGCTCGCGGATTTCGTCGGTGTAGGGCATGGTCCGGTTCCGCCTTTCGACGGGATTTAGAAGTCCAGGTCGGCGTAGTGGCGCGGCGGCGGCAGGCCGGGAATGTGGTCGGCCAGGATCGGCCGGAAGCTGGGCCGCGACTTGATGCGGGCATACCAGTCCCGGGCGCCCGGATGGTCGTCCCATGGCACGTCGCCGAGATAGTCGACACAGGAGATATGGGCCGCCGCGGCGATGTCGGCCAGGCTGAAGTCGTCGCCTGCCAGCCAGTTGCGCCGTTCGAACAGATAGCCGATGTAATCCAGGTGGTAGTGCACGTTGTGTTTGCCGGCACGGATCGATTCGGAATCCGGATGGCCGCTGCCCGACAACCGCTTGTCCACCTTCTCGCCGACCAGATAGTCGGTGACTTCGGCCTTGAACTTGTCGTCGAACCAGGCCACCAGGCGCCGCGTCTCGGCCCGCGCCAGGGCGTCGCCTGCCAGCAGCGCCGGCGTGCGGTGGACCTCGTCGACATACTCGCAGATGGTCGAGCCGCACACGGCGTCGCCGCCGTCCGTCACCAGCACCGGCACCTCGCACGCCGGGTTGAGCGCCAGAAATTCCGGCCGCCGTTCCCAGGTGTGCTCGACCACCAGTTCGCACTCCAGGTCCTTCTCGCCCAGCAGGATTCGCACCGCCCGGCACACCGGCGACAGCCAAAGATGATGCAGCGTCAACATGGCCGCAGTTTAGCGCAACGGCGGCGGAGTGCGAGGCCGATTTGCAAGCCGAAATGACTGTCGGCCGGATGGACCCATGCCGCTTTCGATGGATGGTTCAGCACCCATACAAATAGTTGTATTGTAGCCGTCATGGGTCTTTTTGAGGGGGTCGTCGTGTTCGTCAATTCCAAACATGCTCTGTTGCCTTTCTTACGCAGCCCAACCTGGTTTCGCGGTATCGGGATCGCCCTGCTGGGCACATTTGTTCTGCAAGGCTGCGGACAGACGACCGGCGCGCGGCATGGCTCGGCCTATTCCACCTACAAATCGGCTCTGGCCGCGCAAAAGGAAAACAATCACGACGAAGCCGCCAGGCTTTACACCAATGTGTTGAACGCGGGCGACCGCCGGCTTTATGCCAGCGCCCACATCAACCGGGCGCAGGCTTTCAAGGAAGTCGGGAAGTTCGAAAAATCGCTCGATGACCACAACGCCTATCTCAGATTCAAAACTGCGTCCGGAGAAAAACCATCCAGCAAACAATTCTATCTGAGTCGGGCGGACGTTCTGGTCAATTTGAACCAGCTTGCCGAAGCCCGCGCCGACGTGGAGCGTGCCCGTGGTTTTGTCGGCATGCTTGACGAAAAAATGGCCGAAGTCGGGAAATTGGGCGGAGGCGGAAACGTTTTCGACGACTCGACAACGATCATGTTCGCCATTCTTTACGAAAAGATTGGAGACCAAACCGAAGGCATGAAGCTGGTCAACGAGGCATTGGAAAAACTGCAGCGCAATCCCGGTCCGACAAACGATTTCTTCATTTTCATGGCGCTGCTGACACGCGCCACGTTTCATATGAATGCCACAAGCTACGATGCGTCGTTAGAGGATCTGGACAAGGCCGAGAAACAGGTCGGTGTCTCTTTTGCGGCCAAAGAAACAGGCAATTTGTCGACCCAGATTTTTCGCAAGATGATCAATGTGGTGATATCTCTGCACCGGGCGTATGTGTTGGACCTGTCCGGACACCATCAAGCGGCTATCGTTTCGCTCCGTGACGTGCGCAGCGGCATTTCGGAGCTATCGGTGATCGCTCCGGACAAGCAGAAAGTGGCGGAAGCGAAGAATTTGCTCGATCGCGCCCAGTCCGAACTGGAAACGATCAGCGCCGATCAGAACTCGAAATCGCTCCTTGAGCTGGTGACCGAACATGGCGACGGCCTGCAGCTAAACATCTCCTTCACGGAGAACATCAATCTCGAAAGCTGAAGGTCCCTACGCCGTAACAAATCCAAACCGGGCAGGTTTTGCACCCATATGTTTGGTTGCAGAATATGGTATGATGCACTCTGAGATCGAAAGACTTGGATGTGGATCAAAAGATTTCCAGATTGGCCGTGACAATAAGACGGATTGGAAGCATTGCTGGCACCGCGGCTGTCGTACTGATCGCCTTACAAGGCTGCAAGACAACGGCGCATTCCGATGCCGGCAATCCTCCCGCAAGCGTTGCCGCACAAACCGGCACCCATGACGCCACGGCCGTTTACAAAACATATCGCCAAGCAGTCGCCAGGGACGAGGCGGACCGACATTTGGAAGCCATCGCCTTGTACAGCCAGGTCATCGATTCCAACGACGAAGAACTCGTCTTGAGCTCACTCATCAACCGGGCGCGCCTCCACGAAATCACCGGCCAGCCGCAAAAGAGCATCAATGACTTTCTGCGCTATGTCGGCCTGGAGGCCGCACCGTCCCACGAGATCGATCCAGCCGTCTGGGTCGGATTGGCCCGTGGGCATTATTTGCTGGGGCAGACAGCGGACGCACGCAATTACGTCGACAAGGCACTGAATAAAATCTACGGACAGATCGCGAAGGAGCCCAGCGAATCGTTCAATTTTCATCTTCTGGTGGGTGTCGGGGCGATGTTGTCGCTGCTCGGACAGCACGACATGGCAATCGACGCTTTGTCCGAGGCGATGGATAGGAGTGCGGGCAACACGTTTGCCGACAGCGCCGTGGAATCACGCGCCGTGGCGTACATACGGCGCGGCGACATGGAAAAAGCGTTGCGCGATCTGAACCTGTTGGCGGCGGTTCAAGCGGGTTACGTGAAAGAGGCACGGAGACCGTTCGGCGGCGACGCGTCCCAGGCGTCCTACCGGCAGGCCATGAAGGCCTATCAACTGCGGGCCTTCGCCAAGGCTCGTACGGACGACAAGCTTGGCGCGCTGGCGGATTTGTTTCTCGCCAAGGACATGGCCAATCACTTGACCGATCCTGTCATCGCGGGACGCATCCTCAGAACCATCCGCCAGTACCGCGACGAAGACCGCCATCCCGGCGTGGTCTCGTACCAAGGGTTTGGCATCGAAAATCAGATGACCAAGTGGAACTACAAGGTCCGCATTCGCAGAACGATCAAGCGGAACCGCGGCTCCGGCGAATCCTCGGCCTGATACCCGGCGTTCTCCCCTACGCCGTCTCCGCCGTGTCTTTGTCCGACAGCGGATGTTCGAGCCGCGACACCATCTCGCGTGGGCAGATCTGCCAGAAGTGGGGCAGGCGGACTTCCCAGTTGTGCAGGATGTCGGCGGCGTAGTCGGACTGGGTCTCGGCCACGTGTTCCTCGATCAGGTCGCGCAGCACGGCTTCCCAGTGGGCCGAGTCGACGCGCCGGCAGATCACCGAATCGTCGTTGACGTGGGTCGAGAACGAACCGTCCTCGTCGTAGACATAGGCCATGCCGCCGGTCATGCCGGCGGCGAAGTTGTCGCCGACCGCGCCGAGGATGACGGCGACGCCGCCGGTCATGTACTCGCAGCCGTTGGCGCCGCAGCCTTCGACCACGGAAACCGAGCCCGAATTGCGCACGCCGTAACGCTCGCCCGCCATGCCGGCGGCGAACATCTTGCCCGACGTGGCGCCGTACAGCACCGTGTTGCCGACGATGACGTTCTCGTTCGAGCGCAGCGGGCTCGACGGCATCGGCCGCACCACGATGGTGCCGCCCGACAGGCCCTTGCCGACATAATCGTTGGCGTCGCCGAACACTTCGAGCTTGAGGCCCTGCACGGCGAAGGCGCCCAAGGATTGGCCGGCCGAACCGCGCAGGCGCACGGTGATGTGGCCGGGCTTCAGCCCGGTCATGCCGTACTTGCGCACCAGTTTCGACGACAGCTTGGTGCCGATGGCGCGGTAGGTGTTGCGCACGTTGTAGGCCAGTTGCATCTTCTCGCCGCGCTGGAACACGGTTTCGGCGTCCTCGATCATGCGGGCGTCGAGGGTTTCCGGCACTTCGTTGCGGCCTTCGACCGTGCAGTAACGGGCGTTGTCGCCCGGATCGGCCTGGGCCAGCAGCGGGTTGAGGTCCAGGTCGTCGAGATGCGGGCTGCCGCGGCTGACCTGGGCCAGCAGATCGGTGCGGCCGATCACTTCCTCGAGCGTGCGCATGCCGAGACCGGCGAGAATTTCGCGCACTTCCTCGGCGATGAAGCTGAACAGGTTGACCACCTTCTCGGGCGTGCCGTCGAACTTGGCGCGCAGGGCCTCGTCCTGGGTGCAGACGCCGACCGGGCAGGTGTTGGAATGGCACTGGCGCACCATGATGCAGCCCATGGCCACCAGGGCGGCGGTACCGATGCCGAATTCCTCGCCGCCCAGCATGGCGGCGATCACCACGTCGCGGCCGGTCTTGAACCCGCCGTCGACCCGCAGCTTGACGGTGTGGCGCAGGCGGTTGAGGGTGAGCACCTGGTTCACTTCGGTCAGGCCCATCTCCCACGGCACGCCGGCGTATTTGATGCTCGATTGCGGGCTGGCGCCGGTGCCGCCGGAATGGCCCGAGATCATGATGACGTCGGCTTTCGCCTTTGCCACACCCGCTGCAATCGT
>JANQFL010000053.1 GCA_028277845.1 Sneathiellales bacterium
CGGCTGCCGTCTCGGCCATACCGCCAGGTATGGCCGTCACCGCCAGCCTTGGCCTTGGCGCCAATGCGCTCCGTCAGAATGATTCCATCTAAAGAGGAACTGCTCTAATCTATTTACCGGACCGGAACGGCTGGATCAGCAGCCGGTGCAGGTGTTCTTCCTGCGCGTCGCGGAACAGGGTGATGCCGATGGTCATGCCGTCGTGGCCGTCTTCGGGCTGGTCGCGGTAGGTGCCGAACAGGCGGTCCCACCAGGGCAGATTGAAGCCGTAGTTCGAGTCCGTCTCGTAGCGCTTGATGGAATGATGCACCCGGTGCATGTCGGGCGTGACCACGACCAGCCGCAGCACCCGGTCGAGGCCGGTCGGCAGGCGCACATTGCCGTGGTTGAACATGGCCGTGGCGTTGAGCAGCACCTCGAAGATCAGCACCGCCACCGCCGGCGCACCGAGCACGGTGACGGCGGCAATTTTTATACAGAACGAGAACAGAATCTCGATTGGGTGGAAACGGGCGCCGGTGGTGACGTCGAAGTCCAGGTCAGCGTGGTGCATGCGGTGCAACCGCCACAACATCGGTATTTTGTGCACCAGCACGTGCTGCCAGTAGATCACCATGTCGAGCAGCACCACCGCCAAAACAATCGCCAGCCAGTCCGGCACCGCGATCATGTTGAACAGTCCCCAACCGCGCTCGGCAGCCAGGGCCGCCATGCCGATGGGTAGGATGGGCATGACCATGCGGGCGACCAGGCTGTTGACCGCAACGATGCCGAGATTGCTGTACCAGCGCAGGCCCTTTGACACCGTCAGCGGTCGCGCCGGCCGGGCGATCTCCCACAGCGCCATGACGGCGAAGATGCCAAAGAAGGCGGCGAGTCGGATCACGGTTTCGTTGGCGATCAGAAAGTCCATAAGGTCTCCGGTCGGTGAGGCAGCGTTCAGAGAGGTAGCACATGGGCTGGCGCGGCGCCAATCAACCCTGGGTCAAGAGACGCCCTCCGTGTCCCACCCAACGGTGCTGGCGGGGGGCGCCTCGATCCGCTATCGTTCGGCGGGTCCCGGGACAACCACGGCGAGAGCCACAATATGTTGAGCGACGCCGACACGGCGCTTTGGAGCAGGGAGGCCAAGGACCTGTATGCCTACTGGCGGGGCCTGGCACCGGACGGCGGCCTTTTGCCGGGACGCCAGCATTTCGACCCTTTGGACGTGCCCGCGCTGCTGCCCTATCTATGGATGATCGACGTCGCCGCCGATCCGAGGGATAACAAGTACCGGTTGTTCGGCACCTACGTCACAGCCGGTTTCGGCCGTGACCACACCGGTCTGACGCTCAGAGAGGCGCATCCCGCCTCGGCCGAAGATCCGCTCGCCTTCCGCTTCATGAGCCAGGTCGCCAGCCGCAGGGCGCCGCATTGGTACCGCGGCAAGCCGCGCTTCGATCATGACAAGGACGTGGCCGAGCTGGAGAATTTGATTTTGCCCCTGGCCGCCGACGGCCGGGTGGTGGACGTGCTGCTCGGTCTCACGGTATTTTACCGCAACAACGGCGAACGCTTCTGACCGTGCGGGGCACGGACGTGGGGGGACAGCGTGGTGACCGAGACCGACATGGCCGCGTGGAGCGGCCAGGCCAAAGACCTGCATGCGTATTGGCGAAACCTGGCGCCTGGGGACGGCTTGTTGCCCGGCCGCCGGCACGTCGAACCGATGGATATTCCAGCCCTGCTGCCGCACATCTGGCTGATGGACATTGCCGGCGACCCGCGGGATAGTCGTTACCGTCTGATCGGCACCGCCGTGACGGCGGGGGTCGGCAAGGACTATACGGGCCTGACATTACGCGACGCCCACCCGGCCTCGGCCGACGATCCGGCGGCGCTCGGCTTCCTCAAGACCGTGGCCGAAACCCGTGAACCGCTGTGGTACCGCGGACCGCCCCGGTTTCAGCATCAAAAGGACGTGGCGGAGCTGGAAAACCTGGTTCTGCCCCTGGCAAGCGACGGCACGACGGTCGACATGCTGCTCGGCCTGTCCGTATTCTTTCGCAACGACGGCACGCAAGTGGTATGAACCACGCCACGACCTCATTGAGTGACCGACGATGCCCATCATCTACGACATGCCGCTCTTCCGTCCGCCATCGGAGGGCCGCAACCTGATCATCCAGGCGACACTCGGCTGCAGCTTCAACCGATGCACCTTCTGCGCCATGTACAAGGACAAGGACTATACGGCGCGGCCGCTGGACGACGTGTTCACCGACATCGACACGGCGGCACGAGAGTGGCCGGACGCCGACCGGGTGTTTCTGGCCGACGGTGATGCCCTGGTGTTGCCGACCGACCATCTGCTGCGCATTCTGGACAAGCTGAACGCAAGCTTTCCTAACCTGACCCGGGTGTCGTCCTACGCCTTGCCGCTCAACTTGCTGAAGAAGTCCCTCGACGAGCTGGCGCGGCTCAAGGATGCCAAGCTGAAACTGCTGTATTTCGGCATCGAATCCGGTTCGGCCGAAATCCTCAAACGCATCAACAAAGGCGCCACCCCGCGCGGCATGTCCGAGGGGCTGGGCAAGGCGCGGGAGGCTGGCCTGAAGGTGTCGGCGACCGTCGTGCTGGGGCTGGGCGGCAAGACATTGTGGCGGGAACATATCGACGGCACTGTGGCGCTGGTCAACCAGGCGCCGCTCAATTATCTGTCGACCCTGCAACTGGGTTTTGCCGACAATACGGTGGAGGGATTTCTGAACCGCTTCGGCGGCGGTTTCGAACCCCAGGACGATGCCGGCATGCTGTTGGAACAACGCCGGCTGATATCCGATCTCAGTCCGCCGTCACCGGTGATCTTCCGCTCCAATCATGCCTCCAACGCCTTGCCGCTGGCTGGCACGCTGCCCAAGGACCGGGACAAGGTTCTGGCGCAACTGGATGGTGCGTTGGACGGTGACGTGGCGCTGCGGCCCATGTTTCTGCGCGGGTACTAGCCGTGCCGGGGAATGCCGCAAGCCGGGCCCACAAACGCGAAACCCGGCACCGCGTTCTGCGGGTACCGGGCCACTGCTTCGGTCTCGGAGAAGAGAGAAGCCGCGTGAGCTGAGTACTTCCCTGCTAAGCGCTTTTGCGCCGGCGGGAGAAGAGCAGGCCGGCCAGGCCGATACCGAACAGACCCATCGAGGCTGGCTCCGGCACGGGGATCGAGCGGATGTTCGGACGCTGCACCAGCAGGAACGGGTTGTTGTCGTTGAAGTCGCGCAGGCCGAACTGGACAAACCCGGTGGCGCCGTTGGCCAGGGTGCCGCCGAAGAAGTCGAGGAAGTCGCGGGTGTCGAACTCGTCGGCCTCATTGGAACCGAAGACGTCCGAGGTCCGCACCACGGGGGAGTTCTGGGCGAAGCTCAGGCCGTCGAGATTGTTCGAGTGGGAATAGTTCACCGGAACGAACGGTTCGTTGTCCTGGTCGAGACCGTCGTTGGTATCGCCATCCGGATCGAGCAATTCGTTGGCCAGCGACGTCCAGTCGACACCCGTGTTGTTGGTGATGTTCTCGATCACCGTGTAATTGATGTGGTTGTTGGCCGTGCTTTGCTCGAGGTCGCGGATCTCGAGAATGCCGGGACCCATGCTGGTCCAGACTTCGTTGATGGTGATCGTCTGGGTCGTCTCATCGACGCTGAAGGTCATCGAACCGATGCCCGAGTTGCTCGAATGCAGGACGACCGACGGGATGGCCTGAGCGGCGGCACTGAAGCCAACCGCGGCCAAGACGGTGAGTGTTGCGAGTAAACGTTTCATGGCTGCTTCTCCGATAATCAACAAACGCTACCTGTCAGACCTTCTGCAGAGGGTGAACCGGCCCTCCGGGAAGGCATGTGCCCATCGACGAATTCTTCGCTGGCCACGCCGCATACGCAGCAAGACCCGTGCCGAACCGTCAGAATTGGCGGATTTCCAAGATTCAATAAAGTTAATTGAAATGTTATTCATGCAAAATGTAAGAAAAACCGACGGTAGTTAAGGTAAATATTCACGAAATTAAAGTTAATATATGATACATTTCTCCAATAAATGAGAACAATCAACAACTTGGATCGTAGTGGCGAGTGTAAAGCGTGCCGACTGTTTAACAGGTATGGTAAATTTAATCATACATATAGTTAAGTCCCGTTAACTATACGGAATTTCCCTTATAGGGTTTTATCGATAGGGAAAAACCGGAAAAGTTGGTGAAATACGCTATCTCATGGTTGTGCGGTACGAACACGGGTCAGCCGCCGGTCAATGATGCGAGCGCGGTGTCCAACTCGTCGAAATGGTCAATCACCACGTCCGCGCCCAAGTCCCGGGCCGGCACCTGGGTATAGCCGAATGTCACCGCGATGACGGGAATGCCGGCATTGCGGGCGGCGTTCACGTCGTTGGCGCTGTCGCCGATCATGACGGCCCGCCGTCCGCCGGCGTTCATGCGGTCAACCGTTCCCTGGATGTGACCCGCGTCCGGCTTCTTGACGGCCAGGGTGTCGCCGCCGACGACCGTCGAAAAATGGTCCGATATATCCAGATTTTCGAGGATTTTGACGCTGAAACCCTCGGGTTTGTTGGTGCATACGGCCATCGGCACGCCGGCCGCCGCGTAGCGTTCCAGCGCCGCCACGGCGCCGGGGAAGGGCACGCTGTGGTCGCTGAGATGGTCGGCGTAGTGGGCGAAAAAGGCCTCCACCGCGGTCTCGAAGGCGTCTGCGTCCGGCAGGCCGCCGGTGGCCGCCAGACCCCGTTCCACCAGCTTGCGGGCGCCGTCGCCGACCATGTGGCGCACCGTTTCCAGCGGTACGCCGTCACGCCCCAGGCCGTCGAGCACGACGTTCAGTGTGTCGTGCAGGTCCAATGCCGTGTCGACCAAGGTGCCGTCGAGGTCGAAAAGCAGGGCCAAATCGTCTAACGCCATCGAAATTTTGCCTGAATCGGGTGGTAGGGACGGGGCAAGCGGGCGCGACTATGGCGGTTGGCGCGGCGGCGCGCAAGAGGGAGAATTCCGCCCTTGTCATTTGCCGGTTTGTTGTTAAAAAACCCGCAACCCTTTGTGATTAGGGTGCTTTTCGGAAAGAAACGGAAACAATATTTGACTTGGTGCGGTTCGGGGCCCGTGGCAGATTTGCCGCCGTCCAACACAACCGGGCCCGGTTCGCATCAGCGGATTCATTCATTCATATGACCCAGACACCTCTCGCCACCGTCATTCTCGCCGCCGGCAAAGGCACGCGCATGAAGTCGGACCTGTCCAAGGTCCTGCACCCCCTGGCCGGTCGGCCGATGATCAACCACCTGCTGGCCACGCTGGACGGCCTACAGCCGGAAAAACAGGTCGTCGTGGTCGGCCGCGACATGGATGCCCTGTGCCGGGCCGTTGCGCCGGCCCGCACCGCGGTGCAGGACCCGCCCATGGGTACGGGCCACGCGGTGATGGCCGCACGCGAGGAATTGGATGGTTTCGAGGGCGATGTGCTGGTGCTGTTCGGCGACAGCCCGCTGGTCAGCCGCGAGACCCTCGACGCCATGCTGGCGGCGCGTCGCGCGAACAGCGACCCGGCCGTGGTGGTGCTGGGCTTCCGGCCCGACGACACCGCGGAATACGCCCGATTGATTACCGACAACGACGGCGGCCTGGAGGCCATCGTCGAACACAAGGACGCGTCGGATGATCAGCGCGCCATCACGCTGTGCAATTCGGGCTTCATGGCCATCGACGGCAAGCGCCTGTTCGCCCTGCTCGACGAGGTCGGCACCGACAACGCCAAGGGCGAATACTATCTGACCGACATCGTCGCCATCGCGCGGCGCAAGGGCTGGACCTGCGCCTGGGTCGAAGGGCCGCTCGACGACGTGCTCGGCATCAACAGCCGGGCCCAGCTCGCCGAGGCCGAAGCGGTGGTGCAGCAGCGCCTGCGCGCGGCGGCCATGGACGGGGGCGTCACCATGCTCGATCCGTCCACGGTGACGCTCAGCTTTGATACCCGCTTCGGCCGCGATGTGGTCATCGAACCGAATGTCTTTTTCGGTCCCGGCGTGGATGTGGCCGACCGGGTCACCATCAAGGGTTTCTCGCATATCGAAGGCGCCAGCGTCGGCGCCGACGCCGTGGTCGGGCCGTTCGCCCGCCTGCGTCCCGGCGCCGAGCTGCAGGCCAAGGCGAAGGTCGGTAATTTCGTCGAAGCCAAGAACACGGTCATCGAGGAAGGCGCCAAGGTCAATCATCTCACCTATGTGGGCGACAGCCGCATCGGCGCCGGCGCCAATGTGGGCGCGGGCACCATCACCTGCAACTACGACGGCTTCGGCAAGCACCGCACCGACATCGGCGCGGGCGCCTTCATCGGTTCCAACAGCACGCTGGTGGCGCCGGTCACCATCGGCGACGGCGCCCTGGTGGCGGCGGGCAGCGTGGTGATCAGGGACGTCAGCGGCGACGCCGTGGCGCTGGGCCGGGCCGACCAGAGCGAGCGTGCCGGCGCGGCCGCCCGCTTCCGGCAGCGCAAGCTGGCGGAGAAACAGAAAAAGTCCGCCTGACAAGGGCGAACGAGAGGGACTTCCCGGCGCGAAATTGGATCGTCCGGGCGGGAAGAGGGACGAGGACTATGTGCGGAATTGTTGGGGTCATCGGCAACAGCGAAGCGGCGCCGCTTCTGGTCGAGGGGCTGAAACGGCTGGAATACCGGGGCTATGATTCGGCCGGCGTGGCGACGCTGGTCAACGGCTCCATCGACCGGCGCCGGGCCGAGGGCAAGCTGGTCAATCTGGAAGGGCGAATCCAGGACGAACCCATCACCGGCGACATCGGCATCGGCCATACCCGCTGGGCCACCCACGGCGTACCCAACGAGACCAACGCCCACCCCCACGCCACCGACAAGGTGGCCGTCGTGCATAACGGGATCATCGAAAACTACCGGGAACTGGCGGAGGAACTGTCGGCGCTGGGCCACACCTTCGCGTCCGAAACCGACACCGAAATGGCGGCGCAACTGATCACCCGCTACCTCAACGAAGGCATGTCGCCCAAGGACGCCACCGCGGCCTCGCTCAAGCGTTTCGAGGGCGCGTTCGCGCTCGCCATCATCTTCACCGGCGAACACGACCTGATGATCGGCGCCCGGCGCGGCAGCCCGCTGGCCGTCGGCTGGGGCGAGGGTGAGATGTATCTCGGCTCCGACGCCATGGCGCTGGCGCCCCTGACCGAACGCATCAGCTATCTCGAGGAAGGCGACTGGGTGGTGCTGAGCCGTACCGGTGCCGAGTTCTTCGACGCGAGCGACAACCCCGTCAGCCGCGAGGTCAAGCAGACCGCTCGTTCCGGTGCGCTGATCGGCAAGGGCAACCACCGCCACTTCATGCAGAAGGAAATCCACGAGCAGCCGACGGTGATCAGCGACACGCTGTGGACCTTCTTCAATCCGGCGACCCGCAGCATCCATTTCCCCGACCTGCCGTTCGATCTGGCCAACCTGAGCAAGGTGACGCTGATCGCCTGCGGTACGTCGTTCTACGCCGCCATGGTGGCCAAGTACTGGTTCGAAAGGATCGCCGGCGTGGCCGTCGAGATCGACATCGCCTCCGAATTCCGTTACCGGGAATCGCCGCTGCCGGAAGGCGGCCTGGCGCTGTTCATCTCGCAATCGGGCGAGACCGCCGACACCCTGGCGGCGCTGCGTTACGCCCGCGAGCAGAAGCAGCACATCGCCACCATCGTCAACGTGCCGGAAAGTTCCATGGCGCGGGAATCGGACCTCATCCTGCAGACCCATGCCGGACCGGAAATCGGCGTCGCCTCGACCAAGGCGTTTACCTGCCAATTGGTGACGCTGGCCTGTTTCGCCATTGCCATGGCCAAGGCCCGCGGCACCATCGACGCCGAACAGGAAGCCCATCTCTCCCACGCCATCACCGAGGTGCCGTCCCGCGCCGCCGAGGTGCTGCACCACGACGAGGCCATCCGTGCTCTGGCCGAAGACATCTGCGAGGCCCGCGATATCCTCTATATCGGCCGCGGCACCGGCTACCCGCTGGCCATGGAAGGGGCGCTCAAGCTCAAGGAAATCTCCTATATCCACGCCGAGGGTTACGCCGCCGGCGAACTCAAGCACGGCCCCATCGCCCTGATCGACGAGGAGGTGCCGGTCATCGTCATCGCGCCGACGGACGATCTGTTCGAGAAGACCATCTCCAACATGCAGGAGGTCATGGCCCGGGGCGGCAGGGTGATCTTCTTCTCGGATTCGGAAGGCGTCGCCAAGGTCGGCGACGAGGCCGCCGGCAAGATCGCCCTGCCCACCGTCGACCCCTTCGTCGCGCCGATCCTCTACGCCATCCCGGTGCAGCTGCTGGCCTACCACGTCGCCGTGCTCAAGGGCACCGACGTCGACCAGCCCCGCAACCTGGCGAAGAGCGTGACGGTGGAATAGAGGGTCTGGTAAGTGTCCATCAATGGAAATATTTCAGTGCGACCCTGCTAGCAAAGATACGCGTTGGAGATCATATGCATCGCGGTCGCATTTCCGTATTTAGCAAGGAACAGGCAACTCAAAATTCAAGTCTATGCAATGAGATTTGATCAATTACTCTCTCGTTGTAACCGTATCGGACACATAAAAAACGCCGGAATTGGAACCCACTTCCCCGAACCTCCACGACGCATTTTCATATCGGCAGTACGCGCGGTGCGACCGCAGAAGTAATTGCATTTCGTCAATCCAATTGATGAAGCTGCGCCCAAGATTTTCAGATCGCAAGATGTCTTGAGGGAAGAATGTGAGTTCGATAAAAGGCGAACCATCTTCCTCACTGCAAACAAAGATCTGAAGTTCGGCTACGACTGTGGTGCCATTCGAATAGCCAAGAATAATAGATTTTCCTGTCTGCGCAGTCGTGACGATTGTCTCAGAATGAGGCTCATTGAGCAGATTTTCACTTCCATCCCATGCTGAACGGTTCTCAAAGAGCTGTTCCAAACTTCGGATTAGTTTTGTTACACCACACCAAGTGGGGTTCTCAAAATTAACATCACGACAGCTTCCATCAGTATCGAGCAATGCTGCTTCAATGTTCAGAATGTTCGCTTCAGGCAGTTCTTTCATTGCGAAGCCGGTGAATGATGAAGTTACTTCGATGATCGCGCTGAATGTTGAGTATACTGTCGGCTAACGAGGGTTCAAAATCATGTGTGGTCACTAATCAATAAAATGCCACTGATCCCTTCGTTGCGCAGATCCTCTACGCCATTTCGGTGCAGCTACTGGCCTACCACGTCACCGTGCTCAAGGGCACCGACGTCGACCAGCCTCGCAACCTGGCGAAGAGCGTGACGGTGGAATAGGGGCCTTTCGGCCGAACGAAGTTTTGGAAGAATTGCCGAGCGGTCAAATCGCTCGCGGGCGTCGGCAACAACCCTGTCTACGAATCGCGTTTTTCGGTGATTCTCGTGTGGCAGCACCCTTGTTTGCCCGGTGACCAGGTTTCGACTTCGTAGTCGAAACCGGCGGTTTCCAAAACGGCTTCGTCCCAGGCGGACGCGCAATGCAGCAAGGTGCGGATTTCCTCATCGCTGCATCCGGCCTCGATCCACGACTGCTTGAGCGGGCAGGACATGTTCTTGAACTCGAGACAGGTGTCGTCCAGCCGAAGGATTTCGGTGGAGTACGTCACGCCGTCGTCGGGTGGTTTGGCATAGAATTCGACCATGCCGGCAAAATCGCGCGGGCCCAGATGGGCCAGTTTCCGGCCCACGGCGATGCCGCGTGCGCGGCTGGCACTGCGCAGCACGCTGACGGCTTCGGTCTCACCAAATCGTTCCGACAATTCCCGGAAGACTTCGAGGTATATTCTGCCCCGTTCCTTGATGGCCTCGCCAAGGAGAGAGTTTGATTGTTCACGGTCCATGTTTACGTTGCTCCGTTGTTCGCCGATCCGTTTCACCGGCGTGACGCTATCGCTCAGCAGCACGCGTGCACAACGCAGAAAACCTCCGTTGTAGGCTTAGAAACTCTGAGTCTCCTTGAGTGCCATTTCGTGTCATCCTGCGCCCAGGAGAAAACATGACTTACAGACTGCCTTCGCTGAACACCCTGCGCGCGTTCGAGGCGGCGGCGCGGCATCTCAGTTTCAAGACGGCCGCCAGCGAGCTCGGCGTGACGGCGGGAGCCGTGAGCCAGCAGGTCAAGAAACTGGAGGGGTCTCTGGGCGTGGCATTATTCCGGCGTCTGCCGCAGGGTTTGCTGCTGACGGACGCGGGCGAGACGTATCTACCTCGGATCAGCAAGGTGTTTTCTGATTTGACCGAGGCCACGGAAGCCATTGCTCCGGACATGAATGGCAAGAAGTTCAATGTCGGCGTCTGCGCGAAGGCAAGGACCGTTTTGCCGCCGAACTGGCCAAGCCAGCGCGGCACTCTGAAACCGTATGTGCGAAACGTGATCCAGACAAACGACGTAGATCTGGTCAGAACCAATGAAATCGATTGTTTGATCAAGCTTGGCGGTGGTCCCTATGGGGACCTTGCCCTGATTGCCATTCCCGGTCCGGCGAGCGGCATGGACCATCCGGAGGAAATGCATTTTCTTTGCAAACCCGGTCTTGCGGACTGCCGCCAATCCAGGGCCATCCTGCAGGACCTGAAGGAAAACGTCGGTTCCGGGTCGTAACGTCCGATTGCGCCACCTTATGCCATGCCGGTGCGGTGTGGTGCCGGCCGGGTCACGATTGTCCTTCACAGGCACGTACATCCGGGACACATTGGTGTTTACGCCATCGCCTCCAGTCAACCAACCAACGGATTGCACGTACATGCCGTCTTCCAACGACACGGTCGAAACGCTCTTTGCCAAGGACCCCGCCATGAACGGTCTCGGGTTCGAACTGATCGACAGCGGGCCCGGTATGGCCACGCTGGCGCTCCAGGTCAGCGAGCCGCACCTGAACTTCAACGGCACCTGTCACGGCGGCATCGTGTTTGCGCTGGCCGACAGCGCGTTCGGCCTGGCGGCGAACTCCCACGGCACGGTGGCGGCGGGCATCAATGCCAACATCGCCTATCACAAGGCCACCCGTCTCGGCGACAAGCTCATCGCTCGGGCCAGGGAAACAACGCGTTCGACCCGCCTCGCGTCTTATATCGTGGAGGTCCTGCGCAATGAGTCCCAGGTCGTCGCGACGTTCTCCGGGACCGCTTTCATTACCGCCGACCAGCACGACATCGACGGCCACCAAAGCGCTTACTGAACCTGGGCAGTCGATCCGCAACTTCAGGTCTGCAATCCCGCCATCTTCAATCCGTCGACCATATGCCGGAAGTGCACGTCGTCGAGCCAGGGCGAATAATCCAGTGCGTATTGTGGCGAGAAGTTCGGAATGCGCTCCAGTATGGCCTCAAGAGCCCTGGCGGCCTCGTCGGTCTGACCCAGATGGGCCAGTGCCGATGCCAATACGGCGTAGCGCGACCATTGGAAGTTGGGTAGGCGCAGGGCGCGGCGCGCCCAGTCGGCGGCATCTTCGTGACGGCGCAGATACAGCATCGCCTGCGCTTTACGCACCAGGAACGATCCCATATTGGCGTCATTGGGGCTGAGCCGGATGGCATCGTCCAGGTGCGGCAGGCTTAGGTCCGGTTCACCCCGAAACACGTAGGCCGCGCCAAGACTGTAATGGGCCAGCGCATCGCTTGGATTGAGGTCGATGGCATGTTGAAATTCGGCAACGGCGTCGTCGAACATGCGATTGGACATGTATGCGCGGCCGACCGCGCAATGGGCGTTGGCGTCTTCCTGATCCAGGGTCACGGCCCGGCGGCCCGCCTTCAACGCGGCGTGACGCGCCCTATCCGGATCGTCTGTAAAACCCAGCACCAGCTTGTAGTAATGAAGGTTGGCCAGGCCGGAAAACGTTGGCGCGAAATTGGGATCCGTCTCCGACGCGCGCGATAGCGCGGCTTCGGCTTCCGGCAGGCTTTCCGCCGTCAATTTGTGCAGTTCGGACATGCCACGCTGATAGATGTCCCAGACACCGAGATTGTCCGGCTTTTTCAGACGTGCCCGCGCTTGTTCCGCCTTGTTCAGTTCGGGCTCGATGGCCCCTACGATGGTGCGGGTCAGTTCGTCCTGCAGGTCGAAAATATCTTCCAAATCGCGATCATAGCGTTCCGCCCAAAGATGATTGCCCGTCGTTCCGTCGAGCAATTGCGCCGTAAGGCGGATGCGGTTGGACGCCTTGCGCACACTGCCTTCCAAAACGTAACGCACGCCCAACGCGCGGGCGACCTGCCGAATATCGGGGTTCTGGCCCTTGTACGCGAACGTCGAGTTTCGTGCGATGACGAAAAACTGACGGACATGGCTGAGGGCGGTGATGATATCCTCGGTGATGCCGTCGGAGAAATATTCCTGATCCTCATCCCGGCTCATGTTCTGGAAAGGCAGCACCGCAATCGACGGTTTGTCGGGCAATGCCAGCGGCTTGCCGATATCGGCCGGCTGGTCGCCGATACCGTCGCCGGTCGGAACACGATAGGCACGCACCGGTTGGACGATGTTCTTGACCTCTTGCGGCCCCAGGTCTTCGAATTCCAGATTCAATTTGCGCTCGACTTCCTCGAACACCTTGTCGGAAACGCAGATGCTCCCTGGCTCCGCCAATCCTTCAAGACGCGCCGCGATATTCACGCCGTCGCCGTAGATATCGTCACCCTCGATGATCACGTCACCTACGTTGATGCCGATACGATAGATGATCCGACGGTCCTGGGGGGCGCCGGCATTTCGCTCCGCGATGCCCCGCTGTAGGCTGACCGCACACTCGACAGCATCGACCACGCTGGAAAATTCGACCAGCATGCCGTCACCCATGAGTTTGACGAGCCGGCCATGATGGTCGGCGATCAGGGGATCGATCAGTTCGGTTCGCTGACGCTTGAGTTCATGCAATGTGCCGGCTTCGTCTTCGCCCATCAGACGGCTGAAACCGACGACGTCAGCGGCCAGTATTGCGGCAAGTCTGCGTTTGATCCGCTCTACAGCCACGGTTCGCAATTCCTTAAATTGGCAGGCCTCAAATTATGGAATGCCGCTCAATCGAACGCGTATCTCGATGATAGCCGCTCGGCCTGGCGTCTGAAAGCGGACATTCCGACAAGAGTGTGACGGCCGTCACAGTCGACCGCTGGCCGTTCATGCATTGGTGGCGATCGTCGGGGGAGGTCCGGTTTCTCCGTTCGATCACCCTTGACCGGTTTGAGAGGATGAAACAATAAACAGAGGTTGCGGCCATTTCCGCTGATCGATTTCCGAAGGACGACAACCTGCGCCTGATATTGTCCGGTGTGACCAATCCGGATAGGGCGCTTCGGAAAAACATCAAGACGTCCAAACGTGCCGCTTGGGCAATGGCGGTTGTTTTTGTCGTCAGCGTCGCTTGGACTCTGGTGAGTTTTTCGGACGCGTTTTCCCGCGACGATACGCCCACATGTCTCCCGTTGAGCGTTGACGCACCCGACTACCGGGAACGGCTTTATGCGTTGTTTACGGCGGGCCTGAAACCGTGCCAGCCGGGCGAGCCGGCGGATCGGACGCGGGAATGGCGGGGGTGGCGGGTCGTCGCGACCGCTGTTTCGCTCGTTTTTATGGTCGTTTCCGCGACAGGGTTGCTGCGAAATCTCGTTCACATCAGACGGTTCAAGAACCGTTTGCGGGAACACCGGTCCTTTCTAAAAAGGTATAACCGCTTGTAGCGGGCCCGCAGAAGCCGTGTAATGGGGCCGGGCTAAACGAGGAGTAGCGTGTCGATGAGCGAAGATCTGAACCTGAATGGACAATGTATGTGCGGCGCAGTGACGTTTACCGCGACGGCCGGTAAACCCGTTGTCGTCGCCTGCCATTGCGACATGTGCCGGCGCTGGTCCGCCGGGCCGTTTATGGCGCTGACCTGCCGGACGGTGGACTTCCAGGGCGAGGAAAACATTGGCCGCATCCGCTCATCGGATTGGGCCGAGCGCGGGTTTTGCAAGCAATGCGGCTCGAATCTGTTTTACCGCATCGTCGAGCGCGGCGACTACCAGATGGCCGCCGGTCTGTTTGAGGATCAGTCCGCGCTACGCTTGTCGCTGCAGGTCTTTACGGACCACAAACCCGATTTCTACGATTTCCGCAACGAAACGAAAATGATGACGGAAGAAGAGGTCATCGCCCTCTACGCACCACCGCAGAAATAGTCCGGGCCGAACCGTGCGGTCCGGCGCTAGGATACGCGCACATACACTTCCCGGGTTGAAAACAACGGCGCTGTTCTGGCTGGAATAACGTAGCGGAAACCACTATTTTGCCGTCCCGCCGGGGATAACGTACAAATTTACATTTTCAGACTGGGAATGCGCTGACCAACGCGTCTCGGGATCGCGGGAATTGACATGTCTGAATTCAAAAAAGTGCTGGTTGCCAATCGCGGCGAAATTGCCATCCGGGTGATGCGGGCCGCCAACGAACTGGGCAAGCGCACCGTCGCGGTCTACGCCGAAGAGGACAAGCTGAGCCTGCACCGCTACAAGGCGGACGAGGCCTACAAGATCGGTACCGGCCTGGGGCCGGTGGCTGCCTATTTGTCCATCGACGAGATCATCCGGGTGGCGAAGTTGTGCGGCGCCGACGCGATTCACCCCGGATATGGACTGCTCAGCGAAAACCCGGATTTCGTCGATGCCTGCGTCGCCAACGGCATCACCTTCATCGGGCCCAAGGCGGAAACCATGCGGGCCCTGGGCGACAAGGCAAGCGCCCGGCAAGTGGCCATGGCGGCGGATGTGCCGGTGATTCCGGCGACAGGTGTGCTGGGCGACAACATGGATGCGATCCGGCCGGAAGCCGCCGAGATCGGCTATCCGCTCATGCTCAAGGCGAGCTGGGGCGGCGGCGGCCGTGGCATGCGGCCCATCTACAGCGCCGACGAAGTCGAGGAAAAGGTGCTGGAAGGCCGGCGCGAGGCCGAGGCGGCGTTCGGCAACGGCGAGGGCTACCTGGAAAAGATGATCACCCGCGCCCGCCATGTCGAGGTGCAGATTCTCGGCGACCGTTACGGCAGTCTCTATCATCTCTGGGAACGCGATTGTTCGATCCAGCGGCGCAACCAGAAGATCATCGAACGGGCGCCGGCGCCCTATCTGTCGCGGGAACAGCGCGAGGATCTGTGCGCGCTCGGCCGCAGGATCTGTGCCCACGTGAACTACGAATGCGCCGGTACGGTCGAGTTCCTGATGGATATGGACAGCGGGAACTTCTATTTCATCGAGGTCAATCCCCGCGTCCAGGTCGAGCACACGGTGACGGAGGAAGTGACCGGCATCGATATTGTGCAGGCGCAGATCCGCATCGCCGAGGGCGCGACCATCGCCGAGGCGACGGGACATGCGGCGCAGGACGACATCACGCTGCACGGCCACGCGCTGCAGGCCCGCATTACCACCGAGGATCCGCAGAACGACTTCATTCCGGACTACGGCCGCATCACCGCCTTCCGGTCGGCCACCGGCATGGGCATCCGGCTGGACGGTGGCACGGCCTACGCCGGCGGCGTCATCACCCGCTATTACGATTCGCTCCTGGTCAAGGTGACCGCCCATGCCCAGTCCCCCGAGGCGGCCATCGCCCGCATGGATCGCGCCCTCAGGGAGTTCCGCGTCCGCGGGGTGTCGACCAACATCGCCTTTGTCGAAAATCTGCTGAAGCATCCGACGTTCCTCGACAACACCTACACGACCCGGTTCATCGACGAGACGCCGGAGCTGTTCGATTTCAAGGCGCGCCGCGACCGGGCGACCAAAATCCTGACCTACATCGCCGATATCACGGTGAACGGCCACCCGGAGACGGCGGGCCGGCCCAGGCCCCCGGCCCATGCGCGGCCGCCGCTGGTCCCCGCGTACCGGTCCGACCAACCCGCTTCCGGCACACGCAACCTGTTGGAGGAAAAGGGTGCCCAGGCCGTCGCGGACTGGTTGGCCGCGCAGCCCCAGGTGTTGATGACCGATACCACTATGCGCGACGGCCATCAGTCGCTGCTCGCCACGCGTATGCGGTCGATCGACATGATCAACATCGCCGAGGCCTATGCCCACAACCTGCCGCAATTGTTCAGCATCGAATGCTGGGGCGGGGCCACCTTCGACGTGGCCTACCGGTTCCTGCAGGAGTGTCCTTGGCAGCGGCTGCGCGACCTGCGGGCCCACATGCCGAACGTAATGACGCAGATGCTGCTTCGGGGTGCCAATGGTGTCGGCTACACCAACTACCCCGACAACGTCGTGCGGTTCTTCGTGCAACAGGCCGCCGAAACGGGCGTCGACGTCTTCCGTGTGTTCGACTCGCTCAACTGGGTCGAGAATATGCGCGTCGCCATGGATGCGGTCATCGACACCGGCAAGATTTGCGAAGCGGCGATCTGTTACACCGGCGACATCCACGATCCCGACCGGGCCAAGTACGACCTGAACTATTACGTCCGCATGGGCAAGGAACTGCGCGAGGCCGGCGCCCACATTCTCGGGCTCAAGGACATGGCCGGCCTGCTCAAGCCGGCCGCCGCCCGGGCGCTGTTCAGGGCGCTCAAGGACGAGGTCGGCCTGCCCATTCACTTCCACACCCACGACACCAGCGGTCTGTCCGCAGCCACCGTTCTGGCCGCCAGTGAAACCGGCGTCGATGCCGTGGACGCAGCCATGGACTCCATGTCGGGCGGCACCTCGCAGCCCTGTTTCGGATCGATCGTCGAGGCCTTGTCCCGCACCGACCGTGACACGGGCATCGACATCGGTTCGGTCCGCCAGATCAGCGATTACTGGGAAGCGGTGCGCGTCCAGTACGCCGCGTTCGAGGCAGGCCTGATGGCGCCCGCGTCGGAGGTCTATCTGCACGAAATGCCGGGCGGACAGTTTACCAACCTGAAGGCTCAGGCCCGGTCGCTCGGACTGGAGGAACGTTGGCACGAAGTGGCGCAGACCTATGCCGACGTCAACCGTATGTTCGGTGACATCGTGAAAGTGACGCCCAGTTCGAAGGTGGTCGGCGACATGGCCCTGATGATGGTCAGCCAGGGTCTCAGCCGGGCCGAGGTGGAGGACCCGGACCGCGAGGTCGTGTTTCCCGATTCGGTCATCGACATGATGAAGGGCAATCTCGGCCAGCCGCCTGGCGGCTTCCCCGAAGCCATCCAGGCCAAAGTGCTGAAAGGCGGGACGCCAAGTACGGACCGTCCAGGTCAACATCTGCCGCCGGAGGATCTCGAAGCCGTGCGACAGGCGCTGTCCGACGAGCTGGACGGCTTCGCTGTGGATAACGAGGATCTCAACGCCTATCTCATGTACCCCAAGGTGTTCCTCGACTATATGGGGCGCCATCTCCTGTACGGCCCGGTGCGGACCCTGCCGACCAAGACCTTCTTCTACGGCATGGAGCCGGGCGACGAGATTTCCGTCGAAATCGATCCCGGTAAGACGCTCGAGGTCCGCCTGCAGGCGGTCGGCGAGACCAACGACGAGGGCGAAGTCAAGGTGTTCTTCGAGCTCAACGGCCAGCCCAGGATCATCCGGGTGCCGGACCGCAAGGTCAAGGCGGTGACGCCCAAACGGCCCAAGTCGGAGGAAGGCAACGAGAATCATATCGGCGCACCCATGCCGGGCTCGGTGGCCTCGGTCGCGGTTACGATCGGTCAGAAGGTCACCGCGGGCACCATGCTGCTGACCATCGAGGCCATGAAGATGGAATCCGGCATTCACGTCGAACGGGACGCCTTGATCAAAGCCCTGCATGTCCGCCCCGGCGACCAGATCGATGCCAAGGATCTGCTCGTCGAGCTGGCGTAGGGCGCGCAAGTCGGCATGTTCTGGCCAAGCCGAGGATGCTGACTTAGGCTGGCCCCATTTTCAACGGACCGGGGAGGGACCGTCATGCGTAAGCCGGCGTCCATGCGCGCGCTGGAGGAACTGGGCCGGGTGCGTCTGTCGCCCAATTTCTTCATGCGTGACATGCTGTACAGCGAGATCGCCAACTTCCATGGCATTCCGAACGTCCCCGACGACCCGGACTTGGCTATCGCCGCCGGGCGCAAATTCTGCGAGGAACTGCTGGAACCGCTGCATGCCACGTTTGGCAGTGTCGCGGTGCGGTCCGCTTACCGCTCGCCCGCGGTCAACCAGTTCGGCAACGACAACGACCTGAGCTGCGCTACCAACGAAAAGAACCGGGGCCGCCATATCTGGGACCAGCGCGACGCCGGCGGCCATATGGGTGCCATGGCCACCGTCGCCGTGCCCTGGTTCACCGACCGCTACGAAACGGGCACCGACTGGCGCGCGCTCGCCTGGTGGATCCACGACCATCTGCCTTATTCGAGCCAGCAGTACTATCCCAAGCTGGCCGCTTTCAACCTCGCCTGGCACGAGAAGCCCCAACGGGTGATCTCCAGTTACATCAATCCCAAAGGTGTCCTGACCAGCCCGGACATGGACAACCACACCGGCAGCCACGCCGAATGGTACGAAGGGTTTCCTGCATTGGCGAAAGGATAGGCCGGGTATATTCCGGTGCCACGGGGGCGGCGGATTCTAGTCGCCGGTCTCGGGCGGACGAAAAACGCCGCCGCCGAGATTGTGGTGCCCCCATTGCATGGCCGCGAGCAACACAGGTTCCAGTTCCCGGCCCGTGTCGGTGAGATGGTAGGCGTAGCGCACCGGCCGCTCCTGGTAGGGTTCGCGGCGCACCAACCCCCATCCCATGAGGCGGCGCAACCGGTCCGACAGGATGTTGGTCGGGATGTGTTCCGCGCTCTCCTGTAGTGCCTGAAAGGTGTGCTTGCCGTGCCACATCAGGTCGCGGACGATCAGAAGCGTCCACTTGTCGCCGATGAGCTCCAATGTCCGTGCGATCGAGCAGCGCGAACGGAATTCGTGGTCTTCCGTAGTCACGCTGTCCATGCCGATTGTCTCGAACCCGGTCGTTGCATGCGGTCACCATACATCGGTCACTTGCAAATCAAAAGTCGCTTTGCTAGACAGTAACTTGCAAATTAAAAGTTACTGGACGAACCACACCGGTGGCGTCCGGCGGAGCAGGGTGATGAACAAAGCTCTTATGGCGAATGCGGCCGCGGCTATGGCGGCGATGAGTGCCGGGGCGTCGGTGGTCGCAACCCGGATCCTTGTCGCGGAGACCGATCCGGTCAGTCTGGTGTTCTACCGTTATGTCATCGCATCGGTGTGCATGGCGCCGGTTCTGGTGGCGCTGTGGCCGCGCGACCGGATTTCGTCACGGGACTGGATCAAAATCGCCGTATTCGGGGCCTTGTTTTTCGGTTTCTTTCCCTGGGCGTTCAACGCGGCGCTGCAGTACACGACGGCGGCCAGGGGGGCGGTCGGTCTGGCGACCGTGCCGATTCAGACGCTCATCATCGCGGCCGTGTTCGGTCGTGAAACCCTGACCGGGTCCAAACTGTTGAGCGTTGCCCTCGCCTTCGCCGGTATTGCCGTGGTGTTCGGACCGGAAGCGCTCAAGGTCGAGGGCTCCGACTATTTGATTGGCGATGGTCTGATGCTGCTGGGCGCGTTCAGTGCGGCCCTTTATTCCGCCTTCAGCCGCCCGGTCCTCGGCCGTTACGGTCCCGTGTTCATGACCGGCATCACCATGGTGTTTGGCGTCCTGTCGGTGTCGCCCCTGGTTGCCGTCGGCGGCACAATGACCACGGTGCCGGACTTCACGTCCGATGGCTGGATTGCCCTCATATTCCTGGGCACGCTGGGCGGCGCCGTGCAGTTCACCTTGTTTACCTGGGCACTGCGCTGGCTGCCGCCGTCGCGGGTGGTCATCTACATCGCCCTCAATCCCATATCGGCCATGCTGCTGGCGGTCGTTATCCTGGGCGAACCGGTGACCGTTATTCTGTTGACCGGTCTGGCCCTGGTTATTTCCGGTATCCTGGTGGCCAATCTTCGGCGAACCGCTGCTCCCGCACATGACCGGGCCGGCGCGGACTGAGCGGCGCCGGTCAGCCCTCGACGGCGGCGCGGGGACGGATCAGCTTGCCGGTTTCGCGCTGTTCGAGAATGTGGGCGATCCAGCCGGCGGTGCGTCCGACGGCGAAGATGCCCAGACCGGCGCCGTCGGGCAAGCCGAGGTCCCGCTGTAAATGAGCCAGGGCGAAATCGAGGGCCGGGTGGCTGCCGATACGCTTCTCGATGCGCTTCATAACCGGCCGCCACGGCTTGGGTAGTGGACAGTGGCGCAACAGTTCGGCGGTGCGGGGGTCGCCATCGGGATAGAGCGGATGGCCGTAAAGCGGCGGCGGTTTACCGTCCGGTTCCAGGGTGTGTGCGCGCTTGTTGCCCAACCGCGTGTCCATGCTCGCCATCCAGGCGGCGCAGCGGTCGGTCAGGCCACCATGCTTGGCGCCCGACAAAGTGGACAGCCCGGCGAGCAGAGAGGCGGGCAGGGATGCTCCGGCCGACGCCGCCACCCGTGCCGCGTAAGCAGACGCATTGAGCTCATGATCGGCACACAGCACCAGGGCGCGGCGGATCAGGTCCGGCGCCCGGGCGTCGTCCGACCAGGCCTGGGCCAGCAACTTGTGAATAGGGTCTTCGGAATCCGTGCGAACGCCGGCGGCGGTCAGGGCGACCCGGCGCATGAGCCGGCCCGCCCGGGGGCGTCCGTCGCTCTGCCGGTGCGCCACGGTTTCCTCCGCCAGTGCGGCCAGGATGCGGTCGAACGGCAGCCGGCTGCCTGATGGCGCCATATCGCCCAGTGGGTCGGATTTGCTTTTCACGCCGGCCAACAAGGTCAAGGTTTCTTCCAAAGTGTGATCCCGGGACCAATCGACGGCATCCTGGTCACGGTAGAAGAACCGTCCGTCGGCGATGCGGGTGATCTTGGAAACCAGGACCGGTTCACCCCAGTGGATGGTGGATTGGGCGACGGCGCGGCGCGAGCGGCCGCGTTTCTTGCGCCGGAGCAGTGCCTCCACGTCGCGCCGGTCGTAAAGGCTCCGGCGGGCATCGCCCGGATGGGCGACAGTGCGTACCAGGCCGCGGCTTACATAGGCATAGAGCGTGTCGCGCGAGATGCCGAGGTGTGCGCAGGCTTCCCCCGATTCGACCGTGCAGTAGTCCTGATCCGGTAAATTTTTCATATTGATTATCTTGATCAAGATTGACCCGCTGTCAACGGCCCGGTCTATTTGCGGCATCCCGTTCACAACGACAGGTTCCACCATGACGCTTCCGTTTCTGTCCGACATCGCCGCCGCCATTTCCGCTGATACCGGCTTCGGCCCCCTGACCGTGACCGGTGATGGAAACCTGCCGTCATGGTTCGACGTGACCGGCCTGGCCGTGGCGAGTATCGGCGCGGCGGGGGCGTTGCTGGCCGGTTTTGCCGGACAGGGGCCGGTGACGGTCGACCGGCGTTTGGCGTCGCTGTGGTTCGGTATGACGCTCCGGCCCGACGGCTGGCGGATGCCGCCCGTGTGGGATCCCATCGCCGGCGACTACCGGGCCAAGGACGGATGGATCCGTTTGCACACCAACGCACCCCATCACCGGGCGGCGGCCCTGTCGGTGCTTGGACAGCACGACGACCGCGACGCTCTCGCGCCCGTGGTCGCAGCCTGGGATGCGGACGCGTTGGAGTTCGCCGTGGTCAATGCGGGTGGCTGTGCCGCCGCCATGCGCGGCCTGGACGACTGGTCATCGCATCCGCAGGGCAGGACGGTCGCCGAAACACCGTTGATCCAGTGGCGGGACTACGGCTCGGCGGACGGACCGCTGCCGCAGCCGACACCGGGACGGCCGCTCGCCGGCCTCAAGGTGCTCGACCTGACCCGGGTGCTGGCCGGGCCGGTGGCGGGGCGTTTCCTGGCCGCCTACGGCGCCGATGTGTTGCGCATCGATCCGCCCGATTGGGACGAGCCGGGTGTCGTCCCCGAAGTTGTGCTGGGCAAACGCTGCGCCGGGCTCGACCTGACGGACCGCGAGGACCGGGCCGTGTTCGAAGCCCTGCTGGCCGACGCCGACGTGCTGCTGCACGGGTACCGCCTCGACGCCCTGCGCAATCTGGGCTACGGGCCGGATGACGTGCGCGAGTACAATCCGCGCCTCATAGACGTGTCCCTGAATGCCTACGGCGGCACCGGCCCATGGGCACTGCGCCGGGGTTTCGACAGTTTGGTGCAGATGAGTTGCGGCATCGCCGATTATGGCATGCGCATGACCGGCGCGGACAAGCCGGTGCCCCTGCCGGTCCAGGCCCTCGATATGGCCACGGGCTACTTGATGGCCGCCGCCGTGCTGCGCGCCGTGCGGCAACGGGCGGACGAGGGCACGGTATTGTCGGCCCGGCTGTCGCTGGCCGGCACGGCCCACCTGTTGTGCCAAAGCCGTCGGGACGGCGCCGGCGAAGCCCTGAAGGAAGAAACCGAGGCGGACATCGACCCGCGCATCGAACCCACGGCCTGGGGCCCGGCCCGCCGGGTGCGCTTTCCGCTCTCGATCCCCGGAATCGATGCCGCCTGGGATCATCCCGCCGGCCAGCTGCGCTCGTCTCCGGCTATCTGGTAAGCGAATACGCAAGATCATGTCAGTGGCCTGTACGAACACATCCGCCTGCGATTTGGGGTATTAAACACCGGTCCGGTCAGACCCCCGAGATCGTCATAGTTCGATCGGCAACGAAGCACTTCGGTTCAACAGATTGTTAGATTGACCGCGTGACAAGCCCGGCAATGTATCTTCATCATCATCAGACGCGGGAGTGTGCACGCGGTCATGTCATACAAACTGATCCTGGGTAACCGGAGGTATTCTGGCTGGTCTCTTAGAGCCTGGCTGCTTTTCAAGCATTTTGGCATCGACTGCGTGCACGAAGTCGTGCCGCTGTACACGGAAGAATTCGAACGGTTTCGCAAGGACTGCATTCCGGCGCGGCAGCTCCCTACGCTGATTGTGACGGAGGCCGGCAGCAGGCAGGTGATTTGGGATAGCTTGTCGATCGTGGAACTCTTGAACGAGCGTCACCCCGATGTCGGCATTTGGCCTTCTTGCCATCGGTTGAGAGCGGCGGCGCGCAGTCTGTGCGCCGAGGTGCATTCGGGTTTCACCGCTCTGCGTTCCAAACTGCCTGTCAACCTGGACCGCCGCTACACAACCTTCACGCCGGATGGTGAAGCCGCCAACGATATTGAACGGATTTGCGGTCTCTGGAATTGGGCGCGAACCGAGTTCCAATGTGGCGGCCCATATCTTTTTGGTGAGAACATGTCGGCTGCGGACGTGTTTTTCACGCCCATAGCTTCGCGCTTTCGGACCTACTCGATTGCACTCGATGATCGATCCCGCACTTACGCCGACTTGTTGCTACACCATCCGGCAGTGGTTGAATTCGTAAGGGCCGCCAAACAGGAGGTTTGGAAGATGGAACACAACGAATTTGACTTGAACTAGCCGCGGTTCGTGATGCGCGATTGATTACACGCCGGTCTGCCGGTAGCCCTGACCGGCGCCGGCTAGCGGCCGTTGCCTCCTAAATCGGGCGGCCGGTTGGCGTGGGCGTTGACGAAGGCTTCCAGGTCCTTGTGGGCGACCCGCCAGTCGCGGCCGAACTTCACCGCGCGCAGGCTGGCGTCGTGGATCCAGGCCCGGACCGTACTTTCCTTGACCTGCAACAGGTCCGCGACGTCGTGCACCGTCAGCATGGGGCGGCTGAGCATCGTGCTCCTTTCGAATGATGACAGCTTTTATATAAGTTTTTATTCGTTTATTGAAGTTTTAAGTCGTATTCCCACCTGTAAGACAGGTCTTATCAAAATGAGCTAAGGGAATACGGGATGGCGGCCTTGGGGCATCGGATTGCGACGTTGTTTCGGCACGAGGCGGCCGGCGGTGTTTTGCTGATGCTGGCCGCGGCGGCGGCCCTGATCCTCGACAACTCGCCACTGGATTATCTCTACGACGCCATCCTGACGACACCCGTCTCGGTGCAGATCGGCGCCTTCGCCATCGACAAGCCTCTGTTGCTCTGGATCAACGACGGCCTGATGGCCGTGTTCTTTTTCGTCGTCGGGCTGGAGATCAAACGGGAACTGCTGGAAGGCCGCCTGGCGAGCTGGAACCAGGCCGCGTTGCCCGCCGTCGCGGCGGTCGGCGGCATGGTGGTGCCCGCGCTGATCTACGTCGCTCTCAATCACGGCGATCCGGCGGCGTTGAAGGGCTGGGCCATTCCGGCGGCGACCGACATCGCCTTCGCGCTCGGCGCTCTGGCGCTGCTCGGCAGCCGGGTGCCGCTCGCCCTCAAGGTCTTCTTGCTGGCGCTGGCGATCATCGACGACCTGGGCGCCATCATCATCATCGCGCTGTTCTATACCGCCGATTTGTCGCTCTTCTCCCTGGCCATCGCCGCCGTCTGCACCGCGGTGCTGATCGGCTTCAACCGGTTCGGCGTGCGCAGCATCGTACCCTATCTGCTGGTCGGTATCGTCATGTGGGCCTGCGTGCTCAAGTCCGGCGTACACGCCACCCTGGCCGGCGTCGTCGTCGCCCTGACCATTCCCCTGCGCGGCGATGCCGGCGGCGCACCGTCGCCGCTGCACCGGCTGGAACACGGCCTGCTGCCCTGGGTGTCGTATTTCGTCATGCCGGTCTTCGCCTTCGCCAATGCGGGAATCAATTTCAGCACCATGTCCTTGGCCGACCTGCTGGCGCCGGTGCCGCTGGGTATCGCCCTGGGTCTGTTCGTCGGCAAGCAGCTCGGCGTCTTCGGTTTCGCCTGGCTGGCCGCACGTGCCGGTTTCTGCCGCCTGCCCGACGGCGTCACCTGGTGGCAGGTCTACGGCGCTGCCCTGTTCGCCGGCATCGGTTTCACCATGAGCCTGTTCATCGGCACCCTGGCCTTTACCGACCCGGATCATGCCGCGGCCATGCGGCTCGGTGTGTTGTCGGGCTCGATTCTCTCGGCCGTTCTTGGCTATATGGTGCTGCGCCTGGCAACGGCGCCGCAGACCCACCCGGCCGCGCGTCAACAGGCCGGGGCCACGAGTTGAGGACACGGACAGGATGACCACCGACACCTCCGGCACGGACGCCACGCGCGCTTCGGCCGGAATGACCGAACGATTGCGCCGCTTCATCGAAGCCAACCGAACCCAGCAGGCGATCACGGCGGTGATCGTGCTCAACGCCGTCGTCATCGGGCTGGAAACCTCGCCGGTCATCGTGGCCGCCACCGGCAAGACGCTGTTGATCCTGGATACCCTGGCGATGGCGGTGTTCATCACCGAAATCGCCATCAAGCTGATCGTCTACCGCGCCGGCTTTTTCCGCGACCCGTGGAACCTGTTCGATTTCACCATCGTCTCGGTGTCGCTGGCCCCGGCGGGGGATGGCGTTTCCGTGTTGCGGGCCTTGCGGGTGCTCAGGGCCTTGCGGCTGATTTCGGTGCTGCCGCGCATGCGCCTTGTGATCCAGGCGTTGCTGCAGTCCATTCCCAGCATGGGCACGGTCGTGTTGCTGCTGTGCCTGGTGTTCTACGTTGCCTCGGTCATGGCGACGAAGCTGTTCGGTGCCGACTTTCCGGCCTGGTTCGGCACCGTGGGCCATTCGGCCTACACCCTGTTCCAGATCATGACCCTGGAGTCCTGGTCCATGGGCATCGTCAGGCCGGTGATGGAGGTCTATCCCTTCGCCTGGGCCTTTTTCGTGCCGTTCATCCTGATCGTCACCTTCGCCGTGCTGAACCTGTTCATCGCCATCATCGTCAACTCCATGCACGACGCCACCGTGGCCGACAACGAACAGCAGGCCATCGAGCACGACAAGTCCCTTCGCGCGCTGACCGATGAGGTGGCCAAATTGCGCGAGGACATCGAGGCAATGCGGGAGAGACGGCCCTAGGCCCGTTGCAGCAGCACCATGGCCGCCGTCGTCGCCACCAACCCGGCGAGCAGGGAGAGCGACGGCCAGCCGCCGCCGAGCAGTACGTCCAGCACCACCACGAAGGCGGGTGTCAGGTAGGTGTACGACATCACCTTGGCCGCTGGCAGCACGATACTGGCGAAGCTGGCGATGGTGAAGGTGACGGCTGTGGTGAACAGGGCCAGATACAGCACGCCCCCGAACGCGGTCAGCGGTACGCCGGGCCAGTCGACGGCCGCCAGCCGGCCGCCGCCGATCGCCGTCAGCAGCACCAGGCCCATGACCAGGGTCCAGAACGTGGTGGTCAGCACGCTCTCGCCGCGGTGGAAGAATTTGATCAGCGGCGCATACAAACCGAATGACACGCAGCCGGCGAGAAAGATCCACTCGCCCTTGCCGAGCTTGAGCGCCAGCATGTTGTCGAGCGAGCCGTCGAAAACGATCCACGCGGCGCCCAATGCCGCGACGCCCATGTAGAGAAACTGCCGCGCCGGCGCCGTCTGGCGCATCAGCACATAGGCGAAGAAGCCGCTGATCAGCGGCATGGTGACGAACAGGGCGCCGGTGTTGACGGTGTTGGTCCAGCGCAGGGCCTCGAACATGGCGACGAAGAAGAACGCCAGCGTGGCGCCGATCAGCATGTAGCGGCCGAGGCCGGCCCAGCCGGGCCAGGTCAGGCGCTCTCGCTTCAGGACCAATCCGAGGAACAGTACCGACGCCACCAGGTAACGGCCCCAGGTGATGACCACCGGGTCCAGGCTGTGGGTGATGGCGGCGCCGACGGGAAAGGATGTGGCGATCAAAAGCGCATAGAGCGCCATGGCCATGTGGGCGTGCTGGCTGCGGGACGGGTCTGCGGTGGTGGGCGTGCTCAAGGGGGACCGGCGTTCGTCGTTACGGGGCTGCGGCGAGGGTGGACTTCTGTCCGGCCAGGGCCTGCCGTTCCTGGCCGATCAAGTCGGCGAGATGGTCGTAGACCGTACGGATTCGCGCGCTGCGCCGCAAGTCGCTGTGGGTGACGAGCCAGATTTCGTGCCCCTTCACGTCGGCGTCGGGCAGTACGCGCACGATGCCGCCGGCCCGGTCGGCGACGAAACAACTCAACAACCCGATGCCCAGGCCGCTTTGGGTGGCCTGCAGCTGTGCCAGATTGCTGTTCGAGCGGAACACGACCTGGTCCGGGCTGATCTGTTGGTCGAGCCAGCGTACATGGGGGATGAAGCTCATGGACTCGTCGAACCCGACGATGGCGTGCTGCGCCAGCTCGGCGACGGACGCAGGCAGCCCGTGACGCTCCAGGTAGCCGGGCGTGGCGTAGAATCCCATGGCGTGCAAACCGAGATAGCGCCCGACCAGTTCGTTCTGGGTCGGCCGGAAGAGGCGTACGGCGATGTCGGCCTCCCGCCGCAGCAGATTGACGGCTGCGTTTTCGATCACCAGTTCGATGCGCATGCCGGGATGGACCGCCTGCAGCCGGGCCAGGGCCGGCGTCAGCCAGGTGATGCCCAGGGCTTCCGTTGCCGAGATGCGCACGGTACCGGCCAGGGCGCTGTCGCCACCGGAAATGGCCCGGTGGGCGGCGATGGATTCCTGCTCGATACGGCGGGCGTGTTCCAGCAACTGCTCGCCCGCCGCGGTGAGCACGAAGCCGTCGGGCGTGCGGTCGAAGAGTTTCGTGCCCAGGTCGTGCTCCAGCTTGGCCAGCCGCCGGCCCACCGTGGGCTGGCTGACATTGAGCTGCCGTGCCGCCGCGGACTGGTTGCCTGTATCGGCGATGGACAACAGGTACTGTAATCCGCTCCAATCCCACATAACGTGAAGTTTCCATTCGATAACAATTATGAATAGGAATTATACGAAAAAGTCGATTATCCATACAGAAATGTTGTGTTAACGTTTTGACTAAATGTCAGGAATATTGACCTAGTCCTCTTCACCAATTAAATTGATATGTTGCGTTTTTCATTGCGAGCTGATTCCCTGTTTTCCGATTTGTGTGTAGAGGATGCAGTGTTTTGGCCAATATCAAATATGTTGTTGAACTAACGTTGGACGAGCGCGCGGCGCTTTT
>JANQFL010000054.1 GCA_028277845.1 Sneathiellales bacterium
GAAGTGGGCTTCGCGAAGGCGGGTGCCCGGCATCGCGCCGCCCCGTCTTCCTGGTGGCCATGTGCGTTTCTTGGCAGGCCGCTCGAGAAACAGAATGGATTCCATCTAAAGAGGAATTGCTCTAGGGTGTGTTCAGAATGCCGCGCATCAGGATTTCCGTCAGCGTGTGACTGACTTCGCTTTCCTCGAAATCGCCGATCGCCCAGTTGCGCAACGCCCAGACCGAACAGGCGAAATAGAAAATGTTGGCGACGAGCATGCTGTCCAGCGGACGGAACACGCCGGAATCCACACCATCCGCATAGATCTCCTGCCATTCCTTCAGCATGGCGCGTTCAAGGTCGAAGATCTTCTCACGGTTTTCACCACCAAGGGACCGCGTTTCGCTGTAGACGAGGTTGATGTATTTGCGGTTGTCCGAAATGTAGGAGACATACTCGGCGATCGCCGTCTCCATTCTCCGGTCCGCCGACATGACGGTGCGCACGTTGTCGCGAAACGTTCGGAAGAGGTCGTTCATGCATTCGTGGGTGATCATGTACAGGATGTCTTCCTTCGAGGAGACATACTGGTACAGGGCGGGGATGGACAAGCCGGCCGCCTTGGCGATTTCGCGGACGGAGGCGTCGCCATAGCCCTTGCGGGCAATCACCTCACACGCACCCTCGAAAATCTGCCGGCGGCGCAGTTCCGCGGTCGTGGCGCCGGACTGGTCGTTGGCGACGGTCGTTTCCCCGGGGACTTGAGCGGCGGCCACCGCTTCGATTTTCGGCGGCGAAACCAGCCGCGTCTCTTCGTATTCGGCGATCTTCCGGCTTTGTCCCCCGTTCGATCCGAAAACCGAAACCCGGTGTGTCGCCGATTGATCCGTCTTGGCGAGCAGTTCGACTTCGGTTCGCAACGCCGTTCCAACCGTTGGCTGCAATCGGCGATAGCGGGATTCGGCCAACTCTCCGGTTCCCGCGCCCGGGGCGCGGGACAGTGCCCTGCGGGCCAGAGCGACTATGTCAATGGACTCCGGCATGTTCTGCGTACTCAAACTCACTCCTGATTTCAGATGATGTCGTGATCTTCCACACGGGCAAACACCGCCGCAAACCGACTTTGGCGACATTCAATACATACGATTCCGGTCCGAAGGCGAAGGCTTGGCGACGAACTCCAAGGGGCCGACAGGCAAGATAGGCCACCCGCATGCCGATTGAAAAGCGTGTTTCGGAGTGGGCGGACGGCTGGTGCGAACCGTTCAACGGTCGCCCCACATGAATGCCGACTCCAACTGGAACTCCCAATTGCGCGGCGTATCCGGAAAGTCCGGTTTGATGTCGAAGTGCAGAAACCGTTCGCCCCGTTCCGCCCGGTAGCGGATCAGAGCTATGAGTTCGGCAAACGTCGTCACGTCCTTGTGCTGGATGATGAGGTCGCTGAGGTTCAGCATGGGTGCGGGCATGAATTGGGTTCCGTAGCTAGATCGTACTGATTCGGTCGAGAAAACGCGCCCGGTAGAGCAGCCGGCGAGACGTCGCGTCGTCTTCAAAGGCCGTCCGGTCATGGAGAACGTTGTTGCAGATGACGCCTTCGCCCGACCGCAGCCGGTACCGGAATATCAGCGGTTCGCCTCCGGCCAGCAGGTCGCGCAGAAACCGTACCGCTTCGGCCGTCGCGGCGTCGTCGCGCCACACGACATGGGTGGGCCGCGCGGTGTACCGCATGTGCAAGCTGCCGTCCGAGGGGTTGACCGAAAAGACGGGGCCGGTCCGGGCCGGCCGGATTTGCGTTTTGCCGGCCGTGTTCGCCGGAATGGTCATGGCTTCCGGATGCATCGACGCCCGCACCAGTTCGGGATCGTGGTCGCGGAGGCGGATATAGGCGATTTCATGATCCAGCAGTCCGCTGACGCCGCCCTCGGCCGACGGGCCGGCGCAATGCAGCACCATGGCACGGACCTGCTCGTCCGCCGTGTTGTAATACCCGTCCGTGTGCCAGTCGATCGCGCGGTTGGAGTAGGGGATGTAGGCCTGCTGCGGGCCCTTGTCCGCGTACGCCAGGGACGTGATGCCGTCGCCGTCGGCCAGCATGTTGCGATGCAGCCTTGTCAGCCCGAAACGAGAGGCGAATTTCTTCAGTATGGCCTTGGTCACAGGAGCGGAATGCGCCGGTAACCGATAGACCGCCATATTGGCGGCACGGCAGCGTTCCGAGATGGCGTGGATCGCGCAGGGGCCTGGATCGGTCAGGTCGTCGATGCCGACGATCAGGTCTTCCGCCGTCTCAGGGTAAGCGGCCAACTTGGCGGCACGCCACTGTTTGTAGCCCGTGCCGTTACCAAGATCGAATGGGGATCCAAGGTCCTTGGCGGGCACCATTTTCCGGATCGACTGAGTGGTCTGCACCGTCATACCATTTGTCTCAAACTGCACGTATTACGTGTATATACCTTCGGCCGAATTGACCAGTTTGGAAGGCCGGAAATATCCATCATAACCGTTCCCGTCCAAGGGCTTTGTTGATTTTGATAAGCGTTCTCAAAAATACCCCTATTTCAGCCAAATATAACCCACAAAAAAAATATGTGAAATCGCTGGTGCTCAGACCGTATATTAGAATATGATAAGGTACAAATATAAACGGCGCTCCTAGAAGTTGCACAATAATCCTTATAAATCATAAGGTTAATGCGGCGGGAGTGTGTCCATCCGCGGACGAAAGTGCGCGATTTTGGGGGAAACGCGATGTCGAAGACGCCACACGACACCCCGTTGCTGGACCAGTTGGAAGACGGTCCATGGCCGAGTTTCGTCAAGGGACTGAAACGCCTAGCCGGTGACGACGGCAAGCCCTACGCCAACATGATGACCGACCTGGTCGGCCAGTTGGAACACTCCTACACCAACCGGCTGGGCTATTGGAAAGGCGGCACGGTCAGTGTCTACGGCTATGGCGGCGGCGTCATTCCGCGCTTCTCGGAAGTGCCGGAGAAGTTTCCGGAGTCGAGCGAGTTCCATACCCTGCGGGTGCAGCCGCCGGCCGGCATGCACTACACCACCGACCTGCTGCGTCAGCTTTGCGATATCTGGGAGAAACACGGCTCCGGCCTGATCGCCCTGCACGGCCAGAGCGGCGACATCATGTTCCAGGGCTGCTCCACCGACAACGTGCAGAAAGCCTTCGACGAACTGAACGAAGCCGGTTTCGATCTCGGCGGCGCCGGCCCGGCCCTGCGCACGTCCATGAGCTGCGTCGGCCACGCCCGCTGCGAGCAGTCGTGCTATGACGAGGTGAAGGCCCACCGCACCATCATCAACCAGTTCCTCGACGAAATGCACCGCCCGGCGCTGCCCTACAAGTTCAAGTTCAAGTTCTCGGGCTGCCCCAACGATTGCGTCAACGCCATCCATCGGGCTGACTTCGCCGTGATCGGCACCTGGCGCGACGACATGCAGGTCGACCAGGACGAGGTCAAGGCCTACGTCGGCAAGGTCGGCCGCAAGTACATGATCGACGCGGTCATCACCAAGTGTCCGACGCGGGCGCTGAGCCTCAATGACGACGACACATTGGACGTCGACAACAAGAGCTGCGTGCGCTGCATGCATTGCCTCAACGTCATGACCAAGGCGTTGTCGCCGGGCAAGGAGCGCGGCGCCACGATCCTGATCGGCGGCAAGCGTTCGTTGAAGATCGGCGACCTGATGGGCTCGGTGATCATTCCGTTCTTCAAGTTGGACACGGAAGAGGACTACGAGGCGTTGACCGAATTCGCCGAGACCGTAATCGATTTCTTCGCCGAGAACGCGCTGGAGCACGAGCGCATCGGCGAAACCATCGACCGCATCGGATTGTCCAATTTCCTCGAAGCCATCGGCGTCGAGGTCGATCCCAACATGGTCAGTCACCCGCGCACGACATCCTATGTGCGCACCGACGACTGGGACGAGGAAGCCGAGAAGTGGCGCCAGCGCCATGACGGGCAAGCGGCGGAATAGGGGACAGACATGAGCAATCCAACCGAAATGCGGCGGCCCGACGAAACCGGTGTGCCGGATCCGTTTCCCTACATGCACCCCGTGCTGAAGGCCAATTACGGCCATTGGAAGTACCACGACCGCATGCGCCCGGGCGTGTTGCACCACGTGGCCGAAGGCGGCGACGAAGTGTGGACCGTGCGCGCTGGCACCCAGCGCCAGATGGACGTGCACACCATTCGCAAGCTGTGCGACATCGGCGACGAGTTCGCCGAAGGCCATGTGCGTTTCACCACGCGCTCCAACATCGAATACATGGTCTCCAGCGCCGACAAGGTGGCGCCGTTGATCGAGAAGCTGGAAGCCGAGGGCTTTCCCGTCGGCGGCACCGGCAACTCGGTGTCGATGATTTCCCACACCCAGGGCTGGCTGCACTGCGATATCCCGGGCACCGATGCGTCGGGCGTGGTCAAGGCGCTGATGGACGAGCTTTACGACGACTTCGTCAACGAAGAGATGCCCAACCGGGTGCGTATCACCACTTCATGCTGCCAGATCAACTGCGGCGGCCAGGGCGACATCGCCATCAATGTACAATACACCAAGCCGCCGAAGATCAACCATGACTTGGTCGCCAATGTCTGCGAGCGTCCGGCCGTGGTGGCCCGTTGCCCGGTGGCGGCGATCCGGCCGGCCCTGGTCAACGGCAAGCCGTCATTGGAGGTGGACGAGAAGAAGTGCATCTGCTGCGGCGCCTGCTATCCGCCGTGCCCGCCCATGCAGATCAACAGCGACGAATCCACCAAGCTGGCGGTGTGGGTCGGCGGCAAGCATTCCAACGCCCGCAGCAAACCGACCTTCCACAAGCTGGTGGTCGCCGGTCTGCCCAACAACCCGCCGCGCTGGCCCGAAGTGGCCGACGTGGTGAAGAAGATCCTCTACGCCTACAAGGACAACGCCCAGGATTGGGAGCGCATGGGCGAGTGGATCGAACGCATCGGCTGGCCGCGATTCTTCGAACTGACGGATTTGGCCTTCACCAAGCACCATATTGATGATTGGCGCGGCGCCCGGCGCAGCCTCAACGCGTCAACCCATGTGCATTTCTAAGTCACGGATGTCGGAGGAGATGCGATGAAGTTCGGCATTCTGGTCAACGAAGGGCCGTTTACCCACCAGGCCTCGGATACGGCCTACCAGTTCACCAAGGCGGCGCTGGAGAAGGGTCACGAGATTCACCGCGTGTTTTTCTATCACGACGGGGTCAACAACGCGAACAAGCTGTCGGAGCCGCAGTCCGACGACCGGAACCTGGTCAGGCTGTGGTCGGATCTCGGCAAGGAACACGACCTCGATCTGGTGGTTTGCGTCGCCGCCGCGCTGCGGCGCGGCATCAAGGACGAAATCCTGGCAGAGGGGTTTCATATCTCCGGCCTCGGTCAGTTGATCGAGAGCGGCATTCAGGCCGACCGGCTGGTCGTGTTCGGCGATTGAGGGAGCCCAAGTGATGCACGAAGAGGACGAATTCGGAGAAAGCGGCGTCGTCAAGCGCTTCATGTACGTCAACCGCAAGGCACCCTACGGCACCATTTATGCCCTCGAATGCCTGGAAATGATTCTGATCGCCGCGGCCTTCGACCAGGACGTCAGCGTCGTGTTCGCCGACGACGGCGTCTATCAGCTCAAAAAGGGTCAGGACACCAAGGCGGTCAACATGAAGAACTTCTCCCCGACCTACCGCGCCCTCGACGATTACGACGTGGAAAAGATCTACGTCGAGAAGGAATCGTTGGAGGCGCGGGGGTTGTCGGCCGACGATTTGGTCATCCCCGTCGAAGTGGTGGCCGCGGCGGATTTGGTCGAGATCATGGCGGCGCAGGACGTCGTGCTGAGTTCGTGACGGAATACGGAGTGTCCACACCATGATGTTGCACACCATCAACAAGTCTCCGTTCGAACGGAACGCCCTGCAAAGCTGTCTGCGCCTGGCCAAGAAAGGTCACGCCGTCTTGCTGATCGAGGATGGCGTCTACGGCGCGTTCCAGGGCACGGCCGTGGCGGCGCAGATCGCCGAGCGCATGGCCGACATGAAATTCTACGTCCTGCAACCCGACATCGACGCGCGTGGTTTAGGCGAATCGCCGTTGATCGACGGCATCACGCCGGTGGATTACGGCGGCTTCGTCGATCTCGTCGCCGAGTACGAAGCAACGCAGGCATGGCTCTGAAACGGACAAGCCATTCGAACACGTACCCGTCTTAAGGAGGAATTTGAGACATGGCCTATCAGATGAACGGCACCTCGGTCGAAACCGACGAAGAGGGCTACATCACCGACATCAGCCTGTGGAGCAAGGACCTGGCGGACCTGATCGCCCAGGACGAAAACATCGACATGACCGACGATCACTGGGAAGTGGTCAACTTCCTGCGCGACTATTACGAGGAGTACCAGATCGCGCCGGCCATCCGCGTGCTGACCAAGGCGGTCAAGAAGTCGCTCGGTCCCGACAAGGGTAACAGCAAGTATCTCTACGAACTGTTCCCCTATGGCCCGGCCAAACAGGCCTGTAAGATCGCCGGCCTGCCGAAACCGACCGGCTGCATCTGAGTCCGGTTCCGGACGCGAAGGAGGATTCGCGTAGCGGGCTCATCGGATCACCGTCATGCCGGTTCTGACCGTCATATTCGCACTGCTGCTGTATGCCGCCACACTCGTGCTGGCGGTGGGGCTGGTGCTGAAGATTGTCAGTTACGCCCGCACGCCGGCGCCGCTGAAGATTCCCACCATGCCGGCGCCGACGACAAGGTCCGGCGTCGCCTGGCGGCTGGCGCGGGAGGTGGCGCTGTTCGAAAGCCTGTTCAAGTCCAACAAATGGACGTGGCTGTTCGGCTGGGTGTTCCATGCCGCGTTGTTGTTGGTGCTGGTCCGCCACCTGCGTTACTTCACCGAACCGGTCTGGGGCTGGGTGGCTCTGGCGCAGCCGTTCGGTATTTATGCCGGTTTCGCCATGCTGGCCGGACTGGCGGCGTTGTGGGGGCGGCGGTTGCTGGTGGAACGCATCCGCTACATCTCGGGGCCCAGTGATCATCTCATGCTGGCGCTGCTGATCGGCATCGCCGCCAGCGGCTTGGCGATGAAATACGTGGCGCCGACGGACATCGTTGCGCTCAAACTGTTCATCCTCGGACTGATCTATTTCGACTGGCAGCCCCTGCCGGCCGACCCGGCCCTGCTGGCGCACCTGTTCATGGTCGCCGTGCTGATGATCGTCTTCCCGTTCAGCAAGCTGCTGCACGGCGTCGGCGTGCTGTTCAGCCCGACCCGCAATCAAGTCGACAATGCCCGCGAGCGGCGTCACGTCGCGCCGTGGGCGGCGAAACTGGAAGGCGGGGGCGACTGACCATGGCCAAGTACGAGGTGCCCGAACTGGAAAGCCATCGCGACATCCCGTCGCTCGCGCCGGGCGCCATGGCCGAGTCCAATCCTTATCCCGCGGCGCCGGAACACCAGGAAGCGTTGGGCTTTCCCGGCGAGCTGGTCGACGACTGGCACGACCGCGCCATCGGCAAGTTCGGCGAACTGCTCGATCGCTCCCGCTCGCTGCGGGTCTATATGGACGCCTGCGTCAAATGCGGCGCCTGCACCGACAAGTGCCACTACTTCCTCGGCACCGGCGATCCCAACAACATGCCGGTGGCACGCCAGGACCTGATGCGCTCGGTCTATCGCCGCTACTTCACCCTGTCGGGCAAGCTGTTTCCCGGTCTGGTCGGCGCCCGCGACCTGACCGAGGAGGTGCTCGACGAGTGGTACCGCTATTTCCATCAGTGTTCGCAATGCCGGCGCTGCTCGGTCTACTGCCCCTACGGCATCGATACCGCCGAAATTTCCATGGCCGCGCGGGAGATTCTCGACGCGGTCGGCAAGGGCCAGAAGTATTGCAACGAAATCCTCGGCAAGGTGCACAAGATCGGTAACAACCTGGGCCTGCCCGAACCGGCCCTCGTCGACACCCTGGAAGGCATCGAGGAGGACATCGAGGATGAGACCGGCGTCAAGGTGCGGCTGCCAGTCGACGAAGAGGGCGCCGACATCCTGCTGGTGACGCCCAGCGCCGACTTCTTCGCCGAACCCCACGTCGACGGCCTGATCGGTTACGCCAAGGTGTTCCACCAGGCCGGCGTCAGCTGGACGCTCAGTTCCTATGCCTCCGAAGCGGCCAACTTCGCCATGTTCATCGGCTCCTACGAGCAGATGCAGGAAGTGGCCAAGCGTATCCGCAAGGCGGCCGAGGACCTGGGCGTCAAACGCATCATCGTCGGCGAGTGCGGCCACGCCTGGCGCGTCGCCTACAGCTTCTGGAACACCCTGGTCGGGCCGTTCGATTTCCTCGATCCCAACTACCCGGTGCCGCAGCACATCTGCGAGTTCACCTACGATCTCATTCAGCAGGGCAAGCTGAACCTGGACAAGTCGGCCAACGACCACATGACGCTGACCTTCCACGATTCCTGCAACGTGGCGCGCGGTTCGCGCATGGGCGCGGAGCCCGGCGGCCAGTTCCATATCCCGCGCGCCATCATCAAGGCCTGCTGCAACAACTTCGTCGACATGGCCGACGACACCATCCACGAAAACACCTTCTGTTGCGGCGGCGGCGGCGGTCTGTTGACCGACGATTTGATGGAGCTCCGGGTCAAGGGCTCAGTGCCGCGGATGGACGCGCTGAAGCAGGTGCATGAAGACCACGGAGTCACCCACATGGCCGCCATATGCGCCATCTGCAAAAGCCAGTTCGCCAAGGTGATGCCGGAATACGGCTTCGAGATGGATGCCATCGTCAGTCTGCATCAGTTGGTCAGCAACGCCATCGTGCTCGATGGCCAAGGGCAAGAAGACGAAGAAGACGGCCATGCGGACATGGCCGACGAAAACGGTTAGGGAGGATTGGACGCGATGAACGAAACCCTGCTGACGCAACGGCGCTTCAAGGACGGCGACCATGCCCCCCGGCCGTGGCAGGAAGAAATCTTCCAGGCCGACGAATCCCACAAATGTCCGACCTATGTGCAGCGCACGCCGCCATGCCAGGGAAGCTGTCCGTCGGGCGAGGACATCCGCGGCTGGCTCAATATCGCGCGCGGCATCGAAAAACCGCCGGCAGATTTGAGCTGGCAGGAATATGCCTTCCAGCGCATTACGGACGCCAATCCGTTTCCCGCCATCATGGGCCGGGTGTGCCCGGCGCCATGCGAGGACGGCTGCAACCGGAACGAAGTCGAAGACCATGTCGGCATCAACTCGGTCGAGCAGTACATCGGTGACTACGCCCTCGAACACGGTTTCAAGCTGGCTCCGGCCGGGCCCGACACCGGCAAGAAGGTGGCGGTCATCGGCGGTGGGCCCGCCGGCTTGGCGTGTGCCTACCAACTTCGGCGCATGGGGCATGCGGTCACCGTCTTCGAGCGCCACGAACAACTCGGCGGTATGATGCGTTACGGCATTCCCGGCTACCGCACGCCACGGGAAGTGCTCGACGCCGAAATCCAACGCATTCTCGACCTGGGCGTCGAGGTGCGGGCCAACACCAAGATCGGCGTCGATGTATCCCTGGAGGAATTGGAACGCGATTTCGACTCCGTCTTCTTCGGCCTCGGCGCACAGTCGGGCACGGCGCTGCCGGTGCCGGGCGGCGAGGCATCCAACTGCATCAGTGGCATCGATTTTCTGCAGGCCTTCAACGACGGCCGGCTGAAGCACGCTGCGCAGAACGTGCTGGTGATCGGCGGCGGTGACACCGCCATGGATGTTGCGGCGGTCGCACGGCGCCTGGGTCACGTCACCAAGATCCACGAAAAGGACCGGCCGGAGTATGTCGTGCTCGGCCAGGCCACGCACGATGTCGCCGCCATCGCCAAGCGCGAGGGCGCCGACGTCACCATCGTGTACCGCCGCCCGGTCGACAAGATGCCGGCGGCCAAGATGGAAATCGAACACGTGCAGGAAGAGGGCGTGCGGATCCGCGCCTCCCTGGCGCCGGTCGAGGTGGTGCTCGACGGCAATGGCCGGGCCAAGGCGCTGCGCGTGGTCGAAGTGTCGTGGGACACGGGCAACATGGTGGTCAACGAAGGCTCGGAGTTCGACATCGACTGCGACCTGATCGTCGCGGCCATCGGCCAGGTCGGTGATTTTGCCGGCTTCGAGGAACTCAACAACGGCCGCGGCCTGATCGATGCGGACACGTTTTACCGGGTCAAGGACAAGCACAGCATGTTCGTCGGTGGCGACGTGGTGCGTCCCCATCTGCTGACCACCGCCATCGGTCACGCCTCGATCGCCGCCGAAGGCATCGACAAGCAGATGACCGGCAATGAGCCGGGCCGGCGGCCCCGGGTCGACAAACACCATTTCAGCCTGCTCGCCAAGCTGCGCGAGGCCGAACTGGCGCCGGAAGAATACGATCATGTCCAGGCGCGCGGCACCGACGCCGCCAACTACGCCGTGCACAATTTCGAGGACCGCTCAAGTGTCGAGATCGCACCGGCCGATGAATTGTTCCTCGCGCATTTCCCCTTTGAAGCCCGGCGCCGGCGGCATGAACGCTCGATCGGTCCCGACGAAGTGCTGGGCCATTTCGGCGAACGCATTCAGTGCCTGACCGAAGAGGAGGCGCAGGCGGAGGCCGACCGTTGCATGAGTTGCGGCATCTGCTTCGAATGCGACAACTGCGTCATCTACTGCCCGCAGGATGCGGTGCACCGGGTCAAGAAGACCGAGGCCACAATGGGCCGGTACGTGGATACCGACTACACCCGCTGCATCGGCTGCCACATCTGCGCCGACGTCTGTCCCACGGGATACATTCAGATGGGTTTGGGGGAATAGGCCATGGCCGGCATCCGCCCGTTTCTGACCAAGGTGATCGTGGTGTTGGCCATGACCATCCTGGCTGAGACCGGCGTGAACGCCGAAGAGACCGGCGTGCCCCATCCGGTGATTGCCAAGGGGAAGGGCGATCAGTGTGTCGCCGACACCGCCTTCATGCGGCGCAACCACATGCGGGTGCTGGACCACCAGCGCGACGATACGGTGCATGCCGGTGAACGCGCGGGCAAGTTCAGCCTCAAGGGGTGTCTCGATTGCCATGCGGTCGAAGGCACCGACACACGACCGGTCTCGTTCGACAGTCCGCAGCATTTCTGCCGCACCTGCCACGACTTCGCCGCCGTGCAGGTGGACTGTTTCTCATGTCACGCATCGCGCCCCGGCGAAAAACCGACGGCCCGGTTCCGTCATGACGGCGGCGACCTGACGGCGCGATTGCGCGAGGCCGTGAAATGACCGGCGCGCAGCCCAGCAACAGCGGCCGGCGCCGCTTCTTCGCCCGGGCGGCCGCGGCGGCCGGGTTGGTCCTGGCACCCGGAGTCGTGTTGCTGACCACCAAGGCCAAGGCGGCGGCAACCGGTCCCCGTTGGGGTCTGCTGATCGATCTGAACAAGTGCCCGATCGACTGTTCCGAGTGCGTCACCGCCTGCAACGACGAAAACGGTTTGAAAGGCCACGGCCGCCCACTGACCGATGCCCAGTGGATCCGCAAGGTCGATGTACGCGATCCGGCCAGCAAACGCGAATGGTCGGTGCCGGTGATGTGTCAGCACTGCGAGCATCCGCCCTGTGTCGATGTCTGTCCGACGGGGGCGTCGTTCCAGCGCGACGACGGCATCGTCCTGGTCGACAAGCACATCTGCATCGGCTGCCGCTACTGCATGATGGCCTGCCCGTACAAGGCGCGGTCCTTCATTCACGAAGACCTGACCGACCAGAAGCCGCACGCGCCGCGCGGCAAGGGCACGGTGGAAAGCTGTACCCTGTGCGTGCACCGCATCGACGCCGGCGGACAGCCGGCGTGTGTCGAACGCTGCCAGGGGATCGCGACGGGTGCCATGACCTTCGGCGACCTCAACGATCCCGACAGCGCCATCGCCCGCCGTGTCGCCACCTACGCCACACGCCGCATCCGCGACGACCTGGGCCTGGCGCCCGGCGTCTACTACCAGGGTCTGTAGGGGAGGCGCGGCATGAATCAGAGCATCTACCGTGAAGTTCAGGGTTGGGGCGCCGGTACATGGGCGCTGTTCGCCGGGTTCGGCCTGGTCGTACTCCTTGCGCTCCTGTCGGCCTGGACCATGGAGCACAACGGCCACTACGTCACCGGCATGAACAACCAGATCGTTTGGGGCCTGCCGCACGTCTTCGCCGTGTTTCTCATTGTCGCCGCCTCGGGCGCGATCAACGTCGCTTCCATGGCCTCCGTCTTCGGCCGCACGCCCTACAAGCCGTTGGCCCGCCTGTCCGGCCTGGTGGGCGCGGCCCTGTTGATCGGCGGGCTTGCCGTTTTGGTGCTCGATCTCGGCCGGCCCGACCGGCTGATCGTCGCCATGACCACCTACAACTTCAAATCCATCTTCGCCTGGAACATCTACCTCTATGTCGGCTTCCTCGCCGTCATCGCGGTGTATCTGTGGTTCCAGATGGAATGGCGCATGGGCCGGTACGTGGCAGTTGCCGGCTGGGTCGCCTTCATTTGGCGGCTGGTACTGACCACGGGTACCGGCTCGATCTTCGGTTTCCTGGTGGCGCGCGAGGCGTACGATTCGGCACTGATGGCGCCGTTGTTCATTGCCATGTCGTTCTCGTTCGGCCTTGCGGTTTTTGCCCTGGTGCTCGCGGTGGCATGCGCCGGCAGTGGACGCGACATCGGAAATTTCATCGTTGAACGGTTCCGCCGCCTGCTCGGTATCTTCATTGCCGCGGTTTTGTACTTCGCCGCGGTGCGCCACCTGACCAACCTCTACGCCAGCGAACACATCGGGGTGGAGCATTTCCTGTTGCTTTCGGGCGGGGTGCACACTGCCCTGTTCTGGCTCGGCCAGGTCGGCGTCGGCGGTGTCCTGCCGCTGGTGTTGCTGTATGCACCCATCGACATCGGCGCACGCATGCGATTGCTGTGGTCGTCCGCGGCGGTCGTCCTCGGCGGCCTCGCCCATGTCTACGTCATCATCATCGGCGGCCAGTCCTATCCCTTGTCCCTGTTCCCCGGCATGGAGGTCCGCTCGTCCTTCCACGACGGCGCCGTCGCGTCCTACGCGCCGAGCTGGCCGGAGGTTGGCCTCGGCATTGGTGGCTTCGCCATCGCGGGTTTGATCGTCGCCGCCGGTATCAAGGCGCTGCGGTTCCTGCCGGAAAGCCTGGGCGACCGGGTGACGGATCCCCACTACCGTCCGCCGGCGGCGGTTGCGGCGGAGTAAGCCTGTATGCCCGCGCGCCTGTTCATATCCGCGGCCCACAAATCGTCCGGCAAGACGACCGTTTCGGTCGGCATCGCGGCGGCGCTGGCCGCGCGGGGATTGACGGTCCAGACGTTCAAAAAGGGCCCCGATTACATCGATCCGTTGTGGCTCGGCAAGGCCGCGGGGCGGCCGTGCTTCAACCTGGATTTCCATACCCAGACCAATCTTGAAATCGCGTCCCAGTTCGAGCGCCGGGCGACCGGCGCGGATGTCGCGTTGGTCGAGGGCAACAAGGGCCTTTACGACGGCGTCGACGTGGACGGGTCCGACAGCTCGGCGGCGCTGGCGACCTTGCTGGATGTGCCGGTGACCCTGGTCGTCGACGCCAGCGGCATCACCCGTGGCATCGCGCCCTTGGTGCAGGGTTATCGGACGTTCGACCCGGACGTGACCATCGCCGGCGTGGTCCTGAACAAGGTGGCCGGCGACCGTCAGGAAGCCAAGTTGCGTGCCGCGTTGGAACTCTACACCGACGTGCCCGTCGTCGGCGCGATCCGGCGCAGTGCCGACATGGACATCCCCGAGCGGCACCTGGGCCTGATCCCGGCCAACGAAATGGACCAGGCCGGTTGTGTCACCCGTCGCTTGTCCCGGTGCGTCGCGGACCAGGTCGACCTGGATCACATCCTGCGGCTGACCGAAAGCCGGTCGGCGCGGGTCGCCTTGGACGCGTCCCGTGTGGGCGATGCGGCGGCCGGTGACCTGCGGATCGGCATCGCGCGGGACGACGCGTTCGGTTTCTATTATCCCGACGATCTCGAAGCCTTCGCGGCCGCCGGGGCCACCCTGGTGCCCATCGATACGCTGCGCGATTCCGCGTTGCCGCCCATCGACGGATTGTTCCTGGGCGGCGGTTTCCCGGAAACGCAGATGGCCGAACTCGAGGCCAATGTGCGTCTCCGCGGCCAGATCAAAACCGCCATCGGCAACGGGCTGCCGACCTATGCGGAATGCGGCGGCATGATGTACCTGGCCCGCAGCCTGACCTGGCAAGGCGAGCGGCGGGACATGGTCGGGGCCATCCCGGCGGATGCGGTCATGCATGCGTCTCCGCGTGGCCGCGGCTACACGGTGCTGGAGGAAACCGGCGCCGGACCGTGGGGTCTCGCGAAAGGGCCAGCGCAGATGCCGGCGCACGAGTTTCACTACTCCTCCCTCGACAACCTTCCGGCCAACGCAACCTTTGCGTATCGTGTCGTGCGCGGGACCGGGCTGAACGGGATCAACGACGGATTGGTGCTCGGCAATCTGCTGGCGAGCTACAGCCATCTGCGCAGTGTCGCCGGCAACCGCTGGGTCGACCGCTTCGTGGCCTTTGTCCGTGAATGCAAAGGCCAGGCCTTGCCATCGCCACCGGTACCCGCCGGCAAGTTCCAACAGATTTAGTCTTGTTGCAGCAGGTCGCGCCGTCGGCGGCGCTCACATATCCCGGGATTGCATTTCGGCTGACGGCGCATTCGGATCGGCGGAGCCGCCATTGAGGCGGTTGGTGATCTCGCGCAGCCGGGACAGGCTCTGCAGTGCGATGGGCAGGACGATTGCGGCCTCCACATACTCCCACGAATAGGCGACGATCGAGAAGATGCGTCCGGCCGTCATGTCGGCGATGGTCGTTCCGAGCCACAGATTGTAGGCGATGAAAACGATCTGCAGCACGAATATCAGGCCGTAGACGAGGGCCTCGGTATCGGACAGACGGACTTCCCACAGACGAAGCGCGGACAAATGCCTGGAGAGCGATCGTTGTTCCCGGGCCTCAAGAACGCTGACCTGGCGTTCCATTTGTTCGTTCAGTGCCGCATTGAGGCGATAGAAACGGCCATGAAACAGCGAATACACCATGATCATGGCGACCAGAACGGTGACGGCCGATAACGTCAGATAGGCGTGAAAGCTATAGAGGACGATCAGCGCAACGGCGATCTGAATGACCGCCGTAAGGATCTCCGGGGCATCCTCTTCGAGAAAGTCGACAAGTTCGCGGGCCATGTCGAGCCTGGCGTTTTGCGTGGAAACCGCCTGGTCCGGGTTTCTGCCGATCAAGGCGTTGCCCAGGGCAACCCGGATCGTACCGTAGGCCCGTGTATCGTAAATACGCCGCAGTACGGCGACGACCGTGAGCAGGATCAATACTCCGGTCATGAGGAACAGCTCTTGGAATTCCCCCGCCAACAGTCCGTCGATCGCGAACCCGATGAGCAAAGGGATCAAGGCCATCAGGATATTCTCGACAATCACCAAACTCCAGGTCACGGAGATCCGAACCCAGAACAGGCGGAACAGTTGAAGAAGACCGAACCGGCCGGGCACGCTCTAGACCCAGTAGAAACAGGAAATTGCGACGGCCATCCACAAGACCCAAATGGCCCAATAGGCAACCGGCTCCTCATCGCGGCGGAACTCCCGGTGCAGCCAACTGCGGCCGGTGAAGAGTTCCCATGCCGCCCAGAAAAGGAGAACCGTGCCCAATATCGAGGCCCAACTCATCACTCAGATATTCCTTTGCATGTTTCAAATAATAAAGCGGATGACCGTTCTTTTTATACGTATGATGTGATAACCTGTCCGTCAAGATGGAGGGCATATTGGCGCGTACCGTAGATCCCGAACTGAACCAAAAAAGGCGGGACCAGATCCTGGAGGCAGCGGCGGCGTGCTTTGCCAGCCGGGGGTTTCACCAGTCCACGATGCAGGACATCACGGCGGCGTCGGGCATGAGCGCCGGCGGCGTGTACCGCTACTTCAAATCCAAGGATGACATCATCGTCGGCATCGCCGAGGCGGAAGGGATCGAATACGACGCGCTGATCGAGGTGCTGGACGGCGAACCGGACACTGTAACCGCCTTGGAAATCATCACGCCTTGGATTCTGTCCGCCATGGAGGAGCCGGGATATGGCCGGATCGCGATCGAAGTCATTGCCGAAGCCGGGCGTAACCCCCGCGTCGCCGAGGTTCTGTCGGCGAACGAGGATCGCTTTCGCAAGGCGCTGATCAAGTCCCTGAAACGCGGACAAACGCAGGGTTACGTTGATAAATCGCTACCGGCCGGTCAAACGGTAGAGATGATTATCGCCCTGTTCAACGGCTTGCCGGCCGGGGAGCTGGGGCATTTCACTTACCGCCCGACGAAACTGAAACCCGTCGTCCGCATAATGCTGCAAAGACTGTTGCGTGCCGGATGATCCGCTGGATACGGTGTTTGAGCCGTTTTCGGCCTCTATCCGGTTATGTTTTGCGCCCTAAATTCAACACTTTAGAAGGATTTAGGGGTTAATCAGTCTGAACCGGCTCTGATAACTTGACCGCGCCGGTCGGGATGAGTTTCAGTCTGCACGAGAAGGGATTGCCGCGTTGGTGCTTGAAATGCCCGATATTTGCGGCAACGGGGCACACGATCGATGACGTCTCAGCGTCCAAAAATGAACGCCAAGGTGATGGCCGTGTTCGGCACACGGCCGGAGGTCATCAAACTCTCGCCCGTGCTGCGCGCGCTGCGGCGCCGGCAAGGTCCGCAATGTGTCACCGTCGCGACCTCGCAACAGGCGGACCTGTTGCCGGCCTTTCTGCGCGCCTTCGATGTGAGGGTGGATCATGATCTCGGCGTCATGGTGCCGGGGCAGTCCCTGAACATGCTGCTGTCGCGCACGATGGCCGCTCTCGATCCCGTATTGCAATCGGAACGGCCCGGCCTTGTCGTCGTGCAGGGAGATACCACGACAGCCCTGGCCGGCGCGATGGCGTCGTATATGTGCGGTGTGCCCGTGGCGCACGTGGAAGCCGGGCTGCGGACCCACGATTCGAAAAACCCGTATCCCGAGGAACTGAACCGGACCTTGATCACGCGGCTCGCGAGCCTCCATTTGGCGCCCACGCAGCACAATGTCGACACGCTGCTGGACGAAGGTATTGCCGAAGAGGACATCGTGCTGACCGGAAACCCTGTCGTCGATGCGCTCGACGCGTATCTCGCGTCCCCGGCGGCGCAACGATTGTCCGTACCGTTGTTGGACGAACTGTCGGGCAAGAAGATCGTTCTGCTCACCTACCACCGGCGTGAAAGCTTCGGGCCCGCCATGCGGGAGAACCTTCGTATCATCCGCCGTTTCATCGAACGGCACGATGACACGGTATTGGTCTTTCCGGTGCATCCCAACCCCGCGGTTAAAAGCGCGGCAAAAGCGGAACTTGCGGACAGCCCCCGCATTCGTCTGGTGGAGCCGCTGGACTATGAGGATTTCCTCACCGTCTTTCGGCACGCCTGGCTTGTGCTTTCGGACTCGGGGGGCATTCAGGAAGAGGCGCCGACCCTTGGGAAACCGTTGCTGGTATTGCGTCGCGTGACCGAACGCCCCGAAGCGATCGACTGCGGCATTGCGCGTATGGCGGGGGTATCGCCGGCGCAGCTGGCCGAGGAACTCGAACGCGCCGTCGCCCGCCCCAGTTGGCTGGACGCCGTCAAACCCGTATCCAATCCCTTCGGTGACGGCAACAGCGGTCCACGAATTGCCGATGCCATCGTTGATTATTTGCGGCGAACACCCGTGCCGGACTTCAAGGTGATGGAATGACACCGGAACCGGCAACGAAGCAGCGCGCCAATATTCTGACGGTCGTTTTGGAGGACTATTATCAGGTCGGTGCGTTCAGCCACCTCATTCCGCGCAGCAATTGGGACCGTTTTGAAAGCCGGATCGAGCAAAACACGGCGGCCTTCCTGGATCTGCTGGATGAGACCGGCAACAAGGCGACATTCTATGTCTGCGGATGGATCGCCGAAAACTTTCCGGGCGTCGTCGCAGAAGTCGTTCGGCGCGGCCATGAAATCGCCTGCCAGGGGTACTTCCATCATTTCATCGATGAAATGACTCCCCAGGCGTTCCGCGACGATGTGCGCCGGTCCCGCACCGCCGTTGAACGCGCGGCGGGAGTCAAGGTTCGGGGTTTCCGTGTTGGCCGTGGCTGGATCGGTCCCAAGGACCTATGGGCGCTCGATATTCTTGCCGAAGAGGGGTTTACGCACGATTCGAGTGTGTGTCCGATCGGCCGTCAGTTCGCGGATTCACGCGACCGGGCCGTGGTTCACCGTCACGGAGAAGCCGCGGGCGGTCCCGGTCTATGGGAGTTCCCGGTGTCGACCATGACCCTGGCTGGGTTTTCGTTACCCATTTCCGGCGGCAACTATATCCGTCAACTGCCCGAACGCCCCGTGCGCCGGGCCATTTCCAGATGGATGAAGGAACGGCAGGATCCGTTCGTCTTCTACCTGCACATCTGGGAAATGGATACCGAGCAGCCCAACATTACCGCGGCGCCCGTCTTGCAGAAGCTGCGGCACTACCGGAACCTGGCGGACATGCCGGCGCGGGTCCGCCACTACCTGGAAGCCTACCGGTTCACGTCGGTCGCCGGGCACCTCGGTCTGAAGACCGAAGAGTCCACCGCTCCCGGCGCGATCGAAAACAGTTTTCCGCAGGCTGACAGAAAGACACCACCGGCAGGCTCCGGCGGCGTGCCGTTGACGATTGCGGTGCCGTGTTATAACGAGGAGTCGACGCTGGCTTACCTCGAATCCAATCTCGACCGATTCGCGCAGCTTGCGGGAGACGCCTACGATCTGCGGTATGTCTTCGTCGATGACGGCAGCAGCGACGCGACGCTCGACGAACTGAACACGCGGTTCGGTCACCGTGAGGACTGTAAAATCGTGCGTCATGAACAAAACCGCGGTGTTGCCGCCGGCTGCCTGACCGGTATCGACAACGCGGAAACCGAACTCGTCGCCGTCATTGACGCCGACTGTACGTTCAATCCGCAGCAATTGCTGACGATGATGCCCATGATGACGGACAATGTGGATATGGTGATCACGTCGCCGCTGCACCGGTTGGGCAAGGTCGTGAACGTGCCGGGATGGCGCCTCATGATGTCGCGCGGCGCCGCGTTTCTCTATCGCCGGGTCCTGCGCCATAAATTCTCGAGCTACACCAGTTGTTTTCGTATCTACCGTCGGCAGATCGTCGAGGGCATGTCGCTGAACAACACCGGGTTTTGCGGTGTGGCGGAAATTCTGGGCCGGCTCGACCTGGCCGGGTACCGCATTGTCGAGTGCCCGGCAGTGCTGGATGTCCGTTTGCTGGGCTACTCCAAGATCAACACGGTGAAGACGGTGTTCGATCACGTTCGTCTGATCGTCCGCCTGGCAGCCGCACGCTGGCTGGGCGTTGCCATGGATTCGGCGCCGCCGGCGGATCCGAAAAGTGCCTGAGACAACGGAAACAGCTGTTCATTGGGGAATACTGGGCGGCGGCATGCTCGGCCTGACGCTGGCGCACAATTTGATCCGCCGCGGCCAGCGGGTCACGTTGATTGAAGCGTCACCGGAGATCGGCGGCCTGACATCGGCCTGGCGGGTCGGAGACGTCGTGTGGGACCGGTATTACCATGTGACGTTGCTGTCGGACTTTCACCTGCGGTCCTTGTTGTCCGACCTGGGGCTCGAGCAGGACATACACTGGGGCACGACGAAGACGAAGTTTTTCGACGGCAAGTCCTTGTACCCGTTGAACAACGCCATCGATTTTCTGCGCCTGCCGGTTCTCGGCCTGATCGACAAGCTGCGCCTCGGCGCCACTATCGTGTATGCCGATCGCATAGAAAACGGAGTCCCTCTCGAACAAACGCCCGTCGCGGACTGGCTCATCAAACTGTCCGGACGGCGTACGTTCGAACGGCTTTGGTTGCCGCTCCTGAGATCGAAGCTCGGGCCCAATCACTCGCGTGTCTCCGCGGCCTATATCTGGTCGGTGATCCGCCGGTTCTACGGCGCGCGGCGCGGCGGCTTGAAAACCGAAATGTTCGGCTATGTACCCGGCGGCTACGGGCGTATCACGCAGACGTTGCAGCGGGACTTGCAGCACAAGGGGGCACAGGTTCTACCCGGTTGCCCGGTCAAGGCCATCACTAAGAGCGGTGCCGGCATCCATGTCACGACGGGCGACCGCGCGTTCGAGTTCGACCGGACGGTCGTCACCTTCGCGTCCTCGATGGCCGCGGACATATGCACGGACTTGTCGTTGTCCGAGAAGGCGCAACTGCGCGGCATCGAATATCAAGGCGTTGTATGCGCCTCTTTGTTGCTTACACGCCCTCTTGGCGATGCCTACCTGACATACATCACCGACGAGTCCATACCGTTCACGACGGTGATCGAAATGTCTTCGCTTGTCCGGCCGGAGGAAACCGCCGGACAGTATCTGGTTTATCTGCCCCGGTACCTTCCGGCGGATGATCCGTTTTTCGACCGGTCGGATGCGGAAATCGAAACACTGTTCCTCGGTGGCTTGCGTCGCCTGTATCCGGATCTGCGTGACGAGGAGATTTCCGCTTTTCGTCTATCGCGGACGCGCCGGGTCCTGGCTTTGTCGACCCTCAATTATTCGCGTAATCTTCCGGCCATGAAGACATCCGTGCCCGGCCTCTGGATCGCCAACTCATCGCATATCGTCAACGGCTCCTTGAGCGTCAACGAATCCGTGGGCCTGGCCAACACCGTTGCCGACCAGTTGATGGCCTCGTTGGCGGAGGATATGTGACGACGAGAGGAAAACACGTCGCGGCCTTGTCGTTGGACCTCGACAACCACTGGACGTATCTGCGGGCCCATGGTTACGGGCATTGGACCGACTATCCTTCATTCATCAATGTGGCGGTACCGCGCATTCTCAGGGTGCTGCACGAACACGGAATGAAAATCACGTTCTTCGTGGTTGGCCGCGATGCCGAGCAGGCGGCGCACAAGGACGCCCTGTCCGCCATCGCGGAAGCAGGGCATGAAATCGGCAACCATTCCTACGACCACGCCTACGGGTTTTCGGGTTTCGATGAAAATGCCGCAGATCGGGAAATCGAACGGTGTGAAGCGGCTATCTACGAGGCAACGGGGCAGCGGCCGCTTGGTTTTCGGGGACCCGCTTTCGGGCTGCCTGCGTCGGCGTTGCACGTCTTGGCAAAACGCGGCTACCGCTATGACGCGTCGACGTTTCCCACCTTCGTTGGACCTCTGCTCCGGCGCTATCAGAAATCGACGTCGCATCGGGACGGTCAGACGGCTCCGGGTGCGCCTCAACCGTTTGGCGGCATCCGGGACGGAACGAAACCGAACAAGCCGTATTTATGGAACATGGGCGACCGTGTCCTGGCGGAGGTGCCGGTGACGACCATGCCGTTTTTGCGCCTGCCGTTTCATGCCACATACCTGAACTATCTGGCGCAAACATCGCGGCGGACGGCCAACGCATACTTTCGTGTGGCACTTGCTCTTTGCCGCATCAGCCGGACACCACCTTCGTTTCTGCTCCACGCCACGGATTTCCTGGGTGGTGGCGATGTCGATGATCTCGGGTTTCTGCCCGGGATGAAGCAGCGGGCGGAAGACAAGCTTCGATTCATGGACCGTATTCTGGATACCTACGGCCGCGCTTATGATGTCCGGCCGGTGGGGACATTCGTCGATGTTCTGTCGGATGCCCAAAGATTGCGGCAAGTGCCGCTCAGTGATTGCGGCGAGAGCGCCGAGGGTGGTCAAAACTGATGCGTGCGTTTGCCGAAACATTGTCGACAATTGCCGATGGGCTGGCGCGAGGCGACCGCCGGACGGCGGTCCTGGCGTTTTTTGTGGTTCTTGCGTTTTACGTTTTGACGGCGGCGGGAAACCTCAGCGAAACGGATGACGCCTATGCATTCGCCTACCGGGCGGAACACTCCGACCTGACGGAAGTTTCCGATCCGCGCCTGATGCTCTATCACATGGGGGCTCGGGTGCTGTATGTCGGCCTGAACCAGATCGGTGTGCCGGCGTCGGGCCTGCATATCCTGCGCGCGATATCAGCCGTCTCGGCGGCATTGTGTTTGGTTCTGCTGTGCCGCGTATTGGCGACGCATTTTCGGTTGCCGCCGAAGACCGCCGTGCTCGCCACCGCCATTCTTGGCGCCACTTATGGTTACTGGCGCTACGCGGTCGAGGCCGACGTCTATATTTCGTCTCTCCTTCTGGTGCTCATCGTTTTTCATCTTCTGCTCACCGCGGACGGTATGTCGCGTCTTGCCTTGCGCCAGGTCTTGTGGCCTGCACTCATTGCCGGATTAGCGGTCCTTTATTATCAGCCGAATGTCGTGCCGCTGTTTTTCGCGTTCCCGCTGCTGTTTTTGCGCAAGGACCGCCTGCACTGGCTGGCGATCTATGGAGCCGTGGGGGGCGCCGTTATCGTCTTGGGATATGTGACCGGTTTCCTGGCCGACCGCGGCGGGCCGGTTTCCCCGGACGCGCTCTCGGCGTTTCTGTCGCAGCGCTCGGAAGAATTCGCCATTGCGCCGCTCTCGCCGCGGGTCGTTTTGGTTTCCGTCGTCAAGGCCGCTTTTGCCTTTTCACACGATTTGCTTTCGGCGTCCTGGTTGTTCGGCTGGGACGGCGTCGTCGAATGGGTTCGCCGGGTTTATCCGAGCAATGTAATCCAGGAAGAGATCTTTACCGCGGGACGGGCGGGCTGGCTGGTCTATGTCCCAGTGTTGACGTTGCCGTTGGCCGCCGGCCTCGCCGCGGCTATCGTCTATATGGGCGGGAACCGCAATTTCGCCGTCCTAAAGGACCGCCGTATGATGGTGTGTCTGGTTTGGCTGTCGGTCTATGCGGCCATGGTCGGCCGCCTCAATCCCGCGGGCATAGAGGCCTGGATCATGGCCCTCATGCCGTTGATCATCCTGCTTGCGGTGCTGGTCGTGGAGCCATGCCTTCGAACGCCGCGCGGCCCGGTATTGGTGGGGACATTCCTGTTGCTCGTGCTGGCGCACAACTGGTTCGGCGGCATGGCGCTCGTTCAGAATGCAGACGATGAATACGACCTGGTCAAGGGATCGTGGGTCATTCGCGAAGCAGGCGAAAACGACGTTGTCATCGTGACCGAGAATGTGGGGCTGGCGGAAACATTGCGTTATCGCAGCCGAGCCACGATTACGGTCATTCGCGCGAATCAGGCAGCAAAGGTGGCAAAGTCGTTCCTGCGGGGTGACTGGAGATCGGAGCACGTGTTCACGATCGGACGGGGGTTTCGGCGTCACACGCTTTGGAACCTCGTGGAACGTGCGCAGGCAAATGGCGGTCGAATTGTTCTATTCGAAGAATTCTTCCGTCCGCCGGTTTGGACCATGCAGGTCTTGGCGAACGAGCGGGTTCTCGGGCAAATGAGAGACCGGTTGCACGTCGTTCACACGGACGAGCGGTTCGGAGATACACTGGTCGCCGACCTGAATGATTGAGGGCGACGCATTTGGATACGGTGCGGCAGGGCTTGCCGTGTGCCGAATTCGCCTCGGTCCATGTTGCCAAATCCGCTTTGACGGGTGATCTTGGCATTGATGAAGTGACGAGGCGCAAAAGTCGGGAAATGCCATGAACCAGGGAGACGCATCGGGGGGCCGCGACCAGGCGGACCAACAGGCGACACGGGGACAAGGACCGCCCCGGCGGTTGTTTCGCAGTTTGTGGGCGCAGATCGCGGTCATTGCGCCCGGCGTCCTGATTGTTATTGCTGGATTTGTCGTTGCCTTTCAGTTTGTCGAGCCTGCCCCTCCGGACCGCGTGGTCATGGCGACGGGTTCCGAGGCCGGGGCCTATCACCATTTCGGCCACATCTATTCCGAACGGTTTGCCAGGGAAGGCATCGAACTGGTACTGCGGAATACGGCCGGGTCGACGGAAAACCTGCAATTGCTGACCGGCGCCGGGAACGACGTTTCCGTGGCCTTCCTGCAAGGCGGCATTGGAAGTGCCGAGCGGTTCGGTGATCTCCGGTCCCTCGGGAGCGTCTACTTCGAACCCATATGGGTCTTCGTACGGGGTATCGAACGGCCAAGCCGGCTGCTTCAGCTCAAGGGACTGCACATCGCGGTCGGCGCCGTCGGTAGCGGCACCCGTGAAGTCGCCCTCAAGCTGCTGGGCGAGAACGGTATTACGGAAGGCAATTCGTCCCTGCAGGACCTGGGCGGCGGCGAAGCGGCCGAGGCGTTGATTGCCGGACATGTCGACGCTGCGGTGTTCGTGACGTCCGTGACGTCGAAAACCGTACGCCGGCTGCTATCCGTTCCCGGTGTCGAGTTGATGAGTTTCGACCGGGCCGACGCCTATCTCCGCCGCAACGGGTATTTGTCGAAAGTCGTTTTGCCCGAAGGGACGGTCGACCTGGCCGGCAACCTGCCGGAACACGATAAGGTGTTGCTTGCGCCGGCGGCAACGGTCGTCGCGTCGCAGCATCTTCACCCGGCACTGGTCGATTTGCTTCTGCTGGCGATGCGAGACGCGCATCGGAAGGGCGGGCATCTTGAGCCCCCCGGCGCGTTCCCATCCGGTAATTTCCTGACCTATCCGTTGGAACCTGCGGCGCAGCGGTTTTACGACCGGGGGCCGCCGTTTCTACAACGCTATTTACCGTTTGCAGCGGCCAATCTGATCGATCGCCTGAAGGTCATGCTATTGCCGCTTTTGACGCTGCTGTATCCCTTGTTCAAGCTGTTGCCGCCCGCCTATACCTGGCGGATGCGGTCGCGGGTGAACCGGTGGTACAAGGATCTGCAGAGACTGGATGACGGCATCCGGGCGGGTGAACTATCGCTTCAGGAAGCGGCCGACAAACTCGATAAACTGGAAAACTCGGTCGAGCAGGTCTCGGTGCCGGTCGGTTTCGCGGCCAGCGCCTATTCCCTGCGACTGCACATCAACTATTTGCGGCAAAAGACAAAGCAAGCCGGCGATTGAGTTTGCTGGCGTCACCCGCTGGTCCGGCTGGTGCGCGACCGCAACATCGACAAACACCTACACCTTGGTCCGATACGTACGTTTCGCCGGCCGGTAACCTTAATTCTCATCCGAAGATGGGGGGGAAAGGTCGCGCAATCCCTCATAAGTAGTATCGTTAGCATAATAATCTAGGATGTGGCCGCAACATTCAGTATATTATGGTGTTGGTACGTTGTGTGTGAGTGCGCATTCAATGATACGAGGCAAGGTCGAACAGACGCCCAAACCCACCGTGGTTGGGCCTGGCAAGTGGATCGAATCCATCGACTCACTGATCGACTGGCAACGCCTTGCACGGTTGGTCGACTGGACGGAGCGCCTGGTCGACAATCCGCCGCTGAACCACTCGCCCGTAACTCTTCTGAAAACGTTCTTGATCCAGCAATGGTTTGGCTTTGCCGCGCATGAGCTCGATCATGAACTGGAAGACCGGCGATCATTGCGGCGGTTCATTGGCCTTCAGAAGGGTGAACAGCCGCCGAAGAATGAAGATTTGATCCGGTTCCGCCGCGCATTGGACGACAGTGGAATAGCAGGAGAGGTCTTCGCCCAGTTGCGCGAGCAACTGGTGTCGGCCGATGTGATCAAGGATGCCCTCGGAGCCGGTCCGGCGGAAACAGACGCTGATCCTTTCACGCTGGCCACCGATGTCCGAATGTTCCGACCGCCCGGGTGGGTCTCGATAGAAAAATCGTTTCTCGAACATTGGCACGCGCGCCGCGGAGACGGTGAGTTGCCGGTGTTCCGGAATGACGAAACCGACCTGGCTCCTGAAGACATCAGACCGTATTTGGTCGTCATTCGCTCACGCGATAACGGCGAGTCTTTTCGGTATGAGCATTTCGGTTCCGAAGTCGTTCGCGGCAACCAAGCCAACCTCGTCGGGGTTGATGTCATCCGCAAGGCGGCGGCGAACAAGGCAAATTACGGGCATGAAGGTGTTCAATCCGAGCTGCTTTCGGTGCTCCGGAGTGCGGTGAAACGTGCGCGGCCCGTCGGCATGTCTTCGCACATGTTCAATGCCGCGGGCAATCGGTGCCACATTTGGGCGTTGTTCGCTCCGGTCGAGACCCTTCCGGCCGACGGCGAAGATCAAAGCTGCGACGGAACCGCCTTGGCCGGTGTTGTCATGATCAGCCGGATCGAACCTTTGTTCGCGGTGATCTCTTCCGACAGTCAGCAGGTCTTTGCCAAGCCGGACTTGGCGGCGTTATCCAAATTTGCCCGTCCTCCGGGACCGCCTGAATGGGCGGAGCTGGAACGCAAATTCCTGAGTTATTGGGATAGCCGAAGGGGTGGCCGCAAATCGCCTTATTTGAGGGACATCAAGTTGTCGGATATTCCGGACCTTGCACCAAACCTGACATTAATTCGCGTACTGCAACCCGACATCGACTTTCTTTACGAGTTTGTCGGCGATCAAATCGAAGACGGCAATGAAGGCAAGATCGAAGGCGGGGTAATCGGCAAGCGAATCGCCCGCAATATGAAGGAATACGGACACGCCGGCCTGCAGGGGGACTTGGCGGAATCGTTCCGCAGTGCCGTATTCGGTATCGCGCCGTCGGCGACGTCGCGGCACTTCGTCAACGCGAAGAACCATGTCCGCCAGCTCTGGTCGTTGCAGGCGCCGTTGTCCAATGACGATGGCGAGGTCGCCATGCTGATGGGTGTTATGCTGGTCAAGCCCTTGTCGGCCAATTAGAGCAGTTCCTCTTTAGATGGAAACATTCTGACGGAGCGTATTGGCGCCAAGGCCAAGGCTGGCGGTGACGGCCATACCTGGCGGTATGGCCGAGACGGCAGCC
>JANQFL010000067.1 GCA_028277845.1 Sneathiellales bacterium
GGAACGGCCGCGCATCCCGGCCGAAGCGGAATCCCTGCAGTTCTTCGTCATGTAGAAGTGAGCAGGTCATGTGCCGCTCGAGAAACAGAATGGATTCCATCTAAAGAGGAACTGCTCTATAACTCAGCCAACGGCACATGACCTGCTCACTTCTACATGACGAAGAACTGCAGGGATTCCGCTTCGGCCGGGATGCGCGGCCGTTCCGGCTTGCGGTCGACGGACGGTCCGGCTGCCAGCCGACGCGCCGCATGCAGGAAATTGCGATAATGCCCCTGGCGTACGGCCCGGCCGAGCGCACGGCGTTCGGGCGCCAGGCAACCGATCGCCTGGTCCAAAGCGAGGGATACCTGCGCCCGATGACCGTGGTGGTGAGTCCACGCGCCGGTATGCATATCGAAGTCGTAACGATCGAGGAACCGTTCTCCGTGTTCGGCCACGAACGCGACCGCATCGATGATATAGCCCACGTCCAAGTCGTCCATGGCGTAGTGAAAGCCGATACGGCACCAACCGGGCTTGATGCCGTCATAGCCTTCGCCAATCCAGTGGCGATAGATCTCGGACGTATCGTGGTCGATATCCAGGAGGCGATGTCCGTAGGGTCCGGCACAGGAACATCCGGCACGGCTCTGGATGCCGAACAAATCATCCAGCAATGTCGTCACGAACCTCGGGTGCAGGGTACGGCCATCCCGGGTCTTGATATTGAACGAGACGATCCCGATACGCTTGCCGGGATCGGCATGGCCGAGCACGTCGATCAACGGATGGTCCCGCCAGCGATCGAACGCCCGGTCCAACATGGCCTGTTCGCGGTCATGAATGGTGTCGGCGGAGACCGCATCCTTGACCTGGAAGGCCAGCGCCGCGCGGATGATCTGCAACGTCCCCGGCGTACCGGCTTTCTCGCGCTCTTCGATCTTGTCGAAAAAGTCATGTCCTTCGGGACCGACATACCGCACCGTACCGCCCCCGCCCACCGAAGGCCCCAGGTCGCGCCGGTAGAGCCGCTCGTTGAACACCAGCAGTCCGCACGACCCCGGCCCGCCGAGAAACTTGTGCGGTGAAATGAACACGGCATCCAGCGTCGCGTCGCCGGCATGGGCGCCGGCGGGCGGGTTCATGTCGATGGCGACATAGGGTGCGCTGGCCGCGTAATCGAACACCGCCAGGGCATCGTATCGATGCAACAGTGCCGCGATCTCGTGCACCGGCGACAAACGCCCGGTCACATTGGACGCGGCCGAAAACGAACCGATGCGCATCCGCCCCTGATAGCGCGAATCTTTCAGCAGCGCCTCCAGATGGGCCAGATCGACCCCGCCGTCGTCGGACAGATTGACCGACACCACGGTCGCCAGGCTCTCGCGCCAGGTCACCTCGTTGGAATGATGTTCGTAAGGCCCGACGAACACGACGGGTCCGTTCTCTTCGAGGGATTCCTTGCTGACCGCCGGCGCCAGGTTGGCGCGCGTCGCCGGCGGCAAGGCGACGCCGACAATCTGCTGCAGCTTCTCGATGGCGCCCGTGGCGCCGGTCCCGCAGGCCACCATGCGGCCGCCGGCGCCGGCGTTGACCGAGCGCTTGATGATGTCCTCGGCCTGATGCAGGGCCTGGGTCATGGTCCGGCCGGTATGGTCGTCCTCGGTATGGGTATTGGCGTAAGGCACCAACAGCGATTGCATGAAACGTTCGATGAAATGCAGGGCCCGGCCCGATGCTGTATAATCGGCGTAGACCTGCAACCGCTCGCCGAACGGGGTGGTGATCCAGCTATCGATGCCAACCGTTTGTTCCCGCAAATAGGCGGCATCAATGGACGTTGCATTATCGGAGCAGACGGTTCCTTGATCAGGCTGCATGTTGGTTCCTCGTACCCGTGACAGGCGTGCGATGGTGTTTTCAGGCACGAGGATCGTAGATCAAAACCGGGAGATTATTGTTTCGTACTTTCTACAATATTGGCGTATTTGTAGAATGATAATTTACTGATTCATAAAAAGCCGCACCAAAATCCTAATCACCAACAGTCGTGGCATGCCCCCTCTCGTGCGGATATTTGTCTTGACCAATCGCCGGCACATCGGCTGACTGCGTCCACGATCCCCGCCGGTAAATAGCCGGCTGGAAACAGAACCGTATCGCCGTTCCGTTCACAGTCCGAGGCCGTCATGAAAATCGTCCATAGCCCGCTCAATGCCCAGCACGATCCCAAACACTTCCTCGTCAACGGATCGATCCAGGCCAATCCCGAAGTGCCGCAGCGCGCCGAAATGCTGCTGCACGCGGCGGAAAACGCGGGCCACGGCATCGTCGATCCGGCCGATCACGGCACGGAGCTGCTCGGCAAAATTCATACCCGGCGGTATCTGACGTTTCTGGAGAGGATCCACGAACGCTGGCAGCGCCAGCCGAACGCGTCGGACGAGGTCATCCCCAATGTGCACCCCATCGTGCCGGCCGGCGGCTACCCCGACTCGGCCGCCGGTCAGGCGGGCTTTCACATGACGGACACCGCCTGCCCCATATCCAAGGGCACGTGGGATGCGGTACGCGCCGCCGCCAATGCCGCCATCCACGCGGCCGACATGGTGATGCGCGGCGACCGCGAAGCCTACGCGCTTTGCCGCCCGCCCGGACACCACGCGTCCAGCGAAACCGCCGGCGGCTTTTGTTATCTGAACAATTCCGCCCTGGCCGCGCAGCACCTGCGCCGGAACCACGACAAGGTGGCGGTCCTCGATGTGGACGTGCACCACGGCAACGGCACCCAGGAAATCTTCTACCGCCGCGCCGACGTCCTGACCGTGTCCCTGCACGCCGACCCGGTGCGGTTCTATCCGTTTTTCTGGGGCCATGCGTCGGAGACCGGCGCCGACGAGGGCGAGGGCTTCAACCTCAACCTGCCGCAACCGCGCAGGACGGCCGACGACGACTATCTCAAGGCGCTGCACGCGGCGCTGGAGCGGATCACGGACTACGGCGCCGAGGCATTGGTCGTCGCCCTGGGACTCGACGCCTATGAAGGGGATCCGTTCGAAGGGCTGGCGATCACGACACCCGGATTCGGCCGCATCGCCGAGGCCATCGCCGGTCTGGAACTACCCACGGTGCTGGTTCAGGAAGGCGGTTATCTGAGCCCTGAGCTGGGCGACAACCTGGTCAGTTTCCTCGACGGATTCGCGCGCGGCCGCTAGCCCGTAACGCGCACGCAAATCGGCCAAATCGAGCGGCGGCGAACGGCCCCGTCGTTGCCGTCGAATGTGTTGCGACACTTGGTCGCAGTCGACTCACGGCCCTTCTCTGTGACACCTTAATTTCACATATATTATCTGTAGAACTAGTCCATCGACCGCCACAGATAAGGGACCACCTGATGGCCAGCCCCCCTCTCTTTATTCTGCTTTGTTCGGGTGAACACGAGAACGTGCAGATGGCCGCTATGCTGGCGTCGGTTGCCGCCGTTTCGGACCGCCCGGTACAGGTCTTCGTCAGTATGAACGCCCTTTACGTATTCGACCGGGAGACCGCACCGGATGACCGTTATCACGGCGGCCGGTTTTCACGGGAAATGCAGTCCAAGGGCGCACCGGACGCCATCGAACTGTTTCAGCAAGGCAAGATGCTCGGCGAAATGCGGATGCATGCCTGTTCCATGGCGCTGGACGTCAACGGCTGGGAGGAGGAGCGGTTGGTCCCCGAACTGTTCGACGGGCCGATGGGCCTGACCAAATTCCTGTCGGACGCCGAGTCCGGACAATTGATTTCCCTCTGATCCGACACGCGCAAGAAGGACTTGTCAGACATCATGAGTGAACGCCACAAAATCGACGCCCGCGGAGCCTTCTGTCCCGGGCCGCTGATGGAACTCATCGCCAAACTCAAATTGATCGAAATCGGAGACGAGATCGAGGTTTGGTCGACCGACAAGGGGACTGCGGCCGACGTGCCGGAATGGTGCAAAAAGGTGGGACACGACTGCGTCAGCGTCGACCAGGAAGACGATCATTGGCGCGTCGTCGTACGCAAGATGAAGTAACTCCGGGCCCCGTCTCGCCGGGCCCACACGCAATCTGTGCCGCGCGTAGAACGACAATGATTTGCGGCGCTTTGGGAGGAAAACCATGACCAAGCAAGTTCTTATCGTCGGCGGCGGGCTGGCCGGGACGATCGTCGCCAACGGCCTGTGCCGTCAGCTCGGCAATCAGCTGCGCAACAACGAGGTGGCCATCACCATGTTGGGCGCGACGGAAACCCACATGTATCAGCCCGGGCTGTTGTATGTACCGTTCGGACGTATTCGGGAATCCGAACTGTTCCGCGACCAGCGCAAGGTGCTCGACCGCCGGGTGACCTTCCATATCGACCCCGCCGCCAACATCGACGTCGAGGGCAACCAGGTCACCACCGAATCGGGACGCACTTACGGCTACGACTACCTGGTCATCGCCACCGGCTCCCGCATCCGCCCCGACACCATTCCGGGCATGGAGGAAGGCGCCCATTGGTTTTACGACCTGAACGGCGCCCGCAAGATGCGCGACGCCCTGGCGGAATTCGAGGGCGGCAAGATCGTCGTCAATGTCAACGCGCCGCACAAGTGCCCGGTCGCGCCACTGGAAATCACCTTCATGCTGCGCGACCATCTGACGGACAGGGGTCTGTGGGACAAGACCGAGATCACCTACACCTATCCCATCGGCCGCCTACATGCTCTCGAACCCGTCGCCCAATGGACACAGCCGGAATTCGACAAGGCGGGCATCAACTACGAAACCTTCTTCAACACCAAGGAAGTCGACCCGGCGGCCAAGACCATCACATCGGAGGAAGGCTCGACCCTGCCCTACGACATGCTGGTGACCATCCCGCCGCACCACGGCGCGCAGGTCATCACGGATTCCGATCTCGGTGCCGGCGGCTGGGTGCCGACGGAGCGCGAATCCCTGCTGCGCGAAGGCTCGACCAACGTGTTCGTGGTCGGCGACACCACCAACATTCCGATTTCGAAAGCGGGATCGACGGCCCATTTCGAGGCCGACACCATCATCGACAATGTCGCCTCCCTGGTCACCGAGGGGCGCTGGGCGCGCAACTACGACGGCAAGGTGTTCTGCTTCGTCGAAACCGGCATGAACGCGGGCACCTATGTCTGGTTCAACTACACCACGCCGCCCAACCCCGGACCGCCGTCGCAGATGATCCACTGGTTCAAGCTGGCCTATAACCGGCTGTACTGGCTGTCCGCCCGCGGCTTGCTGTGAGGAGGCCGGCATGGATGAGAGCCTAATCAGCAACCGGCCGGACAACGACGTCGCCCGTCTGGCCCGGGCCGCCGGCGATGCATTGACCGACTCCATGGTCGAACGGCTGTCGGTCACCGGCGCCAACGCGTTGGAAGTGGTCGACCGGCTGAACGACGACGACACCCGCGATGCGATCCTGCACATCATCGACCGTTTGACCGAGCTGAACCGGATCGGCGCCGTCGACACGTTGTTCGACACGGTCGTGCTGCTGCATGCTGCCAAGGAAGCCTCGACCGATTCCATCGTCGAGCGCTTCTTCTCGTTCCTCGAGCACATGATGAACAACATCGGCCACGAGGACATCGCCACCATGGTCGACAACGCCCGTCTGGCCATGGACGATGCCGCGGCCGACGCCTCCCGCGCAAAACCCACCGGAGGGCTAATTTCGACACTCAGTATGCTGTCCAAGCCGGAGACTCAGCGTACCCTGCAGTTCCTGCTGAGTTTCGGCTCCAATCTGCAGCACCGGGTATGCGAGGAGAGACGTTCGGGTTAAACGATCCGCCCGGATCACGGAAACGGCGTCCCAAGCGGGCGCCGTTTTCGTTCAAAGCTCCAGGCCGCGGCGCTCCCAGGCCTTGCGCCACAGGGCTTCGCCCCTGTCGGCACCGAACACCAGGCCGGCATCGCCGGGAATCAGCACCCACGCCCCTTCGGCGATTTCCCGCTCGAGCTGGCCCGGGCCCCACCCGGCGTACCCCATCAGGAACAGGCTGTTCTTCGGCCCGGCACCTGTCGCGATCTTGGCCAACAGACCGACGTCGGTGGAGACGATCACCGTACCCTCGGCCATGCCCTTGACCGTACGCGAGTCCGACGTGCCCGGGTATTCGCCGCTGTGCAGGATAAAGCCGAGATAACCTTCGACCGGTCCGCCGAAATGCAACGACACCGGTTTCTCGGCGGTTGCGCCATCGACCGTGGCACCCGAACCGTCCAGCAATTTCCCGACCGGGCCCTGGCCGATGAACCGGTAGATGATCAGCCCCATGGCGCCGGCGCCGATACCGTCGACACGGTGTTCCAGCATCAATATGACCGTTTTGGCGAAGCGCGGATCGCCCATCCGCGGTGTCGCCACAAGCAACCGGCCAACATAAGGCCCGGTTCGGGCCATCGGTGTGTCTTGGTCCGCCGGACCCTGCGGCGTTTTGGCGGCGTGGAGGGGGCTTGTGACAACCGCCATCAACAACACCCAGCCAAGTATCGCCATCCTTTTCGGTGACATGCGCACCTCTCCGGCGGCCGCTTCGCCGCCCACGGCATTGTGCACCAGAATGGCGCTGACGGCACGTGCCGAACGGGCTACACTTCCGGCCGCCCGCAACGATCGCCGGACCAATACGTTCATGACCGCCAATCCTTCAGGAAAACTGTCCGGTATTGCCGTGCGCGCCGGGATGTCGGCGCTTGTTTGCGGCCTCCTGGCCGCGTGCGGCACCCTGCCCGACGGCGGGGAACCGCGCAGTTTCGTCAGCACCTATGGCGTCGACAGCACGCGGCCCGAGCAGTTCGTCTATTGCCATGGCGCTTCATGTGGGACACACGACCGCATTGCCCTCTCCGCCCGGGAATGGTCGGACATCCGCCGGGCGATGACGCCGCCCGCCCGATCCGCCGGCGAGGAACGTCAGCAGATCGCGTTGGCCGTCGCGCGGTATGAAGCGGCCGCCGGCCAGAAAACCGGCACGGCCAACGACCGCGGCGGCAATATCAAGGGCATGCTGGAGAACATGTTCGATACCAGCCAGATCGACTGCGTTTCGGAAACCATCAATACCACCACGCTGATCCTGATGCTCGACGACGCCGGCCTTCTGCGCTGGCACGAACCGGGCCGCCCCGCCAACCGGTTCGGCGCGACCGGCTGGTTCCATTCCACGGCCGTCGTGCGGGAAAAGGCGACCGGCGAAAACTTCGCCATCGATTCCTGGTTTTTCGACAACGGCCAGCCGGCCGCCGTGGTTGCCCTGAAAGACTGGCACGCGGGCTGGAGCCCCGAATGAAACCGGTCCGCGCCGGATCGTTCGGTCTTGCCCTGTTGCTCGTCCTGTTGACGGCTTGCACGACGACCGAGATCGGTGGGCAACAGGTCGCCATTCGCAGCGCCGATCCCGTGTTCATCGATGAGTTATTGAACGGATCGGCGTCACCGCCGCGCCGGATCTACGGCTGGCTCCGCATGCCGGCGCACCCGACCCGCGGTCCGGCGCCGGCATTGGTGCTGCTGCATACCTCGTTCGGCCAGGGAGAACAGGACAAGCAGTACGCCGATGTCTTCACGGCCATGGGGTTCGCCGTACTGGCCATCAACAGTTTCAAGCCCCGCGGAGTCAGCAACACGACCCAGGACCAGTCACTGGTGACCGAGTCGTCCATGATCGCCGACGCCTATGCGGCGCTGGCCTATCTCAGTGCCCGTCCCGACATCGACAAGTCCCGCATCGGCGTGGTGGGTTTTTCCAAGGGCGGTATCGCGGCGCTGTACGCGTCGCTCACGTCCATCCGCACGGCGTTGGCCCGCAACGGCGAGTCCTTTGCCGCCCATGTGGCGTACTATCCCTGGTGCGGCTTGCGGTTCCTGTCGCCCAAGACGACGGGCGCGCCGATCCTCGTACAATCGGGCGGCGCCGACGAGATCACGCCGCCGGGACTGTGCCTGGACTTCCTCGAACAGTTGCGCTTGTTGAACCCGGCACAGCAGGCCGACATGATCGTTCATGACGGTGCCCGTCACGGCTTCGATCATCCGTCGCTCAAGAACGTCACTTGGGCGCCCGTTGGCGGCGTTACCCCGGCCTCGTGCCTGATCCGCGAAGTCCGGCCCAACGAATTCGTCGAGCAATCGACGGGCCGCAAAGTCAGCAGCGGTACGCTGAAAAGCGTGATCTGGGACTGTTCCGGCAGTTTCGGCATTGCCGGCGGCGACCCGGAAGCCGGCCGGAAGGCGCTCAGCAAAACCATGGCCTTCCTGCGCCGGACGTTGTTGCACTAGCGGCCGGCATTCGCCGGAACTAATACCGGCCGAGAAAGCCGGTCACGCTATCGTTGAAGACCTCGGGCTGCTGCCAATTGGAAAAGTGCGACGCGTCTTCGATGATTTTCATTTCGGAACCGGGGATAGCCGCATGGATGGCCTGCGCCGCCGCCACCGGCGTTCCGGGATCATGCTCGCCGACGATGACAAGCACCGGAACCGCCACCGACGGCAAGCCGCCGGTCATGTCCAGGGTCGTAATGGTGCCGCAGGCGTCGGCGTAACCCTCGACCGGCGTGCCGGCGATCATATCCGCGACGGGCTGCGCCTCGTCACCGCGTTCCGCCAGGTACTCGGGTGTAAACCAGCGTTCGAGCGTCGGCGCGACCAGGGCCTGCATGCCTTCGTCCCGCGCCGTCTGCGCGCGCTGCGCGAACATGTCCGCATAGTCGGGCGGAATGACGCTGGTCGTGTCGCACAGAACCACGGCGTTGAGCCGGTCGCCATGATGAATCGCCAACTGCTGGCCGATCATGCCGCCCATGGACAGACCGGCAAAGTACGTCCGGTCGATACCAAGGTGATCGAGCAAACCGATCACATCGCCGGCCATCACGGAAAAGTCCGCCGCCTTGTTGACCGGCGAACCACCATGTCCGCGCGTATCGAAACGCAGCACGCGAAAGCGGTCCGTCAACGCCGTCATCTGCGGCGCCCACATTCCGGAATGGGCGGCAAGGGAGTGGCTCATGACAAGCCACGGATTGTCGTCGCTGCCATCGATGCAGTAGGCAATCTCCGTGCCGTTTACCTTTGCGCTATGTGTCGCAACCGTCATCGCCCTTCCCCATTGTTACCGCCGTCCGCGAACTTCCATTTGACCGGATCGCCGCCCAGGCGGCAATGCGAAAGAGGACGGCGGTGACATACCGGGCCAAAACGCACGAGGCGAGCCACACCGCGACGGACCGGCCCGACACCGCCTCTGTGCGGTCCGTCGCACTCCGGCATCAGGCAATATCCGGTCAGTCCCCCCATTCACCACTTTGTTGCTTGCATCGGAAAACCATTGAAGGGTATGGACACGCCGTTCGAGATTTACGCCCGTCCGATTGAACGGGCCAATTGAAAACGAGGACAAGCTTGATGGATAAAGTGATCGATTACTATTTGGCGCTGATTTCTCCGTGGACGTATTTGGGCGGCGACCGGCTGATCGACATTGCCGCGCGGCACCAGGCGGCGGTCAACGTCAAACCCGTCAACTTCGGCGAAGTGTTCGCGGTTTCCGGCGGATTGCCGTTGCCCAAGCGGGCGCCGCAGCGGCAGGCCTACCGTATGATGGAACTGAAGCGCTGGCGCGACAAACTGAATATTCCGCTGACGCTCGAACCCGCCTATTTTCCCGCCGACGAGACGCTGGCGGCACACATGGTGATTGCGGCACGGGAACGTGGCGATGACGCGCTGGCCTTTTCGCAAGCCATATTGCGCGCCGTCTGGGCCGAAGAAGCCAATATCGCCGACCCGGCGACACTCGTGACCATCGCCCGGTCGTGCGGACTGGACGCCGATGCCGTCATGTCCACCGTGGAAAGCGGCGAACCGGAGCGGTTGCGCGCGGCGGACACGCGGGAAGCCATCGACCGCGGTGTCTTTGGTGCACCGAGCTATGTGTTGGGTGATGAAATATTCTGGGGCCAGGACCGGGTCGAATTCCTGGACGCCGCACTTTCAAAATAGCGACCGCGCGTCCGCTTCAAGGTTGGAATTGAGCCGGTGATGCGCCGTTAAGCGGAATCCGCCCAAGACTGACGTTTGCGGTAAATCGTCGAGGCGCTGATTCCCAGGAGCGCGGCCGCCTTGGGAATATTGCCGTCACACATTCCGATGGCTTGTTCGATCGCTTCCTTCTCGACCAGCCACAAAGGCCGAATCGACGGAACGCTCGACACGTTTGTCTCGACGACGACCGGTTCCGTCGCCGTTCCGGTTTTCGGCCCACACGGGGTGATGACCAGGCCGGTTTGAAACTCGGGCGGCAGCATGTCGGGGGTGACGGTTTCCCCGTTGTTCAGCACCACCACATTGCGCATGACGTTTTCGAGTTCGCGCACATTTCCCGGCCACGAATAGCTCTGCAACATGGTTTCGGTTTCCGGAGAAAAGGAGGCGAACTGTTTGTCCTCCTCGGAGGCGAACCGCCTCAGGAATTCCCCGGCGATGATCAGCACATCGTCATCCCGATCCCTAAGCGGCGGCATGTGTAATGGAATGACGTGCAGCCGGTAATACAAATCCTGACGGAACCTGCCGGCGCGCACCTGTTCCAACGGATCCATGTTGGTCGCGCACACGAACCGCACGTCGACCTGCTCGGTACGGCTGCCGCCGACCTTCTCGAAACTGCCTGTCTGAATGAACCGCAGGAGCTTGGTCTGCAGGTCCAGGCCCATTTCACATATCTCGTCCAGGAACAACGTGCCGCCATTGGCCCGGCTTGCCGCTCCATCCCGATCCGACGTCGCACCGGTAAAGGCGCCTTTCACATGGCCAAAGATCTCGCTCTCCATCAGGTCGCGGGGAATGGCCGCGCAATTGATGACGATGAAGGGCCGCTCGGAACGGGGGCTGAGCGAATGCACGGCCTCCGCGCACAGCTCCTTTCCCGTACCGCTTTCGCCGGTGATCATCACCGTGGCGGTACTCGGCGCCGCGCTGCGAATGATGCGGTAGACCGCCTGCATGGGCAGGGACGCACCGATGAAACGCTGAAACTTCGTCTGGCCGGCGTCTTCCTTGTAGGTTTCCACGATGCGCGTCAGGCGCATGCGGTCGATGGCGTTATGCAGGGTCACCAGCAAGCGGTCGGCGTTGAAGGGCTTGACCAGAAAGTCATGCGCGCCCAGACGCATGGCCTCAACCGAAAGATTGATGGAACCATGCGCGGTGATGACAATGACCGCGGTCGGGATTTCCTGTTCGCGGATATGCTTGAGAATGTCCATGCCGTCCATGTCGGGCAGCCGGAGGTCGAGCAGCACGGCTTCGGGAACATCGTTTGCCAGGAAATCCATGGCGTCACGGCCGGTTTCGACCGCGGTGACGTCGTATTGACCCGTCGAAAGATAGTCGGCGTATACCCTACCCAGGCTGGGACTGTCCTCGACCAGCAGAATCCGGCGGTTTTGGTTTGTCGTTGCCATCAGGTTCTTCTGCCCCGCCCACTCAGAGTGGTTGTCCGATACCCATCGCCCAATTGGCCTTGGACCGCTCCGCAGCCCAGTCTGTCGGTCGCCGGCGACTCGGTGTCCGGCTTACGAACATTCGCCCCTTTTCAAACCACGCCAACCAGACCCGTCAGGCCACAATTTCCCGCATCACGAAAACGCCGCCGGCCCTTTCGGGCCACCGTACGCTTTCACTTACAAACCAACCCCACATTGTCGATTGTTTACACGCCTTTTACTGCCAGCGCTGCTTGCAAATAAAAGAATAAAGAGCGATCGGCACAACCGCAAGCAACCACAGGTTTTGCGAACACAAAAATCAGATGTCGTTAAGATGGTTAAATTATATTTAGGTTAATTCTAAGTAAAAAATCATCTTAATTTTAGATAAATAAGTCAAAATTAAAAATTATTGAAACTATTTTCAGGAGATATTATAGAAATCACTGCAGATTTATTTAATCCACGCAAATCCATTCTTTGGCCATCGATTACAGGAGGCCGCCATGTCCAGTTCGAACGTTGCCAAAAACAGCGCTCACCAAGTCGATCCGAGCACCCAGGACGGTTTGATTGCTGAATTGCCATTGGCGCGCGGCGGCGCAAAACCGACGGCACAATCGGCGACGCCCGATGGCACGGTATCCGCGGCCGCGGCTGGTTCCGCGCCGATGCCGGATGATCTGGCAGCGGACGACTTTGACGGTTTCATCGAATCGGGCGATACGCTGCATGGTGATGACGGCAACGACGATTTTCTTGCCACCGATCCGGTCATAAGCGCGGACCGGAGTTCCGATGACGGCGACGACGGCGGACCCGGCGACACCTTCGCGGATTCCGATATCGACGGATTGCCGTTTAACCTGGGGGGTATCGGAGCCATCGCGGCAAACGACCCACGCGGCCACGAAAACGCCGATCCCGCCTTTTTCGGTTACACCCCCGGCCCGCATGCGGCCGATGCACACCATGTCGCCTCTGCGTCCCATGACGGCCCGTTCTCGTTCAACGCCAATCCGGGAGACGGCCCGGGCGCACCCGACCTGCACCTCGGAGACGACGTGGACGAACTCATGCGTCTCGAACAGGAAGTGGCCGGCCTTTCATCGTCCGAGGACAGTGATGGCACAACTTCCGGCTCTGGAGGTTCCGGTGGTTCGGGCGGATCCGGTGGTTCGGGTGGATCCGGGGGATCGGGTGGATCCGGGGGATCGGGCGGATCCGGGGGATCGGGCGGATCCGGTGGCTCCGGTGGGTCTGGCGGCGGCACCGCCGGCGACGATACCATCTACGGCGCCGGCGACGACGACGTCATCTCGGGCGGCGACGGCGACGACACGTTGAACGGCGGCGGCGGTGACGACACCCTGAGCGGCGATGCCGGCGACGACAACATCGACGGCAGCATCGGCGACGACATCATGAGCGGCGGCACGGGCGCCGACTATCTGTTCGGCGGTTCGGGCAACGACACCATCGACGGCGGTGACGGCAACGATTCGATCTACGGCGCCAGCGGCAACGACATCATGAACGGCGACGCCGGCGACGACACCATGGACGGCAACAGCGGCCGCGACACCATTCACGGCAATGCCGGCAACGACGACATCGAAGGCGGCGATTACGACGACACGCTGTACGGCGATGACGGCAACGACACCCTGGACGGCGAGGCGCACAACGACGTGCTCTACGGCGGGGCCGGCAACGACACCATCGAGGGCGGCAGCGGCGACGACACGTTCGTCGACGGCAGCGGCGACGACGCCATGAACGACGAGAGCGGAGATGACCTCTATGTGTTCGGTGGGGAAGGCCTGTCCGATGATGACGTCATTACCGACACCGCGGGTTTCGACACACTGAAGTTCGAAGGTGCCGATCCGTTTTCCGTGATCGCGACGGCAACCCGTTCGGGCGACGACCTGATCTTCAACTATCAGGCCGGCGGCACCTTGACCGTCAACGATTTCTTTGGCGGCAAGGCGATCGAGAACCTGGAATACGACGGCACCACCTATGCCTTGGACACCAGCTTCACCGGCACGGCGACGTTCAGTGCGTTCATTTCCGGCGGCGCCGTCAACCAGACCGTCGACGGCACGGCCGGCGACGACACCCTGTCGGGCGATACCGGCAACGACACCATCACCGGCTTCGGTGGCGACGACACGTTGAGCGGTAACGCCGGCGACGACACCATCAACGGCGACGACGGCGCCGATATCTTGAACGGCGATGCCGGCACCGACACGCTGGACGGCGGCACCGGCAACGACGTTTTGAACGGCGGCGCCGGCAACGACACGCTGGACGGCGACGACGGCGACGACATCCTCTATGGCGGCACCGGCAACGACACGCTGGATGGCGGCGAAAATGTCGATGTCCTGTACGGCGGCGACGGCGACGATTCGCTGACCGGCGGATACGCCAACGACACACTGTACGGCGAAGCCGGCGATGATTCGCTGATCGGCAGCTCGGGCGACGACACGCTCTATGGCGGCGTCGGCGAGGACAATCTGTCGGGCGCCAGCGGCAACGATCTGATGTACGGCGGCGACGACAATGACACGCTGACCGGTTCCTCCGGCCACGACACCCTGTATGGTGATGCCGGTGTCGATACCCTGAACGGCGGCCTGGAAAACGACACCCTGTATGGCGGCGAAGGCAACGACATCATGGACGGCGGCAGCAACAACGACGTCCTCTATGGCGATGCCGGCAATGACCAGGTCGGCGGCGGCCGCGGCAACGACGTGCTGTACGGCGGCGACGGCGACGACTACATCACCGGCTATCACGACGCCGACATACTCTATGGCGGCGACGGCGCCGACTACCTCAGCGGCGGCAATGGCGACGATACGCTGGAAAGCGGCGCCGGCGACGACGAAATGGCCGGCGGCGACGGTGACGACACCTTCGTGCTGCGCCGCGGCATGGGCCGGGATTCGGTCAACGATTTCACCGCGACGGTAGCCGTCGTCGACGACGACCGGCTGGACGTAAGTGATTTTGGCATAACGGATTTCAGCGAACTTAACCTTTTCGAAAACGGTTCCGGCGACACTGTCATCGACTTTGGCGGAGGAGACGAATTGACCCTGGTCGGCGTCTCCTCGTCGTCCCTGGAAGCCAGCGATTTCGTCTTCCAATGATCATGATGTGCCGGTGCCTGCCCGGGCCCGGATCGGGAACGTAGATAATGTCCAACGAAACCAAAGACAGTGTCTTGAACGAAACCATGCGTTCGTGCCGCATGGCGTTTCTCAGCGTCGGCGTGTTCAGTTTCTTCATCAACATGCTGGTGCTGACCGTTCCCATCTACATGGTGCAGGTCTTCGACCGGGTCATGACCAGCCGCAGCGAGGATACCCTGCTGGTGCTGTCCTTGGCGGCAGTGATGGCGCTCTCGGTCATGGCCGTGCTCGACATCATCCGCTCGCGCATGCTGGTGCGCATCGGCATGTGGCTCGACAGCCGGCTCAGCCCGGAGCTGTTCTCGGCCAGCCTGAGCCCGTCGGTCCTGGTCAAGGAACGCTCCATGCAGCGGCTGCGCGACCTGTCGACGGTGCGCAATTTCCTCACCGGCTCCGCCGTGTTCGCGCTGCTCGACGCCCCCTGGGTGCCGTTGTTCATCGCCCTGATCTATGTGCTGCATCCGACCCTGGGCCTGGCGGCCACGCTGGGTGCCGTCGCGTTGTTCGGCCTGGCCATCGTCAACGAACTGGTGACCCGCACGCCGCTGCGCCGGGCCAATGCCGCCGCCATGGGCAGCATGAACGCCGCCGAGACCATGGTCCGCCATGCGGAAACCGCCGGCGGCATGGGCATGAGCGGCATGCTGGCCAACTGGTGGCAGGTGCGCAACGCCCACGCGCTGAAACTGCAGGCGGACGCCAGCGACCGCGCCGGCGTTATCGTCTCGCTGTCCAAATTCATCCGCCTGGCCTTGCAGATCGTCATCCTCGGCCTGGCCGCTTTCCTGGTGGTGCATCAGGAGGTTTCGGTCGGCGCCATGATCGCGGCATCCATCATCCTGACGCGGGCCCTGGCGCCGGTGGAGCAGTCCATCGGCACCTGGCGCGGCCTCGTCGCCGCGCGCGCCGCCTTCGACCGGATCCGCGAAACCATGGGCATCGCCGAGGCGGACAAGGACCGCATGCCCCTGCCCCGGCCGGAAGGCCATCTGGTGGTCAGCAAGCTGACGCTGACGCCTCCCGGTGCGGAAGACCCGGTGTTCCGGGATGTCTCCTTCGACGCCGCGCCCGGCGAAATCCTCGGCATCACCGGTCCTTCGGGCGCCGGCAAATCGACGCTGGTGCGCATGCTGATCGGTGTCGTGAAAACCGATTCGGGCAAGGTTCGGCTGGACGGTGCCGACGTTTTCTCCTGGCGCAGCGACGATCTCGGCAACCATGTCGGATATGTGCCGCAGGTGGTCGAAATGCTGCCGGGCACGATCCGCGACAACATCGCCCGCTTCACCAACGCCCAGCCGGAGAAGGTCATCGAGGCCTCGCAGCGGGCTGGCGTGCATGAGCTGATCCTGAGCCTGCCCGACGGCTACGACACCATGGTCGGCGGCAGTGACGATTTGCTGAGCGTCGGCGCCCGCCAACGCATCGCCCTGGCCCGGGCGCTGTTCGGCGACCCGCAGATGCTGATCCTGGACGAGCCGTATTCCAACTTGGATGCCGAAGGCGTCACCGCCCTGGTGGCCGCGCTGGAGGACCTCAAGTCCCGCGGCCGCACGATCGTGATCGTCGCCCACCGCCCGAGCATTCTGGCCCACGCCGACCGTGTGCTGATGCTGCAGGACGGCACGGCCAAGCTGGTGGAGAAGAGCCGCCGCGCCAACCTGAAGCTGCTGGGCGAGCAGGAGAACGCCGATCACGCGCCGGCCGAAACCGGCCCGGTCAATTTGAACGTTGCGTCCAACAACGGTGGAGACTGAGCCCATGAACACCAAATGGACTCAACCCGTGACGAAACGTCTCGGCGAGGCCCGCAAGGCCTTGTCCGCCGGGCGTGACAAGACGGTCGCTGCCGTGTCGAAGTTCCTGAACGACGCCAAAAGCAAAATCAGTGTGCCGAAGCGCGCCCCGAAGGCCGCCAAACCCGAAGCACCGGCCGCGCAGGTCAAGGTATCGCCCGTGCGCCAGATGATGGAGCGGCTGAACCGCGACCTGTCTTCCTGGCGCAGCCATCTGACGCCGCGCGCCAAACCGGTATCGGCCGATGCGCCGGCAAAACCGAAAATGCGCAAGGCGGCGAAGAAAGCCGCCACGGCGTCGTCGCAGAAATCCCTGTCGGCCGAACTGCGCGGCTGGCGGCTGGCCGGTTACGGCGTCATCGTTTTCTTCATCGGCGGGTCCGTGTTGTGGTCGACCTCGACTCGGCTCGACAGCGCCGCCATCGCCCACGGTGTGGTCGGCGTCGAATCCAGTTCGAAGACCATTCAGCATCTCGAAGGCGGCATCGTCAAAACCATCATGGTGGAGAACGGCCAGCACGTGGACGCCGGACAGGTCCTGGTCAAGTTCGACGACACCCATGCGTCGTCGACCCTCGATCTCCTGCGCGGTCAACTGGCCGGCGCCATGGCGCTGCATGCCCGGCTGGTCGCCGAGCGCGATGGCCACAAGACCATCGCCTTCGCCGACGAACTGCTGAAACAGGCCGACAATCCGGAAATCAGCAAGATCCTGATCGGCCAGGTGGATATATTCGAGTCGCGGCGCAAACGCATCAACAACCAGGAAAAGATCCTGCGCGAGCGCATCAAGAAAAACCGCAGCGAGATCGTCGGCCTCAAGGCCCAGATCACCTCGGGCGAAAAGCAGCTCGCCCTGCTGGACGAGGAAATCGCCACGGCGGAGGGGCTGTTTCAACGGGGCCTCGGCAAGCGCTCGCGCCTGCTGGCCCTGAAGCGCAAGGCCGCCGAGGTCACCGGCGAGATCGGCGACTACAGGGCGCAGATCGCCCGGGTCGGCGAGAGCATTTCGGAACTGCAGTTGCAGCTGACCATTCCGGAAAACCGCAACCAGAACCAGGTGACGGAGCAATTGCACTCGGTGCAGGAACGCATCGCCAATTTGCGGGAAAAGATTTACGCATCGGAGGACGTTCTGCGCCGCACCGCGGTGCGCGCGCCGCAGTCCGGCACCGTCGTCGACCTGCAGGTGCACACCGCCGGCGGCGTGGTGCAGCCCGGCGAACGGCTGATGAACCTGGTGCCCGACCGCGACCGCCTCGTCGTCGATTTGCGGGTCGACCCCAAGGACATCGACGCCGTCTATCTGGGCATGCCCGCCCGCATGCGCATGACCGCCTTCAACGCCCGCTCGACGGCGCCGCTGGAAGGCAAGGTGACGTCCATCTCCGCCGACCGCATGACGGATCCGCTGACCGGTGTCTCGTACTTCGCCGCCCGGGTCGTGCCCGACGAAACGAAGAAGGACACCGACAGCGAGGGGACCGTGCAGATGGCGGCGCTGACGCCGGGCATGCAGGCCGAGGTATTCCTGGTGACCAAGGAGCGCACGGTGATGGACTATCTGCTCGAACCGGTCAGCCGCAGCTTCGAACGGGCCGGCCGCGAGCAGTAGGCCGGTTACGCCCGGGCCGGCGCCCTTGCCGGCACCGCAAGCACGGGCAACGCCAACGCCGTCGCCGCGATCAGCGACGCGAACACGGCCAGCACCACGAACATGGCCTGGAAGCCGCCGGTGCCGGCGTGCAGCCACGACACCATGGGGACCGCGGCGGCGCTGACGCCCAGCGACAGAAAATACTTGATGCCGTACACCCGCGACCGCCAGGCCTCGGAGACGTGACGCGCGACCAGGGCATCGAGAATCGGGATTTCCCCGAACACCAGCATCATCACCGCCAGCGCGGCGAACAGCATGGCCCCGTCGGTCACCACCGCGGCCAGCAACATCGCCGGCACTTGCAAGGCGACGACGCACAGGAACACCACACGCAGGGGATAACGGTCGATCAGGTAGCCGACGGCGATTTGGGTGAAGGCGGCCACGGCATAGACGATGGACGCCATGCTGCCGACCAGAAATGTCGTATCGGCGAACGACGCCAGGCGTTCGTCAAAGACCTTGGGCAGCGACACGGTCGTGGCATGGAAGACCAGCCCGCCGAGCAGCGTGGCGACGGCGATGACGGCCAGAACCCTGCGCTGATCCCTGGCGTTGAGCGCCTGGATGCGTTGCTGCTTCTTCGCCGCATGGCCGGACGGCTGGGAATTGAAGCCGGCGTACAGCACGCCGGTGGCGATGCACACGGCGCCCGGGACGAAAAATGCCGAGCGCCAGCCCCACAGATCGACGAGCGCGCCGGCAATCATGGCCGCCGCGGCGACACCCATATTGCCCCACACGCCGTTGATGCCCAGGGCCCGTCCGGCCCGGTCCGTATCCTCGACCACCAATGCGATGCCGACCGGGTGATAGATGGACGCGAACAGGCCGATCAGCCCGAGACCGAGGGCTAACGACAACGGTCCCTGCGCCATGCCCGTGACGATCGCCGCGCCGCCCATGCCGAAAAAGAAGACCGTCATCATGCCGGTGCGGCTCCACCGGTCGGCCAGCCAGCCGGCCGGTATGGCGCCGGCGCCGAACGCTATGAAGCCGACCACCGACAAGGGCAGCAGTTCGCCGTAAGGGCGCCCGAAGACATCCTCCAGCGCCAGGACCACGGTGGGAAACAGCAGCATGAACAGGTGGTCGTAGGCATGTCCTACGTTGAGAAACAGAAACCGGGTGCGCCGGGACGCCGATGCGGTCATGGACAATTCCTGGTTTAGGAAACCTCAGTCTGACCGCTCGCGTTGTGTCCGACTTGCGTTATAATGACAAATGATGCCTCAAAATGGACAATCGATGCCCCAACCCGCGCATTTCTGGGTGGCCGACAAGGAGGACATCGCCCGTCCGGTGATCGCCTACGCCCACGATTATCCCGTCGGCGCCGTCATCGACTGGCACGCCCATCGCCGCCTTCAGTTGATTCACGCCGTCAGCGGCGTCATGACCGTGCAGACCGGCGGCGGCATGTGGCTTGTGCCGCCGGGCCGGGCCATGTGGATGCCGGGCGGCCAGGACCATGCCATCCGGGCCGACGGCGCCTTGTCCATGCGATCGCTGTTTATCGAACCGGACGCGCTGCCGCACCTGGCCGGGGAGAGTTGCGTGGTCGACGTGCCGCCGCTGGTCCGCGAACTCATTCTGGCCTGCCTCGACATGCCGCTGCTGTACGACACGGGCGGCCCCGATGGCCGCCTGGTCGCCACGTTGTTCGACCGCATCGCCCGCTTGCCGGGCGCCGGCATGCATCTTCCCTTGCCGACCGACCGCCGGCTTCGGTATGTGACCGATGCGGTTCTGGCGGATCCCGCCGACCATACGACGCTGGAGCAATGGGGCCGCCGGGTCGGGGCCAGCGGCCGCACCCTGGCGCGGCTCATGCGGCGCGAAACCGGCATGACGTTCGCCGCATGGCGCCGCCAGGCCGCCCTGCAGCGGGCCCTTGTCTGGCTGACCGCCGGCAGGCCGGTGACCACCATCGCCTTCGATCTCGGTTACGACAGCCCGAGCGCGTTCATTGCCATGTTCAAGAAGGCCTTCGGAACGACACCCGGCGCGTATCTGTCGGCACCGTCAGACCGCGGCGGCGCGTAACGGCGGCCGGCCCAGACGGTACGCCGCGGTGCCCAGCACGTTCTCGACGGTCTGAGCCAGGGCGACCACGCGGGCGTCGTCGCCGTTGCGGCCGATCAGTTGCATGCCCACGGGCATGTCCAGCGCGTCCAGGCCGACGGGCAGCGTGACGGCGCACAGGGACAGATAATTGACGGTCATGGTATTGCGCAGCGCCAGCAGGTTTTTTTCGCGGTAGACGTCGCCGTCGGCGATTTCGTCCACCGTCGGCGGTGAGATGGCCACCGTGGGCGCCGCCAGGGCATCGACCGAGGCCAGATCGGCGTCGGCCGACAGCGCCATGCGCGCCAAGGCCCGTTTGCGCCCGAGATACTCGGCGGCCGGCAGGCTCTCCGCCTCCGCCATGCGCTGCTGCACGTTGGCGTCGATGGCGCCGATCCAGTCCGGCAGTTCGCTGCGCAGGAAGTCGTAAAGCTCCACCGCGGCCAGACCGCCCTTGCGGAACATGGCGTCGACCTCGGACAGGTCGGTGAACGTCACCGGCACCAGTTGCGCACCGGCCCGTTCCAGATCGGACAATGCCGTGCGGACGGCCTCGGCCACACCGGGGGAACAGTCATCCCAGTAGAAATCCTCGCACACCCCGATACGGATTCCGGCCAGGGACTGCGGCACGGGCTGCGGCTCGGAGCCGTCGATGACCGAAAAGGCGATGGATGCGTCGGCCGCCGTGCGGGCCAGGACGCCCGCCGTGTCCAGGCTGAAGCTCAGCGGGACGATGCCGTCAAGGGACCACCGGTCCCATGTGGTTTTGATGCCCACATTGCCCGTCCAGCTGGCGGGAATGCGCACGGAGCCCGCCGTGTCCGTCCCCAGCGCCAGCAGCGCGGACCCTTCCGCCAGGCTGACCCCCGCGCCGCTGCTGGACCCGCCGGGAACGCGATGACGGTTGGCATCCCACGGATTGCGCGGCGTGCCCCAGTGGGGGTTGGACCCGATACCGCCGAAGGCGAATTCGACGGTGTGGGTCTTGCCGGTGACGACGGCCATCTGGTTCAGCACCGCCTGCACCACCGGCCCGGGCGCCTGCCACGACTTAGGCAGTTGTCTGTTACTGCCGGCAAACGTCTCCAGCCCCGGCACGCCGTAGAGATCCTTGATCGAGACGGGCAGTCCGTGCAGCGGTCCAAGGTCACGCCCCGCGGCGAACATTTGATCCGCCATTTGCGCCTGGACGCGCGCGCCGGCGCCATCCCACTGCTTGTACGCATTGAGGTCGATGCGGGCCTTGTCGCGATTGGCCGCCGCGGCATCCATCAGGCCGGCCGACGTCACCCTGCCATCGCGCAACGCGGCCATGATGTCCGACAAAGGCCTTTCCATGATTTGTCCCGCGTCCATATGTCCATTCCGTACTGATAATCCGTGTGCGTAATCCCTAGCGGCTTCGAGGCGCAAAGACTAGTGTGGAAGCATCGTTACCGGCACTTTCTTGGTGGCCGGCACGATGAAACGAAGCCGGTGGACAACCGGTGGCACAATTTGTCGAGGCCGACAATTTTCACCCATAGGGTGATCTACACTACAACTGATGCACTTGAAAAGTTACTATTCGTCCCCACATGATTCCGAGACCGAAACCTCTGATCGTTCATGCCGCACGACGGATGGAACGATGATGCGCAACGGCACGTCGATGACACGGCTCGTCTCCAGAATGATGCGCGTGGGACGACGCAACACCGGAGGTTCCGCCACATTCCCGAAGGCGGCACGACACGACATCAACATCGCTCCGCACTTCATATGCGGTTGGACGCGCACCATGAACGGTGCAACAAGAGAGGGGTATATCCATGGCTGATGCCGCGATGCCGCTGGTTAGCGGTCTTTCCATTTTCGTTTTCGCGTTTCTCGTGTTTGCGATCGTTCTCGTGGTCATGGGCGCCAAGGCCGTGCCGCAGGGCATGGAGTACACCGTGGAGCGCTTCGGCCGCTACACGCGCACCCTGCGACCCGGTTTTCACGTCATCGTGCCGGTGGTCGACCGCATCGGCGCCAAGATGAACATGATGGAAACCGTGCTGGATGTTCCGGCCCAGGAAGTCATCACCAAGGACAACGCCATGGTGACGGCCAACGGCGTCGTCTTCTTCCAGGTCCTGGATGCGGCGAAGTCGGCCTATGAAGTCAACAATCTGGAAAACGCCATGCTGAACCTGAGCATGACCAACATCCGGACGGTCATGGGTTCGATGGATCTCGACGAGCTGTTGTCGCAGCGGGACACCATCAACGCCCGGCTGCTGACGGTGATCGACGCCGCGACCAACGTGTGGGGCGTCAAGGTCACCCGCGTCGAGATCAAGGACATCGAGCCGCCACGTGATCTGGTCGACGCCATGGCCCGGCAAATGAAAGCGGAGCGTGAAAAGCGCGCCGTCATTCTGGAAGCGGAAGGCGACCGCCAGGCCGCGATCCTGCGCGCCGAGGGCGAGAAACAATCGGCCATTCTGGAAGCCGAGGGCCGGCGCGAATCGGCGTTCCGGGATGCCGAAGCCCGTGAGCGTGAGGCCCAGGCCGAAGCCGAAGCGACCCGCTCGGTTTCGGAAGCCATCGGCGCCGGCAACCTGCAGGCCATCAACTACTTCGTGGCGCAGAAATATGTCGACGCCTTGAAGGAGTTCGCCAATTCCAGCAACCAGAAACTGGTGTTCATGCCGCTCGAGGCATCGAGCGTCATTTCGTCCGTCGGCGGCATCGGCGAGTTGGCCAAGGAAGTGTTTGGTAAGAAGGCCTAGTTCAGCGTTTTCTTACCTTCGGTTCGCATTCAAGGGCAGGAATGAGTTATGGGCGACATCAACGAAATTTTCGGTCAGATCGTCTTCTGGCATTGGTGGGTTTTGGCGGTGATCCTCATCGCCATCGAGGTCTTCGCTCCCAGCACCGTACTGTTGTGGCCGGGCATTGCCGCCGGCATCGTCGGGCTGACCATGCTGATTTTCGGCGACGCCATGGTGTGGGAATATCAGGTCCTGCTGTTCGCCGTGCTGTCGGTCGTCAGCCTGGTGGGTTGGCGGTATTACGCCCGCAGCCGTGTCACGCCGGCCGACGAAACCACCCTGAACCGGCGCGGCCAACAGTATGTCGGTCGCGTGTTGACCCTGGAGGAACCCATCGTCAACGGCCAGGGCCGCGCCACGGTCGACGATTCGACCTGGCTTGTATCCGGTCCGGACATGGACGCCGGCAGCAGGGTGCGGGTCGTCGACGTCGACGCGGCGACATTGCGCGTGGAGCCGACATAGCGAACCGCAAACGATGATACCGGTCGGCACATCGATCGAAGTGCGGGAATATCCGGCGGCCGTCATCGGCATCATCGCCGCCAATGTCGGCCTGTTTCTGTTGATGGCCGCGATCCCGCCGCAGGACCTGGACGGATTTCTCAGATCCTATGCCCTGGTACCGGCCCATTACACCGATCCCGCATCGGTACATTTCGACCCGTTCAATCCACTGCCGTTGATCGTCAACGCCTTCCTGCACGTCGGCTTCGTGCACCTTGTGGTCAACATGTGGACGCTGTGGCTGTTCGGGCGCGTGCTCGAGGACCACATCGGCACCTGGCGGTTTGTCGTGCTGTACCTGTGCGGCAGTCTCGCGGCGGACGCCGCGCACATCGCCACCCACATGTCCTCGACCATTCCGGCCCTTGGCGCATCCGGCGCCGTCGCCGCCGTCATGGCGGCGGTGGTCGTCAAGTTCCCGGCATCGCGGATCACGCTTTTGATCCCGATCGGTTTCTTCCCGCTGCTGCTGCCCATGCCGGTCATCGTCTTCGGCGGACTTTGGTTCGGACTGCAGGTCCTGTCCGGCGTCGGCGAATTGGGCTTGAGCGAAGCCGCCCCTGGGATCGCGTGGTGGGCACACATCGGCGGATTCGTCGCAGGCCCCGTTCTCGCCGTGCTATTAGGCCGGCCCGCCGGCTCACCCCGCGTCATCGGCGAAGAACGGGCCAAGGTTCAATTGATCGGTGCACAGCGAGTGCGCGCCGTCAACTTGGGAACTGGCAAACGAAAGGCAACGAGCACACCGCCTCGCCGCTTCCCCGGCCGTCAGACAAAAGGCAAGCGTTCCGTCGACCCGGAAAAGGTGCAGAACCGTACCGCGTCCAAGCGAGACCATCATACGCCCGCGCGCGGGAACCGCCGCTCATCCGTACCCATCACCCACGCCGTTACACCGAATGACACCGGGCCGGATCATCGGGCCGATGGCGCCGCCGGGAAAAGACCGTCGGTATCCTTGGCCACGATCGCGCTGTTTATCCTCAAATCACTCGTTCGCACGGCCTTGCGCGGCTCCTCCCGTTAGCTTTTTACACGATTACAGTGTGCTTAATTCCCGTTAACCGATTGATCACAAACACACCGTACGGTATGCGCGCGCAGGGCCCGAGCGGGATTTGCGCCTCAGGCAATGACCGTGATCGGAATAATGGCAAAAACCATCGGCACGGCGGATAGGGAACAGGCGACCGGCTGCGGCGAATCCGGTCTTTCAGGGATTGGCCGAGGCCAGGCCACGTTGGCGGCTGCGCCGTTTCCGCCGCACACGTCTTTGCAGGCTCCGGCCATGAAAGCCGCCATCCGGCAGCAGCAGGCGGACCGGGCCGCCCGCCATGTCCCGTCCGCTTCGGTCGCGACAATGGCGTGTTCGGCCTTGGTGGCCTATTTGTTCTGGGACCTCGCGGACCGGACTTATGTGCTCATCTGGACCGCCGGCTTGTGGCTCCTGTCGGCGACCCGGATGGTTCATTGGTGGCAAGACCGGTTTCACACGGCAAACGACGCGGTCCCGCCCGTAAACATGACCCTGACCGGAGGCATCGCCATTGCCTCCGGTTGCTTATGGGGTTTGGGCACGGCCCTGCTGTTCGATGTCGCCGACGAGCAGTTGCAAATCACACTGATGATCGTCGTCGGTATTTTGGCCGCCGGTGCAGCGGCGTTCGTGTATCAGGTTCCGGTCATCTGTTTCGGCTTCGCCATACCGTGTGTCGTGCCTCTCGCCGCCCGGCTCATCCTGACCGGTGGTTCGATATCCTTGATGCAGGGGATCATGCTCCTGCTTCTCATGACCGCTTTCCTGGTGACCGCGCATCGCGGTTATCGGCAGTTCGTCGACCGCATACACAACATGCGCACCAATAAGGAGCTGGCGGACTATTTGTCGTTGGCGCACCGCCGGCTTACCGATGCCTTGGGCAGCATCAACGAAGGCTTCATCTGTTATGGACCGGACCGCCGCATCGTCTTTTGCAACGACCGCTTCAAGATATTCTGGCCCGAGCTGAAGGACCTGCTCATGCCCGGCCGGGCCTATGACGACCTGGTGGCCGCGGCAGCCAAACTGGTGGTCGTGCCGGATGGCGACGAAGGCACGTGGATGAAGGCACGAACCGCATACCGGTCCAGCCGGGAAGGGCATTTCGAAGTCCAGTTGAAATCGGGGCGTTGGTTGCGGTTCAGCGACCGCGAAACGTCCGACGGCGGCATCGTCAGCGTCCACACCGACGTCACAACACGCAAGCGGGAAGAAGCCGAGCTGCGTGGGCGCAATATGGTTCTTCAGATGTTGGCGGCGGGCGACCCGCTGGACCGTATTCTACAAGAACTGGCGCGCACGACGGAAAACGCCAATCCCGACATGTTGTGTACCGTCATGATCCTCGATGTCGAAGCCGGAACACTGCATTGCGCGGCGGCGCCGAGCCTTCCGGGGTATTTCAACGCCGCCATGGAAGGCCTGCCCATCGGGACCGGCATGGCCACTTGCGGTCACGCGGCCTTTACCGGCAAACGGATGTTCATCGACAACATCCAGTCCCACGCCAATTGGCAGAACCTGCAGGGACCGGTGCGCAAGGCGGGCCTGAAAGCGTGCTGGTCCGAACCGATACTCACGTCCGCGGGAGAGGTTGCCGGAACCTTCGCGGTGTATTTGCGTCAGTGCCGCGCGCCGGCAGGGCATGAGATCGAAACCGTTACCGCCGCCGCCAATCTGGCCGGCATCGCCATTGAACGAAAACGCACCGAACAGGCCCTCCGGCAAAGCGAAAGACGTCTTCGTGCGATCGCGGGCGCGACCCCCATTCCCATTGTCATCACCCGGTTGGACGATGGCGAGATCATGTATTGCAACGGTCAGGTCGAAACGGTCCTGGGCGCGCCGCTGGAGCAAATCGTCGGAAAATCCCTGACCCGGTTTTACGCGGTGCAATCCGATCGCGACGGCCTGCTCGAGGTTCTGCGCGACAAAGGTCACGTGCGGGATTACGAAATCGAAATGATCAACAGTCTGGGCCAGAAAATCTCCACACTTCATTCGATCCAGACCATGACGCTGGACGGCGTGCCCGCCCTGCTCGGCGGCTTCATCGACATCACCGACCGCAAACAAGCGGAACGGGAGCTGCAGCATGCCAAGGACCAGGCGATCGTCGCCAACCGGACCAAGTCGGAATTTCTGGCGAACATGAGTCACGAGCTGCGAACGCCGCTCAATGCCATCCTCGGCTTCTCGGAAGTCATCCGCAACGAGATCTTCGGCCGGATCGGCGAACAGAAATATCTGGAGTACGCATCGGACATCCATGCCAGCGGCGCCCACCTTCTCCATATCATCAACGACATTCTCGACCTGGCGAAGATCGAAGCGGGTCAGGCGTCACTGGACGATGACCGAATGAATATGGCGGACGCCGTCACGTCGTGTGTCCGCCTGGTCAAGGACCGGGCAACGGACGCGGGAGTGACCTTATCGACGGACATTGCACCCGGTCTACCGGACCTGATGGCCGACGAACGCAAGGTCAAGCAGATCCTCATCAATCTGCTGTCCAATGCGGTCAAATTCACGCCGGCCCGCGGGAACGTCGCCGTCCGAATCGATTTC
>JANQFL010000099.1 GCA_028277845.1 Sneathiellales bacterium
TGGCTCTCGAGGTCCGCAAGGAGAACGAGGCGTTCGTGTCTCTGCCGAGCGAAGATGCCGCCGACACGCGCGGCAACCGGCGCCGGGTGCTGCTGGCCCTGATGATTGCCGCAGGCATACTGGCCACCTTCAACTCAGGCGGTCTGGTGACCTACAGCTATGATCTGGCCGACAGTCCCGCCGGGCAGAAACTGATCGAGGTGAGCGAAGCCTGGCATGACATGATGCAGGCGACCCCAGCCGCGGACGTGGTGGAGCATATCCGCGGCTCCGTTGCGGTGGCGCGCGAGTCAACCTGGGAGGACCTGACCGCAGCCTTTGCCATCACCCGCCTCGACCCGCAGTCGGACACGGGTCCTGAACGTCCCGTCGTTCCTGTGGACGGAGCGCCGTTGGAGGACCCGGCTGAACGAAACGCGCCGGCGATGACGAAGCCCGACGGTCCGGTCATGCGCGCGTCAGTCCAACGCTGAGCGCGTCCGGAACGCGCAAACCCGGATTGCGGTATCAGGCGCCAGGATCGGGTGGCAGCCGGCGCTTGTTTTTCCCCTTCATCTGACCGGTGAAGTCACGCAACTGCCGCTCGGCGGTTGCGAAGGCGTCGCGAATGGCCACGTAGATGTCTTCATGCGCGTGGTTCTGTTCGCGCTCGTTGCTGACCACGAGTTCGGATTTGCGCGGCACGCCCATCTCGATCTTCACGTGGTAGATTTTGCCCTTGTGGTGGTGGCGGTGGGGCGCCTCAATGACCACGCGGCAGCTTGTGAGATGGTGGAAGTACTGCTCAAGCTTCGCCGCCTTCTCGCGCACGCGGTCTTCAATCGCCTTGGACGGCTCCATGTTCCGGAAACTGACTTGCAGGGGGATGTCCATGAGTCACTCTCACTCCTTGTCTACCGTACAAGGAAAGCATAGCGCTCGGGCCGTTATCAAATTTTGACCTCGGTCAACGACAACTGCGCTAGCGGGGCAGGTCGCTTGAGCCCATCAGAAAGGCGTCGACGGCGTGTGCTGCCTGCCGGCCTTCACGTATCGCCCAGACGACGAGCGATTGTCCGCGGCGCATGTCGCCGGCGGCGAAGACCTTCTCGCGCGACGTGCTGTAGTCCCTGTCGTTGGCGAGCACGTTTCCGCGTCCGTCAAGCTCGAGCCCAAGCTGGGTGATCATGCCGTCGTGGACCGGATGCACGAAACCCATGGCCAGCAGAACAAGGTCGGCCTTGAGCTCGAAGTCGCTGCCCTCGACCGCCTGCATGTCGCCATCGACGCGGACGCAGTGCAGCTTTTCGACCGTTCCGTTGCTGCCGGTCAGCTTGGTGGTCATGACGCTCCAGTCGCGTTCAGCACCTTCCGCCTGACTTGAGGATGTGCGGAGCTTGAGCGGCCAATGCGGCCAGGTCAGCCCTTTGTCCTCGTGCTCCGGCGGCTTTGAGAGGATCTCAAGCTGCGCCACCGACAGCGCACCCTGCCGGAACGAGGTGCCGATACAGTCCGATCCCGTATCGCCGCCGCCAATCACCACGACATGTTTCCCGTCGGCGGTGATCTCCTCGATGTTGCCGAGCGGTTCACCCGACACACGCCGGTTCTGCTGCGGCAGGAAGTTCATGGCGAAATGGACGCCGTCAAGCTCCCGGCCTTCGACGGGCAGATCCCGTGGATCTTCGGAGCCGCCCGCGAGCAGCAGCGCATCGTACTTTTCTTCCAGTTCCTCCACGCTCGTGTCCACGCCGACATGGCAATTGGTGTGGAAGGTGACGCCTTCGGCCTCCATCTGTTCGACACGGACGTCGATGATGCCTTTTTCCATCTTGAAGTCGGGAATGCCATAGCGGAGCAGGCCGCCGGGCTTGGCGTGCTTCTCAAACACGTGCACGTCGTGGCCGGCACGGGCGAGCTGCTGTGCCGCCGCCATCCCGGCCGGGCCGGAGCCGACGATCGCCACCCGCTTGCCCGTCTTGACGTCCGGCGGCTGCGGCGCAATCCAGCCGTGCTCAAACGCCTTGTCGGCGATGGCGCACTCGATGGTCTTGATGGTAACCGGCACGTTCTCGATGTTGAGCGTGCATGCCTCCTCGCAAGGGGCGGGACAGACCCGGCCCGTGACTTCCGGAAAATTGTTGGTCGAATGGAGGTTGCGTGAGGCTTCTTCCCAGTCCGAATGATAGACAAGATCGTTCCAGTCCGGGATCTGGTTGTTCACCGGGCAGCCCGTATGGCAGTACGGGATGCCGCAATCCATGCACCGCGCGGCCTGACGTTTGACGCCGGGATCGTCGAGCGGAATGACGAACTCCTTGTAATGGCGCACACGCTCGCCCGCCGGACGATAGGTCCGCTCCTGGCGGTCGATTTCGAGAAACCCAGTTACCTTACCCATGGCCAGCCCCTAGTCGCTTCCCGGCAGGCCGATCTCGAGCACGTCGAGACCGGTCTTGTCCGCCTTGCGGTGCTTCGACATCTCGGCAAGGGCCCGGCGGTACTCGACCGGCATGATTTTCACGAACTTACCGAGCATGTTTTCCCAATCCTCGAGGATTTCCTGTGCCTGACGCGAGCCCGTGTAGTGGAGATGGTTCTCGATCAGCCTGTGCAAACGCTCGTCGTCGTTGCGCGTCATGTCGCCCATCACATCGACAAGACCATGGGTCTCGAGGTCCGCGCCCTGCATGACCAGCCGTTCCATGCGGTCGCCTTCTGCCGTGATCGGCTCAAGATCGACCATCGCCATGTTGCAGCGCCGTTTGAAGTCTCCGTCGAGGTCGAGAACGTAGGCAATCCCGCCCGACATGCCGGCGGCGAAGTTGCGCCCCGTCGGCCCGATTACGACGACGACGCCGCCCGTCATGTATTCGCAACCGTGATCGCCGGTGCCCTCGACGACGGCGATGGCACCCGAGTTGCGTACGGCGAAACGTTCACCGGCAATGCCGCGGAAATAGCATTCGCCCGCGATTGCGCCATACAGCACTGTGTTGCCGACGATGATGCTTTGTTCGGGAACGATGCCGCTGTTCGCAGGCGGGCGCACGACAATACGGCCTCCCGAAAGGCCCTTGCCCACATAGTCGTTGGCCTCGCCCTCCAGGTCGAGCGTCACGCCGGCTGCCAGCCAGGCGCCAAAGCTCTGACCGGCTGTACCTTTGAGGCTGACATGGATCGTGTCGTCCGGCAGCCCCTTGTGGCCGTAGCGTTTCGCCACCTCGCCCGACAGCATCGCACCACTGGTCCGGTCGGTATTGTGGATCGGTTCCTCGATGCGCACCGCTTTGCCGTTTTCCAGCGCATCCTGCGCCTGCTCGATCAGGCGGCGGTCGAGAATGTCGTAGATGTGGTGGGTCTGGTGTTCGCAATTGTAGATGGCCACGTCGTCCGGCACGTCCGGTTTGTGGAACAGTCTGGTGAAATCGAGACCCTTGGCCTTCCAGTGTTCGATCGCCTCCTGCTTGTCGAGGTTCTCGGTGCGGCCGATGAGTTCATTGAACGTCTTGAAGCCCATCTCCGCCATCAGCTCGCGCACTTCCTCGGCGACGAAGAAGAAATAGTTGATGACGTGCTCGGGCGTGCCGGTGAAGCGCTTGCGCAGCACCGGGTCCTGTGTGGCGATGCCGACGGGGCAGGTGTTCAGGTGACACTTGCGCATCATCAGGCAGCCGGCGGCGATCAGCGGCGCAGTCGAGAAGCCGAATTCGTCGGCTCCCAGAAGCCCGCCGACGATCACGTCGCGCCCGGTGCGGATGCCGCCATCGACCTGCACCGCGATACGTCCGCGCAGGCGGTTTTCGACCAGCGTCTGTTGCGTCTCGGCAAGGCCGATCTCCCACGGGCTGCCGGCATGCTTGATCGAGGTGAGGGGGCTTGCACCCGTGCCGCCTTCGAAACCGGCGATGGTGACGTGGTCGGCGCGTGCCTTTGACACGCCTGCGGCCACCGTGCCGACGCCAACCTCTGCGACGAGTTTGACCGACACGTCCCCGTCCGGGTTGACGTTCTTGAGGTCGTAGATCAGTTGCGCCAGGTCCTCGATGGAATAGATGTCGTGATGCGGCGGCGGTGAGATCAGGCCGACGCCAGGCGTCGAGTGACGAACCTTGGCGATGACCGCGTCCACCTTGTGGCCCGGAAGCTGACCGCCTTCGCCGGGCTTGGCGCCCTGCGCCATCTTGATCTGCATCATGTCCGAATTGACCAGATACTCGGTCGTGACGCCGAAGCGCCCGGACGCCACCTGCTTGATGGCCGAGCGC
>JANQFL010000021.1 GCA_028277845.1 Sneathiellales bacterium
TTGGCGCCAAGACGCCCGTCCCACAAAAGCGCAATGGGGGTTTCCGAGCGGCCGCCCCCCACGGCGTCAGACGGCTTGCGCGATGCCCGGCATCGCGCGGCCCCGTCTTCCTTGTGGATGGCCAGGCCGCTCGAGAAACAGAATGGATTCCATCTAAAGAGGAATTGCTCTAGCCGAACTTGTCCGGATTTGTCGAGCTTTACCGCGGCTTTCCGGTTGCCCGGTCAGGCCACCCGGTCGCCCTTGCGCACCTGTACGGTGCGATTGTCCACCGCCGGAAGCATTTTGGCCGGGTCGCGCGTGACGACCACGTCCAGCACCGTCGGGCGTCCCGTTTCGGCCAATGCGGCCTGCACGGCGGAATCGAGGGTGGCCGGGTCTTCCACGCGAATTCCCTGGCAGCCCAGGCCTTCCGCGAGCGCCGCGTAGCTCGTGTCGGACAGGTCGCTCGACTGGTAATTGCCGTCGCCGTACATCAGGTGCTGCAACGCCTTGACGTAGCCGGACGCGGCGTTGTTGACCACGACGATGGTGAACGCCAGTCCCATGCGACGGGCGGTTTCCAACTCGCCCAGCATCATGTTGAAGCCGCCGTCGCCGGTCAGGCCGATCACGGGCCGGCCCGGCGCCGCCAGGGCCGCGCCCATGGCGCCCGGCAAGCCATAACCGATGGAGGCAAATCCCCGGTTGGGCACGAAGCCGCGCCCGGGCCGCTTGGTGTCGAACAACAAACCGCCCCAGTGGGCGGCAAAACCACCGTCGGCCACCAGGATGCCGTCGGCGGGCAGGTGATCGTTGATGGCCGTCAGTAGCCGCGTCATGGGGATCGGCTTCTCGTCGGACCGCAAGCGATCCTGCACCGAATCGCGCCATTCCGCCATGCGTTGCGCCACTTCCGCGACATAGTCCGCCCGCTTGCTTTGCAGATCGGCGGCCTCGTCCATCATGGCCGTCTGCAGATCGCGCAGGCCGTCCCGGGCATCACCCCACAGGCGCACCGATGCCGGATGGCAGCGGTCGAATTCCTCGGCCACCAGGTCCAAATGAATGACCGGGACGTTGCCGGGCGGCACGGTATAGCGCTTGGTGGCGATTTCGCCCAATTTGCAGCCGACCACCAGCAAGCAGTCGGACTGTTCCATCAATCCGTTGGCGATCCGGTCGTAGCGGCCGAACAGGCCGGCATTGAGGCCGTGGGTGCAGGCAATGGCGCCCTTGCCGCTCATGGTGTGGGCGACCGGAATGGCGCAGGCTTCGGCAAACGATTGCAGCGTGTCCGCCGCACCGGACAGATGCACGCCGCCGCCGGCCAGGATCAGCGGCCGGTCCGAGCGGCGCAGCATATCCGCCGCGCGCGCCACGTCGGCGGCGGCGGGGCGGCTGCGCAAGGCGGGAATGGATTGGTGGATCCCGTCCACCGCGAAATCCCCATCCTCGAACGGATGGGTGTCGTGGCAGACGTCCTCCGGCACGTCCAGGATCACCGGCCCCGGCCGGCCCGTGGTCGCTTCGGCGAAGGCGCGGCGGACCAGTTCCGGAATACGGGTCACGGTTTCCACCCGGATCAGGTTTTTGGCCGCCGGACGCAGGATCTCCACCTGACGGGTCTCCTGGGTCATATTCTTCCAGGAATGATCCCGGTGGGTATCGCCGACCAGCACCACCAGCGGCACGCCGGCATTGAGGGATTCGACCAGGCCGGTCACGAGATTGGTCGCGCCCGGCCCCAGCGTCGCATCGCAAACACCGACACGGCCCGATACCCGGGCATAGGCGTCGGCGGCGAAAATGCCGCAGCGCTCGTCATTGATGAGATTGTGTTGCAGCCCCAACCGGCGCACCGCGTCGTAAAACGGCAGTAACTGGAAGCCGCCCATGCCGAACATGGGGCCGACCCCATGGGCCTGCAGCATGCGGGCCAGTGCTTCGCCGCCCGTCATCATGTTGGTGGTCACGTTCAATCACCTTTCTCGGCATGCGCCGGCAATGACCCGGCGCAGGGATATCAGATTATTGCAGGCCGCGCACCGCGTCGCAGATGTGCTGCTCGGTCACCCGCGCCAGATCCTCGAGCGGCGGCGCATAGGAAATGGGGATGCGCGGCGCGCCGAGCCGCCGCACCGGTGCCTTGAGGGATGTAAAACAGGTTTCGCCCACCGTGGCCGCCACTTCGGCGCCGAAACCGCCGACGGCGACGGCCTCGTGCACCACGAGCAGGCGTCCGGTGCGTTCGACCGACTGGCAGACGGCGTCCCTGTCCCACGGCCACAGGGTACGCAGATCGAACAGATCGGCTTCGATACCCTCATCCGCCAAGGCGTCACAGGCCTGGCGGCAGACGTGGGTCATGGCGGACCAAGTGACGACGGTGGCGTCGCCGCCCGACCGCAGGTGATGGGCGACGCCCAGGGCGCCGGCGGCATCGCTGTCGGACACGTCGTCCTCCAGGTCCCACAGGGCCTTGTGCTCCATATAGACCACCGGGTCGTCGCAGCGGATCGACGCCTTGAGCAGGGCCTTGTTGTCGGCCGGAGACGATGGCGCGACCACGACCAGGCCCGGCACGTGGGTGTACCAGGCCTCCAGCGACTGCGAATGCTGCGCGGCCGACGAACGCCATATGCCGATGGGTTCGCGCACCACCATGGGGACCTTGGTCTGGCCACCGAACATGTAGCGGGCCTTGGCGGCCTGGTTGACCAGTTCGTCGACGGCGCACAAGGCGAAATCGGAAAACCGCATCTCGACGATGGGCCGGGTTCCCATCATGGCGGCGCCCACGGCGGCGCCCATGATGCAGGCCTCGGAGATCGGCGTGTCGGCGATGCGGTCGTGACCGAACTCATCGGCCAGGCCCTTGTACTGGCCGAACACCCCGCCACGTCCCAGATCCTCGCCCAACGCCCAGACCCGGTCGTCCCGGCGCATCTCCTCCGCCACGGCCTGGTTGGCGGCCTCGCGGTAGCTCATCATCGTCATCGACCGTCTCCCGGCCGATAGGAAGCAAACGGTTCCGCGCCCAGATCCTGAACGTCTTCGAACGCCTTGGCGTCGGCGGGCCACGGCGCATCCTTCGCCGCCTGGTAGGCCAACACGATCTCATCCCGAGCCCGATCGGACTGGGCTTGCAATCGCGCCGCATCGACTCCGTGCGCGGTCAACAGCGCCTCACAGCGGCCGATGGGATCGTTGAGCCATTCGGCATCCGCTTCACCATCGGGACGGTAGGCGGCGGGATCGACAGCGGTATGGCCGGTCAGGCGGTACGTCACCACGTGCAGGAACCGCGGCCCGGCGCCGCTTCGCACGGCGTCCAGATGTTCCCGCGCGACGGCGTCGACCGCGGCGATGTCATTGCCGTCCACGGTTTCCGCCGCGAGTCCCAGACTGGCGGCCCGGTCGGCCGGCCCGCCGCCGGCGGTGACGGACCCGGTCACGGTGGTGGCCGAGTAGCGGTTGTCCTCGCAGACGAACAACACCGGCAGGTCGAACACCTTGGCCCAGTTGAGACCCTCGAGGAACGGTCCGCGGTTGACCGCGCCGTCGCCGAAGATGCACACGGTCAGGCGGTCCTGCCCCAGCAGCTTGATGGCGTGGGCGGCGCCCGCGGCAATGTTGATATTGGCGCCGACGACCCCGTTGGCGCCGAGCATGCCGACATCGAAATCGGCGATATGCATGGAACCGCCCTTACCGCCGCAAGTACCGCCCTCACGGCCGAACAGCTCCTTCATCATGGCCTCGGGCGACGCGCCCTTCGCCAAGGTATGGCCATGGCCCCGGTGGGTGGACAGCAGGATATCGTCCGCAGCCATGTTGCCGCAGACGCCCGCCGCCGCGGCCTCCTGGCCGATGGACGGATGAATTGCCCCCTTGACCAACCCCTCCGCCAGGGACGATACAGCGGTTTCCTCGAAAGCCCGGATTCGCCGCATGGTCAGGTGATGACGGAGAAACCGGTCGACGTCGAGGTTGCGCGGCACCGCCTGAAGGGGTGCTTCCATGCTGATTTCCGAGGACAAACCGACGCTCCCTGATAAATTTCTTTTTGGCGATGGCCGATACGATAGCCATCTTGGATATGTTTGATAGCGAGAATTGGCGGCCAGCTCAATCAACAAACTGGTGCGCACATCAGGACCCGCAGAGACAAGTTTTTCCCTTCCATGCCAGACACTTCCCGCAAACCTGCCGTTATTCTGAGCGATTCCGCGACAAAGTTGGTTGATGCCCACCGGGGTTCCGTGTTGCTGTGCGGCTCCCATGGCGGTATCTACCCGGCCTTTCTCGTGGCCCGGCACGGATGCCATGCCGTGGTTCTGAACGACGCCGGCGTCGGCAAGGACAATGCGGGTATCGCGTCGCTGGCCTACTGCCAGGCCATCGGCATGGCGGCGGCGGCGGTGTCCTATGCCTCGGCCCGTATTGGCGATGCCCACGATATGCTGGAACGGGGCCTTATCAGCCACGTCAACGCCGCCGCGGAAGCCGTCGGGTGCGCACCCGGCCAGGATGTGGGTACCGCCCTACAGTTGCTGAGCGAGGCGCCGCGCCCCAGCGGAACGCCGCCGGTCTATGAGGAGAGCCGGGAGATCATCGACGGTACCGATCCGGCCATCGTCTGTATGGATTCGGCTTCGCTCGTCCGGCCCGGGGACGAGGGCGCGATCATCGTCACCGGATCCCATGGCGGCCTGGTCGGTGGCGTCCCGGCGATGGCGCTGCAGGTCGATGGGCGCGCCGCCCTGTTCAACGACGCCGGCGGCGGACGGGATGATGCCGGCCTCACCCGGCTGCCGGCCTTGGACAAGCGCGGCATTGCCGCGGCCACGGTCCACGCGGCCAGCGCCCGCATCGGCGACGGCCGCAGCACGTATGAAGACGGGGTTCTGTCCCATGTCAACGAGACCGCGGCCGGTTTGGGAGTCAAACCGGGCATGACGGCGCGGACATTTGTTGCCAGACTGAGAACGATATGAGCGCAGAGTCCAAACAATCCGATAAAGCCGGCGAACGCATCGCCAAACGCTTGGCCCGCGCCGGCCTGTGCTCGCGGCGCGAAGCCGAACGCTGGATCGCCGACGGCCGCGTGTCGGTGGACGGCAAAGTGCTGTCCTCGGCCGCCTTGAACGTGACGGACAGGAACAGGATCGTTGTCGACGGCAAACCCTTGCCGGACGCCGAACGGGTGCGCGTTTGGTGCTACCACAAACCGCGCGGCCTGGTGACCAGCCATCGGGACCCTGAGGGACGTCCGACCGTTTTTGACGCCCTGCCCGGCGATCTGCCGCGTGTCATTTCCGTCGGCCGCCTGGACCTGTCGTCCGAAGGACTGCTGCTGCTCACCAACGACGGCGACCTGGCCCGAAGGCTCGAGCTGCCGAGCACCGGCTGGACCCGCCGCTACCGGGTCCGGGTACACGGCCGGCCCGACGAAAAGGCGCTGGCCCGCCTGGCGGACGGCGTGACGGTGGACGGCATCCGCTACGGCGCCATCCAGGCCACCCTTGACCGCCAACAGGGCGCCAACGCCTGGCTCACGGTCACGTTGAAGGAAGGCAAGAACCGCGAAATCCGCCGGGTCATGGAACATCTCGGCCTGAAGGTCACGCGTCTGATCCGCACCGCCTACGGGCCGTTCCAGATGGGGTCCCTGCCGGAAGGAGAGGTCCGTGAAGTGCGCGCGGCGGTGATCCGCGACCAGATCGGCGCCGACGTCGACACCGGCAAGCCCGTGTCCGATCCGCGCGCCAAGCTGTCCCTGAAACGGCCGCCGCGCCGCAAGGCCAAGGCACGGACGGACAAACCCCGCCGCACCGGGCCGCCGCGGCGGAAAAAGACCTAGTCCATGCGCATTGTCGGCGGCAAGCACCGGGGCAAACGGCTGGAGGAGTTTCCCGGCCGGGACGTCAGGCCGACACGGGACCGGATCCGCGAATCCCTGTTCAACATTCTGGCCCATGGGCAATACCGGACCGGCGCCGGTCCTTTTCCCGTGGGGGTCACGGTATTGGATGCCTTCGCCGGTACCGGCGCCCTGGGATTGGAGGCCCTGTCGCGCGGCGCCGCGCACGTCACGTTCATGGATGCCGCCAGGCCGTCGGTCGCATTGATCCGGCGCAACGTCGCGGCCTGCGGCGAAAACACCCACGCGACTGTGTTGGCCTGCGATGCCACCCGGCCACCGGCCAATCCGTCCGAGCCCGTCGCGCTGGCCTTGCTGGATGCCCCTTATGGCCGGGGCATGACCGAGCAAGCGCTGCCCGGTCTGTTGCATGAGGGCTGGATCGGCCGGAACACGGTGATCGTCGTCGAACTGGCCAGCAAGGAGTCCTTCGCCTGTCCCGACGGTTTTGCGATCGGCGAAGACCGGCGATACGGGTCCACCCGGCTGGTGTTTTTGGCAACGGCCCCCTAGCGCCGGCCGAACAGCCTTTCGATATCGGCCAGTTTCAGTTCGACGTAGGTGGGCCGGCCGTGGTTGCATTGGCCGGAATGGGGCGTGGCTTCCATTTGCCTGAGCAGGGCGTTCATTTCCTCGCCGTTCAGGCGCCGGCCCGCCCGCACGCTGCCGTGACAGGCCATGGTGCCGCAAACGTGTTCCAGCCGGTCGGTCAGGCTGAGCGTCTCGTCCAGTTCGGCGAGATCGTCGGCCAGGTCGCGGACCAGTCCGGCGGCATCGGTTTCGCCCAGCATGGCCGGCACTTCCCGCACGACGACGGCGCCGGGCCCGAAACCCTCCAATACCAAGCCCAATGCCTTGAGTTCTTCGCCACGGGCCGTGAGCCGCGCGACGGCGCTTTCCTCCAGGTCGACGACTTCCGGCAGCAACAGGATCTGCCGCTTGATGCCGTCGCTGGCCAGGGCCTCCTTCATCCGTTCGTAAACCAGCCGCTCATGGGCGGCGTGCTGGTCGACGATGACGATGCCGTCCTCGGTTTGCGCCACCACGTAGGTGGCGTGGAGCTGTGCCCGGGCAACCCCCAGGGGGTAGTCCGCCAATTGTTCCGGTGCCGGGTCGGCGACGGCCGGCGGCGCCGATGGGGCCATTCCGGCGGACGGTACACGGCCCGTGTATGTCTCGACAGGTGCGTGATAGGCGGCGGCGCTTTCGGCCAGACCGGCCGGCATCCGTGGCGACGACGGCGCGAACGGAAACGACGGCGTCATGCCGGTTTCGGGCCGCAAAGAACCGAGCGCCGCGGACGACACGGTGGTCGACGCCCGATGGCCGGCCTCAGACAGGGCATGGCGCAGGGCGCCGACGATCAAACCGCGGACCATGCCGGCGTCACGGAACCGCACTTCCGCCTTGGCCGGGTGGACGTTGACGTCCACCGTTTCCGCCGGCACGTCCAGGAACAGGACGACCACCGGATGCCGGTCGCGGGCCAGAAAGTCCGCGTAGGCCCCGCGAATGGCCCCCAGGAACAGTTTGTCGCGCACGGGGCGGCCGTTGACGAACAGGTACTGGGCTTGCGCGCTGCCGCGGTTGAAGGTGGGCAGGCCGGCATAGCCGGTCAGCCGAGCGCCTTCCCGCTCCGCCGTGACCGGCACGGCGTTCTCGGTAAAGTCCCGTCCGATGATCGCGCCGAGCCGCTGCAGGCGGGCTTCGAACAGGTCCCCTTGCGCCGCATCGAGACGCAGGGCCGTACGGTCGCCGTCCTTCACGGTAAAGGCGATTTCCGGATGCATCATCGCCTGGCGCCGGACCGTGTCGAGGATTTGACCGAATTCCGTGCGCGTGGTCTTGAGGAACTTCAGGCGCGCCGGTGTAGCGTAGAACAGATCACGCACCTGCACCCGGGTTCCCGGCGGGTGCGAAGCCGGCGCCGGGCCGGATTTGTCACCGCCGTCCACCTGGATGCTCCAGGCCTCGTCCGCATCTTGGGTCCGGCTGGTGATGCTCAGGCGGCTCACGGACCCGATCGACGGCAGCGCTTCGCCGCGAAAACCGAGATACGCTACATGCAGAAGGTCGTCATCGGGCAGTTTGGACGTCGCGTGACGCTCGATGGCCAGGGACAGGTCCTCCGGGCCCATGCCCCGGCCGTCATCGGTGACGGATATCAGGCTTCGCCCGCCATCGGCCACCGCGACGTCGATCCGGGAGGCGCCGGAGTCGATGGCGTTTTCCACCAGTTCCTTGACCACGCTGGACGGGCGTTCCACCACCTCCCCCGCCGCGATGCGGTTGACCGTGGCTTCGGGCAGCAGGCGTATGGTCATGCCACCGCGTCCTCTTGCGACCCGGCCGCCAGGTATTCACGGGTCAGAACCTTGCCTTGCTCGACGGCGGGCTGGTCGAAGGCGTCCACGCCCAGCAGATCGGCCGTAAGAATGGTTTCGAGCATGAAGTGCATCATCAGCCCGCCCATGGTCTGCTCGTCCAGCCTGTCGATGGATATGACCCGGACGGGACGGCCGTTGCGGCTCAAGGTCTCGATGATGGCACGGGCTTCGGCGGCGACCAGATCCCCGACCGAGCGGCCGGTCAGGTAACTGTATGCCGGATCGTTGCCGCCGACCGCCACGGGAATAGGCAGATCCTGTTCGCCCGGACAGGTCATGACCGTGTAGTGGGCGATATTGGGGCCGTCGATGTAAAGCTGCAGCTGACTGTGCTGATCGACCGGCCCGAGGGCATGCACAGGCAGACTGCCCTTGCCGGTCTTTCCCAGGCTTTCGGCCCACAACTGACAATACCACTTGGAGAAGTCGACCAGACGGTCGCTGTACGGCATGAGCACCGAGGCCCGCAGCCCGGCGTCGGTCGCCGTCTTGGCCAACGCCGCACCGACAGTGGGCCATGCGTCTTCAGGCCGGTCGGCACCAAGCGTCTGCTCCAGCACCGACAGGGCGCCGTGCCGGATTGCGGCCGCGTCGAGGCCGAGAATCAGCGCCGGCAGCAACCCGACCAGGGACAGGACCGAGTATCGCCCGCCGACACCCGGATCGTGGTCGAACACCGTCATGGACCAGCGATCCGCAAGCCTGCGCAACGGATTGTCGCCGGGTTCGGTGATGACGATGAAATGACGTCCGGCCTCGGTTTCACCCACATCTTTTGCCACGGCATCGAGGCACACCAGCGTCTGCGCCAACGTCTCAGGCGTGCCGCCCGATTTCGATACGGTCAGGAACGCGGTCTTCGTCAGATCGATCCGGTCCAGCATGCGATGCAGGCTCTGGGCGTCCAGATTGTCCGGCATGTGCACACGGACCGGTTCCCGCTTGGACGCCAGGGTCGCCAGGGCCTGGGCCCCGAGGCTGGAGCCACCGGTTCCCAGCAACACGGCGTCGGTAAATTGGGACCGGACATGATCGGCGCATGCACGCAGCTGGTCCAAATCGTCGGTCTTCGACGGCAATGCCAGCAACGGCACCGATCCGTCGGCATGCCCGGCGCGAATTTTGGCCAGCCCCGCGGCACTGCGGGTCAAATTGACGTCGAACGTCGCGCGGTCGAGGCCAACCCCGCCCGCTGTTACCGAAAAACACTTCGTGATGGTTTGTTCGAACGCCATACGAAAACCGACCGTTCCTGTTGCCGCGCGACGGTATCAGATCGCCGCCCCGAGCCCAAGCCGGTTCCCCAGGGGAATGCGCGGAATACGGTCAGCCGTCGCCCTTGACCCGTACACCATCGACGCCGTCCGGTTTTCCGACAATGACCACGATCAGATTATCGGGCTTGAGCAGGCGCTTGGCCACACGGCGAATGTCGTCCAACGTCACGGCATTGATCAGGTCCGCGCGGCGATCGAGATAGTCGATGCCCAGTTCGTCGACCTGGATGGTCACCAGGAGCCCGGCGATGGAGGCGTTGCTGGACAGCCGCAACGGAAACGACCCGTTGAGATAGGTCTTGGCGTCGTCCAGTTCCTGCCGGCTGATGCCTTCGTCCCGCAGACGCCGCAATTCCTGGCGTACCAGTTCCAGCGACCGGGCAACCTTGGCGTTCTGCGTACCGACACCGCCCAAATGCACGCCGCCAAACTCGAACGGGTAAAGGTAGCTGTAAACCGAATAGGCCAGGCCGTTCTTTTCCCGTACCTCTTCCATCAGCCGCGAGGTGAAGCCGCCACCGCCCAGGACGTAGTTCATGACGTAGGCCGTGGTCCAATCGGGATCGCTCCGCTTGACGCCGCGTTGGCCGAAAATGACGACGCTTTGCGGGATATTCTTGTCGACGACGGTCACCGTACCCTTTTGCGGCGGCCAGATGTCGGCGACCGCATCCGGGCCGGCCTGACCGGGAAGTCCGGCAAACGTCCGGTCCAGCAATTCGCCCAGTTCGGGGCCGGTGATGTCGCCGACCACGCCGATGATCATGTTGTTCCGGGCCAGCCGGCCGGCGACGAAGGCGCGCATATCGGCGACCGTCACCGCCTTGACGCTGTCCGGGGTGCCGTCTGTGGGCCGTCCGTAGGGGTGGCCCGGGAAAGCCGTCTTGAACCATAGCCGGCTGGCGATCGAGTTCGGGTCTTCGCCGTCACGAATGAGCCCGGTCAGGATTTGCCGCCTGATCCGCTCCACGGGTTCGGCATCGAACCGCGGTTTCGAGACCGCCAGGGACAATAGCCGGAACGCCTCGTCGCGGTTCTTCGTCAACGTTTTGAGATTGCCGTAGAAATTGTCCTTGCCGGCGCTGAAGGAAAGGGAAATGGCCAGGTCTTCAAGCCGGGTCTGGAAGGCCTGGCTGTCCATATCGCCGGCGCCTTCGTCAAGCAGCCCGGAAATCAGATTGGCCAGCCCTTCCTTGCCTTCGGGATCGAGGCGCGAACCGCCGCGCCAGGCGATTTTCACGGAAATCATGGGAATGGAAGGCTCATGAACCAGCCAGGCCTTGATCCCGCCCGGACTGACGACTTCCTGAATGTCTGTTGCCTGCGCCGGCGTCCACGCCAGCCACACCAAAATGGCAGCGACGGCGGCAAGCAATCTGGTTCGCACGGGCATGATCACCTCCGCTCAGCTTTTCGATTCGGGCAGCAGAATGCCGGTGACGGACCGTTTGCGGTTCAGCACATGGCGGGCCGCGGCATTGACCTGTTCGACCGTCACTTCCGCGACACGGTCGGGCCATGCCTCGATTTCCTCGATGGTCAGCCCGCTGGTCAGCGCCGCGCCGAAAACCCGGGCTGCGGTGCGCAGGGAGTCGCGCGCATAGATGGCGCCCGCCAGCATGCCGTTGACCGATCGCGTCACCTCTTCCTGGGTGACGCCGTTCTTGACCACGTCGGCCAGAACATCGTCCATCGCCTGTTCGATCCGGCCGACATCGACCCCGGGGGCCGGCGAGCCGTAAACGTGGAACCGGGTCCGGTCGAGGCTGACGCCCGAATAATAGGCGCCGGCCCCGGCCGCGATTTTCTTGGAGACGACAAGCTGGCGGTAGAGCCGGCTGGTCGATCCGCCGCCCAGGATGTCGGCCAGAACCTGCAAGGGGATGGCATGCTCCTTGGCACCGGCACTGCGGCTGGGGGCCAGGTAACTGCGGTTCCAGGACGGTTGGCGGACCCGCGGATCCTTGAGAACCACCCGCCGCTCGGCCAGTTGCGGCGGTTCCTGCGGCCGTATACGGGGCTTGACCGGACTGGCCGGGATGGCGCCGTAGTATTTTTCGGCGAGCGGCTTGAGTTGTTCGGCGGTGACGTCTCCCGCCACCACCAGCACCGCGTTGCCGGGAGCATAATGTTCGCGATAGAACGCGAGCGCGTCTTCGGTATTCAGTTTTTCGATTTCGTGGCGCCATCCGATGACGGGGATCCCGTACGGGTGCGCCATGAACTGGGCTGCCGTCGTGTGCTCGGAGAGCAGCGAGCCCGGGTCGTTGTCGGTCCGGGATGAGCGTTCCTCCAGAACGACCTGCAATTCCGGTATGACGTCCTCGTCCCTGAGGGTCAGATTGGTCATCCGGTCCGCTTCCATGCGCATGACCAGTTCCAGCCGGTCGCGGGCCACCATCTGGAAGTATCCGGTATAGTCGAGCGACGTAAACGCGTTGTCGCGTCCGCCGTTGCGGGCGACGATCTTGGAGAACTCGCCGGGCGGAATGTCCTTGGTCCCCTTGAACATCAGATGTTCGAGGAAATGGGCGATGCCGGACTTGCCGGCCGGTTCGTCGGCGGAACCGACACGGTACCACACCATGTGCATGACCACGGGCGCGCGGTGATCCGAAATCACCACCACGTCCATGCCGTTGTCCAGCTTGAAGGATTGCGGATTGAACAGACCGGCCTGGGCGCCTGGAGCAAATAGGAGTGCAATACCGGCAATCACGGACGCCATAATGGCGCCACCGAAACTCGGAAGACGAAACAACATGGCTAGGTTCCCCAGACGTCTAGACACAACATCAGTTAAAGCGGCGCGTGGCGCCGCACAAGCGCTTCCCTGATCACATGTTCGCTAGCGAACGGCCCATCGCTGATGGTCCGCCTGGAACGGTTTATTCGTCCCGGCGCTTGATCGTCGCCGTGTCACCTTCGTTGATGGGCCGGCCTGCCGCCGAGTTTTCCCGAATCCGGCGCGCTTCCATCATCGGGTCAACGACATTGTCGGTGGCCTTGTCACGCCAGAAAATCAGCGTGTTGAGGAACGTATCGTTCTCTCGTTCGATGGCCGCCGTTTCCTGGTTGACCGTGCTGCGGATGCCGGAGTCGATGCCGTTGGCGCCCGCCAGCGTCAACAGGGCTTTTTCTCCGGCCGTTCGGGAATCGTCACCGGCCGGATAGGATCCTTGACCTCCCGGTTGCGCGCCACCACCGAACAGTGCATTCCGTGCGGCACTGCGCGCCGACAGCTCCTGCGGACGGGCGGCGCCCGGTTCCGGCGGACGGAGCGAGAAATCGGGCGGCATCACCAATGGCGCCTTGGTCACGACGGTGAATTCATCGGGTGGCGTGGGATTCAATCCAAGCTGGTCCTTCACGCCTTCGCATCCGGCCAGAGCCATGGCTCCGATCACCAGGGCTGCAACCGGCAGGATCCGTCGACCCACGGCAACGGGCAGTTTGGACGTCGTCATCTTGGTTCCTCGAGTTCGCCTGTTGTCCGGCATACTACTCCTTTTCGCCCCTGGGCCACAAGGAATCCAGCAACAGCAGGCCGACCCCGATGACGATACCGGAATCGGACAGGTTAAACGCCGGCCAGGAATATCCGGCGACGTGGAAATCGAAGAAATCCGCCACTTTTCCCCAATATATCCGGTCGATCACGTTGCTGATCGCACCGCCGATGACGAAGCCCAATGCCAAAGCCACCAGCTTGGTTTGCGCCCTCCAAAGCCAGACAAGCAGTGCGCCGGTGATGACCAGGGCGAGGATCGACAGCGCCCAGCGGCCAAATTCCCCTTCGCTGCCGAACAGCCCGAAACTGACACCCGGGTTCCAAACCATGACCAGATTGAAGAACGGGGTCACCTCGATACCCTGGGGATACCCTTCCATGACGCCCACGAGCCAATGCTTGCTCACCCGGTCCACGAGCAACGTCAGAATGGCCGCCGCGAGCCCGAGCCGACGCAATCCGATCAAGATGCCGCCTTATCGACCGCGTCAGCGCAACGGCCGCACAGATCATCGTGCCCGGCAACCGTTCCCACTTCCGGCAGGATCTGCCAGCAGCGTTCGCAGCGGCTGCCCTCGGCCGGTGATGGCACGACCCCCACACCGTCCACGCCGTCCACGGTGTACGCGCCATCGGGTACCGCTTCCTGCAGCAGGGTCGCATCCGAGGTGATGCACAACTCGCCGAGATCGAGGCCATCGACGGCGCCGACATATTCGGCCGCGGCATAGATGGTGGGCTTGGACTGCAGGCTGGAGCCGATGCGCTTTTCGCGCCGCTCAATCTCGAGCGCGCCGGTGACCACGCGCCGCAGATTGCGGATCTTCTCCCAACGCGCCGCCAGCGCATCGTCGCGCCAATCGTCCGGGACCTCGGGATAGTCCAGCAGGTGCACGCTGCCGTCGCTGTCGGGATAGCGCGCCAGGTATGCATCCTCGGCGGTAAAGCACAGCACCGGCGCCAGCCAGGTGGTCAGGTGTTCGAACAGAACATCCAGAACGGTGCGGGCCGCCCGGCGGCGCACGCTATCCTTCGCATCGCAGTACAGTACATCCTTGCGGATATCGAAGTAGAACGCCGACAGGTCGACTGCGCAGAAGTTGTGCAACTCGGCGAAATAGTGATGGAAAACGAAGCTGTTGCAGGCGTCGCGCATCTGCTTGTCCAGATCCCAAATCCGATGCAATACCCAGCGTTCCAGTTCCGGCATCTCCTCGCGCGGCAGACGTTCGTCTTCGCCGAAACCGTCGAGATTGCCGAGCAGGTACCGCAAGGTATTGCGCAATCGCCGGTAAGTGTCGGCCAATTGTTTGGCGATTTCAGGGCCGAACCGCAGGTCTTCGGTGTAATCCGACGACGCCACCCAAAGACGCAGGATATCGGCGCCGGATTGCTTGATGACATCCTGGGGCGAGACGTCGTTGCCCAGCGACTTCGACATCTTGCGGCCTTCCTCGGTCATCAGGAAACCGTGGGTCAGGATGGCGTCATAGGGCGCCCGGCCGCGGGTGCCGCAGGCTTCCAGCAACGAGGAATGGAACCAGCCGCGGTGCTGGTCCGAACCTTCGAGATAGAGCGAGGCCGGCCACGAGAGATCGGGCCATTCGTCGCCTTCCAGCACGAAGGCGTGGGTCGAGCCGGAATCGAACCAGACATCGAGAATGTCGGTGACCTGATCGAAGTCATCCGAATTGTAGTCGTTGCCGAGGAACCGGCCGGCCGGCGAGGAGAACCAGGCGTCGGCGCCTTCCTCCTCGAACGCCGCGACGACGCGGTCCATGACCGCCTGGTCGCGCAACGGCTCGCCGGTCTTCTTGTTGACGAACACCGTGATCGGCACGCCCCAGGCGCGCTGGCGCGAGACGCACCAGTCGGGCCGCTCGGCGATCATGTCGTTGAGCCGGCGCTGACCCTTGGCCGGCACGAAACGGGTATCCGCCACCGCCTGCAGCGCCTTCTTCCGCAGGTCGTTGGCATCCATCGAGATGAACCATTGCGGTGTGTTGCGGAAGATCAGCGGAGCCTTGGAGCGCCAGGAATGGGGGTAGCTGTGCTCGAGCCGCCCGGCCGCCAGCAGACCGCCGGCCTCAACCAGCTTCTGCATCACCACCTTGTTGGCGGGATAGACGAACTTGTTCTTTTTCTTGACCTCGAGCACCTGCAAACCGGCGAACAGACCGACATGATCGAGGAAATAGCCGTCCGGGCCGACCGTGTCGGGCACGACGATGCCGTTCCTGACGCCCAGCTCCCAGTCGTCCTGGCCATGGCCCGGGGCGATGTGCACGAAGCCCGAACCGGTCTCCACCTCGACGAAATCGGCTTCCAGGGCCGGCACGTCGAAATCGTAATAGTCGTCGAGGTCCGACAGCGGGTGGCGGCACACCGTGCCGGCCAGATCGGCGCCCTTGAGACGGGAGACGACCTCGTGGCCGGTGATCCGTGCGGCCGCGCAGATCTCGTCGACCAGGGCGGCGGCAACCACCAGTTGCTCACCCACCCGGGCCCAGGCCTCGTCCTGGGTTCCGGTCACCTTGAGCACCACATAGTCGATGTCGGCGCCATAGGCCACCGCCCGGTTGCCGGGGATGGTCCAGGGCGTGGTGGTCCAGATGACGATGTTGCCGTCCGCCAGTGCGGGCACGGACGGGGTGGTCACGGGAAAGCGCACGAAGATCGTCGTCGAAACGTGGTCGTGATATTCGACCTCCGCCTCGGCCAGTGCCGTCTTTTCGACGATCGACCACAACACCGGCTTGGCCCCCTTGAACAGGCTGCCGTTCATCAGGAACTTGCCCAGTTCCTTGGCGATGTGCGCCTCGGCCCGGTAGCTCATGGTGGTGTAGGGATGATCCCAGTGGCCGGCCACGCCCATGCGCTGGAATTCCTCGCTTTGCACGCCGATCCATTTCTCGGCGAAGGCGCGGCACTCCTGGCGGAACTGCACCACCGGAACTTCGTCCTTGTCCTGGCCCTTGGCCCGGTACTGTTCCTCGATCTTCCATTCGATGGGCAGGCCGTGGCAGTCCCAGCCGGGCACGTAATCGGCGTCCTTGCCCATCATCTGCTGGGTCCGGTTGATCAGGTCCTTGAGGATCTTGTTCAGCGCATGGCCCAGATGCAGGTGGCCGTTGGCGTAGGGCGGGCCGTCATGCAGGATGAACTTCTCGCGTCCCCTGGATTGTTCACGCTGGCGCTTGTAAAGATTCATCTCCTCCCAGCGGGCGAGAAATTCGGGTTCGCGCCTGGGCAACCCGGCCCGCATGGCGAAGTCGGTTTGCGGCAGAAACAGAGTGGACTTGTAATCGGCGGTCATGACACGCGGCTTTCTAGCGTCTTTTCGGAAACTTCAACGGAAAGGAGGTCTGCGGTCGCACACAGCGACGGGTTTCCCGGTCCTCAGATGAGAACCGGGCCGATAATTCGCCCGGAAAACTGCCTAAGCGGGGCCCGTGCGGGTCCTATGCTATGCCGTTTGCGCATCTTCATGGCGGGACGTTTTAGAGCACTTTTCCCACAAAGGGAAACTATTTGACCGGCAAAACCGGACTCGTGAGCCCGCCAAGCCTTACAACGCCGCCAGCTCGCCGTGGCCGTTGGCCGGCACGGGCCCGTAACGGTTCAGGGCGAAGCCGGGATCGGCCAGAATGGCCCGCGCCCGGTCGCTATCATCCTCGATGGCCTTGATCAAGGTGTCGAGCCCATCGAATTTGGCTTCGTCACGCAGGAATTCGACCAGCGCGACCCGCACGTTGCGGCCATACAGATCGCCGGAATAATTAAAAATATGGGGTTCGAGCAGGGGTTCGGGCTTCTCGAACATGGGCCGGATTCCAAGATTGGCCACCCCGTCACGCCAGTCGGTACCGGCCTCGTCGATACATACGCGTACGGCGTAGACGCCGTAGCGGGGCCGCAAATACTCGCCCAGCGTCAGGTTGAGGGTCGGAAAGCCCAGTTCACGGCCGCGTTGGTCGCCGGGTTGCACCCGCGCCTCCATCTCCCACCAATGGCCGAGCAGGTCGGCGGCGCCGCGCGGGTCGCCCTGCTGCAGCAGCCGGCGGATTCTGGTGGAGGAATAGACCGGCGCGTCCTCCGCCTGGCGTTCATCTCGGTCCTCAGGCCCGACCGGATCGACGACGGTCAGGCCGAAGCCCTCCGCTTCGGCCATTGTTCCGAGAATATAGCTGTCGCCACCCCGCTTGTGCCCGAACACGAAGTCGTAGCCGACAACCACATGGCAGGCGCCCAGTCCCTCGACCAGGACCTGCAGGACGAAGTCCTGGGCCACCAGCTTGGAAAACGCCAGGTCGAAATGCACGGCGATCATGAAATCGACGCCCAGCACTTCCAGCCGGTGCGCCTTGCTGCGCATGGACGACAACCGGAACGGTTCGGCATCGGGGTTGAAGACACTGCGCGGATGCGGCTCGAAGGTGACCACACCGAGGGGAACGCCGTATTCCCGGGCGACGTCCCGGGCCCGGCCGATGACGGCCTGGTGCCCGCGGTGAACCCCGTCGAAATTGCCGAGCGCGACGACCGCGCCGCGGGTCCAGTCGGGCAAATGGGTATAATGGCGAAATACGCGCATGGGCGTTCGGGTCTCCGACCGGGCGGTCCCCCAACCGCCGCAATCAGGGCTAAAAACTGCTCTCTCCTCGTCGCGCGGGATTATGCGTGTCTATTCCCTGCGATCAAGCGTTTCCAATCGTTTCGAAGCGTGCCGACACGAGCGGCTGTCGATGGCGGCGTCCCGTCAGGCCGCCTTGTTCCGGGATGGGACAAGGATCAAAGCCTCGCCGTCGATCACCGTGGTGTCCCCGACCTTGCACTCGCAATCGAAGGTGACCCTGCGTCTTTTGGCATCGACGTCCTTGGCGGTCACGCGGGCGATGACCGTATCGCCGACCCGCACAGGCGCCTTGAAGCGCAGCGTCTGCGACATGTAGATGCAACCCGGCCCGGGCAGGCGGGTACCGAAAATGGTGCTCAGGAAACTGGCGGACAGCATGCCATGGGCGATCCGGCCCTCGAACATGGTTTCGGTGGCGAACTCGTGATTCAGATGCACCGGATTGACATCGCCCGAAATCCCCGCGAACAGGACCACATCGGCATCGGTGATGGTTTTCGCGTAGACCGCGGACATGCCTTCTTCCATGTCCTCGATATAGTGGCCGTGCAGTTCTTCCATCGCGGTGTATTCCTTTATCCAGACACATCACTTGCGGAACCACCTTTGGCCCCGTCGATTGTGCGCCGCAATATAGGCAGTCCGATGCCGGCGAACAAGCGCCACGGCCCTTAAATACGGCATGCACACCCGGCCCGGGCAGCACAGTTGAACGCCGATATCAACCCTCGCGCATCGCGCGAAACCGCCGTTTACCGTTTTTTAGCGCGGAGTTCTTACCCTTTCCGCCGTTTTCGGATGGCACCGGCGTTTTCCGGCTCCAGGCCGTCAACCCCAGCACCGCACTATCGTAAACGGGTATTTGAAAAGGCTTAGGTACAATGTCTGTAGATATGGGATTACCGATTCTGATCGTCGACGATTACAAAACGATGCTCCGGATCGTTCGCAACCTTTTGAAACAGCTGGGCTTCCACAACGTGGATGAAGCCGCCGACGGGTCCGAGGCCCTGACCAAGATGCGCGGCAAGGAATATGGTCTGGTCATTTCCGACTGGAACATGGAACCGATGACCGGCTATCAGCTCCTGAAAGAAGTCCGGGCCGACGATACGTTGGAGAAGACGCCGTTCATCATGGTGACGGCCGAATCCAAGACCGACAATGTCGTCGCCGCCAAGCAGGCCGGCGTCAACAACTACATCGTCAAGCCGTTCAACGCCGCGACCCTGAAGGGTAAAATCGCCGCCGTCATCGGCGACTTCTAGGACGGTTTCCGACATGCCCGGTGATTTTTCGTTCGTCGACGTCGAACGCCTGTACCGGGACTGCCGCGACCTGGCGCAGTATATTTCTGACGCCAGGCGCGAGATCGCGGCCCTGCGGCCGGCCGAGATCAAGCAGTCCAAACTACCGCGTGCGGGCCAGGAACTGGATGCCATCGTTCAGGCAACCGAATCGGCCACCAACACCATCATGGAAGCGGCCGAGGATATCATGGCCAGCGATGCCTCCGACCATGACGCCTACAAGGCCACGGTCGATGACGCCTGCATGCGCATCTTCGAAGCCTGTTCGTTTCAGGACATCACAGGCCAGCGCATCAGCAAGGTGGTGGAAACCATCGAGTACGTGGAAGGACGCGTCGACGCGCTGCAGAAGGCCTGGGGTCCCGACGTCATCGACGAGGACGAGGATGAGGTCGAGGAAGATGCGGACAAAGCGCTTCTGAACGGCCCCGCATTGGAAGGCGAAGGCATAGAACAATCCGACGTCGACGCCATTCTCGGCGACTCGGGAACCGACGACAAGAAGAAGAAGGACGACGCCGTCGATCAGTCCGCGATCGACGCCATGTTCGACTGACACAGTCATCGAGGCGGCCCCCAACAACCACCTACCCGTTTCGTAAGCTTCCGGCGAACCCTGCAGGTCCATGTCACCTGCACAGGGTCGCCGGACTTGCAACCCGCGCCCGCTTTCGTCACTCTCTCGGCGACACCGTGACCCGACAGTTCGAGGACCGCATGACCGAACCCAGCCGCGAAGACTGTTTGACACGCGATGCGGCGGATCCGCTGGCGCACCACCGCGCGCAGTTCGATCTTCCCGACGGCACCATTTATCTGGACGGCAATTCACTCGGCGTGCTGCCCAAATCGGTTCCGGAACGCATCGAGCGCGTCATCCGGCAGGAGTGGGGCCGCGACCTGATTCGCAGTTGGAACACGGCGGACTGGTACACTTTGCCGGCCCGGGTGGGCGGCAAGATCGCCCGGTTGATCGGCGCCCGGGCCCATGAAGTGGTGGCCGCGGACAGCACGTCGGTGAATTTGTTCAAGCTGTTGACGGCCGCGGTGCGCCTGCGGCCGGGACGCCGCGTCATCCTGTCGGAGAGCGGCAACTTCCCCACCGACCTGTATGTCTCGCAGGGCGTCAGCGGCCTGTTCGACGGCATCGAGCTGCGGACCGCCGACAAGGCCGACATTGCCGGCGCCATCGACGACGACGTGGCCGTCGTGTCGTTGACCCATGTCGATTTCCGTAGCGGCCAGATGCACGATATGGCCACGGTGACCGAGGCCGCGCACGAGGCCGGGGCGCTCATGCTGTGGGATCTCGCCCACTCCGCCGGCGCCCTGCCCGTGGACCTCAACGGCTGCGGCGCCGACCTGGCGGTCGGCTGCGGCTACAAGTATCTGAACGGCGGTCCCGGCGCACCGGCGTTTCTCTATGTCGCCGAAGCCCTGCAGGCGGCGATCGACCAACCCTTGAGCGGCTGGATGGGGCACAGCGATCCCTTTGCCTTCGTCACCGATTATGCGCCGGCGGACGGCATTCGCCGCAATCTGTGCGGCACCCCGCCCGTGCTGGCCATGGCGGCCCTCGACGCCGCACTGGATGTTTGGGACAGAGTCGACCTGCAAGCCTTGCGGGACAAGAGCGTCGCCATGTGCGATGTGTTCATCCAGCTCGTCGAACGGCGCTGTGACGGACTGGGCCTGACATTGGCCTCGCCGAGGGATTCCGAAATGCGCGGAAGCCAGGTATCCTTCCGCCATGCCGAAGGCTACGCGGTGATGCAGGCGCTGATCGATCGCGGCGTCATCGGCGATTTCCGCAGCCCCGATTTGCTGCGGTTCGGTTTTACGCCGTTGTATTTGCGTTATGTGGATGTTTGGGATGCCGTCGATATCCTGACGGACATCCTGTCGACCGGTTCTTGGAATCAGGACGCCTATAAACGACGAGCGGCGGTAACGTGATGAGCACCATGCGACCGATAACGGACTTTCCCGTGGCCGAACGCCGGAAGATCCGCTTCGTTCTGACCGACATCGACGATACGCTGACCAATCGGGACGGGCTGACGTCCCTCGCCTATCAGGCCATGGAGCGTCTGCGCGACGAAGGCTACATCGTCGTGCCGGTCACCGGCCGGCCCGCCGGCTGGTGCGATCATATCGCCCGCATGTGGCCGGTGGATGCGGTGGTCGGTGAAAACGGCGCGTTCTATTTCCGTTACGACCATTACGACCGCCGCATGATCACGCGCTATTGGCGTGACGAAGCGCAGCGCGCCGAAGACCGCGCCAGGCTGGCGGAACTGCGCGAGGAGATCCTTGCCGCCGTGCCCGGCGCCGGCATCGCCTCGGACCAGCCCTACCGCACGGCCGACCTGGCCATCGACTTCAACGAGGACGTGCCGCACCTGTCCAACGAAGACATCGCCAAGATCGTCGCCATGTTCGAGGCGGCGGGCGCCAAGGCCAAGGTCAGCTCGATCCATGTCAACGGCTGGTTCGGCGAATACGACAAGCTGTCGATGACCCGCGTGTTGCTGACCGAGCAGTTTGCCACCGACATGGACATATCCAACTCCGCGGTCCTGTTTGCCGGCGATTCGCCCAACGACGCGCCCATGTTCGCCTATTTCGACAACTCGGTCGGCGTCGCCAATGTGCGCCGCTTCGACGGCGAACTGGACGCCGAGCCCGCCTGGGTGACCGAGAACACCTGCGGCGCGGGCTTCGCCGAAATCGCCGACGCCCTGATCGACGCCAGATATAATCCGTAACGCGACGCACGCACGGGGTCGTTATGACCTTGGGCGCCGGTTTCGGCCGCGTCTGGATCGCCATTCCGTCAGACACGATCCACCTGGTGTCGGGACCGGGTGAATCGCCATAAGGTGGAAATGCTCTACACCCATATGTAATAATGCGATCATCCACGTACTATTCAGAAGTTAGGAGAACGGGTGGTCGTTCACCGTCGGCAAACGCAGATCAGGCCCCGTCTCCGCCGTCCGCCGTCTTGGCGTTTGCCAACGGCGCTGGTGCTCGTACTGTGCATCATTACGGCCTGCTCCGTCTGGTTCTGGTGGACCGGTGCCTGGATCACCACTTTCAAATCCTTATTGGACACACCCGGTTTCTACGAGAACACCTGTGGCTTTCGGACACGCGATGAATGGCACGTGCAGTGTGGGCATCTGCTGGTTCATGAGAAGCCGGGCGACGCACGTTCACGTAAGCTCGCATTGAAGGTGGTCCGGGTGAAGCAGCCAGGACCTGATGTCCAGTCGGATCCCGTCGTGTTTCTCAATGGCGGTCCCGGTGGTGGCAACCTGGAAACCAATCGGTCAGCGGAAATGGCCGTCGCAAGCTTCCTGGACACGTCGCCTTGGATGTCCGGGCGGGAACTGATCCTGATCGACCCCCGCGGCGCCGGCGGCAGTGAACCCGATATGACCTGCGAACGGCCTCCGGAATGGAACCGGTATCAAAGACATATCAAGGGATTCTATGTCCGGTGCAGCATCGATCTGCAGAAAGGCGACATCGACCTGACCGCCTATAACAGCCACACCATGGTTTCGGATCTTGAGACTTTGCGCCGGGTCTTGGGCATTCGCCGCTGGAATCTCTATGGCGCCTCCTACGGCAGCCGCGTTGGGCAGTTGTACTTGCAACGCCATCCGGACGTCGTCCGGTCGGTCGTTCTGGAAGGCGTTGTACCGCTGGCAACGATGACGTTCGAACGAAGCCCTTATATCCGGCTGCACGAAGTGCTCGGAAAACTGGAAGCCGATTGTCAGTCGCCCTCGCCATGCGATCAGGACGCGCTCACCTCGTTTGCGCTCCGTGATTTACTCATCGACCGCCTTTCCCAGACGCCGGCCGAGTTGCTCGTGTCAGGCAACGAACCCATCCGGGCATTGACCGGACAGACGACGGCACTGCAGCGTGTGTCAGATCAACTGCTGGCCGACATTCTGTTCCTTGCGCTGTACCGCAACGACACGCGTGATCTCATCCTCAAGGCCATCAAGGAACTCGAAGACGGGGCTGTCGATATCGGCACCGACACGGCATTCGAGGCGCTTGTATACAAGGCGGTGGCGGTCGCCCGGCATAGCGATGACCGCAGCCTCGGCGCCCACTGGTCGATCCACTGCAATGACTACGGCGAGACCGATTTCTGGAGCAAGCCGTCGGATGTCCATGTCCCCAAGTGGGTAGAACGCTGGCTGGAAGCGGGAAAGGCGGCAGATCCATGCGATTACTGGCCACGTGATAGTGCCAATGTCATTGGACCGGAACCGGTTACGGAGAATATTCCGGTTCTCCTACTGTCCGGAGATTATGATCCTGTGACACCGCCGGAATGGGCTGAAATGGTGGCATCCCACCTACCCAATGCTCACTGGTTCAACTTCGCCAAGACCGGTCACTACGTGACCGAAAATTTCTGTGCGCAAAGGGTAATGACTCAGTTTCTCGACAAGCCGGAAAAACGCCCAGACCCCGTTTGCGTGTCGACGATGACCATACCCACCAGCGAATAATCCCCCCACCACACCAGCCTGAACGGCCACACATCTGGCGGCCGAAGTCCGGCACGTTGGGTGTTTCACTTCGCCGCTATGCCAGAGCGCTGCGTTTTCTCGGCTGCTGGTCGAGCGGGGCCTGGCTGTAATCGCCGAAGGGCGCGTCCCGCTTCGTGACGGCGCTTTTCACGCCTTCCGCCTTGGCGACACGAACGAACTCCCTGCCTTCCGGCGTGTTGCGCATGATCCCATCCAGAATCGGCCCCAGGGTTTGCGTGCTTTGCAGGCCCATATTGTCATAAGCCTGATTGACGATCAGCTTCATGGACATCAACTGGGTCAAGGGAATGTTGACCAGCTTCTCCGCCAGTTCGCGAACCCGTTGATCGAGCTCCTCAAGGGGATAGGAGAGGTTGATGAGTTCGATGTCGGCGGCCTCTTTTCCGCTGATCCACTCACCGGTCAGTGCGTAGTATTTGGCTTTGGCCAGCCCCAGCCGATAGACCCACATGCCGGACAGATGACAGCCCCAGACGCGGGAGTAGGGCGTGCCTATGCGGGCGTCGTCGGATGCCACGACCAAGTCGGCGCAAAGCGCCATTTCGGAACCTCCTCCGACGCAATATCCGTGGACCTTGGCGATGACCGGCTTCAGGCCGCGCCACAACCCCATGAATTGGTTGAGATAGGTCTTGTACTGGTTGACGACGAGGTTGACGTCCATGCCCGGGTCGTAACCCTCCTCGGCTATTTCCTCGTAGTGTTCCAGGCCGCCGGAGAAGTCGAAGCCGCCGCAGAAGCTGTCACCGGCGCCTTCCAAAATGATCACCTTGACGTCGTTGTCGGTATTGGCTTGGCGCAGCGCGTCATCCAGTTCCGCCAACAGTTCGGGCCTCAAGGTGTTGTATTTTTCAGGCCTGTTCAACGTGATCGTCGCGATCGGTCCCGATACCGCATATTTCACCGTCTGTCCCATGGTTGTTCGCTGCTCCATTTATGGATTGGGATTACTTACCGTTCGGTAAGTAAATGGTATATTTACCGAACGGTAAGCGTCAAGGACGAACACCTGATTTCTTGCAAATCATTGATTTATTGTGTATTCACTTAATAGCTTTCCACGGCTTTCAATAGTTACAACTTACCAGCCGGTATTTTAGATGGATGCGTCTGAATGAGCGAGCGGACCCGTGAGAAACTTCTTGAGGCGGCCAAGCGGCAATTCGCCGCCAAGGGATTTTACGGTACGAGCATCGCCCAAATTTCCGAAGAGCTGAACATCAGTAAACAGGCGCTGCTTTATCACTTCCGGCGCAAGGAGGACCTTTATGCAACGGTCCTCGAGGGAATATCCGAGAAACTGCTCCGCTACGTTCGTATGGCGGCAAAAGAGACCGCAGATCCCGAACAGCAGTTCGAGAGCATCGTTCTGAGCCTGTACCACGCGGCCATCGAGAACCCTGACGGCACCCATTTGCTCGTTCGGGAAATGCTCGACAACGAATCCCGCGCGGATGAGGCGCAAAACTGGTATCTGGTTCCGTTTCTCAATGGCCTGGTGTCCGTTGTTCGGCGCGTGCCGACCCTTCGGAATGCGTCCGAAGCCGCCATCTTCACGTTCATTTATCAGGTGTTGGGAGGAATCGAATACTTCATCATTTCCCGGACGACCCTGACGAGGATGTACGGGAAAGAAGCCTACGAAGACTTCCAGCATCAATTCCCGATGGAGCTGCAGAACCAGGTGCGCCGCTATTTTGCATCCCTCGCGGCCGACAAACGCTGACGTTCCCTATCGATCGGTGGTTCATCTTTTGGGATGTGGCGCCCGAAGACCGTGACGAAGCCAAGGACTGCGGCGGCGAACGAGAAGGCGGCGGCGAGCCCGAACATATGCGGCCACGAGAACCCCGCGGCAATACCGGCGAGCACCGCGCCCAGCGCACCGACGCCGTCCAACAACACGAAGGCGAGACCCAGCGTCGTCCCTTCGCTGTGGCCGGTGTGATCGACCGCACCGGCGAGAATGGCGGCACGGATCGCGTCCAGCGCGGCAACCGCCACCATCATCGCGGCGATCATGACCCAAAGCGAAGGCTGGAAAACCAGCAGCGCGCCCGCCAAGGCCGCCGCGAGATTGCCGACCACCACGACCGGCCGGCGTCCGATGATGTCGGAGATTTTGCCGACCCAGGGCTGCGCCAGCGTGCCGACGATCAGCATGGCGGAGAACGCGACGCCGGCCGCCTCCGGTCCGAATCCGTGCCGGTCCGCGAGATAAAGCGGGATCATGCTGAGGAGCGCCATCAGCGCCATGTTGTAGAGGCAGATCATCATGACCATGCGGAGGCCGTTGCCCCGTCGCCACATGTTCAGGAGGCCGAGCATGTCCTGCTTGCTGACCAGCTTCCTTTCGACCCGCGGAATCGCGCGCGCGACCCAGAAAAAGCACACGCCCATGAGCGCGGCGGGGAGCGCCGAGAGCGCCAGGGCCCCGCGCCAGTCGATATAGGCGAGAAGAAAGCCGACGGCGAGCGGCGACAGCACCTCGGCCAGCGAACCGCCGATGGCGTGAATGCCGAGCACGTGGGCGCGGCGTTCCCTGTTTTCGCGCGCGAGCACCCCCGTGGCGATCGGGTGCCACGCCGCATCGCCCATGCCGGCGACGGCGAGCAGCAGCGCGAGACTCCAGAACCCCGGCGCCATGGACGCCAGCAGGTAACCGACAGCGACCCACCAGAACGTGGCGACCAGCAACCGGCCCCGGTTCGAGACGTGATCGGCGAGGATGCCGGCCGGCAGATAGGCGAGCGCGCCGCCGATATTGCAAATCGTGAACAGCAGGCCGACTTCGGCCGGCGAAAGTTCCATGACGATACCGACCGTCGGCACGATCAGCCACAGCGAAGTGACCGACCAGTCGTTGGCGAAATGGCCCAGCGTGAACCATGTCAGGAAGGTGCGGTGTTTCATGGCCGCGGCAATCCCTGATCGAGACGTACGGACATCGTGCCCAAAATGCTTGCGCACCCTAGGTCAGAACGGTATGTCGTTCATTCGACATTGAGACAAACTGCATCTAGAAATCGTCAAAGACGATGAGCAACCCCAAACAACACCCCTTAAGCGATTCCGGCGAAGCCAGCGCGCCGCGTTATCTGGGTGAGACGGTCACGGCGATTTCCGGCGAGAGTTACGACTGGCACAGCCACGAATTCGGGCAGCTCATCTCCGCGGCCTCGGGCTCCATGTATGTGGGCACGCCGGGCCGCGTCCTGCTGCTCAGCCCGGCGATGGCGTTGTGGATTCCGCCAAACGTCGAGCACTGGATGCAATATGGGTCGAACAACGTGATGCGCTACGTCGACGTGCCCAGGGACGAAGCCGGGAAGATCGGCTCGGAATGCCGGGTCATGGCGATGACGCCGTTGCTGAACGCCCTGATATCCGAAACCATGCCCGACAACGGATCGGGCCGCGCGAACGATCACAACGATGCGCTGCACGATCTCCTGCGCCATGAACTCGTCGCGGCCCCGGACGTCCCGCTCTCGATCATCATGCCGCAGGACCATCGAATTCGCCGTTTTGCCGAAGCGGCGCTCGACGATCCGGGCGTCGTAGAATCGGTCGATAGCTGGCTCGCCGAAGCCCCAGCCAGCCGCAAGACCATCGAACGGTTGTTCACCACGGAAACGGGTATGCCGCCGTCACGGTGGTTGCGGCACGCGCGCATTCTTCACGCCATTTCGAGGCTTGCCGCCGGCGAAAAGGTCAGTTCGGTCGCGTTCGACATGGGCTATGCGTCTTCAAGCGCGTTCAGCTACATGTTTCGCCGCACCCTCGGACGGAGCCCGAGCGATTTCTGCTAAGGGTCATTGCCGGCCGTCGGCGGCACAGTGTCGAAAAGCCGCCTTTCACGTACACGGCGGCCGTCGCGAACAGAGATACCGGCATTTGAATCCGTGATCCAATCCCTCACCACACCAGCCGGAACAGCCACAGACCCAGCGCCCAGTTTGGTATCTTTTCCGCAACTAAGTGTAGTTCAACAGAAGTGCTTTGATTAGCCGGCCGAAGCCCAAAAGTCGATGTATCCAGCCGCCTCACGAAACTTCCGCCTCTACCCAATTGCGAACGTTTGAGAGAGTTGCCGAGCCTCTCACCAAGTTGTAGATTTTCTACCAAAGCAACCAGAGAATGAAGATGATGCCTG
>JANQFL010000008.1 GCA_028277845.1 Sneathiellales bacterium
CATTCTGACGGAGCGTATTGGCGCCAAGGCCAAGGCTGGCGGTGACGGCCATACCCGGGGTATGGCCGAGACGGCAGCCGCCGGATTTGGCGCCAATACGCCCGTCCCACAAAAGCGCAATGGGGGTTTCCGAGCGGGCGCCCCCCAACGGCGTCAGACGGCTTGCGCGATGCCCGGCATCGCGCGGCCCCGTCTTCCTGGTGGATGGCCAGGCCGCTCGTGAAACAGAATGGATTCCATCTAAAGAGGAACTGCTCTAGTTGTCAAACACCGATACTTGGAACGCTGCCATAAAAGTGTAGCCGTGCCGGAAACGCCGGGCAATTGGGACAAAAGGGCACACTTGGGCGTACGTTCAAACCTCGGTACCGACCGATTGCCGGCAGATAACGTCATCGATCACCGCAACTGCATTGGCGATTCCGTCTTCGCCGGCGATGGCACGGGCGACGGCCTGGGCACGCTCCCGATAGGACGGCGTTTGCGTGAGCGCGACCAGCCCTTTGGCGAAACGTTCCGAGCGCAGACGGCGTAGGGATTGAGGCTTCGGACCGCATCCCAGCTTCCAGATACGATGCCCCCAGAACGGCTGATCGACCGACAGCGGGCAAACCAGCGTCGGCAATCCCGCCCGCAATCCGGCGGCCGTGGTACCGGCACCGCCGTGGTGCACGACGGCGGCAACATGTTTGAACAAGGCTTCGTGCGGCGCGCTGTCGATGACGTAAAGACTGTCGGGCACATCGATTTCCGCCACGCCGCCCCAGCCCGTTGCCAGAATCGCCCGCACGCCTGCCCGGCGTACGCCGTCAACGATGGTACGCGCCAGCTTCTGCGGGTCGCGTGACGTCATGGACCCGAAGCCGATGTACACTGGTGTCTCACCGGCATCGAGAAATGCCTTTAACGACGCGTCCGGCCGCCAGTCGAATCCTTCATCGAGAAACCAGTATCCGGTCATGTGCAGGCCGTCGTCCCAATCATCCGGGCGCGGCACCACGGCCGGAGATACGGCGCACAGCCGGGGCGACATGGCTCCGCCGATCTCGCCGCCGAACGGCACGAACACGGGTCCTTCGTCCAGACCCAGTATCGTCTTGCGCCAATCGTTGTAGATGCCCCGGTACAACAACCTTGCCAGGTAGTGCAGCTTGTATGTCAGGCGGTTGAGCCAGCGCCACTTGTCGAACGTCCAGACGGCCATGGGAAAGGCGCTGGTCGGATAAAGCGGAATCGGCGATGTGGACACCAGCGCCGCACCGGTGGCTTCGGCCACGTCTACCGCCGCCAGGGTCTTGGGGTGGTAGATAATCAGGTCGGCGCCGCGGCCCGCTTCCCATGTCGCCTGCAGGGACCGCTTCATCCACGGCACGATGTGCGTCTTCCAGATCCGGATCATGGCCAGGATGTTGCCCGCCATCACCTCCCGTACCTCGGCCGACTGCAGGAACGCCTGCATATCGATGCCGATGGAGCGGAACGAAAGTCCATGTTCCGTCACCCATTGCGCGAAGTTTTCCGGCGCCGCCAGCAGCACATCATGGCCGCGCGCCTGCAGTGCCTTGCCCAGGGCGATGTACGGCTGCACGTCTCCGCGCGTGCCGAGCGTGAGGATGGCGATCTTCATCGGCGGCGGTCTCCGCGCCGGGAAATGTGAACACGCGCAGCCGGCGAATGGGTTACCATGACTGTCCCCCGAAGCGGACCTCGCTCATGCGAACCTGGTCCGCGAGCGGCTCAACCGGCACAGGAGGCGCGTCATGGGTTTCGGCACCATCATGATCATCTATCACTATTTCGGCCTCGGTTTCCTCGTTGCGGCCGCAGCGGGCAATCGCGACCGATTGCACCGGGCGCTGATCGGCGTCGCGATCCTGGCGGTGGTCGCCGCCATTTGTTACCCGATTTACATGATGGGCGCGATCATTCCGTCACCACGTGCCCTTTTGGGCATCTGGCCCCTGCCCGCCATGGCCGGCATCGGCGCGCACTTCCTGATGAACAAGATCCCCGCCCTGCAGGATGAAAAGACGAAGCGCCGGGAGGCCAGGAAGGCGGCCAAACGGGCAACGGCACGAAACGACAAAGGTGAAAGCATCGAGCAGGCCGTGGCCCGCCTCGACAAGGCGTTGAAGACCGGCGACATGGACGGCGTGCTGGCCTGCTACGACGATGACGCGGTGGTCATGCTGGAATCCGGTAATATGGTACGCGGCAAGGCGCAATTGAAATCGGTGTTCAAACGCTTTCTCGGTTCGGGTCTGGCCTCGACCCGGCATCCCCAGGTGGTCGAGGCAGGCGACATGGCTCTGTTCGTTGCCCGCTGGAGTTCAGCCGGAAAATCCCACGACCACGAAGGCGGAACCGCACCTCCACCGACTTTCACAGCTACTTCCGTGTTCCGGCGCAGCCCTGATGAGACAGGTGCTTTGCGCTGGCGCTTGATGATCGACAACCCCTTCGGCCCAGGTACCCGGTCGGCATAGCGAGTAATCGCTCGCATAACGTGCCGCAATTTCGCCTAAAAGGCGAACTATCAACGCGGCTGGAATGGTTCATCTCCTATTCGATCTTCTCGCCTGGGCAGCCGCCATCGCGACCGGTATCGCCGTCTGGCAATGGCGGCTCAAACAAACCGACACACATGCGCCCGTGCGACGAAGCACGGGATATTTGCTGGCGCTGGTCGCGGGCGCCATCATCGGCGCGTTCGTTGTCGGCACCGCCAATATGCAACTGTCCGGTCATGACGGCGTCGGGCGCTCCATAATTGGCGCCCTTGCCGGGGCCATTGTCGCCGTCGAAGGCTACAAGGCCGCGACCGGAATTCGAGGAAGTACCGGCGTCTACTTTGCTGCGCCATTGGCTGTCGGCGTCGTGATTGGGCGGATCGGATGTTATCTGGCCGGACTTGACGACTTTACGCACGGGTCTCCAACCACACTGCCGTGGGGTGTGGACTTTGGCGACGGCGTCGTGCGGCATCCGGTCCAGCTCTACGAAGCCCTCGCCCTGGCGGCCTTCCTGTTCGCGTATCTGCTGGCCCTACGCAAGAATTGGCAGCCGGTCATGGCGTCGGGCTTTTATCTCGTCGTGGCGTGGTACGGCGCTCAGCGGTTCATCTGGGAGTTCATGAAGCCGTACGCCCTCGTCGCCGGCCCGTTCAATTTGTTTCACGTCCTCAGCGCGGCTCTGGTTGCGTACGGGTTGTGGATGATCTTCTTCAGGCAGAGACAAATCGGATCATGAGCGATCAATCACCCGATATGCATTCCCCGCAGACCATCCGGAAACAGGCACCGTATATTTTCTACGGTCAGACGACAGCATTGTGCGGCGCGTGCCTCATGCCGGTTCCCGCAAAGATCATCATCGAGGGAGGCGACGTTTTTCACCTCAAGCGGTGCACCCGACACGGCGTGCAAAAAGTGAAAATCTCCAGTGACGCCGCGTACTTCAAACAGTGCAAGGACTACTTGAAGCCCGGCGACCGGCCGCTACGTGTTCAGACCCGAACCGAATACGGCTGCCCGTTGGACTGCGGGCTGTGTCCGGATCACGAGCAGCATTCGTGTCTCGCCTTGGTCGAAATCAACGAGGCGTGCAACCTCAATTGTCCGGTGTGTTTCGCTGACTCCTCGACAAGCAAGACCAGCCATCGGCCACTGGAAGATATCGAGGCCATGTTGGATGCGCTGGTAGCCAGTGAAGGCGAGCCGGATCTGGTGCAGATCTCCGGTGGAGAACCGACGATCCACCCGCAGTTCTTTGACGTTCTCGATGCCGCGAAACGCCGGTCGATCCGACATCTGATGGTCAACACCAACGGTATCCGCATAGCCAAGGATCCGGCATTCGCCGAACGGCTCGCCAGGTACGTGCCACGCTTCGAAGTCTATCTGCAGTTCGACAGCCTGCAGCGCGACGCACTGATGGACTTGCGCGGTGCCGATCTGCGTGAAGTGCGCCTGCAGGCACTGCGTCGGTTGGAGGAACTTGGCATTTCCACGACACTCGTGGTGACTGTGAAGCGAAGCGTCAACGACGACGAAATCGGCGACATTGTGAAATTCGCGCTGGAATACGACTGCGTGCGCGGTGTCACGTTCCAGACCATCCAGGACGCCGGACGAAACGAGGGCTTTGCGCCGCCGGAAAACCGCATGCTGTTGAGCGATGTGCGCAAGGCGGTGATCGCCGATTCCGGCGTGTTCGGAGCCGACGACCTGATGCCCCTGCCCTGTCACCCGGAACAGATCTGCATCGGCTACGGTCTGCGCAAGGGCACATCGGTCACGCCGCTTCTGTCTCTGCTGCCCAAAGACCTGCTGCTCGACGCCGCCCCGAACACCATCGCCTTCGAAAGTTTTCCGGCGCTCAGGGAAGCAGTATTCGATCTTCTGTCGCTGTCGACCGCGGCGTCCGATTCGGCCGATAGGCTGGGCCAGGTACTGTGCTGCCTGCCCCAGGCGGCGATTCCCGAAACCATCACCTACGCCGATACCTTTCGTATCGTCATTCTTGAATTCATGGACCGTCACAACTTCGACGTCGGCGGCGTCAAGCGCTCGTGCATGCACTTCGTCCAACCGGACGGCCGCATCATTCCGTTCGACACCTTCAACCTGTTCTACCGCGACGGCCAGGTGGAGAACCTGCGGCAACGGTTGCGGCCGGACACGACGGACCAGCGCCATGTTCGAAGGGGGCAAGCATCACTGGAGGAGTAACCGGCATGGGGGAACAACAAGACGGTGGTTGGGGACCTGTCGTGGTCGCCCTGGGCACTTTGATCGCCGCGCTCTGCGGCGGATGCGGGCTGGCGTTCATCTTGTATGAAGGCGCCGCCTTCGGCGAATTCGGCATTGCCTCGGGCATGGCGATTTGGTTCGGCATTGTTCCCGGGGTTATCGGCCTTTTGATCCGTTGGGCCGGCAAGTCCATGAAGTAGAAGATATAGCCGTGCCGTGCCCGAGAATGAGTAGCGTAATGATCGCCACCGGCGCTCTGGTTACTGCTTTGAGTGGTGGCTGCAGTATTGTGTTCGGCATCGATGCGGTTGGGTCGGCATGGCTGCTGTCACTGCCGTTTGGCGGCCTTCCGTTTCTGACCGGTCTTGCCCTGGTCTACTTCGGTTGGCGCGTGCGCAAACGATACGAGTCGCGCAACAGCGGCTCGCCCAGGACCGAAAACGAGGTTTAACCGTATAGACAGCCACGATTTGTGCTTTTCCCGTGCCAATTCAGTTCTTCACCAACGTGTGAACAGGGGTTTATTTGCATTCCGGCGGGTGAATGCGATGTTTTCGTCATAAACATTCGTTCGACGGGAGCGACTATGATGAAAATGCTAATGCGACGGTCCGGTTTCGCTACTGTTGTGGCAGCCGTACTGCTAATTCCACTCTTCGCCGCGCCGGCTTTGGCCAAGGATGCGGTCTATACTGGCACGTTCAGTAGCCTGGCGATCAGCGGCTACGACCCGGTGGCCTATTTCACCCAGGGTATGCCGGTGAAGGGCAAGAGCGCCCTGGAGCTGGACTATATGGGTGCCACCTGGCGCTTTGCCAGCAAGGCGAATTTGGAAGCCTTCAAGGACATGCCGGAGAAATACGCGCCGCAGTACGGCGGGTATTGTGCCTGGGCGGTTTCGCAGGGTTATACGGCATCGACCATACCGGAGGCCTGGAAAATCGTCGACGGCAAGCTTTACCTGAATTATTCGAAAGGCGTGCAGGCGACCTGGGAAAAGGACATTCCCGGCAATATCACCAAGGCCGACGGCCACTGGCCGAAGGTCTTGAATTGACTGCGGCATCCGGGCGGATTTTCACCCGTCCGGGTCGCGCAATTGACGCCGCCCGGCAAATGGACCCTCCATATCGTCATCGCCGACAGCGGCACGTTGAGGGGCCCAGTCAGGCCCGTTGTTCCGACCCCATCCAGACCTGCACCGGTTCTTCGCGGCCCTTGAGCGTGTGCGTATCGCCGCAACGGAAACCATCCAGGGCATCATCGTCTTCATCGGATTCCGATCGTACCCGTTGAACCATGTCGTCGCTCAAGACGATCTGAACGCCGAGCGGGCGGCTGAGCGATTCAAGATGGCTGGCGACGTTGACGGTATCGCCGAGTACGGCGAATTCCAGACGCCGCTCCGAGCCTACATCGCCCAGCACCGCGTCGCCGTAGTGCACACCCAGAGACAGGCGGATCTGTTCGGTGCCCTCCTTTTCCCGCTTCCGGTTCCACTCGTCGATACTGCTTACCATCGCCTGGGCGCAGCGCAAGGCATTGTGCGCATCGTTCGGGCCTGGTTCGGGCGTGCCAAAAGTGGCCATCAGGCCATCGCCGAGGAACTTGTCGAGGGTGCCTTCGTGTTGAAACACCGCGTGTTCCATGCGGCTGTGAAACTCCCTGAGCGTGTCGACAACCTCGTCCGGCGTATGGCGTGAGGCGAACTGGGTAAAGCCGACGATATCCACGAACATGACGGCGACAGGCTGGGAACGCACCACGCCCAGGGGCTGGTCGCGGTCGGCCAGGCGGTCCACGATGTTGGGCGGAAAATGCCGCGACAGGTTGTTGCGTTCGCGCGCGGCCTCGGCCTGTTTGATCAGCAGTTGGTTGGTCCGCCAGCCTCCGAGAGCGAGCGTCGCGGTGACGATAATCAACACGATCACTTCCTGCAGGCGGGCGGGAATGTCGACCTCGTTGGGATCGAGGAATTCGAAGATCTGCGGATGACCGGCCAGCGCGCCTTTGACGGCCGCCGTCAGTTCGGGATATTCGGCCGGGATGAACCAGATGATCAGCATGGAGACGATCCACAGGCCGGATGTCCAGGTCCCGAAGGCGAACAGCGTGCGCCACGAATAGGCCAGTGTGGCAAACGCCAGAAAGATAAAGAAATACATGAAACCGTTGAACTGATATTGCATGGCCAGCGGCCATACTGCGTCGACGAACGGGTTGGGCACAATAAGAACGAACGTCATCAAGGCCACGTCGACAAATAATAGCAACAGCTCCACACGCGACACGCCGACGCGTGCGACCCGCAACTGAATCCAACCGTTCAGCGCGAATCCGAGCAGCATGACTTCGTAGTACAACACCTCCCAGTTGGGATTGAGAAACGGAAGGTAGAGCCCGATGATCACCAGCGCGATCCAACGGGCCAGTACGGCGAGCCTTTGGCCTTGCCGCTTGTCTTCCCGCAATGCCTGTAACAGATAACGGTTGGCCGGATCGTCTTCATCCAGTTCCGCCCGTTCCCGGGCCGTCCTGAAGACTTCGGCCAGTGATTGTGCCATGCCGATCCCCTCGTCCCTTGTTCTTCTCCCGCCAGCGATGGATGGCCGCCGGTTCCCTATCCATGTGGGCACTTTGGTCCAGGCTGCCAAGTGGGGATTAAACCCTTAACCCGTGCGCCTGTGAACCGGGAGGACAGCCCGGTTCAGTCCAGTCGCAAGCAAGAGAGACGGCTCAGTCGGGTTTACCGTACCGCCGGGTGTCACGGAAAAAGTCCGCCAAATAGACATGGTCGCTGTCTAGAAACTCGCGCGGACCCTGGCCGTGGAACTGCTGCATGACCCGCACGAAATGGGGTTGGTCGTAGTAGCCGGCACCATGCGCCAGCTTGGTCAGATGCGCCCGGTCGTCGTTGAACAGGGCTTCCATCGCCGTGTTCAACTGAAGCATCTTGGCGAAGTATTTCGGCGTGACGCCGACGATCTCGGTAAACCGCCGCCTCAGTTGGCGTTCGCTGACGTTCAGATCCCGGCATATGTCGGACACCTGAGTCAGGCCGTTGCTGTGTTCAATGGCTGCCGCAGCCGCCGCAACGTAGTCGACGTCCGGCCGCGCCTCGTCGACCGATGACAGCAGCGCATGTTGAAAAGCGGACGGCCAATGCAGCCCGCCGCCCAGTGCCTTATGAGTGCGGCTCAGCAAACGTTCGGCGAAAGGCGCGCTGACGTCCGCCACGTTCTGAGCCCGGCCGTATAGCTGCCTGCCATTGACATGCGCCAACCGGTATTGACCCGTCGGCGTAAACTCCGCCAACAAAAACTTTGGCTGATCGCGCGGTGTGACTTCGGCGAAGTGGTTCTGTAGTTGGCCGAAGAAAACCAATCCGTCAAATGACGTCAACGGCGTGTCGCCGAATACAGCCCTGAGCTCTCCGGAATGAATCCAGCAAATGTAGCTGTACCCCGACGGCACTGGGTGAATACGCTGATTGACAACGCGGTCGTCCTTCGCCACGAGAAACCGCCTCACGAACGGCCGCAATGCCGCCGGTGCCGCGACGACGGTAAATCCATACGGTTCCATCTTGTGCTGCCTGCTCCGCTGTGTCCGTTTTTTACAAGCCGACCGTGACCGGCCTTTGTACATTTCGGTTGCAAATCGAGCGGGGCATTCCGCGTCTGCATAGCGGAATGCCCGTTAGAATAGTGTGATTTTGGAGTGTCAAACAACAAAAACGCGAATACCCGGACGTGATGGCGAATTCCCACCCGTCCCGGTGACGGTAGGAACAGGACAAGGATGGAGACAGCCGTGTATTGCACTCACGGACGGTGGAGTTTGGCCGGAATCAATCGAATAGCCCGGAGGGCCGCAACGATCGCAGCCATCGTAGCCTTCCAGGTTCTCCCGCAGCCGGTATCCGCCGTCCCGGTGGACTGGTCAGACAGCATATTGTTTCAAGCCCGGGGCGGACTGGAAAATCCACTTGTCGCCGTCGCCTTCAATCCGCAGCCCGAACCGCCGGCCTATGGCGGCACACAAACGTCGCAGGAGAACGGCGTCGCGGTCATGACGGCGCCGAATGTTGACAATCCACAAATGTTCCAACTGTTGCTTTCCATTAACCTCGGATCAGCCGCCGGCGGCCCGCAAAACGCCAATGTCTTCTATCCGCCGGATCCGATCGCGCCATTCCCATCCCTGCAGTATTCCATCGCAACGTCGCTCGGAACGGTCCTGGTCGATTTGGACTTCTCGACTTCGTCCGGTGGTATCGGATCCGATGTCGATGCGGTGGCCTTTAATCCGCAACCCGAACCGCCGGCTTTCTCGTCCGGTCAATCGTCCAGCTTCGGTTTGGAATTCGCCTTCACGGCTCTGTCGGACGCCACCGTGCGCATTGGTCTGACACTGGAAAACGGCGAGCAACTCCACCTGACCCAGGTGCCTGAACCCGCAGCCCTGGTCCTTTTCACCGCAGGTCTGGTGTTTGTGGCCATGTCGCGCCGCAAAAACGCGACTGGGGCGCAGTCGTCCTGAAATTATGACACGACGGACGTCAACAACGTCCGGATCGCCGCTCTGTATTCCTTGGCCGGGCTACCGTCCGCGACAGCCAGGGCGGCACGGTCGAAGGCCGCCGACAGCAGGTCGGTCATTGCGTCGAGAGACGCCTTGCTGACGCGCTTGCCCGCCAGCGCCGACGCCAACCCTAACCTGAGTTCCTCACCTCCCGTTTCCTGATCAATGCGGCGCATTTCGCCATGGCCAAGCACGGCCGGGCCATCCAGCAGCAAAAGGCGTACGCGTCCCGGCGCCGCCATCGCTTCGAAATAGGCGTTCGCACCGGTGATCAATCCGTCCATGGCGGACTTCGGCTCATCAGCCGATTTGGAAATGTGAAGCGAAACGGCCTCGGCCTCCTGCCGAATGACCGCGCGGAAAAGGTCCGCCTTGTCCGCGAAGTGATGATACAGCGCACCGCGTGTCACCTTGGCAGCCTTGACGATCTCTGGTGTGCCGGTTTCCGCATAGCCTTTGGTCACGAACAGCTTGCGCGCAGCTTTGATCAGCGCTTTCCGCGTAGCTTCGGTACGCTGCTTGTTGGTACGCCGGGCAGATTCTTCTTGCATACATACAGCCTGTATGTTTATTGTAATTTACATACATATTGTATGTTTTACCTCGCAGGAAGAAAAGCCATGAAATGCACTCAGTTCTATCCCGTCATCATGACCGATGACGTCACTGGCACCGCCCGCTTCTATGTGGAAAAGTTCCGTTTCACGCCCCAATTCGAAAGCGATTGGTACGTTCATCTGCAATCCGCGGAAGACCCTTCGGTCAATATTGCCGTCCTGCAAGGCAACCACGAAACCATACCCGAGCCGGTACGCGGACGGACCACCGGGCTGATCATCAACTTCGAGGTGGACGACGTGGACGCGGAGTATGAACGTGCCGGCGACAATGGTTTGCCGATCCTGTTGCCGTTGAAGGACGAACCGTTCGGGCAGCGCCATTTCATCACCCAGGACCCCAACGGCATCCTTATCGACATTATCAAGCCGATCCCGCCAAGCGCCGAATATAAGGAACAGTTTGCGACCGAAGCCTTGCCGGTCTGACCGCGAGACGAGCCGGATGGCTGGCGGCCGGCGAGTTGATCGCCGACCGCCGGCATTTCCTAGTCCCCGGCGGCTTTCCTCCGGCGGTACTCGTCTGTCTGGATGCCTGCGATACCCCAGTTCTCCAGTTCCACCTCATCGATGACGATAAACGTGGTGGCCGGATCCTTGTTCAGGACGCGGACCAGGACATCGGTAATCCCTTCGATGACCGCGGCTTTTTGCTCGCGGGTCACGTCCTCTCGGGTAATCTTCACGTTAACGTATGGCATGGATTCGTCCCTTCCCTCTTGCTTTGCGTTAGGTGGTCTGATCGGGGGCGACCCGGTCGTAGTGAAAGACCTTGGATATGATGCGCCAGCCTCCGCCGGTCAGTATCAGTGTGAGAAAGTCCGTGAAGTGACGCTCTCCGACGACGCAGCGCACCCGTGCGAACGCCGTCCTCGGGCCGGCGAAGTCGATGGACTCGATCACGTCGGCACGTACCTGTCCCGCACGCGCCGGCGACGGCCGCTTGTCGACGATGGGGAAATACTCATCCATCGACAAATTGACCAGGTCCGCGTCCGTCGCGCAGACGTAGCGGGCCTGCGGATGCAGCACTTTCCGCAACCGGTCTGTGTCGCTGTGATAGAGCCCATCGAAGTAGGTCTTCAGCACCAGAACGACGGGTTCGAAGTCTTGTGTCATTTTCGTCCTCGCAATCGTGCCGGTCCGGCTTGGCGGAAACTCAGGCGCTCGCCAGACCTTCTGCCTGAAGCGCCTTGACAACGGCAGGCCGTCGGCCGATGCGCTCGACATAAGCGGCAACATTGGGCCAGCGGTCGAGGCCGATACCGACGAAGTTGGCCCAGTTCGCAACAACGAAGGCGTAGCTATCGGCAACCGTGTACGTCTCACCCAGTAGATAGGGGCCGTGCTCACCGAGCGTGCTGTCGATAAAGGCCATACGCCTGGCAACCCCGGCCTCGGCGGCGGAGCGTTCTGGCTCGGAAAGCGGCGACGGTGCAAAAAACGGTCCGAAAGCCTTGTGCAGTTCGGACGCAACGAAATTCAGCATTTTGTGCAATCGTGTCCGTTCGATCGTGCCGGCCACCGGTGCCAAACCGGCTTCAGGCCTTGTGTCGGCCACGTATTGCAGGACCGCCGGCGCTTCGGTGAGCACCTCGCCGTCGTTGATCGTCAATGCGGGCACGTATCCATTCGGATTTATGGCGGAATAGTCGGCGCCGGATTCGGTTTTCTGCGCGGTCGTGTCGACCTGTTCCAATTCGAAATCGGCGCCGATCTCGTTCAGGGCGATGTGCACGGCCAGCGAACAGGCACCGGGTTTGTAATACAGCTTCATGGATGTCTCTCCTGCGTCTGTCTGAGTTTGAAACTGATCAATCAGGTAGGAGATGAGATTTCTTTTGTAAACTAGGTAACTATTTGTTACTAAAGAATGTAGTTTCCATTCGGTAACCCGTGGTAAGTCCGATGGCCTTGAAGATCCGCAAAAACAAAAGCCCCGAACCGCCTTACGGCTGCCCACTGACGGAATGCATGTCGGTACTCGGCGGTGCCTGGACGCCGAATGTTATTTGGAGCCTGAGCGCCGGACCACGGCGCTTCAGCGAATTGCGTATCGATATTCCCGGCGTATCGCCCAAGGTGCTAACCACGCGGTTGAGAGACCTCGAAGCGCGCGGCATTCTGCACCGCGATGTCAAACCGACATCGCCTCCGTCCGTGGAGTATTCCCTGACCGCTCACGGCATGAAACTGGTGCCGGCGATCGAAGCTATAGTCAGTGTCGGGCACGAATTGAAAAAGGCCGGTAAACCGACGCCCAAACGGCGCACGTCACGCCGTTTGGCCAAGTCGGTTTAGATCACCGGTTTTAAACGACGTCACCGCATTTCAACCGCCGCCAGCCGCGGCGGTTGGTTTGACCTGTTCCCGCGCATATTCGGGCGAGCAGGATTTCTATCCGCAACTCCCGCACACCATCCCCAATTGAGTGTTTACGGGCGTTGAGCACCTGGAGGTCCGGGGCCTGGTTCGTCGAATCACATGTTCTTCCCTGTCACTCAGAGGCCCTATCGCCTGTCGGAGTTGCGGGATGTCGTGCGGTACGTCTTTCCCAACCTTGCCGAATAAGCACGAAACTGCCCGCCGTCGTTTTAATCAGCCGGCGGCCGAGCGCCAAGATATCCTGCCATCATGATCTCAAACTGACGGTCGACCGTGGTCCCAACCGAGCGGTCCCGGCCGGTGAACCGCGTCATGAGGATGCCCAGCAGATTGGAAAACAGGACGGCCGCCAGTTCCTCAGGCGATGCAGTCGGCCGGATCCGGTTTTCGAGTCTCTCGATGCATACCCTGAAGACATGGAGGCTGTTGTCGAGCAGGGCGTTGAGTTGCTGATCCGCTTCTTCGTTCAAGCCTCTGCGTTCGTCGCTTTCGAACAAATAGAGACCAAGCTTGAAATCAAATTCCCGCTCCAGATAGAAATCGAGAAAAGCCCGCGCCGCTGCCCGGAACGCCTCTTCCGGTTTTGCCTGGCGCCCCGACGCGGCCGCCACTGTCTGCGAAAGCCTGTTAAGGCTGTCCGTCAGCAGTGCGGCATAAATCTCCTCCTTACCGGAAAATATGCCGTATATCGCGCCGGTAGTGCATCCCGCTTGCGTGGCAATGGACCGCATACCTGCGCTCAGGCCGCCATCCCGTTCGAACACCACGCGGGCCGCGGACAGGATCTGGTTCCGCCGGCTTTCCTGCGCACTGGACGTGCTGTTCGCTGGGATAGTTGTTGGCATGGATCACACTGTTACTTGATATACCCTTTTCGAATTACCCATTAAATAACTGTTTTTGATAGGTTTATCAATTCAATTTGACAGACTTCGCAAACTACGGTTCATTATATATAACACTGTTACATACACATTGCGAACGGAGGAAAGACCGATGACCGTTGAGATCGAACGTGATGGGGACGTATGGACCGTCATTCACAACAGGCCCGAAGCGCGCAACGCCATGGACCCGGACTCCGCCGATGCCCTGGTCGCCGCCTTCGAGGAATTCGATCGCAGCAATGCCAAGGTCGCCGTGTTCTACGGCGAAGGCGGCGCGTTCTGCGCCGGATGGGACCTCAAATACGCGGCCACGCTGGCCGACACCGAAAAATTCCAGAAGGAGATCATCGAGGGCCTGGCCTTTCCCGTCGGTTCGGCACCGACACCGCGCGGCCCGTTGGGCCCGTCACGCATGGAACTGTCGAAACCGGTAATCGGCGCCATCGAGGGCCCCGCCGTCGCCGGTGGCATGGAGCTGGCCTTGTGGTGCGATATCCGGGTCATGGCGGAAACCGCCTATCTCGGTGTCTACTGCCGCCGCTGGGGCATTCCGTTGGTGGACGGTGGTACCGTTCGCCTGCCCCGCTTGGTCGGACAGGGCAAGGCCCTGGAGATCGCCCTGACCGGACGCAAGGTACCCGCCGAGGAATGCTACCGCATCGGGTTGTGCGAGCGCGTCGTCGCGCCGGGTCAGGCCAAGGACGCCGCCTTGGAGATGGCCGCCGAGATCGCCCGCTTTCCACAGGCCGCCGTTCTCGCGGACCGGCGGTCAATCATCGAATCCCGCGGCATGACCGTACGCGAAGGCATGAAATTGGAATGGGCCAACGGGATCGACGCGCACCGCAAGGAAGGCGCCGCCGGTGCCGGCCGCTTCAGGGACGGCGCCGGCCGCCACGGGGATTTCAGCCGGATTTGAGTTACAGTCTATTGGCCGGGCCTGGGTTTTGGTTTGAGCCTAGGCCTCGGCCAACAGCGCTTCCGCCATTTGCCGCAGCTTGTGTCTTTGGATCTTGACGCCGTTGGCGCTGACGGTGGCCGGAAACTCCTGCAACACCTGTACGCGAACCGGCACCTTGAACGCCGCCAGCCCGGACTTGCAGTGATCGATTAAACCTTGCTCGGAAACTTGCTGGCCCGGATTGGCGACCACAAATCCGACAGGACGGGCACCTTTTTCGGTCGGCACGGCAACCACCTGAGCGCCGTTCACGGCGGAATGCTCCTGCAGATAGGTTTCAATTTCCGCGGGCGCTACGAGAAAACCGCCGAGCCGCAGGACGTCACCCATGCGGGTCAGAAAGACGAACCCGCCCCCCTCTTCCTTCGGTGCCAGGTAACCCAGGTCGCCGGTGCGCAGGAAACCGTCGCTATGCAGGGCCTCCGCCGTCGCCTCCGCGTTGCGGAAATAGCCGACCATTAGGCTTGGCCCCTTCAATTCGAGCTCTCCCGTTTCGCCACGCGGCAGGATCTTGCCGGTATCGGGATCACGTATCCGGGCATCGGCGTCGGATGAAGTGAAAAGGCCGCCGGCCCGGCGGCGCATATCGAGGGGTGCGTCCGCCGGTTGACGGGCATATAGGGCTTGGACCTCGCTCATGCCATACAGGCCGAACAATGTCAGTCCCACATTCCCGGCCCGCTCGACGATGTCTTCCAGGGCCTGATTGAAAGCGGCGTAGCCAACGGCCCGTACCGTCGGGAAAGGCCGGTCGAATGCCGGATCGACGGCGGCCAGCAGCCGGTCGATCATGTCGTCCGTGCCGTTGAAGTCCGTCACCTCGTGGCGGCGTATCAAAGTGGCGGCCATATCCCCGTCAAAGGCTGCGAGCATGACCATCGGCGCCTGAGCCGCGACGGTCGCCATGGCCTGGGCATAGCCGAACACGCCGCACAGAGGCAAGGCCTGCAACAATACCGTATCCGGTCGGTCGTATCCGAACGCCTTGACCACCTCCTCGCCGTGCCGGGCCATGGCGAACTGACGGTGCAACACGAACTTGGGCGCCTTTGTGGTGCCCGACGTGGTGAAGATGTTGCAGGGCGTATTCTCCGTGGCGATATCGTCCGTCAGCGGCGCATGACCCTCCAGGGTCGCGTACGGTACGACGGCGAACGGCAAGTCCGGAACATCCGGCTCCCCGTCATCCTCGCTGTAGACAACAATGGTCTCCAACTCGGTCAACGCGGCTGACTCGATCCCGGCGAGGATGTCGAGAAACGGGATCTGCTTGAAGCCCGGCCACAGCACCAGAACCTTGGCGCCGGACCGGCCGACGATATCCTCCACTTCCGCCGCCCGGAAGCGGGTGTTCACGGCAACGGTAATGGCACCGATTCGGGCACAGGCGAAAGTCAGGGCGAGATAGGCCGGAACATTGGGTAACCACAAGGCCACGCGATCGCCCTCCTCCACCCCCAGCGACTTGAGGCCTGCGGCCAAACGCTGGCTCAAATTCAGCAAATCCGACGCCGAAATTTTGCGATCGTCGTGGATTATGGCCGGCGCGTCCGGCTTGGATTCGGCAAATCGCGCCAACAGGCCCGTGACGGTGGGCATGAAAACTCCTTTTGCGTCATACGGAAATACGGCGGCATTCTACGCACCGCCGCCGTATGACACTATATTCGAGGAAAGCGGCCGGGAAATGTCCAAGATGAACCAAAACGCGGAAAAACGCCCCTGGCGTATGTCCAGGACCGCCGAGTGGCTGATCACCGAAGGCTGGCGCATCCGCTCCACCGGCAAACTTGTGGATGCGGTTTGTGATCATCTGCTGGCCGAGGGTATTCCGCTGTGGCGGTTCGCCACCTTCGTCACCACGCTACACCCCCAGGTGTTCGGCGACAATTATGTCTGGACCCGTGGCGGCGAACGTCAATACCGGGCCGGCACCCATGACATGTCGCGCTCGCCGGTTTTCGCCAACAGTCCCGTGCGCTTGGTGCGGGAGACCGGCCATCCGGTGCGGCGGCGCCTGATCGGGCCGGAGGCGGTGCTGGATTTCCCAGTGCTGGAGGAACTGCGCGACGGCGGCGTGACCGATTACATCGCCCTGCCCCTGACGTTCACCGACGGCGTCAGCCACACGGTCACAATTTCTTCCGACCATCCGGACGGGTTTACCGACGAACACATCGCGCTGCTTGAAGATCTGGCCCCGCTGCTTGCGCGCATCGCCGAGGTCCACGCCACCAAGCGGGTGGCGGAACGGTTGCTGGACACCTATGTCGGTCCGGATGCCGGTCACCGCATTCTTGCCGGTAAAATCCTGCGCGGCAGCGGCGACACCATCGACGCGGCGATCTGGTTTTGCGACCTGCGCGGCTTCACGCCACTTTCCGACACTCTGCCCCGCGACGAAATGATCGCGTTGCTGAACGACTATTTCGACCGCATGGCCGCCCCGGTGCAGGAACGCGGCGGAGAGGTTCTCAAATTCGTCGGTGACGCCATGTTGGCCATCTTTCCCGTCGACGCGGAAGACCGCGATACGTCCGCACGGACCGCCTGCCGGTCTGCCCTGGAGGCCGCCGGCGCCGCCATCGGCGGTATGGAGGAACTTAACCGAGAACGGGCCAGAAATGGGGTGCCGTTGCTCGATTTCGGCATAGCCCTGCATGTGGGCGACGTGTTGTACGGCAATATCGGTTCGGCCAACCGGCTGGACTACACCGTGATCGGTCCGGCAGTAAACCTGGCCGCACGGATCGAGGGCCTGTGCAAGCCGCTCAACCAGAAAGTCCTCGCATCGGCGGATTTCGCCAGCCTTTGTCCCGGGCCGCTGCTTTCCCTCGGCCATCACGCGTTGAACGGGGTCGCCGAACCGCAGGAAGTCTTCGCCATGGCGATGGCTAGAATAGGTCAAGCCTTTGACAACATGACCTTCGACGAGTAATGACGTCGCAACAAAACGACGACGCGTAAGCCAACAGCGCCCATATAACGTGAGTATTCAGACTATGTCCGGAAACCGGCCACCCTTCGTCCACCGATCCGTTGTCCGTTTCACCCATACGGACCCCGCGGGTTATGTCTTTTTTCCCCGCTATTTCGAGAAACTTCAGGCGACAGTGGAAGACTGGTTCAACAAGGCGCTCGGGCTGTCCTATGCCGACTACATCATGAAGGAGCGCCTCGGCCTGCCGACGGCAAAGACGGAATGCGAATTCCAGAAACCCTGTTTTCTAGGTGAGGAACTGGACATCGCACTGTTTCTGGAAAAGATCGGCAATTCGTCCCTGCACATTCGGTTTGAAGGGTCGGTGGGAGGCGAACCCCGCCTGATCGCGCGCAGTATCCTGGTGGTGATCAGCACCGAAAGCGGCCGGCCGCAACGCATCGACGACGATCTGCGGCAACGCCTGGAGGCCTATCAGGGCAGTACATCCTGACAGGTTTCAACGCAATCCTACGACCGGTAAGCCCGGTCGCATATCAGAATTCGGAAGTGAGGCGTTTTGCGCTAGACGCGCTTGCTGAGGAAGTGGCCGCGGCGGCGATACAGCAGCAGCGCCGCGAATCCGGCACCGAACAGTAGCATGGTCTCCGGTTCGGCGACGGTCGGATATTCGTGGATCACGATCGCGCCGGTAAACGGATCCGGAAACGGCGCGTTGATATCCATCAGGATCTGCTTCGTGATCACCAGTTCCGTACCGTCCGGCAACGGATCGAAGAACAGGGACAGCTCCCCGGCATCCTTGATCATCGTGTGATTCAGTGGGTTGGCGACTCCGCCACTGACGATGTCGATGCTGACATCCCCCCAGAAGAAGAAATCGGTCTGAATGATCTCGTGCCAGTCCGTCCAGGTCCTGACGCCGGGGGCGATGGTGATGGTTTCTGTCAGAGTGATGATGTCACCCGGAATCATGCCTGCGCCCGTGCCGAACGATTCATCGGTGACGATGATCTGTTTTTCCCAAGGACCGGCATTCGGATCGTGCGAAACGGACGCGGCAATTTCCGACGATCCCAGATTAACTTCGACCAAAGTGACCACGGAGGGTCCGTTCGGATTCATGCTGGCCGGGATGGCAAGAGCGCCCGTTCCGCCGAAACCAATCAAAGCCGCGAAAGCGAACAATTTCACAAACAACTTCTGAATTGAAAAACGCATGGACGTCGCCGATACAATGAAGAGGTACGAATGAACAACATGGTTAATGCAATTTTTACGCCGTAGAATTTTTTTGTTGTTTTTCAATATGTTAACTGTTTTACGGGCGATCAGAATCGGACGATGTGTTAACCATACCGACACTCCGATTCAGCCCGTTTTGATAAAGCTGTTGTTTTTCAACAACTTAGATTCAACGCGAGGTGTAAAGAAAATCGACAGTTTTTCGGCGCGGTTGATGACGGGCGGCCCGTACGACTGAGATCGCCGGTGTCTATTCTGTGTCATCTTCCCGGATGGCAACCAACTCGCCGCCCTGTCTGACGACACGGACCGCGAAATCAATGGCGTCCACGTCCATCGCCGCGTCCCGGTCGCGGGGATCATACTCGCCGCTCAACAGCAAACGGGATGGCGGCGGCGGTACGAGGCCCGACAGGAAAACGCGTGCGGCCGTACCATCGGGTGCCCGCCCCTCGATCATCGAGCGGAGATACAGTGCGCACACTTCATCTTCGTCGGCCCGTCCCTCGTTGCGGCGTCCCATGGCGACAAGCGTGACCAACGGGGGATCGACCCGCCGGATGGTCTTGGCCGTTGCCGCCGCATTGACCAGTGCGCCGGTGTACAGGCGTTCCGCATAGCCGACAGCATGCAGGCCCGCCGTCCCGTTGGTCGTCGTCTGGACCAACGTTTTGCCGGTCAAGTCCATGGCCGAAAACGCATAGGGTGAGTTGCCGTAATCGAATTCATCGGGTTTCGCGCCGCCCCGCTCGCCCACGGTGATATCCGCCGTACCGGCGCGTTTCATCTCAATCGCTTTATCGAGATCGTCGGTCAGGACGATACGCGCCGCGCCGCGGGACAAGGCGATCGCCGCAACGCTGAAGGCACGAAACACGTCGATGACGACAACCACACCTTCGGCCGACGCGGCCCCTTCCAGCCCGCTGACTATACGGACAACCATCTCCGCCCATCTCCCTGCCTCGAACGGCACGGAGGTTAAGCGTCACGGCAAGAGATTGCCACTGTGGAGTTATGTTGCTTTCTTTTTGCGGCGCCGAATCAGCCAGCACATCCCTGTCATACCGCCGAAAAACACAGCCCAAGACGATGGCTCGGGAATGTCGGCGACGGGCCCTGGTCCGGGCGGATCGACGACCGCCTGTTCATAGGTGTATGTCGCTGTAATGATGGGAAAGAATGTCCGCGTGTGTTCGGAAACACGCCAGCCTGGATGCACTGGTGAAATCGACACGCCGCGCAGCGTTAGATCGTTGTGATCGGTAACGGTTTGAAACCCGGTGGAGGCAAAGCCGAAATCGACGCTGCCAAGGCCTTCAAACAGCGCCAGGTCGGCCGCACTGGTATACTGAAGTGAAAACGCCTCGGCGCGCAGACCGGGACCAAACCGGCTCGTACTCCTGGAGTGGCCGAGAAAAGCGGATGCCGATCCTTCCGGCAAATTGCCGACAAAGTGGTTGAGGCCGAGCGCCGCATTGGTCACCTGGGTAAACCCGACACGGGATCCGCTTCCCACGTCGTTGACGGTGACCTGGCCGGTCTGAAGGAAGAAGTCAAAGTCTCCGACGACGACCTGATAGGTGTGGGCGATTGAGAACGCCAGGTCGACCTGGGTCAGCGTTCCCAGACCGGTGTCGAACTGTGCGATGCTGCCCGTCGTACCGCCATTGATGCTGCACCGCTGCCCGGAAATGCTGTTGCGACATGCATCCCGCGTGACAGGAAAACCGGTGGCGAGATAGTTCAAACTGCCAAACATGGTCGTGTAATGATAGCTGAGACCGGGCAATGTCGACGCGGTGACGGTCAGCGCCTGGCCCGGTTGTATCGTCAATGTGGCCAGGACAAGAACGAAAAGCCCGGTGATTGCCCGCTGCATTTGCGTGGGTCTGGCCATGTCTGGAAAAGGCGCGCGGCGCCCTATTCGAAGAACTGGAAACACTGTCTACACCTCCCGCCGGGTTTGGATCCGGTCATACCCGCTCGGCACGTGGCAATCGTGAACGGGTGTTATGGGGACAGTGTAGAAAGCGCTGGGAGCGTGATAAATGAACGCCGCTACTCACAGTATGAGTACTTGTACTCATATGATCGGAAACTCTTACAAATGTTCTTTTTCCTTGACCGCGAATTCGACAAGGGCGTTGGGGCCGTCCAAACCGAGGGCACGGCAAATGTTGGCCCGATGATTTTGTACCGTCCGGTAACTGATATCCAATTCGCGGCCGATTTCCTTACTGGTCTTGAATTCGGACACCAGCCGCAACACGGCGCGCTGCGCCGGTGTCAACGCCGACAGCTTCTCGTCAATCTGCCCATCTGGCGGAGAAAGGACCGCGCCGCGCGAATGCCCGACATTGGGGCTGACATAGCGACCGCCGTCACACACCACATCGAGACACCGGATCAGTTCGTCATGGGCGTCATCCTTCAGTAAGTATCCATTGGCGCCCAACTCGAACGCCCGCTTGAGATACCCCTCGTCCGCATACATGGTCAGCACAACGCAAGCGGTCCCCGGCGTGTTGTCGCGCATCCACTGCAGAACTTGCAGGCCACTGCGATCGGGCATTGCCAGGTCGAGAACCGCCGCATCGAACCGGTTCAGTTCCAGTTGGCGAATCGCGGATTGACCGTCTCCCGCCTCGGCGGTAACGACGTAGTATGGCGATTCCTCAATGATGTTTCTGACACCGCGCCGGAAAATCGGATGATCATCGGCTATCAGGATGGACCGCACCGTCGTCATGACTTTCGCAACGACGGCACCCGCGCCATGACGGCTGTCCCACCTATCGCTCCTGGTTCCACCGAAAACTCACCATCCATCAGCGTCACCCTCTCGCGCAGCATCGCAAGGCCATGTCCACCGGGAAACCCGGCGCCGACGCCATCGCTCCAGTTCAAACCACGGCCATCGTCCTCGACCCGGATTTCCACGCCATCGCCATTCCGGGCCAAACGAACGGAACACCGTCGCGCGCGCGCATGCTTGATCACGTTGCTAACAGCCTCCTGGACAAATCGGAAGGCATGAATATGGTTTTCCTGGAGAAGCAATTCGTCAACGGGTTCGAGGTGTGTTTCACAGTCAATTCCGGCTGTCGCGAATGCCTGTTCGACCATTTCCCGTATCGCAGGAATCAATCCGAGATTCTCCAGTTGATGGGGATGAAGGAGCCGCGACAATGCCCGTGTCTCATCCAGGGTGCCGCGCACCTGATCCGACAAATCAATCAGCTCGTCGGCGACGTCGGGCTGTTCAAGCTTTTCCGCCATCCGGCGCAGAGCATTTCGTAGTACCAACAGACTTTGGCCGATGGAGTCGTGCAGTTCACCGGCAATCTGCCGTCGATCGGTCTCCTGGTTCTTGATCAGGTCTCGCGAAAAACGTGCCTGGGCGCGGACCGTTTCCATTTGCGCCGCGGTCTTCTCCGTTTCGAGCAGATTGATTCGGTCAGCTAGCGCAAAGGACAACAAAATGGCCTCGCACGCCGTGCTCAACTCGATGGCATGGTCGGTCAGAAGATTGCTGGGAACCCACCCGGTCGTTCGCAAAATCAGCAATACGGCTCCCGGCGCCAAGGTGGCGAAGGCCAGCAATACAAAGCGCGCGGGTCGATACCCCGAAGCCAAACCGTGAATACCGGCCGCCGCGATGACGCATACCTCCACCAACGTTACCAGCATCATTAGCCGTAAGCCGTGCGGATACGATACCCATATGCCAACTATGGCGGCCGGAATCGCAGCCGCTGCCAGGACGGACAACATCCCGGCCAGAACCCGCTGTCGCCGGCGCAGGTCGAAGATCTGGGAAACGAAGAATGCACCGGCCGCTATCGTCACCGCGAAAAACACGATCGTCATGGTGTTCGACAGCTCTGACACATTAGGCCATAGATACTGGCCTCCGAAACCGGTGAGCGTCAGCTGCAAGAGAGCCGTTCCGCCCAGATACAGCACATAGAACAAATAGGCGTTGTCGCGAACGGCCAGCAACAGGAATGCGTTGTACACCATCAGCGTTACCAACAGGCCGAAATATCCGCCAAAGAACATCAGCACGCCGCCGTCCGCCCGAAGGTAGGCGTCTTCGCGCCACAGGGTGATCGGTACAACCATGGTGCCGTCGCTGGCGACACGCACCCAGATGTCGATCTCGGAAGATTCGCTCTCGGGAATCGGAAACACCGGATTTCGATGATTGTACGGCCGGGACGAAAAGGCGCGCATGTCACCCGCGAACTGGCTGTCGATGACATTGCCCGCGTCGGTGAAATACACCGTGACATCATCGAGAATGGGCGACGCCACCTCGATCAGCCAGCGTCCTTCGATTTGTCCAAGGCCGGACAACGTCACGTGGAACCAAAAAGCGGAGCCGGTCATGCCCAAGTTGGGCCGTTCGTCCAACACCGGATGAAAATCCGCCGTCCGCGCCAGAACTTCGGACAGGGTCAACGCTGTCGACACATCCTCCAATACCGTCATTTGGGGCGCCAGAATCAATGTACGAACGTCTCGGCGCATGTCCAAAGCGGAAACCGATGCGCTTGTCGTAACGGCCATTCCCACGAGAGCACCAAGGACCGACAGAAACGCCACGCAACGATGCATGCCGACTCCCTATAATTCTCCTGTCGGTAGAAGTATAGCACGGTTTGGCACTTACACGTCGTGCCCGCCAATCAAAGCTGTCTAGCGTGGGTCCTGTTCACCGATCCAGGGGTCGGCACCCAGGTCCCGCATGATGCCGATCAGGTCCTGGCATGCCGCCTCCAATGCGTCTTCATCCATGCTACGCAACACGACACTCACACCGAACCGGCTGGAGCGGTAAAAAGGATAGCTGCCCATGGATACTCTGGGATACTGTTCCTGCAGCGCGCCCAGCGACTTGGCCAGCTTGCCTTCCGCCAGCTCGGCGCCAATCGTACGCGACCGCACGGGCGATCCGCCAACCAGACGATGGCGCAGGCTTTCCAGCATGGTCTGCATAATGACCGGGATGCCTGCCAGCACGAAAACGTTCTCGATCTGGTAACCAGGCGCCTTGCTGACGGGGTTCTCCACCAGCAACGCCCCAACGGGAATGCGCGCCATGCGCAGCCGGGATTCATTGAGATCCCCTTCGGCATAATGGGATCGCAGCAACGCGTGCGCTTCCTCGTTCAGTTCGATGGGAACACCGAACGCTTTGGCGATGCTGTCGGAAGTGATGTCGTCGTGGGTTGGCCCAATGCCGCCCGATGTGAATACGTAATCGTATTTGGCGCGGCATTCGTTGACGGCGGTGGCGATACCGTCCGGATCATCGGCGACCACCCGTGCCTCACGCAATTGGATGCCGATTTCGTTGAGCCATGTCGCCAGGTACGACAGATTTTTATCCTGGGTGCGCCCTGACAGGATTTCGTCGCCTATGATGATGAAGCAGGCCGTAACTACCGAATTGCCGCCGTTCACGTCGTCCATTGCCTTTGCCAAAAACCAATCGAATACCTACCCTGCAACACATAGGCACACAAATAAGTCGGGTGCAAGTCAACGCCCACGCGTTTAACACGAATCGCCCTACCGTTTGGCTAGATAGACAGGCAATTACACGGGTTCTAAACTGTATCGGTACTGCGCCCATGCAAGGAGACAGTCTGTGAACGCCGAGGGCGTGGAACGGAGATTGGCAGCGATCCTGGCCGCCGACGTGGTCGGCTATAGCCGTCTAATGGGCGTCGACGAAGCGGGGACCCTTGCCCAGCTCAAGGCCAACCGGCGCGAAATCATCGATCCCAAGATCGAGGAAAACAACGGACGCGTCGTCAAGCTGATGGGCGATGGCCAGCTCTGCGAATTTCCCAGCGCGGTCGACGCCGTGCGCTGCGCCGTCGAAGTGCAGGCGACCCTGGTCCGGCGCAATGCCGGCGTTCCCGACGAGCAAAAAGTACAGTACCGGGTGGGCGTCAATCTCGGCGATGTCATCGTCGAAGACGGTGATATCTACGGCGACGGAGTCAACGTCGCCACCCGTCTGGAACAATCGGCCGAGCCCGGCGGTGTCGCCATTTCCGGCTCGGTCTACGACCTGGTGCACGACAAGCTCGACTTCGTCTACATCGATGACGGCGAACGCGAAATGAAAAACATCGCCGAGCCGGTCCGCGTGTACCGCGCCTATGGTTTGGAATCCGCGCCGTCCGGCAAGGCCGCTAGGCGCCGCAAACCTCCGCCCACCGCGAATCGCCACCAGCCGCTGATCACGAGCGCCGTCGCCGCCCTGACAGCGATCCTCATCGCCGGCGCCGCCGTGATCTGGCTGTCGCCCTGGAGCTGGAAAAAGGACAACCCCTCCACCGGCACGCCGGCGGTGACTCCAACTGAACAATCAACATCCACGACGGCGGCAAAACCCGAAACGGATGCGAAACCAGCGATCGCCGTGTTGCCGTTCGACAATATGAGCGGTGATCCGGATCAGGAGTATTTCAGCGACGGCATGACCGAGGACCTGATCACCGAATTGTCCCGGTTTTCCGGCTTGCTGGTCATCGCCCGCAATTCGGTCTTCACCTACAAGGGTACGCCAGTCAAGGTGCAGCAGGTCGCCAAGGAGCTTGGCGTTACGTTCGTGCTGGAAGGCAGCGTACGCAAGGCAGGCAATCGGGTAAGGATCAATGCCCAGTTGATTGACGCCCATACAGGGCATCATTTGTGGGCCGAGCGATACGACAGGGAGATGACCGACGTCTTCGCGGTGCAGGACGAAGTGACCGATCAGATCATCACTGCACTGGCCATCACGCTGACGGAAAACGAAGTCGAGCAGGCCAAAAGAACGGCGGAAACCAATCCCGAGGCCTATGACGCACTGCTGCGGGGTGTCGAACATTTCAGACGCTTTGCCGCCGATGAAAACAATGAGGCCCGCACCTGGTTCCTGCGCGCCATCGAATTCGATCCCAATTACACCCGCGCCTACGCCAACGTTGCGTTGACCCATGCCATGGATGTCACTTTCAACTGGAGCGAAGACCTGGAGAAGTCGAACGAGCTCGGTTTCAAGTACGCCGAGGAAGCGTTGGCCCTGGACGACGGGGTGCGCCAGGTGCACTTCACTCTGGGCGCCCTTTACATTGCGGCCAAATTGCCGGAACAGGCGCTCAAGTCGGCACGCAGGTCGTTGGAGATCGATCCCAACTACGCCGACGGCTACGGCCAGTTGGCCAACGCCCTGGTGCATGCCGGGCGACCGGCCGAATGCATCGAGGCCATCAGGAAAGCCATGCGCCTCGACCCGAGGGTGCCGTTCTTTTACACCTGGATTCTCGGCCACGCCCTGTTGTTGCAGGGCAAGTTCGAGGAATCGGCGGCGGAACTGCAGAAGGTGGTCGAATCCACGCCCCACTTCGGCGAAGGTCACCTCTATTACGCTTCGGCTCTCGGCCATCTCGGCCGTCTGGACGACGCCGAATGGGAGATCGAGGAGGCGCAAACACTGCTCCCGGCTTTTTCCCTCGCCGAGGCCAAGAAGTTCATGCCCTATGTACGCCAGCAGGACCTGGACCTGTTTCTTGAGGGCCTCCGCAAGGCGGGCATGACGGAGTAATCCCTACTCCGAATTTCCGATTGATTTGCCCGGAAACTGGCCTAAGTTACCGGCCATGAAATTCCCCGATCCCTTGATTCCCGGCACGCTGATCAAGCGATACAAGCGGTTTTTGTCCGATATCACCCTGGCTGACGGCCAAGTGGTAACGGCCCACTGCGCCAATTCCGGTTCGATGATGGGGCTGACCGAACCCGGCTCGGCGGTTTGGCTGTCGCCGGCGCGCAACCCCAACCGCAAGCTCAAATTCACCTGGGAGTTGGCCAGCGGCGCCGACGGCGACCTGGTCGGCATCAACACCAGCCTACCCAACCAGATCGTGGCCGATGCGGTGGCGGCGGGGCAAATCAAGGAACTTGTGGGCTATGCCAGCCAACGCCGGGAGGTCAAATACGGCAAGAACTCCCGCATCGACCTGCTGCTCGAGGACCCCGACAAGCCGAAATGCTATGTCGAGGTCAAGAACGTCACCCTGAAGCGGAGTAACGGAGCCGAAGGCGGCGTGGCCGAGTTCCCCGATGCGGTGACGGCCCGGGGCGCCAAGCACCTAGTGGAGCTTTCTGACATGGTCGCGGAAGGCCACCGGGCGGTGATGGTGTACCTTGTACAACGGCAGGATTGCGCCATATTTGACGTAGCCGCCGATATCGACCCGACCTACGCGGAAGCCTTGACCGAGGCCCGTAAACGTGGTGTTGAGACATTGTGTTATAGTTGTAAGGTGTCGCCCGAGGAAATCGTGGTCGACAAGCCTTTGCCCCTGGCCTTCGACGCCTAGGGCGCGGCGACGACGGACCGTTTGAAGAGACCCAATCCGGAATGAAGTACTTGGACAGCAACGACGCACCGGCCCGCAATGTGGGCGTGATCAAACTGCACGGCGAGGACGGTTTCGCCGGCATGCGCAAGGCCGGCCAGTTGGCGGCCGCGGGCCTGGACATGATCGCCGAACACGTGGTGCCCGGCGTGACCACCGAGGCTCTCGACACCCTGTGCCACGACTTCATCGTCGACAACGGCGCCGTTCCGGCGCCCTTGAATTACCGCGGCTTTCCCAAATCCATCTGCACGTCGGTCAACCACGTGGTCTGTCACGGCATTCCCGGCGACAAGGTGCTGCGCAAGGGCGACGTGCTGAACATCGACATCACCGTCATCGTCGACGGCTGGCATGGCGACACGAGCCGCATGTTCTACGTCGGCGAGCCGAAGGATATTCCGCTCAAGGCGCGGCGGCTGATCGACATCACCTACGAGGGCATGATGCGCGGCATCGCCGCCGTCAGGCCGGGCGTCCGCACCGGCGCCATCGGCCATGCCATCCAGAACTACGTCGAAGCGGAGCGTTGTTCGGTGGTGAGGGATTTCTGCGGCCACGGCCTCGGCCGGGTGTTCCACGACGCGCCCAACATCCTGCATTACGGTGATCCGGACGACGGTGTGGAACTGCGCGAGGGCATGTTCTTCACCATCGAACCCATGGTCAATCTGGGCAAGTACGACGTGAAGATCCTGGCCGACGGCTGGACCGCCGTGACCAAGGACCGCTCCCTGTCCGCCCAGTTCGAGCATTCCGTCGGCGTGACGGCGGATGGCTGCGAAATCTTCACCACCTCGCCGGCCGGGCTTCACCACCCGCCCTATGGCTGACGACAAGCCCCACTATCACGGTCACCGGCAGCGTCTGCGGGCGCGCTTCATGCAGAGCGGCGGCGACGCCCTGCCCGACTACGAGTTGATGGAACTTGTATTGTTCAGCGCCATTCCCCAGGGCGATGTCAAACCGCTTGCCAAACACCTCATCGACCGGTTCGGCAGCTTCGCCGAAGTGATCAGCGCACCGCCGGAACGTTTGAAGGAAATCAAGGGCTTGGGCGATGTTTCTATCGCGACGCTCAAAGTTATCCAGGCCGCCGCCCAACGCCTCACCCAAGGTCAGGTCCTGGACCGGCCGGTCCTGGGGTCGTGGCACGCCCTGCTCGACCACTGCCAGGCCACCATGGCGTACGACAAGACCGAACAGTTCCGGGTGCTGTTCCTCGACCGCCGGAACACGCTGATCGCCGACGAAGTGCAGCAGCAGGGCACGGTCGACCATACGCCGGTATATCCGCGCGAGGTGGTCAAACGGGCGCTGGAACTGGAAGCGTCGGCCATCATCATGGTGCACAACCACCCGTCGGGGGATCCGACGCCGTCGCGGGCCGATATCACCATGACCCAGGAGGTGCGGGACGCGGCGGCCAGGCTGGGCATCACGCTGCACGACCACCTGGTCATCGGACGCGGTCAGCACGCCAGTTTCAAATCGCTTGGCCTGATTTGAACCGAACCCGTCCATGACACCAAACAGGCGTTTCGCATTTCTGCGGGCCGACCCGCGGCTGCTGGCTTTCGGGTTCCTGCTGACCTTCAGCTCCAGTTTCGGCCAGACGTTTTTCATCAGCCTGTTCGCCGGCGACATCCGGGCCACGTTCGACTTGAGCAACGGCGCGTTCGGTGCCGCCTATTCCGTCGGCACCGTTGCCAGCGCGGTCGCGATGACCTGGACCGGCGCCTGGATCGACCGGGTCGACCTGCGCGCTTGGACATTTGTCCTGCTTGCCGCCATGGCCATTGCCTGCCTGGCGATGGGCGCGAGCCAGAACTTCGTCATGCTGGCCTTCGCCATCTTTCTCTTGCGCCAGACCGGCCAGGGACTGGCGACCCACACCGCAATGACCAGCCAGGCGCGCTACCACCACGACGCCCGCGGCCGCGCCGTCGCGACCGCCGGACTGGGCTTTCCCCTGGCCGAAGCCGTATTTCCCATTCTCGCCGTCGCTCTGGCCGTCGCAATCGGCTGGCGGCAGAGCTGGTTCGTGTTCGCGGCGGCGATCGCGTTCGTCCTGCTGCCGGCCAGCCTTTGGCTGTTGCGCGGCCACGGCAGACGCCATGAACGGTATCTTGAAACTATTGCCGTGCCGACCACCGCACCGGGCGAAGGCGCCGGAACCCGGTTATCCGTCCCCGGCCGCCAATGGACCCGGCGCATGGTTCTGAAGGATCCGCGGTTTTATCTGCTGCTGCCGGTCATCCTGGCACCGCCGTTCATCTTCACCGGCGTGTTCTTTCACCAAGTGCATCTGGCCGAGGTCAAAGGCTGGGGCATGGATGTCTGGGCCACCACCTACGCCGGATTTGCTATTTCCAGCGTGTTGTCGGGCTTCGGGTTCGGCGCCGTGATCGACCGGGTGGGTGCCGCCCGCGTGCTGCCCGCTCTATTGCCTCCGTTGGGCATCGCCTGCCTTCTGATTACCGTATTCGACAGCGTCCCGGCGGCCTGGGGATACATGCTGGTGGGCGGTCTGACCGCGGGCATGATGGCCACTTTTTTCGGCGTTTTCTGGGCCGAGGTCTACGGCACACGCCATCTGGGCGCCATCCGCTCCCTGGCCACGGCCTTGATGGTGTTGTCCACGGCCCTGTCGCCGGTGGTCATGGGTGTTCTGATCGACTGGGACATTGCACTCGAAACCCAGACACTGGCCTGCGCCATTTACTGTCTGGCCGCCTCGGTCCTCGCCTGGGCCGCCGCCCGGCTTTACGCATCGCCTGACGCATCCCAGTAATGCAATTCGATGCCTTGTATACCGCAAGGCTGCCGAGCGATAATGGAACATGCGTTTTTGATAAACGATCCCAAACGGGATCCGCAGGGAAAGTCAGACATCCATGACCGATTCAGAGACCGGCGCCCTTCCCTTCGGCGCCTTGACCGCCGCCTTGTCCCCGTTCACCAGCGACGGCGCGCCCGATACCGGACGCCTGCTCGGGCACATCGACTGGCTGCTCGCCAACGGCAGCGACGGCGTCGCCGTCATGGGCACCACGGGCGAGGCCAACAGCCTGACGGTCGATCAGAAGCTCGGAATTTTCGAAGCCGTCACGCAACACCTGCCCGCCCACAAACTGATGCTGGGCACCGGCTGCTGCGCCCGGCCGGACACCCTGCGCCTGACCCGGGCGGCCTTGGACATGGGTTGCCCGCACGTGCTGATGCTGCCGACGTTCTATTACAAGAACCAATCGGACGATGCCGTTTACGGCACATTCGCGGACATCATCCAGGCCGTCGGCGACGACCGGCTGCGGGTCTACCTCTATCACTTCCCGAAAATGTCGGCGACGCCCGTCAATCTGCCGGTGGTCGAACGGCTCATCAAGCACTACCCGACCGTGGTGGCGGGGCTGAAGGACAGCTCGGGCGACTGGGACAACTACACCAGCGTCGTGTTGCGCAACTTCCCGGGCTTCGGCGCCTTCAGCGGTACGGAGCGGCATCTGCTCAATGTGTTGAAGGCAGGAGGCCCGGGCTGTATCTCGGCCACCGCCAACGCCACGACGCCGCTGGCTGGCCGGGTGAAATCCCTCTGGGCCGCCGGTGACCTGGATGCCGCCGAGACCGCCCAGCAAACCCTGACGGCGGCCCGCCTGGCGTTGCAGGAATTCCCGGCGATCCCGGCCCTCAAGGCACTGACCGCCGACCGCACCGGCGACAACGCTTGGCTCAACATGCTGCCACCGTTCTGGCCTCTGCCTGCGGAAACCATCGACGCCGTCAAGGACGCCATCCGCGAATTCGGTTTGGTGGGCGGTGTGGCCGACGCGGCAGACTAGGTGTTTGATCCCGGGATCTGATAGTCCGGATGACGTCTGAATCGTTCAGGTTCCGAAGCCCGCACTGTTTGCGGTACGTCTCACGGGCATAGGCAACGCCTTTACACCCGATGACTTGAAGGCGCGTTTGCGCGCGTAACTCACAGACCTTGATTGTGGAATCAGTAGACTCAAAGACAATCCCTATTGCTGTTTAAAAACCTAACGTACGGTTTATAAACAGCAATTTTTTAATGAAAAAGTGAATTTTTTCAATGATATAGTGTTTGTATATATCTCTGTTGAAAAAAAACCGAATGTACGTTATGTTTTTAAACAAGGAGCAGATATGAGTCAAAGCGGTATCAAACCAACGCGTCGCAGTCAGGAAGATCGCATAAGAGGCACGCTGGATGCTGCCTACGAGGCTATTCTGTCGAGTCTCGATGAGAACGGATATTCGGCAACCACCTTCTCTTCGGTGCAAGCGAATTCAGGCTTGTCGCGTGGTGCGTTGACTTATCATTTTTCTTCAAAGAAAGAGATGATCGTTTTTGCCTGCCGGCGTTTGCTGGATGCGGCGATCCGTCCGACTCAATCAAGTGGGCAGAGGCGCGCGGCGGCTTCCGGAAACATTGCGGATTTCCTGATGTACCACTGGCGGCATCTCGTCAACACGCGCGAAGGCCGTGCTTTCATCGAAATACTGGTGGCCAGCCGAACAGACTTAAATCTCGATGCCGAAATCGGGCCGATGCTCGAGGAATGGGACACTGAAATCTGCCGCTTGGCGACCATCAATTTCTCCGCGGTCACCGGATCTGACGAAGACGCGGCGTTGTTGTGGAGCATGGCACGGACATTTGTACGCGGACTCATCATTCATGCGCGCTTCATAAACGATCCGGCGCGATTGGAAGAGATGGTGGACCGGTTCGGACAAATGCTGGCTGATGAATTGCGACTAAAAGGGGTGAACAGGTGACGCTCCAGGTAACGCCGGTGCCAACGGTCACTGGCCGGAAGGTGGACTGAAAACGAAACGGTTCGTTCCGGTGCGCGAGATCAACATACCGGCGGCACTCATTGTCACCGATGCCGCTGGACGAAGACATACCGCGTAAGCGTGGAAAGGTTGAATTCAACGCGGATTTCCTGGGCCACGGACAAAAACAGGGGGGGGAACAATGGCTTACTTCAAGGACGCAAAAGAACTCTATCACTATTTGGGTGGCATTTTTCGCCAAGCCCAGGAGGACCCGGACGTCGGGCCAGCGCTTCGCGATTCAGGTATCACGCTCAGGCTGGAATATCATGGTCCCGCTGCCATTCTCACGATCGAAATGAATCCGGACGGCATCAAGGTTCATGAGGGTGAGTGCGATATCAAGCCCGACGTTCGTATGCAGATGTCCGCCGACGATGCAAACAAGTATTGGCGCGGAGAATACAACGTCGCGGTGAATCTCGCGCGCGGGAAAGTCAAGGCCAAGGGGCCGGTCACAAAAATCCTCAAGCTCATCCCGGCGACCAAGCCGCTTTTCCCAAAATACAAGGCGATGATGGCCGAAAAGGACGCGGCAGTGGCCATCTCATGACGGATTCGAGGGCAAACACCCGGCACATGCCGCTGTACATCGGCGGTGAACGGGTAGATACGGCCGAACACGATGAAATTCGTTCACCCATTGATGGGCAACTCGTCGGAACCGCTGCGCGCGGTGGTCCAAACGAGATGGAATACGCTATCGCAGCAGCGAAGGCCGCTCACGAACTAGGCGACTGGCGCAATATGGATCCAGACGGCCGCTCCGATATTCTGATCGCTATTTCAGAGCGGATGAACGAGTTACAGGATGAACTTTGCGCATTGCATGTCCGCGAAAACGGAGTGACGATTCGCGCAGCGATTGCGTTCCATGTCGGGTACGCCATCAGTCACTTGCGGTATTTTGCTGACTGCGCCCGAACTTACGAGTTCGAAAAGGCGGGACCGATGCTCGAGTTTCCGACGCTGGCGGCGGGGCTTGTCCGCCGCGAACCAGTCGGCGTCTGCGGTGCCATAGTCCCTTGGAATTTCCCCCTTTTGCTGGCTATTTGGAAAATCGGTCCTGCGCTTGCGGCGGGCAACACTATTGTCGTCAAAGCCGATGAAAAGACACCGCTGATATTGTTGAGATTTGCGGAAATTGCTCATGAGTGCGGTTTGCCGCCTGGGGTGCTCAACATTGTAACCGGCGCCGGTGAAGTAGTCGGAGCGCAACTCGCTGCTCACCCTGATGTGCGTAAAATCGCTTTCACAGGTTCAACGGCGGTGGGGAAACAAGTCCAGAAGGCCGCCACCGACAACCTCAAGAAAGTAACACTTGAGCTCGGGGGCAAAGGGCCCAACATCGTGCTCGAAGACGCGGATTTGAAAGAGGCTGTCGACGGTACCCTGTTCGCATTCCTCGTTTACTCCGGTCAGGCCTGTGAAAGTGGCACACGCCTACTCCTGCACAATGATATTCATGACGAGTTCATGGAAGCCCTGATTACACGCGCCAAGACCGTGCGGATGGGCGATCCAATGGACTTCGATACAGATATGGGGCCGGTCATTTCCGCCGAACAGAAAGCGCGGATCACCCGATACATCGAAAGCGGGAAGGCGGAAGGCGCAACATTGGTTTTGGGGGGAGGAACTCCTGAAGCTGTAGTTGGCGGACACTGGGTCGAGCCGACGATATTCACCGATGTCAGCAACGACATGAAGATTGCACGAGAGGAAATCTTCGGGCCAGTGCTGTCCGTGATTCGTATCCACTCCGAAGACGAGGCAATCGCGATTGCAAACGACACCGAATATGGTCTGTCAGCAGGTGTCTGGACCAACGATACGGATCGCGGGATTGAAATCGCCCGTAAGATCGAGTCCGGCACCGTGTGGGTGAATGACTGGCATATGGTCAACCACCTTTATCCGTTTGGCGGCTACAAACAATCGGGACAAGGCCGCGAATTGGGACCGCATGCGATGGATGAGTACACGGAATCCAAATTCATTCATGCGGACATGACCCGCGATCTCGATGCACACATCTTCGATGTTGTCGTTTCGACGCCCTGGGAGGATATGTAAATGCCCAAGGCCGCGATTCTCAACAATCCCGGTGAGGCATTCGTCGTTGAAGAGATGACGCTCACGCCGCTGAGGCCAAAGGAAGTGCGCGTCAAAGTGCGTGGAGTGGGAATCTGCCATACCGACCTGAGTGCCAAAGACGGGGTGGTGCCGTTGCCGACGCCTGTTGTGCTCGGCCATGAGGGTGCGGGCGAAGTGCTTGAAGTCGGTAGTGACGTGACTCGTCTTAAGTCCGGCGATCATGTTGTGGCTACCTTCGACACATGCGGCGAATGCCAATTCTGCGAAGCTGGCAGACCTGCCTATTGCGAGGTTTTCGCCGCGCTGAACTACTTCGGCACACGTATGGATGGTTCCGCAACCCTGTGCGGCTGCGACGGCGGAGATCTGCACGGCAGTTGGTTTGGTCAGTCAACTTTCGCGACAGAGGCGATAATCAGCGAACGTAATGCGGTCAAGGTCGACAAGGATCTGCCGATCGAAATCCTCGGCCCGCTTGGTTGCGGTTTCCTGACGGGAGCGGGCACGGTCTTGAATGTACTAAAGCCGAGGGCGGGACAATCCATCGTGATTTTCGGTATGGGTAGCGTCGGTCTCGCCGCGCTATTGGCCGCAAAGGCCGCCGACTGCGGCACTATTATCGCGGTAGACCCCAATGAAAAACGACTGGTTCTGGCGAAAGAACTGGGAGCGACCCATACATTCTGTCCCTCCAAGGAGGACGATATTGTTTGGGACGTCATGGAAATCACAAGTCCGGGCGCTGATTTCAGTGTCGATTGTGTCGGTCAAGGGGCGGTCGTTAGGCAAGCGCTAGAGGTCTTACGAACCCCGGGCACCTGCGCGACAGTCGGTCTTGCGAGCCTGGAGAACGATATCACCATTGACCAAGGACACTTGCTCCTGGGGCGCAACTTGATGGGCGTGATCGAGGGTGACGCGGACCCTCATGTCCTTATCCCGAAGCTGCTGGATATGTGGAAAGCCGGCGCATTCCCATTTGACCGACTTATCGAGAAATTCCCTTTCTCGGAGATCGAAGGTGCCATCGCCGCAACAAAAGAAGGCCGCGTCGTCAAGCCAGTCATAGTCATTGACTAACGCAAGGCTCAAGGGAGGAAACCATGTTGAATTACTCTGTCATTCTCGAGGACACGGCGCGACGGCGTCCCGATCACACCGCGTTCAAGTTCATGGACAAGTCGATGAGCTATGCGCAGATTGATGCTGCGGCCAACCAGGTGGCCAATGGTCTTGTGGCGGCGGGTGTCAAGCCCGGCGACAATGTGGCCGTCAGCTGCCTCAGCTTGCCATACTTCCCCATGCTGGTTTTCGGTATTCTCAAAGCCGGTGCCGTATTGGTGCCGCTGAACGTGCTGCTCAAACCCCAGGAAATCGAATACCACCTGAAGGACTGCAACGCGAAAGCCTATTTTTGCTTTGAGGGCAACGAGGTGCTCCCCATGGGGGAGTGGGGGCACGCCGCTTTTTCGGCCACCGATAGCTGTGAACTGTTTTATGTCGTTACCGCGGACCCCGCCGCAAGCCCGCCCATAGCGGATACGGCGACACTCGGCAGCTTGATGGCCGGACAACCAGCCGACTTTGACCCTTATCCGACCAATTCGGACGATACCGCAATCATCATCTACACCTCCGGGACCACCGGAAACCCGAAAGGTGCTGAGCTTACGCATTCGAACGTAATGATGAATACGGTCCAACTTCGCGACCTGATGCACTACAACGATGACGACGTCTCTATCCTCGTGTTGCCGCTATTTCATGTCTTTGGGTTGATCGTTCAGATGGCCTCGGGTGTCTATCACGGTGTCACTCACATCCTCGTGCCCAAGTTCGAACCCGACCCGGTGATGCATCTTCTCGACAAAGAGAACGTGTCCGTCTTTTGTGGCGTCCCCACGATGTATTGGGCGCTTCTCAACACCGAATCCGACGCTGACCTCAACAATATCTCGAAGCACCTTCGCGTATGCATCTCCGCCGGGCAATCCATTCCGGGTGCGACGCTTGAAGCCTTTGAAAAGAAATTCGATACGACAATCATCGAAGGCTACGGTATGTCGGAAACTTCGCCCGGCATCACTTTCAATCGACTTGATATGCCGCGTAAGATCGGATCGGTCGGTACTCCGTTCTGGGGTGTCGAGGTGCGCGTAGTAGACGCGGAAGGTAGTGGCTTGGTTCAGGGTGAGCGAGGCGAAATCGTCTGCCGCGGGCATAACGTCATGAAGGGGTATTATGGTGATCCGAAGAAGACCGCCGAAACCATAAAAGACGGTTGGATGCATACCGGGGACGTCGGGGTTTTCGACGAAGACGGCTACCTCTATATCGTCGACCGCATTAAGGAGATGATTATCCGAGGAGGCGAAAACATCTACCCCACTGAAGTCGAGGCCATGCTGACGGAACACGAGGCCATCAGCCTCGTTGCCGTCATTGGCACACCGGACGAGCGAATGGGCGAGGAAATCAAAGCCTGCATAGTGCTGGCGGAAGGTGCTTCAGCAACGCCGGACGAGATCATTGCCTGGGCGAAGAACCGAATGTCCGCGCAGAAGTATCCGCGCATCGTAGAGATCACCGATTCTCTTCCCATGACCGCAACGGGTAAGATCTTGAAGAAAGAGCTGAAGGCAAAGGAAGTGTCGTCCGTACAAACGGCCGATTAGAGCAATTCCTCTTTAGATGGAAGCATTCTGACGGAGCGTATTGGCGCCAAGGCCAAGGCTGGCGGTGACGGCCATACCTGGCGGTATGGCCGAGACGGCAGCCGCCGGATTGGCGCCAAGAC
>JANQFL010000081.1 GCA_028277845.1 Sneathiellales bacterium
CCGCCTCTACCCAATTGCGAACGTTTGAGAGAGTTGCCGAGCCTCTCACCAAGTTGTAGATTTTCTACCAAAGCAACCAGAGAATGAAGATGATGCCTGTAGCGAGGTTCACGATTTGGATCGTTTTCGTGGCGGTCTTAGCGGCTTGTCAAACGACTGGCGATCCAATCAAAAGCAAGTGGGCCGGTGGCCCGAATAATCAGTTGGATGCAGCGCGCTGGGACCAGGAGTTGCTTGATCTTTTGCATGATAATCCTCCCCAAAACGGCAAACTCTCAAAACCGCTCGACCGAGATTTCCGGTATCTGGAGCGCCAACTCGAATCCTTTGGCTGGAGTGACCCGCGTAGCCTCAACAGATTAGGTGTCGTCAAATACTACCTTGCCAAGTACGGTGAAGCCCACGAACTGCATTCCCGAGCTCTTGTGCTCTATCAACGGGCGTCAGATACCGAAGCGTCTGATATAGAAGAGACGAAGAAGCTGCTGACAGCTGTACAAGGAAAACTCAACAAGAACCAATAGCTTCGGGCAGTTGTCAGTTTTCCGAGTTTCAAATTGCACCAACAGTTCGATACGACGTGATTAGAGATTGTTGACAAAGCTAAGCTGCAAGGTCCGTTTCGGGTCATAGCCGATCGTCAGCAGCACGGCGACGAGCTGTCACCTTTCTGGTACGTATCCGCCATCACGAACAGCGATGTTGGCGAATTAGAGCAATCCCTCACCACACCAGCCGGTCGATGGCGGCGATGGGGCGGACGTTTTCCTTGGCGCAGGCGGCGGCGATCATGGTGGGGTCGGCGGGGGCGTCGGGCGTGGGGTGAAAATCCTCCGCGTGGATACCGCCGGTGACCAGAACCGTTTCCAGGCCGTAGCGCGCGGCGCCGGCCAGGTCGGTGCGCGGTGTGTCGCCGATGGCCAGGACGTCCTGTTTGGCGAAATCGCCTATGCGTTCGAAACAATAGTCGTAGACCTCGGCATGCGGCTTGCCGTGATAGTGTACGGTGCCGCCGCGTTTTTCGTAGTCGGCGGCCAGGGAGCCGGGGCACAGCACCATGCGATCGCCGCGCATGACGGTGAGATCGGGATTGGCGCAGATCATCGGCAAACCGTAATCCAGCGCCGCCACGAACAAATCAGCGTAGTGCTCCTCGGTCTCGCTGGCTTCGTTGTAGAGACCGGTGGTGAGCAGGAAGTCGGCCTGGCCGACGTCGTCGACCCGATCGAAATCCAGCCCTTCGACGACGCACAGATTGGGTTCCGGTCCGACATGCAGATACCGCCGCCCCAGCGCCGCATGGGGGCCGTCGCGGCGGGTGGCCAGGGCGTCGCGGGTATCGTCGCCCGACGTCACGATCATGTCGTATGAGTCGTGGGGCACGCCGATCCTGTCGAGCATCGCCTGCACATTGTCGTTGGGCCGGGGCGCGTTGGAGAGGAACACCACCTTGGCGCCGTTGGCCCGCAACTGCCGCAGGCACACCACCGCATCCGGGTAGGGATTGACGCTGTCATGCACCACGCCCCACAGATCGATGATGTAGGCCCGGTAGCTGCGGCCGAGTTCCGACAATCCGGACAACACGGGGATGGAGGACAACGTACTCATGACCCTAACCGTTTGCTCCTGCATTGGAACAGCCACCGCGGTCTTTGCCGAACAGCATGAACTGGAACCGTTCCCGGTGCTCCGGGTTGCGCACGATCGGGACGAGGAATTCGCCAACCTGGAAATCGGTGTGCGCCGGGGCGCCGAGCGCGCTGGAGGCGTAATCCAGCAGGTCGTTGCGCAGGCCCGGCCGCCAGATGACGATGCAGTCGCCCGCCGTTCCCTCGGACACGGGGGGAATGAACGCACGGTGCTTGGCGCTGACGACTCGCGAATCCGGGAAATGCACCCGCAGGTTCCCGGCGAGATCGTAAGGAAAATCGGCGCCGAGAATCGTGCCGCCGGAGAAGCCGGCTGTTTTCAACTGATTTGTAAAATCGTCGTAGTCGAGATGAAAGTAGCACTTCTCGCACACCTTCGGATCGACCCAGTTCTTCACCGGCAGGGCGATCACCACCGCCGCCGCGAAAAACGTAATCGTGCCGCAGAAAACCGCCGGCGCCCGGTGCCAGTGCCAATTGGCCTGAACCCGGGCGAAGTACCAGATCGGCAGCACGATCAGAACGAACATGTAGTGGGTGCGGAACCGGGTGATGCCCGACGCCACGACGGCGACCGCAACCAGCACCAACAGTATGAGCAGGTAAAAACCCAGCACCCGCCGGTAGGCGGCCGACGGCGCCTCGGGATTGTTCAGACGGCGCAGGCCCGGCCAAAACAGCAGGGCCAGCATCGCGCCCAGTGGCAGCAGGAACCCGACGGCCGCACTGATCATGCCCCACAGCCCCTTGGCCGCCGTCATCAGGAACGACCGTCCCGCATCGACCGCGAATTTCTCGTCCACCCGCTGGGCCAGGCCTTCGGGATTGTCGGCGATCCAGGACAAGGCCCAGATCGCATGCGGCGCGACGATGACCGCGGCGAGAACCAGCCCCGCGAGAAGACGCCAACTGAGGACGCGCTTCCGGAGTTCGGCGTCGGCGGTGGCCGCCAGCAGCAGGGCCAGCATGAAAAAGCCGAAGCCGTATTTCGACATGATGCCCAGACCGGTAATCACGCCGATCAGGGCGTAATCGGTCCAGGTGCCGTTTTCACGCAGCCGGATCAATGCGGCGAAGGCGGCGACGCAGAGCGTCATCATCATAATGGAATGGCTGTAGCCCAGCACCGCGTCCCAGGTCAGATAATAGATCGCCAGCGGGGAGAGCGCCGCTAGGCCGGCCAGCGTCCCCGGCCCGAGAACCCGGCGGGCGCACCAGAACATCAGGACGTAGGTGACGCCGAACAGGGTGAACTTGACCGCCTCGACCGAGGCGATGCTGATACCCCAGACCGTCTGCGACAGCATGACCAGCCATGTATAGAGCGGCGGATTGCGGATGTCGTAACCCCAGGCGAATGCCTGGGAGAACAGCAGTTGCTCCGCGTCGTCGCCACCGGTTCCGGGGAACAGAAACGCCCGCTCGAGAAAAACAATGCCCAGAAAGCCCAGCACGAAGACATGAAAACCGACCGGCCGGGTGACCCACCGGGTCCAGTTCTCGAGAAGCTTGAAGGCCGTTTCCCGGCGGGATGACGGTGCGGCGATGGACGACACGATGCGCGTGATCCGCTGTTCTGGCCGTTGTCGAAACGGCGGTCAATGGGCCGGGGCAAGATATCGGCGCCTTGGCCGGGAGTAAACCGGACAAAATGCCGGCACAGTCCCGTGGAATCAGGCGAACACGCCTTGGGCGACGGCAAGAACGACGCCGTAGCGGCCCGCCTTGCCCAGCGCGACCAGGACCAGGAAAACCGGCAACCGGACCCGCATGATGCCGGCGACGAACGTCAGAGGATCGCCGATGACGGGCAGCCAGGCGAGCAACAGCGACCACAGCCCGTACCGCCCGAACCAGCTCTGCGCCTTGGCCAGTTGGTCGGGCTTGAAGGGAAACCAGCGCCGGTCCCGCCAGTGCAGGCAGTAGGCGCCCAGCGCCCAGTTGACCACGGCACCCAGCACATTGCCGGCCGTCGCCACGGCCAGCAGCGTGACGGCGTCACCGGCATCGGCGGCGGACAGGGCGGCGAGCACCGCTTCCGACGACAGGGGAAGCAGCGTGGCCGCCACGAATGCGGAGAAGAACAGTCCGAGATATCCGCTCACCGCCCCTGCTTAACCGGAAACGCCTGGAAAGGAAACGACGCTTAGAACGGCTCGCGGGCCGGGCGCGGTTCGCCGAACAGATAGCCCTGGCCGAAGTCGACGCTGAATTCGACCAGATCGGCGACGCTGCGCTCGTTTTCGATCTTCTCGGCGATCAGGTTGACGCCGGTATGAGTCAGATCCCGCTTGAGGTCGCCGATGGTGATCGGCGACGATCCGGCGCCCAGTTCGCCTACCATCAGGTCGGCGTCGATCTTGACGAATTTGATGTGACGCCGGGCCAGGCCCATATAGTCCAGATCCAGCGTGGTGATCTGGTCCATGGAAAACTGGAAGCCCATGGCGGCGAGTTTGGCGAGATTGGCTTCGGTGTCCGCCGTGTGGTTGGCGATATCGTCCTGGCTGAACTCGAAGATCAGGCTGTCGGCCAGCTCCATGTTCTGTTCCATGAAGTCGAGGAACTGGCTGAAGAAGAAGTCGTCGTTCAACGTGCGGGCGGAAATGTTGCAGAAGAAACCGACATTGATGCGCCGCCGCTTCACCTTGCGGATCAGCTGCACGCACCGGAACAGCAGCAGGTTGTCGATGGTGGTGATCAGCCCAGAATCCTCGGCCACGTGGATGTACTGGTCCGGCACGATCATCTTGCCTTCGTCGTCACGAATGCGGCTGTAGGCCTCGTAATAGCGCACCTTGCGCTGGGGCAGGCTGACGATGGGCTGCAGGTAGAGATCGACCCGGTTCTCCTGCAGGGCATGGCGCAGAATGTTCTGCACCTCGGTTTCGCTCAGACGGCCGTCCCGCACGACCGGCAGACCGGCCTGCGAACCGGCGGCGCGCGGAATCGGTCCCTGATCCGCCACCGGCGCCGGTGCGGTACGGGAGGGAGGCGGCGCGCCCTTACGTTTGGCCGGGCGTTGCGACGTGCGTTGCTCGAACTGAGCCAGCAGGGTTTGCAGCACCCGCATTTCCGCCATCAGTTCACGCTGTTCCTTGTCGCGCTCCTCGGCCGACTTCAGAACGGATTTGACCCGGTGGGCATCGACCGTCAATTCGCGCACCTGGCCGATGGTGTCGGCCAGCGCCTGGCGCAGGTCGTGCACGTCGTCCATCAGGTCGACCCGCTCGGCCCGGCGGTAGATCACCTCGTGCAACAGCGCACAACCGATGAACACGGTACCGCCGAAGACATAGGCAACGTTCTGGCTGACTTCCGGCACCGTCGTCGGCAGGCCGAAGGCGACCGCCAGCGCGGCCAGAACATAGGCGGCCATGATGATGATGTGGGCAAACAGGGTCATGCTAGGTCGGCTGGGTCTGACTGTTAAGCGTACCGCCCGGGTGGCAAACCCGGGTTTGCGGCCTTATTTGAAGGCGAAGGTCTTGAAATAGGGTTAATGGCGGGTAAACGGCTATCCCGCATCCATGCTTTCTTTAGATTTCCCGGCCATTGTGAATGCATGGTGCGATCGCCGGTACCGGGGTCTCGTGATCCGGGGTACAGTCCGCCCAAGCCACAGCGGCGAACGGAGGCGATCGGAATGAAGAAAGCGACGGAACCCGCATGGATGCCGGCAGACGAATATGGCCGCTCCCTCACCGGACTGAGCGTCAACCTTCTGGTCAAGGATATCGGAAGGTCGCTGCCGTTCATGCAACAGGTTCTGGATGCGACCGTCGTGCACAGCGACCCCGACTTCGCCTGCCTGCGTTTCGGCCAGGCCGAGTGGCTGCTGCATGCCGATCACACCTACCACGATCACCCGCTGATCGGGTCCTTGCGCGAAACGGACGTGCGCGGCATCGGTGCCGAAATGCGCCTGCACGGCCGCGATCCGGATGCGGCGGAGCAGATTGCGCGGGAGCGCGGCGACATCGTCCTGGCGGGTGCCATGGACAAGCCGCACGGCTTGCGGGAGGCCTACATTCTCGACCCCGACGGCTATATATGGGTGCCCGATGTTCCTCTTGAACAAACGTCATAACGGTGGGAGCCACACCGTGACCCGGCCCCGCATCGGTGTCGCGCTCGGCAGCGGCATCGCCCGCGGCTGGGCTCATATCGGCGTGCTCAAGGCCCTGGAGAACGCCGGAATCAAACCGGATATCGTTTGCGGCACCTCGATCGGCGCCGTGGTCGGCGCCAGCTACATGGCGGGCAAGATCGACCTGCTGGAGGAATGGGCCCGCGGCGTCACGTCGTTCGGCATTCTGCGCTATCTCGACATTCGCCTCGGCAGCGGCGGCCTGATCGCCGGCAGACGCCTGCGCGCCTTGCTGCGGGAGAACTTCCGCAATCAGCAGATCAACGACCTCGGAACCTTCGCCAGCGTCGCCACCGATCTGGCGACCGGCCACGAGGTTTGGCTGCGCGACGGCTCGGTGGTGTCCGCCATCATGGCGTCCTACGCCCTGCCCGGTGTCTTTCCGCCGGTCAAGGTGGAAGGCCGCTGGCTGATCGACGGCGCGCTCGTCAATCCGGTGCCCGTCTCGGTCTGCCGTGCCCTGGGCGCCCGGCTGGTGATCGCCGTCAACCTCAATGCCGACGCCTTCGGCAAATCCAACATCGACACCGACGGCGAGGAACTGCTGCACGAGTTCGACGAAGCGGCCAAACAGTCGGGCTCGCTCATGAATCGCATCAAACCGGCCAACATGGTCATGCGCCAGTTGTTCGGCCACGGCGAGAATGCGCCCAGCATGTTGAGCAACATGGTCGCGGCCCTGAATATCGTCCAGGACCGCCTGAGCCGCAGCCGCCTCGCCGGCGACCCGCCCGACGTGATGGTGTCACCCCGGCTGGGTCACGTCGGTCTGCTGGAATTCGAAAAAGCGGAAGAATGTATCGAGGAAGGCGTGCGGGCGATGGAGAACGCTCAGCCGTTCCTCAACGATGCCTTGGCCGTGTTGGCCGACTGGCCGGGCCCGCACCAGCACCCGGCCTGATTGACGGGCGAGCGGCTTTGGGCGGTTTACCGATTTAGCAGGGGAACTGGTCGTTCAGCGACCGGGTAAAGCCCCATAGGGCCGGCTGGTTGCCGTTCTTGCGGTGCTTTTTCGCCCAACCGACGAAATTGTCCTGCAGTTTCTCCGTCGAAACCTTCGGCGGGATGCAGTAGGTCTGGCGTGTCCGGTAGGCGTTGTCGTACGCCTTACGGAATTCGAGGATCGCCTTCATGTATCCAAGGCAGAAACCCCGGTCGAAGTTGGCGCCTTGAGTGGAGCAGCCGTCCATCAGCTCTTCGATTGTGACCGTTTGTCGTGCCTGTGCACTCGACGCTACGAGAATTGCACCCACCGCCACGGCTATGAACCACCGCATTGCTCACTCCTCAAAGTTAACAGCCAACCGATATTTGTCGTTAATTCGATCCGTATTCTTTTTTGCCCAAGCCCGTGACAAACGCAAGATATTGGGTCTGAAAGCCACGGAATATCACGAATTTGTCACTGCCTGCCGGTTCAGGGTCTCAAAATGCCCGAACCGTCCGGGCGCGTTCGGACACGACAACGTGGTAAAGCAATATGGTTAATGTTGTTTGAATCCGATCTTTCCTTTTGCCTATCGGAATCGGTTGAATTTCCACTCATTTCGATACGTAAATGGCGAATCGTCCCCGACATATTAATCAATTGTTAATCCGGCACGCTCTAGCCTGGGACCGGCGTTGTGTACCGGTCCAACACCCCCAGCAATACAGGCACCGAGATGCGAAGGCTCACCGAAGGAAGAAATATCAGCCGTGGCGCCCAGGCGCTGCTCGATCATCTATTGCGGCTGGAAAAATACCGGACAGACCGCCGGGCCGTCGAAATCCATCTCTCCCGGCTCTCCCGCGAACATAATCAGGAACACCACCGGCGGATCGCCTATTCGATGCTGCGTTCCTCCCTGCAAGGCCTGCAGGGTGAAATCTTCCTGTGCGCCAATCACGACCTGTTTTTCGTCGGCCTTAAATCGGACGGCGCGGCCATTTCGGCCGCCATCGAGAAACAGCGGCATCTATTCAAGGATGATCCGTTGTTCACCGCCGCCCGGGCGGACGATACGCCGCGCTTCGTCAACGACTACGACCTCAACACCGACTATCAGGCGCTGCTGCGCCATGTCCGCGGCATTGTCGTCGAGGAAGACCGTGCCCTGGCCGAGAAGCGCCGCAAGGAACGGACCAAGCAGGACAAACGGCAAGACCGCTCCAAGCATCCGCTGGATTTGAACCGGCTGGCCCGGCTGGAAAAGGTATTGGCGTCGGCCGACATCTCCAACCTGATTCGCCAGCAGCCCGTATGCGCCATCGCCGGCGACATGATGCCCAAGCGTGTCCTGGTGGAGTGCTTTACCTCCATCGACGATCTGGAGCGGGTTCTCATGCCCGGCACCGACATGGCCCGCAACCGGGGCCTGTTTCAGTATCTGACACAAATCCTCGACAACCGCATGCTGGCCTTCCTCAAACACGACCATGGCCACCGGTTCGAGCACTATTTCAGCGTCAACCTCAACGTCGCCTCGGTGCTGTCGCCCGCGTTCCTCAACTTCGATTCCAACCTGCCGGTGGGCAGCCGCGGCACCGTCGTCATCGAACTGCAGCAGCCGGACGTGTTCGCCGATCTCAAGGCTTTCGCCTTCGCCCGTGATTTCATCAAGGAACGGGACTACCGGATCTGCCTGGATGGCGTAACCCGCGAAAGCATTAATTTCGTCGACACCAAGAAAATGGGTGCCGATCTGGTGAAACTGCATTGGCACAACGACCTGCCGCGCGAGGTCGGCAACGGCGCGGGCGCGGAATTCCGCGACGCCTTGAACCGTATCGGCGCCGAACACGTCATTCTGCACCGCTGCGAAACGGAAGAGGCCGTTCAGTTCGGCCATCAAATGGGCATTCCCATGTTCCAGGGCCACCACGTCGACGCCCTGCTGCCGGTCAGCGAGAAAGCCGGCACGCGCTCCGCATTGGCGCACTGAACCTCCCGCCTAGAGCAATTCCTCTTTAGATGGAATCCATTCTGTTTCTCGATCGGCCTGCCAAGAAACACACATGGCCACCAGGAAGACGGGGCCGCGCGATGCCGGGCATCGCGCAAGCCGTCTGACGCCGTGGGGGGCGGCCGCTCGGAAACCCCCATTGCGCTTTTGTGGGACGGG
>JANQFL010000007.1 GCA_028277845.1 Sneathiellales bacterium
GGCGGCTGCCGTCTTGGCCATACCCCGGGTATGGCCGTCACCACCAGCCTTGGCCTTGGCGCCAATACGCTCCGTCAGAATGCTTCCATCTAAAGAGGAATTGCTCTAGCAGATCGATAGTCCCGGTCCACCCGTACGCAGCCGGATATTGCGGTGTCGGTGCCAACAGGTTAAACCGTGAGCGCGCCTCTGGGGCGATCGGTCGAACCATTTGCAGCAAATCATGCCCTCACCCACCCTGTCCGGATTGGTCGTCTGCCACAACGAGGAAGACAATCTCGATGACTGTCTGAGCGCGTTGGCGTTCTGCGACGAAATTGTCGTCGTGCTTGACCGTTGTACGGACCAATCGGCGGATGTGGCGGGCAAGTACACCGACAGGCTCATTCCCGGCGCCTGGCCCATCGAAGGGGACAGGCGCAACGCGGGTCTGGACGCCTGCACCGGCGACTGGGTGCTCGAGGTCGACGCGGATGAACGGATCACGCCGGCCCTGGCCGTGGAAATCCGAACCGCGATCGCATCCGGCCACAGTGGGTATTTTTCCATACCGGTGCACAATTACGTCGGTGGCCGGTTGGTACGTTACGGCTGGGGTGGCTCGATCGGCGTCAACTCGGTCGCCCGTTTGAGCCGCAAAGGCCACAAGCGCTGGGGCCGGCAGCGGGTCCATCCCAGCGTCACTCTGCAAGGGGAACGGAAACGCCTCAACCAACCGCTCGATCACATCGTCGATGACAGCATCTCGGACATGCTGGTGCGACTGGACCGCTATACGACGGCCAGGGCCCAGGATTTGCGGGAGTCCGGCGACCTGGGGTCGTACGGCAACAATATCCGCCGCATCTTTTCCCGTTTCTGGAAATGCTATGTCGGCCGCAAGGGATACAAGGAAGGCGGTTGGGGCCTGCTCATCGCGCTGATGGCGGCGTTGTACCCGATATTGTCCTACCTCAAGGCCCGGCTTGAAACGGACGAGGCTCCTCATCCGTCAGACGACTGAATACGGGAAAGAGCAGGAAGGGCAGGCCGAGAGACGCCAGCCACCAGCTTTGCCAAATGCCCCACATCAGATTTACGAGTACGAACGCAAAGCCCAGGCAAGCCGCCATGGCGGCTTGCCGCCCTCGGTCACTGTCCCATGTCGCGATGGTTCGTCCCACGGCGGCAAGCAGGCCCGCAAACAACAACGCGCCGATACCGCCCAGTTCGACCCATATCTGCACCGGCCAGTTATGCGGATGGGTGCCCATCACGGGCTCGGGCCGGGCGGTGCGAAAAAAGTCCGATTGAATGGCGATGTCGCCGCCCGGTAGACGGCGGGACGAATCAAATCCCCAGCCCAGAACCGGACGATCAAGGGTTCGGTCCACGGCAAATTCCCACATAAACGTTCGGTGCAGTGCCGACATGCCGATATTTGGCATCGTGGAATGCAGTCTATCGGGTGTCACTACGGATGAGACCCACACAGGCGCCAACAACAAGATCAGAATCGCGGCACCCGTAAACACATGAACAACGGGACGCCCCCAGAACCGAACGGCGCCCCAGATTACCGTACCCGCGACAAAGGCGATTTTGATGCTGGCACTCGGGCTGAATACGACGATGACCACCGCCAAGACGAAAAACCCAAGGCCCATCAGTGTACGCCCGGTCCGGCGCAGGTACCACATAGCCGGCCACAGCAACAGCAATGAAAGCGCGATGGCGCGGTTCAAGCGTGGCGCGCGCCAACCCTTTTCACTTCCCGTCAGAGCGGCGAGCCCGCCATTCAACACGCCGTCAAATTCCAGTTCGATGGCGATCATGAAAAACCCAATACCCAGGCCGGCAATAATCCATTTCCATACGGCGGTATGGCGTTCGCCACCGACTTGCCCCGCCGCCGCACAGACAACGGTCAACGCGACCATCACACCGGTCTGCTTGAGAGGCATCCGGGGCGCAACCGACCAAAGGGCCGAAACGGCCGCCCAAAACAGGATGAGCACCACCGCGGCAACGATCGCGTTGCGCTGCACTGCCGGGATGCGGCCAAGCGTCACGTATCGTAGGACCACCATAACCGCCGCGATGCCGATCACCGCGGCCGCGCCGCTTGGCGCCAATACCTGGGCCGGAATGACGAGCGCCCCGATCAGAGCGATCGCCCACATCTCAATCGGATACCGGTTCAAGGCAGAAGTGGATCGGGCGGCTGGAGCCAAAACGGATTACACCTGGTTCGTCGAAATCAGCGGCACTTATAGTGGAGAAATTCATCTATCACCAACAGTCTTCGTTTTCGGATGCGCCACATCGACCCGCCATGCTTGTCCGCATCGGAACGGCTGGAGAATCCGCGCTTGGCGCCGCAAAGCCGGAAAACCAAGGCAAAACAGGAACCGGCGCGACCACGTTCGAGAAAATGGGTGCCGTGGCGGCGGCCGAACGGAATTGGTGACGGGCGCAGTCAGGAGCGAACCGGCCTCAGAGGTTGCAGTCTCGGGTTTCCCCGTCATTCATCGAAAGAACAGGGAGGCGTTGAGCGGGCGGAGTTCTTGGCGGGATGAGCACGGACCGAACGGCCACATCGATCAAAAGTCGGTCACTCCGTAGGAGATCAAGTCGTGGGACTGACCGACAGGCCCGTAACGCAATAGTTTCACGGGCAATTCCCTGTTTGTGTTTCAAATGGTCCAGCCGCCGTCGATGGCAAATGTCTGACCCGTTGTGTATTGGCTTTCGTCACTCGCCAGGTAAAGTGCGAGCTGGGCAATTTCTCCAGCTTCACCGAGACGGCCCATCGGTTGGCGCGCGATGAAGTCGGACATGGCTTTCTCGTAGTCACCCGTGGCCCGAAGCCGATCGTGCAGGCTCGGGCTGTCGACCGTGCCGGGGCAGATCGCGTTGCAGCGAATGCCTTTGGTCACGAAATCCGCGGCGATGGACTTCGTCATTCCGACGACGGCCGCCTTGGAGACGCAATAGGCGAACCGGTTCGGTACACCTTTGAGCGACGAAGCAACCGAGGACATGTTGATTATGGATCCGCCGCCATTTTCCAGCATGCCGGGGAGCACCAGCTTGGTCAGTCGGTACATTGCCTTGACGTTGAGGTCGAAGCTGAAATCCCAATCGCGTTCGTCACATTCCAAAATACTGCCGGCGGCGACGTAACCCGCGCAGTTGAAGAGAGCGTCAAGCCGAGGCAATGAACCAACGGCTTCGTTGACCGCGTCCGCATCCGTCACATCCAACACCATGGTCGTGACATGTTCGGTGCCTTCGAGGTCTTGCAGGGCGTCGGGGTTGAGATCGCTGGCGACAACCTGTCCGCCTTCGCGCGCCATAAGTTCCGCCGTGGCGCGCCCGATGCCCTGGCCGGCAGCCGTTATCAAAATCGTCTTTCCCGCCAGGCGGTTTGAAACGGATGTTTTATGCACTTCGGATCACACACTTTCTGGTAATGGTTCGACGGGGATGTTCGAGAGGCTTTCATCGACGTCCCGGCGATCAATATGTTCCAACCGGAGTCCGGCGGGGCCCGAAGAGGGTGAGGTCATATGGCACTCCTCAGATTGTAGGCCCGGGTGGCATTGTCCCCCAGAATGGCGTCCCGCTGCTGCCCGGAGAGATTGCGCAAGAGTTCGTCCGTCGTGCTGCACCATCGTTCATAACTGCTTGCCAGCGTGCAGACCGGCCAATCGCTGCCCCACAACAAGCGGTCGGGGCCGAACGTGTCCAATAGGTGCTGAACATACGGCTGCAGATCGGCGGTCGTCCAGTCATGACGGGCCTCGGTCACGAGGCCCGAAAGCTTGCAAAACGCATTGGTCTCCCGGGCGAGCGCCTTCATGTCTTCGGCCCAGCCGTCCATGGTGTTGTCGCGGATAAGCGGCTTCGATCCATGATCGATGACGACCCGCATGTCGGGATAACGCGTCAGTAAACGTCGCAACGGGCCCAGTTGATGCGGCAGGGTGAGCGCGTCAAATGTGAGATCGTTTGCCTGGAGCGCCTCAAATGCCGGCGCAAGCGCGTCCTTCAGCATCCACTGCGGATCCGGGATGTCCTGGATCATGGGACGCAGGCCGACGAGGGCCGGGTGTTTTGCCAGCACGGCGATTTGTGCGCCGGCGTCAGCGGCCTCGAAGTCGACCCAGCCGACGACGCCCTTGATAAACGGCGCATCATCGGCCAGTGAGAGCATGAACTCGGATTCCGCAACCGTTGGGGCTGCCTGCACCAGCACGGTTCCCTCGATGCCGGCGGCATGCATGAGAGGCGCAAGGTCTTCCGGCAGGAAATCGCGATAGATCGGCTCCAGTTCCGGTGTCAACCAGCCATAGTCACCGCGAGCAACCGACCAGAAATGCTGGTGAGCGTCGATTCTCATCGGACGACACCTTTCTTGAGGATTATGTTTCCGTAAAGGCGGCGTTCGCCGGTCTGGACAATCACGAAGGCTTGTGCCGCCCGCTCATAGAAAGCGAACCGTTCCAGCGTGTCGATCTTCGCGGGGTTGTCGGCTGACCGGTTGATGATGTTCTGAAAATCGGCGACGGCGTCCGGTATTGCGTCCGGATCGTCCACGACCTGCATGGTGATCGCGGGATTGGGCACAAACTCGTCAAGCGGCATCACGGACAAAACGGCTTCAAGCATTTCACTGGCGGAGGAGCCGTCGGCGCGGATGCACTCAGGCCCCGTGCTGGAACCGGGAAAGTTTGCATCGGAGATGACGATTTCGTCGCCATGCCCCATTGCACGCAGGGCATAAAGAAGCTCGGGCGACAGGATAGGGTTGATATTACGCAGCATCGGTTGTCTCCGATGGCAGCGGCGCGTCCGGGCGAATTAAGCCTTCACTTCGCAGATCGGACCAAAGCCCCGCAGGAATATCGCGCTCCATCAAATCGATATTGGCTTGAACCTGGGCCGCGTTCATGGCGCCCGGGATGACGGTCTTGACGCACGGATGGCCCAGCACGAATTGCAGCGCGGCAGCGATCATCGGGGTGCCATGGGCCTGGCAAACCGCTTCGATCCGGCGCACGCGTTCCAATATCTCTTCCGGCGCATCGGCATAGTTGTACTTGGCACCCGGTATGGGGCCGGTCGCCAGGATTCCTGAATTGTAGGGGCCGCCCAGAATGATTCCGACATCGCGTTTTTCGCAAAGCGGCAAAAAGCTCTCGAGCGCGTCCTGCTCCAGCAAAGTATATCGCCCGGCAAGCAGGAATCCGTCAAAGTCACCCAGGCCGAGCAACTTTTCGCAGACTTGCCATTCGTTGACCCCGGCGCCGATGGCGGCGATATCGCCGGCCGAACGCAGTTCGGTCAGGGCTTTGTAGCCGCCCCTGTCGAACAATTCGCGAACCTTGGCGTCACTTGCTTCCTGACTTCCCTGGCTGAATACGCAGACATCGTGTACGAGCAGGATATCGACATTGTTGACGCCCATTCGCTCGAGGCTGGCCTCGTGGCTCCGCATGACGCCATCGTAGGTGTAGTCGAAAACGATGCGCTTCTGCGGGACGTCGACAAAGGCCTCCGCTGTAACCTCATGCGGTTCACAATCCAGTAGAAGCCGACCGATCTTGGTCGAAAGCTGGATCGTGTCGCGGTCAAACCTGGTGAAAGCTTCGCCGAACCGGATCTCCGAGCGCCCCAGGCCGTATTGTGGTGCCGTGTCAAAATAGCGGATCCCTGCGTCGTATGCCGCCTGCAAGGCCGATTGTGCGTCTTCCTCGCTGACTTTCCTGTAAAGATTACCGAGCGGCGCACCGCCGAATCCTATACGAGTCAAGGGCACGGGACGTGGCGTGCGCGTATTCAACAGTTCCGTTGACGTTGTCTTCATCTCGATTCAGTCCTCGTTCCGGCGCCGGCGAGGTTGAACAGCTCCGGTCGTTCGTCCCGTAATTTCTCAAGCCGCGGCAACAGTTGCCCGAGGTGTCGCTTCATCGTGTCGCGAGCCCGTGCCGGATCGCCGGCGCAGACCGCGTCATGTACGGCACGGTGTTCGTCACGTGTTTCGGTGAGGCGGCCAGGGGTCGGAAGCAATAGTATCCGCGCCCGACTGACGTGCACCAAAACTCTTTCGGACAGTTCGGAGAGCCCATTGAAGCCAGTGAAGTTCATCAACAGATGGTGGAACTCTTCGTCTGCTTCATAGAATCCCAGGGTATCGTTGTCCTCGACCAACAAATCCTGCATCCGGATATTGCGGGTCAGCTTCTTGCGTTGGTCGTCGGTGATGTTGCGTGCGACCTTGTCAACGACGGCGAGTTCCAGCGCCTCCCGGATGAAGACGCCTTCGCGGATTTCATCCATGGAAAAGTAGGCGACGCGGGTGGCCGATTGCGGAACAACGTCGACGAGCCCTTCGGTCGACAGGCGGGAAATGGCCTCGGCCACAGGTGCACGGGATACACCCAGTTTCTCACAGATGGGGCCTTTGCGCAGGATCGCGCCCGGAGGGAAGTCGAGGGCAAGGATAGCCTGCTTGATAGACTGGTGAACCTGCTGCGCGAGGCCCCCGTTGGCACTCGACAAGTTACGCAGCAGTTTCGCGTTGATTTCGTTCGTTTGATTCATGGTCGAACAATTAGCATAGTAACATGTTAGTTGACTACCCGTATGGATCAGGGTTATCCAATATTGCAGCCGAATGGAAGGCATGATGCAGATAGCACCGAACGAACGGAACCTGGCGGCACCCAAAGTCGACACAATCAAGCTCAGCCCGGCTGATAATGTCGTCATTGCGCTGCACGATCTCCGCGCAGGCGAGCGACCGTCCGGCGTGGATACCGAACTCGCATCGAATGTGGCGCGCGGTCACAAAATCGCATGCGAACAAATCGCGGCCGGGCAGAATGTTCTGCGTTACGGCCAAATCATCGGTCAGGCGACTGCCGATATTGAGCCGGGCGAGCATGTCCACGATCACAATCTCGGCATGGGCGCACACCGGCAAGACTATGCCTTCGCCAGTGCGAACGCTCCCTTGCCGGTCATCGAACAGGTACGCACGTTCCAAGGTTATCACCGTGCGGATGGCCGGGTCGGGACCAGAAACTACATCGGCATTGTCACGACCGTGAATTGCTCCGGCTCGGTCGCACGGTTTATCGCCGATGCAGCCGAAAAGTCTGGCTTGTTGGATGAGTTCCCGAATGTCGATGGTGTTGTCCCGATCGTGCACGGTACGGGCTGTGGCATGGCGGGCGATAACGAAGGTTACCATACGCTGTTTCGGACCCTGGCAGGATATACGCAGCATCCGAATTTCGGTGCTGTTCTGCTGATTGGTCTGGGGTGCGAAGTCATGCAGGTCTCCAAGCTCGTTGGCGACAGGCCCATCCGCGGTGATGGTGCGATGCGACACATGACCATTCAGAATGCCGGTGGTACTCGCCGAACAATCGAGCGCGGCCTCGAGGAGCTAAAGAGCCTTGCCGCACACGCCAACAAGGCAACCCGCGCACCGGCGCCCGTCAGTGAAATCACAGTCGGGATGCAGTGTGGTGGTTCGGATGGATACTCCGGCATTACGGCAAATCCGGCGCTCGGCTTTGCATCCGATCTGCTGATTCGTCATGGAGGCACGACGATTCTCTCGGAAACCTCGGAGATTTACGGGGCCGAACATCTTCTGACCCGGCGCGCGGAAAACGAGGCCGTCGGTCGGAAATTGGTGGATCGCGTATTGTGGTGGGAGGACTACACCGCGCGCAACGGCAACGAGATGAACAACAACCCGAGCCCCGGGAACAAGCGCGGCGGGCTGACGACAATCCTCGAGAAATCGCTCGGGGCCGTGGCCAAAGGCGGCACCGCCCCACTTCGCGATGTCTATCTTTTTGGCGAACGGATCGACAAGAAAGGGTTCGTTTTCATGGACAGCCCCGGCTTTGATCCGTGCTCCGTGACCGGCCAGGTGGCGTCCGGCGCCAATCTTGTTGTTTTCACGACGGGACGCGGATCGGTATCCGGTTACAAACCGACACCCTGCGTAAAGCTGTCGACGAACTCGGAAATGTACGCTCGCATGCGAGACGATATGGACCTGAACTGCGGCGATATCGTGACCAGTGGTGTGAGCATTGAAACCAAGGGGCAGGAATTGTTCGAGCTTCTGATCCGCGTCGCATCGGGAGAGCGGACACGAAGTGAAGAACTCGGATTTGGCGGGGTTGAGTTTGTGCCTTGGCAGATTGGAGCCGTGATGTAGGCGCGTGCGGGCGCAGGTTCCATTGTCGCAAGGGGGGGTAGGAATGACACGCTTGGTCGACATGAAGGGGATAGAAAAGAAATTCCCCGGCGTGCATGCGCTGAAAAACGTGCAGTTCGATCTCAAGTCCGGCGAGGTTCACGCCTTGATGGGCGAGAACGGCGCCGGCAAGTCGACCTTGATGAAGATCCTCTCGGGTATCTACCAGCGTGATGGCGGCGAGCTGTTGATCGGAGGCCAGGAGGCCAATCCGGTCAGCCCGCGCGAGGCGCAGGCTCTCGGTATCGGCATCATTCACCAGGAACTGAGCCTGATGAATGATCTGACGGCGGCGCAGAACATTTTCATCGGTCGTGAACCGCGCAGGAGTTTCGGCCGTCTCGACGAAGCCGCGCTGAATGCCCGGACCGCCGAAATTTTTGCTTCAATGAACCTCGATCTCGACCCGACAGCTGTGGTCGGCGACCTGACGATCGCCAAGCAGCAAATGATCGAGATCGCCAAGGCTCTATCCTATCGCTCGAACGTTCTGATCATGGATGAACCGACGGCGGCCCTGAATGACGCCGAGATTGCGGAGCTTTTCGTCATCATCCGGCGTCTCCGCGACGAGGGAGTCGGTATCACCTACATCAGTCATAAGATGGATGAGCTGAAACAGATCGCTGACCGCGTGACCGTGATGCGAGACGGCGAATATGTCGGCACCGTCGTTGCAGCCGATACACCATTGAGTCAAATCATCGCGATGATGGTCGGCCGGGAAGTCAAGGAAGTTCCCGTTGTTGCCCCTGACCTCAGCGACGCCGAGGTTTCCCTCGAGGTCACGAACCTGTCACGTGGCAAGGACATTCAGGACGTAAGTTTTTCCGTGCGGAAGGGCGAGATTCTGGGTTTTGCCGGTTTGATGGGAGCCGGGCGAACCGAAGTGGCACGCGCGATATTTGGCGCGGATCCTCGGGACGGTGGGGAAATCCGTGTTCACGGACGCCTGGTGGACATCAGATCTCCCGCGGATGCCGTCAATGTCGGTATCGGTTATCTCTCGGAAGACCGGAAGCATTTCGGCCTCGCGACAGGCATGAACGTGCGCGACAACATCGCTCTCGCCGACATGCGGTCCTTCACCGGGATGGGCGGGATTCTCGACGATGACGGTATGGCTGCCACGGCACGAAACTACATTGACCAGCTCGGCATCCGCACCCCGTCCGAGGTGCAGGAGGTCAGACTGCTGTCCGGCGGCAATCAGCAAAAGGTCGTTATTGCCAAGTGGTTGTTGCGCGATTGCGACGTCTTGATCTTCGACGAACCGACTCGGGGCATCGACGTCGGTGCGAAGTCGGAAATCTACAAGTTGCTGGAGGTTCTTGCCGATCAAGGCAAGACGATCGTCGTCATTTCCTCCGAACTGCCCGAAATCATGCGGCTGAGTCACAGGATCGCGGTGATGTGCGAAGGGCGATTGACGGGGATCCTGCCTGGCGGCGAGGAAACCACACAGGAAGACATCATGCACTTGGCAACGCAAAGGGCTGCGGCCATGCAGGTTACGGGGACGCATTAATGACGGACTCAACGATTACGAGCAAGGCATCCGTTCTTGTAGAACGCGGCACCTATCAGAAGCTTTTGGCCTTTGCGAGCCTGGTTGCCTTGCTGATTGGGTTCTCGATCGCATCGCCGAACTTCATGCAAACATCGAACATGATTGCGATTCTGCAAGCGACCTCGGTGAATGGCGTTTTAGCCGTGGCGGTCACCCTGGTGATCATTACCGGCGGCATCGATCTGTCGGTCGGTACACTGATGACCTTTTGTGCCGTGATCGCGGGTGTCGTGCTGACATTCCTTGGTATGCCGCTTTTGATCGGGGTCGTGGCGGCCATTATCGCCGGAGCCCTTTGCGGACTGTGTTCCGGCACATTCGTGGCGAAAATGAAAATCCCGCCATTCATTGCCACCCTCGGCATGATGCTGATTCTCAAAGGCCTGTCGCTGGTGATTTCGGGAACGCGCCCGATCTACTTCAACGACACGCCGGGTTTTCATCTGATTTCCCGCGGGTCGCTGATCGGCGAGGTGATTCCGTTTCTGCCGATTCCCAATGGCGTGCTGATCCTGTTTCTCGTCGCGGCCCTCACCGCATACATCCTCAACCGAACCGTTCTGGGACGCTACACCTTCGCCCTTGGCTCGAACGAAGAAGCCGTGCGTCTTTCCGGCGTAAACACGGATATGTGGAAGATGCGGATTTACGCCCTGGCCGGCGGTATCTGCGGAATCGGCGGCATTCTCATTGCGTCTCGCCTGAACTCGGCCCAGCCGTCCCTGGGACTGGGTTACGAACTGGAGGCGATTGCCGCCGTGGTCATTGGCGGAACATCGCTGTCCGGCGGTCGCGGCACAATTCTCGGCACCTTGATCGGTGCCCTCATCATGGCCGTGCTGACCAATGGTCTGCGCGTCCTTTCCGTGGCTCAGGAGTGGCAGACCGTCGTCACCGGCGCAATCATCATCCTGGCCGTTTATGCCGACATGGTTCGGCGCAATAAGTCGGCATGAGCGGTCGGTGGGAACCGACAAGGCTTGAGTCGAGAACAACAAAATTGAGCAAAAAAGGAGGACTATTCATGCTTACACGTCGATTTATTCTGGGGGTATTGAGTGCGGCCGTTCTGGCTTCGCCGGCGTCATTCGCCAACGCTGCCGACGAGGTCTACATTCCGCTGGTATCCAAGGGTTTCCAGCACCAGTTCTGGCAAGCGGTTAAAGCCGGCGCCGAAAAGGCCGCGGGTGAGCTGGGTGTCCGGATCACGTTCGAGGGCCCGGACAACGAAACGATGGTCGACCGGCAGATCGACATGCTGGCGGCTGCTCTCGCCAACAAACCGAAGGCCATCGGCTTTGCCGCACTGGATAGTCAGGCTGCCATTCCGCTCCTTCGTCAGGCCGATAGCAATGGGATCCCGATCGTCGCGTTCGACAGTGGCGTCGATAGCGATATACCGGTCACGACGGCAACGACCGATAACCTCGCCGCTGCAAGTCTCGCGGCAGACAAGATGGCTGAAAAGATTGGCGGCAAAGGCAAGGTTGCTGTTGTCGCTCACGACCAAACCAGCCGGACGGGCATCGACCGCCGTGACGGTTTTGTGAACCGCATTAAGTCCAAATACCCGGATATCGACGTGGTCACGATCCAGTACGGACAGGGCGATCACCTGAAGTCGACCGAAGTGACGAAAGCGATCCTGACGGCGAACCCGGACCTGGACGGCATTTTTGGCACCAACGAAGGCTCTGCCATCGGTGTCGTGAACGGTATTCAGGAACTGGGCGCCAAGGGCGTGGTCATCATCGGGTATGACAGCGGCAAGGCCCAGAAAGATGCGATCCGAAGCGGTTTGATGGCTGGTGCGATCACTCAGAACCCGGTCGGTATCGGCTATGAAACCGTCAAAGCGGCCGTCGCCGCCATCAAAGGCGAAAAGGTTCCGCCGCTGATCGACACGGGTTTCTACTACTACGATGCTTCAAACATCGACGACCCGACAATCGCAGCGGTTCTTTACGACTAATCTCCGCCGTAACCTGGGCCCGCCAGCAATGGCGGGCCATTTTTCCGCCTCTCCATTTCCTGTTCCAAAAAAATCTCTCCGCGGTTCGGGGCTTGACGGTTCGGTGGATCCGGCGGCCATCCGCCACACGGCCGGATGCAGGGGCCAAGGCACATGCCTGCCTGATGCCAATACTTTATGGGCGATATCGATCGATCACGCGGTGTTGGAATACGAACCCGGGAAGCACGGGGCATTGTCGGTTTGTCGAATCGATCTCGGTAAATTGACAGCCGACCACACCTATCGTAAGAATAAAGATGACGTTGGTGCCCACCAAAGGTTGGGTGAAAAGGGAAGCCGGTGAAAATCCGGCACTGCCCCCGCAACTGTAAGCGGCGAGCCGACGCTCTTCGTTAAAGGCCACTGGGAAACCGGGAAGGCTGGAGCGTCGTCTGAGACCCGCAAGTCAGGAGACCTGCCAGCGATCGCGTCATCCGTCCGACGAGCGGGAAGGCTTGTTGGCGTGGCTACCCATCGTGGTGACGCACGTGTCGCTGTGGTGGGTGTTTTTCGATCTCTCCGAAATCATCCCATCGCTGCCGGCGCCGGATCTTCCGGTGCATCGCGGGCCGTTTGCGCCCGCCGTGTTCTCCGATTTTCCGGCTCCGGGACGTGGGCGGGCTTTCCCCCTCCCTCGTGAATACACGACGGCCTCGGCGTCTTGGCGGACCCCCGAGGCCGTTGGGAAGAAGTTGGGGAGCAGTGGCGTCTTGGCGGACCCCCACCGCTCCCCGTGAACGGATGAACCATTCACGCAGATGGAGTCTGCAATGAGAAAAGTGATCGAAACGACGACCGATGTCAAAACCACAACAACTCTTTTCGCCGGCGCCCTGGCGGCGACGGCCCTCGTCATGACCGCGACGACGGCCCGCGCGGAAAGCGATGGGAACGAGACCCTGCCCGAAATGGTGGTGACGGCCAACCGCATCGCCACACCGACAACCAGCCTGGGCAGTTCGGTGACCGTCATCACCGCCGAGGAACTGGAACGGGAACAGGCAAAGAGCGTCACCGAGGTCCTGCGCAAGGTGCCGGGTCTGGCCGTGTCGCAGACCGGCGGCACCGGACGCGCAACCGCCGTCCGCATGCGCGGCATGGAGGCCCATCACACCCTGCTGCTGATCAACGGCGTCGAGGTGGCGGATTCCAGCGCGGCGCAACAGAGTTACGATTTCGGCCATCTGCTGGCCGGCGACATCGAACGCATCGAGATCGTGCGCGGCCCGCAAAGCACCCTCTACGGCGCCGACGCCATCGGCGGCGTCATCAACATCATCACCCGCAAGGGCAAGGGCACGCCGCGGATCACCGCCGCCGCCGAATACGGCAGCTTCGGCACGGCCAGCGCCCGCTCCGGCCTGTCGGGATCGCAAGGCATGTTCAACTATGCCGCCGACGTCGCCTATCTGACGGCGGACGGCTTCTCCGCCGCCAGCGAACGCAACGGCAACAGCGAAAACGACGGGTACCGCAACCTGACGCTCAATGGCCGGTTCGGCGTCGATATCACCGACTGGTTCAGCGTCGACGCCATCGTACGGGTGATGAATTCGCATCTGGAATACGATGGCTGGTCGGGCGGTATCGCCATCGACAGCGACGACAACATGGACAAGCGCGAACGCAGCGGCAAGCTGAGCGCCAACGTATCCCTGTTCGACGGCGCCCTGCAGAACAGCGTCTCGGCCTTCGTCACGTCGTCCGAGCGCGACATCTACGACGGGAATACCCAGACGTCGTTCTATGACGGCGGCAAGGACAAATTCGAGTACCAGGGTACGTGGACCGTGATCGACAACCACGTGCTGGTGTTCGGCGCCGAAACCGAGCGCGAGAAAGCGGAAACCAGCGGCGGCATCGACAAAAGCGTCCGCAACAACGGCTTTTACGCCGACTACCAGGTCAATCTGTTGGACGGCGGCCTGGCCTTGACCGTCGGCGGGCGGATCGACGACCACGCCTCGTTCGGCCAACACGATACCTACCGAGTCACCGGCGCGTATCTGTTCGACGACTGGGGGACCCGGTTGCACGCCAGTTGGGGCACCGGCTTCCGTGCGCCCAGCCTGTTCGAGCTGTTCTCGACGTCTTATGGCAACCCCGATCTCCAACCGGAAAAGAGCAAAGGCTGGGATGCCGGAATCGAACAGAGCCTGTGGGACGATCGCGTCGTGCTCGACGTCACCTGGTTCCACAACCGTACCGAAAATCTGATCACCTTCACCTGGCCGGACGGCTACAAGAACATCGCCTCCACCCGCGCGTTCGGCCTGGAGACGACGCTGAACGCGGACATCAGCGACAGTGTCGGCCTGTGGGCCAACCACACCTACAGCGAAAGTGAAAACACCGCCACCGGCCAGGTGCTGCCGCGGCGGCCACGCCACCAGGCATCGTTCGGCGTCTCGTGGACACCCATCGCCGGCCTGACCGCAGATGCCGACATGCGGTTCACCGGGCAAAACTACGACAGCGCTACCGGCGCCTACCTCGGCGGTTACACCGTCTTCAATGTCCGGGCTGCGTACGACATCACCGAAAAGGTCGGCGTCTTCGGACGCATCGAAAACCTGTTCGACAAGAAATACGAGGAAGTGGACACCTACGGCACGGCGGGCTTCTCGGCCTATGCCGGCCTCAAGGTGCGGTTCTAGAAGGAAACAGACATGACGCAATCACACATCGTCGAAGAACCCGGCGCGGGACGGCTGGAGGTATTTCCCCTCGACACCGCCGAGGATTTCCTGCACGGCCTGTTGACCGACGTGTTCGAGAACCATTGGGACGAGATCGTCTTCGGCCCCTTGGTGCAGGGCGCGGTGTTCGAGATCCATGCGCCCAACGCGCCGACGGGAATCCGCACACTCGACGGCTATCTCACCGTCAATTTCGGTGCCTGGCACTTTCATCTCTGCATCGGCGAACACAAGGGATCGAGCAAGTCCCCGACACCGCCGGACGTCGCCGCCCACCGCCGTTGCAGCCGGGCGGAAATGCTGCGGGTGTTGAATTCCGACGGCTCGCCGCGGAGCTGGCAGATGCGGTTCCTCAACGGCCATGACGAGCAGATGATGACCGTGTTCTTTCCCAACCCGTTCATCACCAAGGAGGAGAAGGTGCTGAAGACACCCGATTGGTCGCGGCTTGCCATGTGGGACAAGTTTCGCCGTACTTATCTTGGACTTGAACCGGACCCGCTCGACCGCACTTGCGAAAGGTTCCTCTGTGGCGGTCATTAGGCTGGCGGTCCTGTTTCTCCTCGCCGGTATGGCCGCCACCACGGCGGCGGCGGATGCGGAGGGGCCGAAACGCATCGCCAGCCTCGGCGTCTGCGCCGACCAGTTCATCCTCGGTCTGGTCACGCCCGACCGTATCGCCGCCCTGTCGCCTTATGCCGCCGACCCGGCGTTGTCGTTGTTCCGCGACCGAGCGCGCGGGCTGCCCGTCACCCGGGGATCCGCCGAAGAGCTGATCGCCCTCAAGCCCGACCTAGTGGTGGCCAATCGCTGGGGCCAATCGAAAACGCTGACGGTCGTGGAGCGGCTCGGCATTCCGGTCCTCAGGCTGACCCTGCCGACCACTTTCGCGGAGGTGATGGCGGAAACCCGTCGCGTCGCCAAGGCGTTCGGCGTGCCGGAACGCGGCGAGCGTCTCATCGCCGCCGCACAAGCCCGTATCGCCGCCGTCAGGGCCGCGGCACAGCCCGGCCGGCCGAAGGCCGTGTACATCATGCCGGGCGGATACACGGCGGGCCGGGAGAGTTTCGTCGATACGGTGTTCACCAATGCGGGCGCCGACAACATCGCGGCCACCCTGGGCAAGACCGGCTGGACGGGGCTGCCGCTCGAGGAACTGGTCCGCGCCGATCCCGACGTCCTGGTGTTCGGCTTCTTCCGGCCCGGCAAGCATTCGCTGGCCACCCGCTACCGCCGTCACGGCCTGCTGACCCATCTTGCCGCGGAGAAATCCGTCATCGACATGCCCGACCGTTTCTGGATCTGCGGCGGCTGGTTCCTGCACGAAGCGGTGTCCCATCTGGCGAAGGGCCTGCGCCGATGACCGCGCCTCGCATGGCCACGATCCTCCTGCACGGCGCTTTGTCGAGCGTGGTGGCCGGTTTGCTGGCGTGGAACCTGAGCCAGGGTTACGTCCCGTTGCCGTTGATCGATATCTGGTCCGGCCTTTTGGGCGGTGGCGATGAACAGGCCGTATTGATCGTGCGCGAAATTCGTCTGCCGCGTGCCCTGCTGGGTATGGTCGTCGGCTTTTCCCTCGGCATCGCCGGCGCCGCCCTGCAGGGCCTGCTGCGCAACCCCCTGGCCGAACCCGGCCTGCTCGGCATAACCTCCATGGCCGGGTTGGGCGCGGTAATCGTGATCTATTTCGGCTGGGCCGAATTGTCCGCCTACCTGCTGCCCGGCGCCGGCATGATCGGTGCCTTCATCGCCGTCGGCCTCTTGTTCATACTGTCCGGGCGCGAAGCCAGCGTACTGACCGTCATCCTGGCAGGCGTAGCGATCAACAGCCTGGCCATCGCCCTGACCTCCCTGGCGATGAACCTGGCGCCCAGTCCCTGGGCGGTGACCGAGATGCTGTTCTGGATCATGGGCTCTCTGAAGGACCGCAGCCTGACCGACATCGGCCTGTCGCTGCCGTTCATGGCCGTCGGCTGGCTTCTTCTGCTGTCCTGCGCCCGCGCACTGGATGCGTTGACCCTGGGCGAGGAAACCGCTCACAGCCTGGGCATCAACCTGACCGGCGTGCACCTGCGTTTGATCGGTGGCACCGCCTTGTGCGTCGGCGCGGGTGTTGCGGTGGCCGGCAGCATCGCGTTCGTCGGCCTGGTCGTGCCGCACCTGCTGCGCCCCCTGGTCGGCCACCGGCCGAGCCGGTTGCTGATCGTCAGTGGCCTGGGTGGTGCGGCACTGACCATGCTGGCCGACATGGCTGTGCGCGGTATCGTGACCAATCCCGAGATGAACCTGGGCGTGTTCACGGCGCTGATCGGTGCCCCGTTTTTCCTCTATCTGATCCTCAAGACCCGTCGGAGCATGCGATGAGCGCATCCCTGCAGGCCGAAGGTGTCACCGTCCGCCTGGGTCAATCCGAGGTGCTGACCAATGCCGCGTTCGCCTTGCGCGAAGGGGAATGTGTCGGTCTGATCGGTCCCAACGGCGCCGGCAAGACCACATTGCTCAGGGTCCTGGCCGGCCTGATCAAACCCGGCTCCGGCAACGTCGCCTTGGATGGCCTCCCCTTCGCATCCTGGCCGGCCAGGGAACGGGCGCGCCAAGTCGGCTATCTGGCCCAGGCCGCCATTGCCCATTGGCCGATGACCGTCGAGCACATCGTCGCCCTCGGTCGCCTGCCCCGTCGCGATCCGTTCCGTGGCCTGAGTGAAACGGACACCCGGGCAGTGGACGCGGCACTGGCAAAGGTCGACGCCTCGCATCTGCGGGACCGTAACGTCACGACGCTTTCGGGCGGTGAACGCGCCCGAGTCATGCTGGCCCGCGTCCTGGCCGGCGAGCCGCGCTTTTTGCTGGCCGACGAGCCCGGCGCCGGCCTCGATCCGGCCCATCAACTACGCCTGATGGAACACCTGAGTGATTTGGCCCATGGCGGACATGGGGTCGCCGTGGTTCTGCACGACCTCACCCTGGCCGCCCGCTATTGCGACCGCCTGGTGCTGTTGCAGTCCGGCCGTGTCGTTGCCGACGGAGCGGCCGGAGATGTCATGACCGATCACAACATGGCGACGGTGTTCGGTGTGCGCTGCATTCGCGCATCGCAGGCGGGCGAACCGTTGGTCGTGGCATGGCACACGGTTTAAGGATGCGCCTCGCGATGCCGGCGGGTCCGCCGCCGTCGCTGTGGAGCGCGGCATCCGTGTCCATCGCCTTCCACGTGTCATTGGTGGCAGTCGCATTGCTGGCTTTCAATCAGGTGGCCGAAATTCCCGCCGAGGCGCCGTTGATCGTCGACGTGGTTCTGGTGAGTGAAGCGCCCCGGCCCGGCGAGATGCACGAACCGGCAGGGACGCCCGATATTGCCGATGACAACGAAACAGCGAATCAAACAATCGCGTCCGCGCCCAAAATGCCGGTCACGACATTGGACCAGCCAACGCAGCACGTTCCGGGCGGTGCAACGCCGGCTTCGCACCCACCGCTCGTGCCAGCCATGGTTTTACCGGAACCGATAGCGGACACCGCCACCATGGCGGCAACCGACGACGCAGAGGCCCCGGCTGATACGGTGAAGGCCGCGATGACGACAACGGCCGTGCTGCGCGAGCCGGTCCGCTATCCGATCGCGATCAGGCCGGCCCCCAAGCCCGAACCGCCTCGCAAGCCGACAGCGCCGGTTCCGGCAACCGCGGTGACAAGACCATCGCCGCATCCGGCTGGCACGGCGCAGCCGCACACCACGGACCCAGCGGATGATGCCGGATCAATCGACCGGGCTTTGCGTACGATGGGCCGGAAAGCCGCACGCAAGGTCGCGGCGGCACAGTCCGGCGCCGCTCAGCGTGGCCGACGCCACGCCGCCCGTTTCCGCATGGGCAGCAGCGAAAACCCCAAACCCCGTTATCCCCGTTTTGCCCGCCTGCGTGGCTGGCAGGGCCTGGTCATCTTGCGCGTCGCCGTGGACAGGCACGGCGCGCCCACGGCCGTCAACGTGGACACATCCAGCACGTTCGCCGTCCTGGACAAGGCTGCCGTCAATGCCGTTAAACGCTGGCGGTTTCAACCCGCCCGCCTTGCCGGCGTCGCCATCGCCGACGACATCCGCATCCCCATCCGCTTCCGGCTGGCAAGCGACTGAATTCCCGCCGGATTTAGAGCATTTCCTCCTGAGATGGAACCATTCTGACGGAGCGCATTGGCGCCAACGCCAACGCCCAGGCGCTTGTGCTCGGACGAACGGCGGTACACGAATTATGGGAGATTTGGTGGGCCTGGCAGGACTCGAACCTGCAACCAGACCGTTATGAGCGGCCGGCTCTAACCAATTGAGCTACAGGCCCGTTTGGGAGGGGGGAGAATACATAAGTCGACGTCCGAGTGCCACAGCACTTTGGCCGGTATTCGGCATTTTTTGCGCGGTCGACTGACTTGTACAGCCGTCAGGCCGCGACGTCTTTTTCCGAGTCGCTGATGATTTGTCCCAGACGCTCGCGCAAGTGTTCCATTCCCGAAGACAGGCCGCGCGACATCTGGTCCACCTTGCCCGACAGGTCTTCCACCTTGTCGGATTCCGCTGACACCTCGGCGATGCGGCTGATGACGGTTTGTGTGCCGTCCGCCGTCTCCTGCACCCGGTTCATGATGTTCTCCACCGCGGTGTTCTGCTTCTGCGCGGCCTCCGCGATGGTCACGGACAGCGTCTCCAGCTTGCCGATGGTTTCGCCGATCCGGACATTGGCGCTGATCGTGCCGTCGGTCATGCTCTGGATCTGCTCGATGTGCCGGGAGATTTCGTTTGTCGCCTCGGACGTCTTTTGCGACAGCTCCTTGACCTCCATGGCCACGACGGCAAACCCCTTACCGGCTTCTCCCGCACGCGCCGCCTCAATCGTTGCATTCAGGGCGAGTATATTGGTGCGGCCGGCAATATCCTGGATGATGTCGATCACTTCGGTGATTTTCTGGCTCGCGGCCCTGAGTTCCTCGACGGCCTCGGTCGACGTTTGCGTTGCTTCGCTCGCCTGACGGGCGATCGCGTCGCCTTCCGTTGCGTGGCCGGAAATTTCCTGCATCGTATCGGTCAGGCCGGTCAAGGTCTGCCGGACCTGATCGACATTGCCCGTCGAGTCCTGAGATGACTGCGCGACTTCCGACGATCGGCTCTTCACGGCTTCGCTGGAATGTGCCAGCTCACCGGCAATGCCGACCAAGATATCGGCCTGCCCGCCGATATGCTGCACGGAACTCGCCAATTCGCTTTCCAGGGCATTGGCCACACTCTTCAACTGATCACGAATGGCCGCTTGCCGCGCCCGGTTCTTGGATTCCTCCGAAGCCCGCAGGTCCGTCAACTCCGCCGCTTTTTGCTGCAGAACCTCAAGCGCGCCGGCCATGACTCCCATTTCGTCGTCGCCGGTCTGCGGCACCTCAACGTCGGAGGCGTCTTCGCTGATCTGATGCATGGCGCCCGAGAATCGCTTCATGGTGTTGAATACGATCGTCCGCAACAATGCCCAGCCCACGATCCACGCCAAGACCACACCGGCGAGAATGACCATCAACGATTGATTCCGCTGCGTCGCGATCTGTCGGGTGAACCGGGTAACGTCCTTCGTAAGCTTTACATTGACCCAGGTTTCTCCCGCGTCGTCGGGCACGGCAATACTGACCGTGTCGAGATTGTCCGCGGGCGGAATCGATTCGGCCACGGCATCGACACTGGGATCAGGCTCCCCGGCGGCAGAAGCGCTTTCTTCCGATTGTCCGGCGTCACTGTTGTCAACCATTTCAGTCTGCCTGAAAGTGTCGGTCATGAGCACTTGGCCGTTGACGTCGACAATTTCCAGATCGCCCTCAAGATAGGCGCCCAGTCCCTCAAGCATACCCAACGGGCTGGTGACGATTTCCAGAAATCCGAGAACGCGAAACCCGCCGATGGGCACGATGTAGCTGTGAACAGGGGCACCGGCGTCCGTCCGCCAATAGAACCCAACCGGCATGCGCTGGGCCTTTTTGTCCCGCTTGGCGAGCACATCTTCGATGGCCGCCCGCGTGACGACCGTTGTGTTGTCCGCCTCGCCGGAAATGACGAGAGGCTTAAGGTCCTTTGCCAGAATATTGGCGCTGACCAACTTGAGATCGCCCATTTTGAAGGCCGCGTCGTTGTGCAACGCGTCGGCTTCGACCTTCATGCGTTTGGCGTCATTGTCCTTGACGGACTGCATGATCTTGCCGTGACGCGACCAGACATTGGCGCGCGGTTTGATTTTCTCCTGATACTGCCGGCCGATCCTGTCGCTCACCAGAAGTTTCAACGTCTCGGCGTTGGAGGCGCGCAGATTGTTTAGCGCCAGGTCCTGATAGGAAAGCGATACCCAAAACTGATTGACGATCACTCCGACCGAAATCGCGGCGGCAACGCATATCACGGCCCGACGCAATGTCCAGAACCGGTACGTCTTCTTCGGTTCACTGGAATTGGCCTCCAACTCAACGCTGTCGTGTGTCTCTTGCGCATCCGCCGGCATGTTCCGTCCTTCGTCGACAGGATCAATTCCCGGACCTGATCGCAGATTCACCTTAATTTTCGCTTAACCATAATGCTTGTGTGCGAACAAATTTGGCTGGAATCCAACAAAAAAGGGCGCTCATGAGCGCCCTTTTTGCAGGAAACAACTCTCCGGTCACGTATCGAGGAAGCTGCGCAGTTTCCGCGACCGGCTCGGATGTTTCAGCTTGCGCAAGGCTTTCGCCTCGATTTGGCGGATACGTTCGCGTGTGACCGAGAACTGCTGGCCGACCTCTTCCAGAGTGTGGTCGGTGTTCATGCCGATACCGAACCGCATGCGCAGGACACGTTCTTCGCGCGGAGTGAGGCTGGCCAGGACCCGTGTCGTGGTTTCGCGCAAATTGGACTGGATCGCCGAATCGACCGGCAGAATGGCGTTCTTGTCTTCGATGAAGTCGCCGAGATGGCTGTCTTCCTCGTCGCCGATCGGCGTTTCGAGGCTGAGCGGTTCCTTGGCGATCTTGAGTACCTTGCGCACCTTGTCCAGCGGCATGGCCAGCTTCTCGGCCAATTCCTCGGGTGTCGGTTCGCGGCCGATTTCGTGCAACATCTGGCGCGACGTGCGGACCAGTTTGTTGATCGTCTCGATCATGTGCACCGGAATACGAATGGTGCGCGCCTGATCGGCGATAGACCGGGTGATCGCCTGACGGATCCACCAGGTGGCGTAGGTCGAGAATTTGTAACCGCGGCGATACTCGAACTTATCGACGGCCTTCATCAGGCCGATATTGCCTTCCTGGATCAGGTCGAGGAACTGCAGACCGCGATTGGTGTATTTCTTGGCGATGGAAATGACGAGGCGCAGATTGGCCTCCACCATTTCCTTCTTGGCTTGGCCGGCCGCCCGTTCGCCGGCCTGCACGGCGTGCACGATCCGTTTGAATTCGCCGACCTCCAGGCCGGTTTCCTCCGCCGTTTCGGCAATGGAATCACGGATCGTCTTGATTTCCTTGCTGCTCTCCTTGGAGAATTCCTTCCAGCCCTTGTCCTTGAGCTTGGAAACCCGGCGCAGCCAGTTGGGGTCGAGTTCATGCCCCCGGTAGTTCTCGAGGAAACTTTCGCGCTTGACCTTGTGGGATTCGGCCATGCGCAGCAATTTGCCTTCCAAGCCGAGCAGGCGCCGGTTCAGGCCGTAAAGCTGATCGACCAGGGCTTCGATACGGCCGTTGTTCAGGTGAACGGCCTCCATCAAGGTGATCAGTTCCTTCTTCAGCTTCTCGTAACGCTTTTCCTGGGCCGGCTTGAATTCGCCCTCGCCCCGCGCCGCCAGCAACTTGGCTTCCTGCAGTTTGTGCAGTTTCTTGTATGTCTTGGCGATATCTTCGAAACCGTCGAGAACGGTCGGCTTGAGGACGGCCTCGAGCGCCGACAGCGACATGGAGTTTTCCTCATCGGCGTCGTCGTCGTCGTCTTCCGACTCGCCTTCTTCGCTCTCCTCCTCGGACGGCGATTCTTCGTCCTCTTCTTCCGCCTCGGTATTCACCGCGGTCAATCCGGCGCTGGCGTCCTCGCCCGGTCCACCCGAATAGGTCGCGTCCAGGTCGATGATGTCACGCAGCAGAATCTTGTCGTCCACCAGCAGGTCGTGCCATTCGATGATCGCCCGAATGGTCAACGGGCTCTCGCAGATGGCGCCGATCATCTTCTCCCGGCCGGCCTCGATGCGTTTGGCGATGGCGATTTCGCCTTCACGGGACAGCAGTTCGACCGATCCCATTTCGCGCAGATACATGCGAACGGGATCGTCGGTGCGTTCCAGCTCTTCCGAAGCCTGCGGCGCGGTCGCCGTTTCCTGCGCCTCGTTCTGATTGGCGCTCTCTTCGTTTTCCTCGCTTTCCACGACGTTGATGCCCATGTCGGACAACATCGTCATGACGTCCTCTATCTTTTCCGACGACATCTGATCGGACGGCAAGGTCGCATTCAGTTCTTCATAAGTGACATACCCGCGCTCCTTGGCGCGGGTGATCATCTTCTTAACCGCTTGTTCGGTCTGATCGATGAGCGGCCCATCTCCCGCTTCATCACGAGATTCGCGGTTTTCCGCTTCGGCTTCCGATGCTTTGGCTGCCATTAAGGTCGACTCCTTGAAGGGTGCCTTAAAAAAACACGAAAAGACGGGCCAACCCCACCGACCCGTCGGTTCAATAACATGTCAGACCGGATCCCCTCGATCTGTTCAAACTGCCTCGTCCACGCCTTCCGGGCGCGCCAGCAAGGCCTGCAACTTACAAAACCGCTCCCAGGTCGCTTTGTCGGGATTCCTACCCAACTCCGCTTGCAACGATTTCAGTTCCGCCTGCAAGCCGTTCCGCCGATGCAAAGCCAGTACGCGTTTCCACCCTCGATGCGCGTCACTCAGTTGAGCGTCCGATCGAACGAACCGCTCAAGAACCCGCGCATCACGTCCTGCCAAGCGTTCGACAATGCTTGCAAATCCCCGTTCAGCTAAATGGCCTTTTAGTGTCGAAGAGTCAAGGTCGGGACTTTGCGCCGAAATTTCTAGTATCGCATCCTTCAGTCTGTCAAGTTCCGGCGCGGAAAACGTAATGCCTGCAAAGACTTCCAGTTCACTTTCCAGAATGGCCGGATGATTGAGGACACCGGCCATCAAAACCTGCTCGCCGTGATTGAACGATTGGGCCACGGCGGGCGACAATTTGCGTCTATCATACGGAGCACGGTTAAAATTTCGTCTCCGATCCGGTTCACGGGTTCTGTCGCCACCGAATATTTCGCGAATTTTCTCGTTGAAAAACGTCTTATAGTAGGATTGCACGGTCGGATCAGCGATCCGGTCCGTCAATTTGCGCAGTGATTGCTGCAAGGCTGCGCGTCTTTCCGGGGTTTCGAACCGATGGCCATCGGTTTCGGACCGCCACAGCATTTCCGACAGCGGCACGGCGTTGGCCAGGTAGCTCTCCAGCGACGCCACGCCTTGATCGCGGATCATGTCGTCCGGGTCCTGCCCGCCCGGCAACAGAGCAAACGACAGGCTCAGCCCGGGCTTCAATTCGGCCAGGCATCTGTCCGCGGCCCGAAGGCCGGCGCGCATGCCGGCGGCGTCGCCGTCCAGGCACAGGACCGGTTCCGGCACCAACCGCCACATCTGCCGCATCTGCGATTCCGTCAGTGCCGTCCCCAGCGGCGCCACGGCGTTTTCCAGGCCGGCGGCCGCCATGGCGATGACGTCCATATAGCCCTCGGCGACAATCAGGCCGCCGCTGTCGCGGGCCTTGTCGCGGGCCAGATGCAGGCCGTAGAGAATGTCGCCCTTGTGGAACACCGGCGTTTCGGGCGAGTTCAGATACTTGGCCCGGGCGTCGCCCAGGGCCCGCCCGCCGAAGGCGATGACCTGGCCGCGGTGATCCCAGATGGGGAACATGATGCGGTTGCGGAACCGGTCGAACGTGGCGCCGCCGTCGTCGGGCTTGATCAGCATGCCCGATTCGACCAGCAGAGCTTCGTCGAGGCCGCGCGCCAGCAGCGCCTCCTTCAGCGCGGTTCTGCGGTCCGGCGCGAAGCCCAGGGCGAAGCGCTTGACCGTTTCGGCCGACAGTCCGCGCCCTGTCAGATACTCCCGCGCCGATTTGCCGTGTTCGCCGGCGAGCTGGCTCCGGTACCACTGCGCCGCGGTGTCCAGCACGTCGCGCAGCGTCGCCCGGCGGCTTTCCCGCTCCCGGTCCTCCGGGGTCTGTTGCGGCATCTGCAGGCCGGCCTGCTCGGCCAGCCGGGCGACGGCTTCGGGAAAGGTCAGATTGTCGGTCTTCTGGACGAACGAGATGACGTCGCCGTGCTCGCCGCAGCCGAAGCAGTGAAAGAACCCCTTGTCCTCGTTGACGGTGAACGACGGCGTCTTTTCGTTGTGGAACGGGCACAGGCCCAGGAACTCCCGCCCCTTGCGCGCCAGCTTGACCCGGCGGCCGATCGTTTCGGCCAGGGATACCCTGAGCCGGATTTCATCCAAGAAAGACGGAGGAAACGCCATTTCGCCCTGTTGCTTCCGAGACGCCGAGGTCTGCTTCGGACCGCATCCGGCCGAACGCCGGTGACGGCCGTGTTGTTGGCGGCTGTCGCGAACCGGGCAGCCACGCATCGAACGGCTCAGTATAGGTTATTTGCAAGGCCTTGAGTAGAACAGGCGACGGTCACACCGGCGCGACCTCATACACGGTCACGCGCCGTCAGCTCAGCAGGTCCTTCACCAGCGCGCTGGCCTTGCCCATGTCGACCTGGCCGGCATAACGCTTTTTGATCTCGCCCATCACCCGGCCCATGTCCTTGATGCCAGACGCGTTCAATTCGCCGACCAGCGACTGCGCCACGTCGCGGGTTTCGTCCTCGCTGAGCTGTTGCGGCAGGAAGTCCTCGATGATGGCGATTTCCTCCTGCTCCTGTTCCGCCAGGTCGACCCGGCCGCCCTGCTCGTACTGGGCGATGGACTCGCGGCGCTGGCGCACCATGGTGGACAGCATCTGCAGGATCTGGTCCTCGCCGACCTCTTCCGACTCGCCCTTGCCGCGGGCGGCGATGTCCCTGTCCTTCAGCGCCGCCAGGATGAGGCGCAGCGTCGATACCCGCCGGCTGTCCTTGGCCTTCATCGCTTCCTTGAGCGCGTCGTTGAGCCGTTCACGCAACATCGGCAAGAAACCCCGTGGTTGATGAAAGAGCGAACATCCTAACCAAACCACCTCCTTAAGGCAATCCACTCCATTCATTATAACAGATTGAAAACAAACGACTTTTCCCACCCATACTTCTCTTGACGGGGTGCGGCCTTTTGCTTATTTTGCGCTCCAATTTGCGCCAACCGCAGAATGGGCTGACGGGCGGTCCTGTTGCGGCGCGCATTTCCGCCGCTAGGGACTCTTCACATCATGTCCGATTCGCCAGAAACGGCCACCGCGCCGCCTGCCCAGAGCCACCCGGATCAGGGGGCAAGCGCCGTTCTGGTTCTCGGCGACGGCACGTGCATCCACGGCCACGGCATCGGCGCCACGGGCCGGACGGTGGGCGAGGTGTGCTTCAACACCTCGATGACGGGGTATCAGGAAATTCTGACCGATCCGTCCTATGCCGGCCAGATCATCAATTTCACCTTTCCCCATATCGGCAATGTGGGCGCCAACGACGAAGACATCGAAACCACGACACCGGCGGCGCGCGGACTGGTCCTGCGCCAGGATATCACCGACCCCGCCAACTGGCGGTCGCTGCGGCATCTGGATGCCTGGCTGAAATCCCAGAACCTGATCGGCATCGCCGGCATCGACACCCGCCGGCTGACACGCCATATCCGCGATGCCGGCGCGCCGACCGGCGTCATCTGCCACGACGAAAGCGGCGCGTTCGATCTGGATGCCCTGCGCGCGGCCGCCGAGGGCTGGCCGGGCCTCGAGGGCATGGACCTGGCCAAGGAGGTCAGCTGCACGCAGACCTATACCTGGAACCAGACCCGGTGGACCCTGGGTGAGGGATACGGCACGCAGCACTCGCCGGTGCGCCACGTGGTCGCCGTCGATTTCGGCATCAAGCGCAACATCCTGCGCTGCCTGGCCGCCGCCGGCTGCCGGGTCACCGTGGTTCCGGCCACGGCAACGGCCGAGGAAATCCTCGGGCACGACCCGGACGGGGTATTTCTCTCCAACGGGCCGGGCGACCCGGCGGCGACGGGACAATACGCCATCGCCGCCATCCAGGGCGTGCTGGAGGCGGGGCTGCCGCTGTTCGGCATTTGCCTCGGCCACCAGATCCTGTGCCTGGCGCTGGGGGGCCGCAGCGAGAAAATGCACATGGGCCACCGCGGCGCCAACCAGCCGGTCAAGGACCTGGAAACCGGCAAGGTGGAAATCACCAGCCAGAACCATGGCTTCGTGATCCGGGCCGATTCGCTGCCCGGCAACGTGGTCCTGACCCACCAGTCCCTGTTCGACGGCTCGCTCGAAGGCATCCGGGTCAAGGAGAGGCCCGTGTTCAGCGTGCAGTACCATCCGGAAGCCTCCCCCGGACCGCAGGACAGCCATTACCTTTTCGACCGCTTCATCCGGATGATCGACGACCATGCCCAAAAGGACTGACATCGAAAGCATACTGATTGTCGGTGCGGGGCCGATCATCATCGGCCAGGCCTGCGAGTTCGATTACTCCGGCACCCAGGCCTGCCAGGCGCTGAAGGCCGAAGGCTACCGGATCATCCTGGTCAATTCCAATCCGGCGACGATCATGACCGACCCGGGCCTCGCCGACGCGACCTATGTCGAGCCCATCACGCCGGACATCGTCGCCAAGATCATCGAAAAGGAACGGCCCGACGCCCTGCTGCCGACCATGGGCGGGCAGACCGCCTTGAACACCGCCATGGAGCTGGCGGACCGGGGCGTGCTGGACAAATTCGGCGTCGAGCTGATCGGCGCCAGCCAGGAGGCCATCGCCAAGGCCGAAGACCGAGACCTGTTCCGCGCCGCCATGCGCAAGATCGGACTGGAGCTGCCGAAATCGGCGGTCGCCCACAACATGGACGAGGCCTACGAGGCCCTCGACCTGGTCGGCCTGCCGGCCATCATCCGGCCGAGCTTCACGTTGGGCGGAACCGGCGGCGGCGTCGCCTACAACCGGGAAGAATTCGACGCGGTGGTGCGGGGCGGCCTGGACGCCTCGCCGACCGACGAAGTGTTGATCGAAGAATCCATCATCGGCTGGAAAGAGTTCGAGATGGAGGTGGTGCGCGATCGCAACGACAACTGCATCATCATCTGCTCCATCGAGAACGTCGACCCGATGGGCGTGCACACGGGCGATTCCATCACCGTGGCGCCGGCCCTCACCCTGACCGACAAGGAATACCAGATCATGCGCAACGCCTCGATGGCGGTGCTGCGTGAGATCGGCGTCGAAACCGGCGGGTCGAACGTGCAGTTCGCGGTCAATCCCGACGACGGCCGCCTGGTGATCATCGAGATGAACCCGCGGGTGTCCCGGTCCTCGGCGCTGGCCTCGAAGGCCACGGGTTTTCCCATCGCCAAGGTCGCCGCCAAGCTGGCCGTCGGTTACACCCTGGACGAACTGACCAACGACATCACCGGCGTCACGCCGGCGTCGTTCGAGCCGACCATCGATTACGTGGTGACCAAGATCCCGCGCTTCACCTTCGAGAAATTCGCCGGTGCCGAGCCGATCCTGACGACGTCCATGAAATCGGTCGGCGAAGCCATGGCCATCGGCCGCAGTTTCGCCGAATCCCTGCAAAAAGCGCTGCGCTCCATGGAAACCGGGCTGACCGGCCTGAACGAGGTCGAGATCCCCGGCGCCGGCGACAACGGACCGGACAGGGAGACGATCGTCGCGGCGCTGGCCCGGCCGACCCCCGACCGCATTCTCGTCATCGCCCAGGCCTTTCGGGCCGGTTTGACCACGGCCGAGATCAAGGCGGCATGCAAGTACGAGCCCTGGTTCATTGAGCGCATCGGGGAAATCGTCGACGCCGAGCAAGGGGTCCGGGCCGAGGGACTGCCGGGCGATGCCGGCGCCATGCGTCGCCTGAAAATGCTGGGATTCTCCGATGCCCGCCTGGCCGAGTTGACGGCGTCGTCGCGGGAAGCCGTGTCCAAGCACCGGCACGCACTGGATATCCGGCCCGTGTTCAAGCGGATCGACACCTGCGCCGCCGAATTCGAGGCCCGCACCCCGTACATGTATTCGACCTACGAATACCCGGTCGATGGGCAGGTGGAGTGCGAAGCTGCGCCGAGCGAACGGGAAAAGGTCATCATTCTGGGCGGCGGCCCCAACCGTATCGGCCAGGGCATCGAATTCGACTATTGCTGCGTGCATGCGGCTTACGCCATGGCGGCGGCGGGTTACGAATCGATCATGATCAACTGCAACCCGGAAACGGTGTCGACCGACTACGACACGTCGGACCGTCTGTACTTCGAACCGCTGACGGCGGAAGACGTGCTCGAAATCGTCCGGGTCGAACAGTCGCGCGGGACGTTGAAAGGCTTGATCGTGCAATTCGGCGGTCAGACTCCGCTGAAACTGGCGGCCGCCCTTGAAGCCGCCGACGTGCCGATCCTCGGCACCTCGCCCGACGCCATCGACCTGGCGGAAGACCGGGAGCGTTTTCAGAAGCTGCTGGCCGACATCGGCCTGCGCCAGCCGCCCAACGGCCTGGCGACATCTGCCCGGGAGGCCATCGCCGTGGCCGAGCGCATCGGTTTTCCGGTCCTGATCCGCCCGTCCTACGTGCTCGGCGGCCGCGCCATGGAAATCGTGCACGACCACGCCCACCTCGACCGCTACATCCATGAAGCGGTCAAGGTCTCCGGCGACAGCCCGGTGCTGATCGACGGCTATCTGAGCGACGCCATCGAAGTCGATGTCGACTGCCTGTCCGACGGCACCGACGTCTACGTCGCCGGCATCATGGAGCACATCGAGGAAGCCGGCGTGCATTCCGGCGATTCCGCCTGCTCCCTGCCGCCCTACTCCCTGCCCGAAACGGTCATCGAGGATATCCGCCAGCAGTCGGACAAGCTGGCGCGGGCCCTGAACGTCGTCGGTCTGATGAACGTGCAGTACGCGGTCAAGGGCGAGGACGTCTATATCCTGGAAGTCAATCCGCGGGCATCGCGCACCGTGCCGTTCGTTGCCAAGGCCATCGGCTATCCAATCGCCGCCATCGCCGCCCGCACGATGGCGGGCGAAAATCTGGAATCGTTCGAATTGAAACAACGCGACATCGGCCACACGGCGGTCAAGGAGGCGGTGTTCCCCTTCGCCCGGTTCCCCGGCGTCGACATCATTCTGGGACCGGAGATGCGCTCAACCGGCGAGGTCATGGGCCTGGACAGCGATTTCGAGCACGCCTTCGCCAAATCCCAACTGGCGTCCGGCCTGAACCTGCCGAAATCCGGCGCCGTATTCGTATCGGTCAAGGATTCCGACAAGCCGGCCATCATCTATCCCATGAAACAACTGGTGGACATGGGATTCACCATCGTTGCCACGCGTGGCACCGCGGAAATCCTGAGAAGAGCGGGTATCGAGGCCACGGTCGTCAACAAGGTGCTGGAAGGCCGGCCGCACGTGGTCGACGCCATGAAAAACGGTGCCATCGACCTCGTCATCAACACCACCGAAGGCGGACAGGCCGTGCGCGACAGCTACAGTCTCCGCCGCACGGCACTGACGAACCACATTCCCTATTATACCACCGTCGCTGGCAGCCGCGCGGCCGTGCAGGCAATCCGAACAATAATCGCCGGTGGGCTTGAAGTTATGCCGCTACAGGCATACTTTTAACGTTCCGGGCTCACCAAACACGTGGGCCCGGTTGATTTTTTAACGCAAGCACGTTGCCTAGTCGGAATTCTAAGAATGGAAAAGGTACCGATGACCGCCGCTGGTCACATGCGGCTGGAAGAGGAACTCAAGCGGTTGAAGACGGTCGATCGTCCGGAAGTGATCCGGGAAATCGCCGCCGCGCGCGAACACGGCGATCTGTCCGAGAACGCCGAATATCATGCCGCCAAGGAACGGCAAGGCCTGATTGAGGCGCGTGTCGCCGAACTTGAGGACAAAGTGAGCCGCGCCCAGGTCATCGACGTTACCCAGCTTTCCGGCACGTCCGTCAAATTCGGCGCCAAGGTGAAACTGGCGGACGAGGATACCGACGAGGAGTCGAAGTATCAGATCGTCGGCGCCGACGAGGCGGACATCAAGGAAGGCCTGTTGTCCATCACATCGCCTCTGGCCCGTGCCCTGATCGGCAAGTCCAAGGGCGATTCGGTCGAGGTCACCACCCCGACCGGATCCAAGTCCTACGAGATTCTTTCGGTCAAGTTCGGCTGACCCGCGCCGCGATACGATGCGTTTCAAGGCGCGGCCCGCTGGCCGCGCCTTTTTCGTTTCGCTGCGAACACCATGCCGTACTGGACCCTTCGGGGATTTGCCGCCATGCTCACGCCGAGCATCAACAGGAAACAAACATGACCTGGCCGATCGACAATAACGCCGCCACACTTCACCAAGATGCCTTCGTCTGGGATGCACACGCCTGTCTGCCGCTGTCGCCCGACATCGATATCGATGCCCTCGACCGCCACCGTAGTGCCGGCGTGGATTTCGTGTCCGTCAATGTGGGCATGGATATGAACCCGGTCACCGACATCCTCGCCATACTGGCCGCGTTCCGCGCAGGCCTGCGCCGGTATCCGGAGAAGTATGTTCTCGTCGAGACATTCGCCGACATAGTCGAGGCGAAGAACAGCGGCCGCATGGCCGTCGCGTTCGACCTGGAGGGCGGTGTCCCGTTGATGGACCGGCCCGAAATGGTGCAACTCTATTACGACCTCGGTGTGCGGCAGATTCATCTGGCCTATAACCGCAACAACAGCATCGGCGGCGGTTGCCACGACGATGACATCCCTCTAACGGAACTGGGTGGACGGGTGGTCGGCGCCATCAACGCCGCCGGCATGCTGATGGATTGTTCCCATACGGGCTACCGCACCAGCTTGGATATCATGGAGCGGTCTGCGGCGCCGGTGATTTACAGCCATGCCAATCCGCGCGCCCTGGTCGATCATGGGCGTAATATCACGGACAAGCAAATCGACGCCTGCGCCGGGACCGGCGGGGTGATCGGAATCAACGGCGTCAGCCTGTTTCTGGGGGACACAGGTGCGGGTGCAGGCATCATCGCGGACCATATCGTGTACGTAGCGGACAGGGTCGGCGCCGATCATGTCGGCCTTGGATTGGACTACGCCTATGATCTGGGTATCGACGACCTGCCGGACGGCGTGGATCCCGGTTTTTGGTGGCCGCAATCCGCGGGATATACGGCGGGACTGGACATTCACATCGCGGAACCCGAGACGTTCCCGGTGCTGACGGAGACCTTGCTCGATCGCGGCCTCCCGGAATCCGACATACGCGGCATTCTGGGTGGGAACTTCCAACGCGTCGCGAAGGACGTTTGGTCGTAGATACCGTTTAACCGGCGGCTGGCTTGATATCCGCCCGTCCCTTGCGTTTGGCCTCGCGGTGGGCGATGTACGTGGCGCTGGCCACGATGACGCCGCCGCCGGCCAGGGTCCAGACATCGGGTGTCTCCCCGAACATGTACAGGCCCAGCAAGGTCGCCCAAATCAATTGCAGGAATGAGATCGGCTGGGTCACGGTAATGTCCGCGGCCTTGAACGCTTGGGTCATGGTGTAGTGGCCCGCCGTGGCCAGAACGGCCGTGAGCAGGAGCCAGCCCAGTTCCTCCATGGTCGGCGTACGCCACGCCATCATCGCCGGCGGCGCCAGCGCCAAGGTCACGAACACGGCCATGAACGCGATGATCACCGTCGGCGAATCGGTTTCCGTCAGCTTCTTGGCCATGAGGAACGACACCGCGAACAGCGGCGCCGCCGTCAACTGCGCAACCGCACCCAGATCGATGACCTCGACTCCCGGGCGCAGAATGATGATGGCCCCGCCGAAACCCGCCAGCACGGCACCGATGCGGCGCAAATGCAGTTTCTCGCCCAAAAACAATGCCGCGCCGACCGTGGTAAAGATCGGCGCCGTAAATCCGAGTGCCGTCACCTCGGCGATGGGTATGCGCGCCATGGCGTAGAACCAGAGAATGATGGCGATGCCATGCACGATACCCCGCACGGCATGCAGGCCGATCCGTTGCGTCAGGCCCGAATGCAGGCGCAGTTTGAAGAACACCGGGAGTAGGAGAACGATGCCGAACAGATAGCGGATGAACGCCGCCTGCGCCGGGTTCATGTCCGACCCGAGGTGGCGCACGATCCCCGTCACACCGACGAAAAACAGTCCCGTCACCACCATCCAGGCGATACCCTTGGCGGCAGACTGTGAACCATCCTCGGCGCCGGCGGCACGCACCACGTCGCTCATACAACGCTCTCGCTCATTGCGGAGTGTCAGAGACTACAGGACGGACGCGTCCGTGTGCATGCCCACGAAAGCAGGGCAGCTATGCGCGGAATTTAATCCAGATGACGAAAAAATCAGCCGCCGAGGAACAGCCGGCCGACTTCCGGGTTTTCCAACAGCTCCGAACCTCTGCCCGCCAAAGCCAGTTGTCCGTCCACCAGGACATAGCCGATGTCGGCGAATTCCAAACCTTTCTTGGCGTTCTGCTCGACCATGAGGATGGTCTTGCCCTCGGTATTCTGCAGATCGTCGAGGATTTCGAACACCATGTCGATAAACCGCGGTTCGAGACCGATGGACGGTTCGTCGACCAGCAGGACATCGGGCTGCATGACCAGGGCACGGGAGATTTCCAGCAGCCGCCGTTCGCCGCCGGACAACACCCGGGCCGGGTGTTTGCGCCGTTCGGCGAGCCGGGAGTATTTGTCGAAGACCCGCTCGGCCGCTTCCTTGGCCTCTTGCGGCTTGTCCTTCAGGTACCCGCCCATCCACAGGTTTTCCTCGACGGTCATGTCGGGGAAGACGGACTTGTCCTGCAGAATATAGGCGATGCCGGCGGTGCTCAGCTTCTGGCTCGGGCCCATCGCCGTAATGTCGGTGGCCTCCGCCCCGCCGGTCGTGATGCTGCCGGAGAAGATATTGGTGAAGCCGAAGATCGAGTGCAGGATGGTCGACTTGCCGGCGCCGTTGGGACCGATCAGGCACAGCGACTGGCCCTTGCCGACCTGCAGGTGGAAATCGTGCAGGATTTCCATCTTGCCGTAGCCGGCCCGCAACGAATCGATTTTCAGGTAAGGGTCGTTGTTGGCGAGCGCCGCCAGTTCCTCGACCGTCGGGGCCGTCTCGGCGATCTTCTGGACTTCCTTGACCACGTCGTCGACGGAAATGACGGTGCTGACTCCGCCGCCGCCATAGCCGCGGACCGCCTTCCCGTCGTTTTCCGGTTTGCTGCCTTGCGTATCGGACATCAGTGCGCCCCGAGATATGCGTCGATGACGCGTTGATCGTTCTGGATTTCCTCCGGCGCGCCGCTGGCCAGCAATTCGCCGTGCGCCAGGCAGTACATGTGCCGCGCCAGGTTCATGATCACCCGCATATTGTGCTCGATGACCAGCAACGTAATGCCGAAATCGGCGTTGGCCCGCAGCAGGCGGTCGATCAGACCGTTGATCAGGGTCGGATTGATACCGGCGGTCGGCTCGTCGAGCAACAGGACCTTGGGCTCGTTCATCAATGCCATGGCGAATTCGAGCAGCTTCTGCTGGCCGAACGAGAGGTCGCCCGACAGCAGTTTACGCTTGGAGTAAAGACCGACGAAATCCAGCAGGTGCTCCGCCTTTTCCAGGTCCTCGGCGCTGTAATCGGTGAACATGTCCGACCACTTGGCCTTTCGGTGCGGCACCGAAATCAGCATGTTCTTGACGCAGTCCATCTTACCGTAGATGCGGGTCTGCTGGAACGTGCGCAGCAGACCGAGCCGGGCAATCTGCTGGACGTTGAGGTCGGAAATCTCCTGCCCCTCGAACTTGATCGACCCCTGGTCGATGGGGTGATAGCCGACGATCGAATTGAACAGCGTCGTCTTGCCCGACCCGTTGGGGCCGATCAATCCGGTGATCTCGCCGTCCGGCACGGTCAGCGAGATGTTGCGGTTGGCAACGACCCCGCCGAACGATTTGGAGACGTCGGTGACTTCGATGACGGAATTGTTCATCACGCCGCCTCCTCTTTCGCCTGTTCGGATTTGTCTTCGACGACGATACCGAACATGCTGGGCCACTGTTCCATCATCCAGCCGACGATGCCTTGCTGGAAGTAGACCACGATGATGATGATCAACGCACCCAGCGCCACCCACTGCCATCCCAGCAGATAGGTCCATGTCAGTTCCTTGATGACGTGGAAGACCACAGCGCCGATGACCGGCCCCCACAAGGTGCCCTTGCCGCCGAGCAGCACCATCAGCACCATGAAGATGCCGAACGTCACGGTCGGGAAGGCCACTTCGAGCGGTTCGATGAAGCCGGTCATGTTGCCGAAGATGCCGCCGGAGATGCCGAGGAAAAACGCGGCGATCGACCAGGCGATGGTCTTGTAGCGCTTGGTATGGATGCCCATGCCCTCGGCCTTCTGCTCGTCGTCGCGGATGGCGTTGAGGGCCAGGCCGAAGCGGGTCGAATAGAGCCAGCGCACAAACAGGAACGTCACGATCGCCAGCGCAAAATTGAGGAAATAGAACAAATTCGAGCGGTCTTCCGGATCACCGGGGAAGCTGGGCAATGTAATGCCGCCGCCGCCGCCGACATAGTCCCAGGCACCGATCAATTCGCCGGCGGCGATCGCGACACCGAGGGTGCCGATGGCAAAATATGGACCCCTCAGCCCGAAGACTATCCAGCCAAAAATCACCGCGGCAACAACGCTGACGAGTGCAGCCAAGCCCAGGCCGACAAAGAGTCCGGTAAAATACTGGCCCATTGTGAAATCGACTTTCACCGCGCCAAAGTGCGCGGTGTATTCCGCCACATCGTAATACAGGCCGATTTGAGCGACAGAACAGACGTACATGCCGGCACCAAAGAAAAAAATGTTGCCGAGCGAATTGTAGCCCATCTGCCCACCGAGAATGTCCCACGTCAGAGCAAAAACAATCATCAGCCACAGTAAGGCAATTTGGAACGTATACGCCGGGTATTCGAACGGAGCCCAAATGCCGGCGGCGAGGATCACCAGGTAAAGCAGTGCTTTAATCCGGCCGCTAATCATTGGACCACCTGCCGATGCCGGGCCATCTGAATCTGCCGCCAGATCAATACTGCGATGAGAACGCCGACGACGATGGCCTGCTGGAATTCGGCGCCCAGGATAAAGCCGCCGAAGTTTTCGATGACGCCCATGCCGAGACCGGCCATGATCACGCCGGGCAAATTACCGAAACCGGCGGCCGTGACGATGACGAAGGCGCGGATCGAATGGCCGATGCCGTAGAACGGCTGAATCACCCATATCATCGAAATCAGGGCCCCGGCGGCGCCGCAAATGGCGGCATTCAAGGAATAGGTAAAGGCGAAGACCTTGTCGGTATTGATGCCCATAACACGGGCGGCGCGGGCATCCTGGGCCGTCGCCCTGATCGCTTGCCCCATGCGGCTCATCTTCATGAACGTGACGACCACGGCGGCCAGCAAGCCCGCCAGCAGGAAGGAGATCATCTTGACCTGCGCCACGGTCACGTTGTTGTCCATGAACGTCAGCACCGGGAAACGGGCGTCGGCGGTCTGGGTTTCCGGACCGAACATCAGGTTCAGAACTTGCTGAATGACGATGGCCAGGCCGAATGTCGCCAGCAGCGACGTAAACAGGTCTTTATCAATGACCCTGGAAATGATGGTTCGATAAACCGCCCAGCCAAATCCAAACAAAAGGACGAAAGCAATCGGAACACCGTACAGCGGATGTATTCGCGGCTTCATGAATTCGAGAAATGTAATTTCTGGGATATAGACGAATAGGAAATCGATTTCGGGAATACCGATCCAAATCATGGTTGGGATAGAGAGCCACCAAGAGACATATCCGCCCATAATGACGAATTCGCCTTGGGCCAGGTTCTTGACGTTCATGACGCCCCAGACCAGGGCAAGGCCGTACGCCGCGAGCGCGAAAATCGCGCCGATGAAGAGGCCGTCGAGCAGCAGCTGCACGTTTAGAAACGGCGCCAAGCCCAGCAACGAGATATTGTCGAACATGCGTTGCCGCTTTCTTGTATGCGTGGGTCGATAAAAGGCACCCGTCACACGAACCGTGTGACGGGCGGACCTTTCAGATCAAAGCGATACAACCGTGATCAGTTCGGTTTACGCGGAAAGTTCACCGGATGGGAAGCCCACTTGGACGGCGCAACGACGTTGAACTTGCCGTTCTGGATCTGCCGCAGCACCATCGGCTTTGCGATGTTGTTGCCGGCCGGCGAGAACTTGATGTTGCCGTAGAACGTGCTCATGTTCGTATCGGCCAGGGCCTGACGGACCTTGGGGATATCGAACGAATTTGCGCGTTCCAGCGCATCCTTCCAAACCTGGACGGCGGCAGAAGCCTGAGCCGACTGATAGGGCACGTTCTTGTAGCCGTCGAAGGTTTTCTTGAACAGCGCGTCGTACTGCGCCGCCGTGCCGAACAATTCGTCCTTGTAGGTCAACGTCTCCGCCCATTGTGTCGGGCACAGGAAATCGTTGGCAACGGCGCCGAACTTGCTGACAACCTTGGCCGCTTCGCAGTGGGTCATGGCGATCATCGGCACGTCGATCTTCATCTCACCGATCTGCCGGGCAGCCGTTGCCGCACCCTTGGAGTGACCGGACACAACGAGAATGTCGGGCTTCAACGCTTTCACCTTGGTCAGGGTGGCGGACATGTCGTTTAGGTCACGGGGCAGTTTGTCGTCGATGACGATCTTCATGCCGTACTTCTTGGCATCGTCGACAACGCCCGCCCGCACGTCGAGCGAAAACGGATCGTTTTCGAACGCCATCGCCAGTTTGACGTCGCTGGGCTTGCGGCCGTTCTTTTCAGCCAGTTCCGCGGCCAGATCGATCGAGGAGGCAAGATACTGTTCCGACGTCGACAACACGGCGAACAGATACTTGTAGCCCTGGGTGAACAGAGAGCGCGAGGCGCCTTCCGCTTCCACCATGGGGATCTGGTACTTTTCGGTAACCGGCGCGATGGCCTTGGTCAGACCCGAGCTGTACGGGCCGAGCATGAATTTGACGCCGTCCTGCTTGATCAGGCGTTCGGCCAACTGGGCGCCACGCGCAGGCGTGGATTCGTCGTCATAGTAGACGACCTTGAACTTGTAGGATTTGCCGCCGACCTTTACGCCGCCGGACTCGTTGATCATCTTGACGGCCAGTTCGTAGCCGTTCTTGGCATGGATGCCGTTGGTCGAATACTTGCCGGTGAAGGAGATGGCGGAACCGAGAATGATGGTATCGCCTTCCACTTTGGCCATCGCCGGCGCCGCAAAAGCGAGGCCCGCGGCCAGGGTGCCCGTCAGCACCATAGACAGACTGTTAAACGCCTTGGACATATTCGTTTTCTCCCTGTTCAAGCGGGCTTCGGCCCGCCGTCTTTGTTTGCCCCCAAACATAATCCGAATCGAGGCATCTTTTATTGGCCTACAATCCTATCGTCTGAAACCGATCGATCAAGAGGAATGCGCACTAGAAAACACGGTATGTGCATACGCTAATGCATACATATAGTAGGGTTATAGCTTACTCCTCCTCCATCAGTTCGATCGGAACACCCGGCAAGTACTTGGATGTTCGGATCGTCAGCGACGACCGGACGTGTTCCACATTCGGGGCCGCCGTCAGTTCCTCCGTGAGGAAATGGTGGTAGGTGTCCCAGTCCTTGGCGACGATCTTCAGAATGAAATCGGTTTCGCCGGCCATCATGTACACTTCGCGCACCAGTGGCCAGGCGGCGACGCGTTCCTCGAAGGCCACCAGATCCGCTTCGGCCTGGCTGTTCAACCCGACCATGGCGAATACGGTCACCCCGAATCCCAGCGCTTCGGCATCCACGTCGGCATGAAAGCCCTTGATGTAGCCCGATTCCTCCAGCGCCCGGACCCGGCGCAGGCACGGCGGCGCGGAAATGCCGGCGCGCTTTGCCAAATCGACATTGGTGATACGGCCATCGCTTTGCAGATCGCGAAGAATCCGGCGATCAATGGCGTCCAGTTTGACCCGCTGCATGTTGTTTGCACTCCCAGACGCGATCCCATTGTCACCGGCGTGCATGAGCCGGTATTGATGTCTATTTCGGGATGCGTGTAACGAAATATTGTTGCGCAATAATATTACACGGATCGTCACCAAGGCCAAGGCCAGGATGGTGATTTCCCATCGAATTCTGTCCTTGCCGTCGCCCCGTCACATCGCGATGATGCCCCGCCCATGAACACAGACATCAAGCATCCGTGACGGCCTCCCAAAAAACGTGCTGGGTTTTGACCGACGGTCGGCCGGGCAATGAAAATCAGTGCCTGGGCCTGGCGGAAGCCGTCGGTCTGCCCATTACGGTCAAGCGGGTGCGGACGCGCGCGCCCTGGCGTTGGCTGCCGCCCCGTCTGTGCTTCGGTGCCCTCCGTTCCCTTGCGCACGGCAGCGATCCCGTCGATCCGCCGTGGCCCGATCTGCTCGTCGCCACGGGGCGGCAAAGCGTCGCGATTGCGGCGGCGGTTCGGCGTGCATCCGGTGGCAAAACCGTGGCGGTGCAAATCCAGTCGCCGCACATATCGCTGAACGCCTTCGACCTGGTGGTCACGCCACGGCACGATCAACTGAGCGGAGAGAACGTCATGGCCACCCGGGGATCCCTGCACCGGGTAACGCCGCAACTGTTGGAGCGAGCCGCCGAGGCCTACCGCGACACGCTCGCGCGACTCCCCAATCCGAAGGTGGCCGTCCTGATCGGCGGCACCAACAAGTGTTATGAATTCTCACCGGCGATCGCCTCGTCGCTGTCGGCGCAACTCAAGGCGCTGGCGCACAATGCCGGCGCCGGCCTGATGATCACGGCATCGCGGCGGACGGGGGCTGAGAACGAGAAGACCCTGCGCCGTGAACTCACCGGACCCGGCATCGCGTTCTGGGACGGATCGGGCGACAACCCGTATTTCGGCTATCTCGCCTCGGCCGATGCCATCATCGTCACCTGCGACTCGGTCAACATGGTGTCGGAAGCCTGCGCGACCGGGAAACCCGTGCATGTGGTCATGCTCGAAGGCGGCAACGCCAAGTTCAGCCGGTTTCACCAGGGCCTGGCCGAAGACGGTATCACCCGCCCCTTCAACGGCCGCCTCGAGCACTGGGACTATTCCCCGTTCAACGACACGCTCGAGGTCGCCGAACGGGTCAAGCGGCTGCTGGCGGCGAAAACCTGACCTCTGTTGCCGGGAAGCGCGGGTTTTCTGCTGGCTGGGAACGCCCAACATCTGATTTCGGCAAACGCCGGTCTTCCGCCCGCCGGTTGTGCCCACGTTCCATTGTCGGCAGAGGCAGGGCTTCTGCCGGCGGCAAACACGGGACTTCCACCGGCCGGTTGCCCAGGTTCCGTTGCTGGCAGACGCAGAACTTCCGACGGCGGCAAATACCGGATTTCCGCCCGCCGGCTGTGCCCAATCTGTTGTTGGCAGGCTTCGGGCGTCCGCCGGCTGGGAATTGCCCGACGTCCGCCGTGGCCGGTGCCTGACGTCCGCCAGTGGCAGGCGCCGGACGTCTGCCGGCTGGGAATGCCCGACGTCCGCCGTGGTCAGTGCCTGACGTCCGCCAGCGGGGCACGCCGAACTTTTGCCAGTTGGGAACTGCCCGACGTCTGCCGTGGCCAGTACCCGACGTCCGCCAGCGGCAGGCGCCGGACGTCTGCCGGCTGGGAGTGCCCGACGTCTGCCAATGGCGCACGCCGGACTTTTGCCGGCCGGGAATGCCCGACGTCTGCCAGTGGCCAGTGCCCGATGTCCGCCGTCAGCAGGCGCCGGACGTCTGCCAGCTGGGAATATCCGACGTCTGCCGTGGCCAGTGCCTGACATCCGCCAGCGGCGCACGCCGGACTTCTGCCGGCTGGGAATATCCGACGTCTGCCGCCGGCCAATGCCCGACGTCTGCCAGCGGCAGACGCCGGACTTCTGCAGAAGAGAACCGCCGGGTGTCCCGGTTTCCCGCACCCGAGACGAATTTAAGTGCGACAAAACCGCGCAGCCCGATCATCCGTCTTGAAAAATAATTAGAACGTTTCTAATTATCATTTGCGCATTGAATGCACCGCGCATCCATACCCCTGATTTAGGTTTTATAACGGAGATTGAACGATGCAGACGCTTGTCGGCAAACCGGCCCCCGACTTCACGGCCGAAGCGGTCCTTGGCAACAATGAGATCGTCGAGGACTTCAATTTCACCAACTACCGGAACGGCCGTTATGGGCTGGTGTTCTTCTATCCCCTGGATTTCACCTTCGTCTGCCCCTCGGAAATCCTCGCCCATGACCACCGCATGCCCGTATTCGAGGAAAAGGACGTGGCCGTTGTCTCGGTCAGCGTCGATTCCCAGTTTACCCACCTCGCCTGGAAAAACACGCCGGTCAACGAGGGCGGCCTGGGCCAGGTCCGGTTCCCCATGGTCGCCGACCTCAACCGGTCGATCGCCGAGTCCTACGGCGTTCTGACCGAGGACGGCAAGGTGGCCTATCGCGGCACGTTCCTGATCGACCGCGACGGCGTCGTCCGCCACCAGGTCGTCAACGACCTGCCGCTCGGCCGCAACGTGGACGAGGCCTTGCGCATGGTCGAAGCGCTGCAATTTCACGAGGAAAACGGCGAGGTGTGCCCCGCCGGCTGGCGCCCGGGAGAGGCCGCCATGACCGCCAGCCCGGCCGGCGTCGCCGACTACCTTGCGAGCCACGCGGCGGACCTATAAATAGGTAAGGATATCTGATCAACTTGACAGTCGGACCGTTGCCCGCGGTTCGTTGCGAAGGAGTATGTCATGACGGAGCGTCATCACAGTAAGGTTATGGTCCTTGGTTCCGGACCCGCGGGCTGCACGGCTGCCATTTATGCGGCGCGGGCCAATCTCTCGCCCATGATGGTGCACGGCATCCAACCGGGTGGCCAGCTCACCATCACCACCGACGTGGAAAACTACCCCGGCTTCGCCGAAGCCATCCAGGGCCCCTGGCTGATGGAACAGATGGATGCCCAGGCCCGCAATGTCGGCACCGAGGTGTTTCACGACATCGTCACGGACGTCGACCTGTCGGTGCGGCCCTTCGTGTGCCGTGGCGATTCCGGCACGGTCTACACGGCCGATGCCCTGATCATCGCCACCGGTGCCCAGGCCAAATGGCTGGGGCTGGAAAGCGAACAGACCTTCCAGGGATTCGGCGTCTCGGCGTGCGCCACCTGCGACGGCTTTTTCTACCGCGGCAAGGAAGTCGTCGTGATCGGCGGCGGCAATACGGCGGTCGAGGAAGCCATCTACCTGACCAATCACGCCACCAAGGTCACGCTGATCCACCGGCGGGATTCCTTAAGGGCGGAAAAAATCCTGCAGGACCGGTTGCTGGCCAATCCGAAAATCGACGTATTGTGGGATCACGTGGTCGACGAGATCGTCGGCGACCAGGACCCGCTCGGTGTCACCGGAGTCAAGATCCGCAACGTCAAGACGGGCGCGGAGTGCGAATTGGCGACCCACGGCGTGTTCGTCGCCATCGGCCACAGCCCGACCACCGAAGTGTTCAAGGGCCAGGTCGAGATGGACGACGAGGGCTATATCCTGACCGCACCGGATTCCACCGCCACCAACATTGCCGGCGTCTTTGCCGCCGGCGACGTGCAGGACAAAATCTACCGCCAGGCGGTCACGGCGGCGGGCACGGGTTGCATGGCGGCGCTGGAAGCGGAAAAATACCTGGCCGAACTGGAAGCCGGACAGGCGGCCGCAGCGGAATAGCCGCGGGTCATCCGGCCGGCGCCGTATCAACCGGACACAGAAACGATCCGGGCTTCGATCATGAGAGGGCCATATGGGGTTGATGGACTGGGATAAGCTGCGCGTTTTTCATGCCGTCGCGGAGGCGGGCAGCTTTACTCATGCCGGAGACACCCTGAACCTCAGCCAGTCCGCCGTATCCCGCCAGATCAGCGCCTTGGAGCAGAGCCTCAAGGTGCCGCTGTTTCACCGCCACGCCCGGGGCCTCATCCTGACCGAACAGGGCGAGATGCTGTACCGCACGGCGCACGATATCTTCGGCAAGCTCGCCGTTGCCGAAGCCGTTCTGCGCGATACCAAGGACCGCCCGAAAGGCGAATTGAAGATCACGACCACGGTCGGGTTCGGTTCCACCTGGCTGACGCCGCGGATCCGCGAACTGCTGGAAATCTATCCCGAACTGACGGTCAATCTGATCCTGTCCGACCGGCAGCTCGACCTGAGCATGCGGGAAGCTGACGTGGCCGTCCGGTTCGGCGCCCCGACGCAGCCGGATCTGATTCAGCGCAAGCTGCTGGCCGTGCACCATCACCTGTTCGCCTCGCCGGAGTATCTGAAGAAACACGGCACACCGGTGGACCCCGCCGACCTGAAGGACCACCGGCTGATCGTTTATGGCGAGGCACCACCGCTGCCGATCGCCAACATCAATTGGCTGATGGACCTGACCGGCGGCGAAGTGGTTCGTCCGGTGCTGCGGGTCAACAATGTCTACGGCCTGTTGCTGGCGGCCGAATCGGGACTGGGCATTGCCGCTTTGCCCGACTACATCGTGCAGGGCCACAGCAAACTGGTGCAAATCCTGCCAGAAATCGAAACGCCGGAATTCGACGCCTATTTCGTCTATCCGGAGGAATTGCGCCACTCGAAGCGGATTTCCGTTTTCCGGGATTTCCTGGTGCGCAAGGTCGCGGAGTGGCGGTTCTAGATATCTGCCCGGCGATTCACGACGGAATCGGCCTGAAAAAACCTTTTATTGCAACTATTTGAACAGCCATGCAGTTCATGCATAGCCGCGTTGAACAGTTGTCGGTGGCAGCGGCCCGGTTCACGTACTAAATACAGTTACGAGAGATGTTGCAGCGCAGCATCCCTCCTGAGTTTTGGGCGCACGCCCGAAACCGGATGATCCGCCTCCCTCCCTTTTCGCGGATCGTCCCTTTTACGTCTCCCAGACGTGAAGCCTCCCTGTTTGACTAGCCCCGGTTTTATAACCGGGGCTTTCTTTTTCACGTCTGAGCCCCGTTACCGGCCTTGAGCCTGCACGCCGGGCTGACTAGTTTGAACGACAAGGCGTTTCCCCAGCACCGGATGCTTGCTCATGGCCCCTCCCATTGTGATTCTTCGCCGCTTTCTGATGTTCGCGCTGCCGACCCTGGCCGGCCTGGGCGTATTGGCGGGACTTGTGGCGACAAGTGCGGAACCGACCCGGCGACCGGCAAAGGAAAGAGCCGTACCGGTCCGCATCATCGCCGCACCGGAAATCGCCCTGGTTCCCAGGGCCATCGGATACGGCAATGTGGTACCCAGCGAATCCTGGACGGCGATCGCCCGGGTCAGTGGCGAAGTCATCGAAAAGAACCCGAACCTGCAAAAAGGAATTATCGTTCCCGCCGGCACGACTCTGTTGAAGATCAACCCCATCGACTACGAATTGTCCGCCGTGCGGGCCGAGGCCGCCTTGCACAGTGCGGAAGCCGATCTGATCAAGCTGGACCAGAACGAAGCCAACGCGCGGGCATTGCTTTCCATCGAGGAGCGGTCGCTGAAGCTGGTCGGCGAGGACTACAAGCGCAAGCAGGCATTGCGGAAAAAAGGAACCATATCGCAGAGCGCACTGGACGAAGCCGAACGCGGCCTCAATCAGCAACGCAGCAAAGTCCGCGATCTGCGCAACCAGATTGCCCTGCTGCCGTCGCAGCGCCGGGTCGCGGCGGCCCTGCGGGATCAGCGCAGCGCGGAACTGGAACAGTCGCAACTGGATCTCGACCGGACCATCATCAAGACCCCGTTCGACGGACGGATCGCCAGCGAAAACGTCGCCGAAGGACAATACCTGGCCGCGGGGCAGTCGGTCGTGGAACTCGACGGCATCGCCGCCGCCGAGGTTTCAACCCAATTGACGGTCGATCAGGCCTTGCCCCTGTTCGATCCCGACAGAATGCCACAAGTCGGTACATTCGATACGAACACCGTGCGCGAAATGTTCAAGGCCATCAATCTCAACGCCAAGGTCCGATTCACCAGCGGCCGGACGACTTTTGAGTGGCCGGCCAAGCTGTCCCGCGTCGAAAACGCCCTGGACCCGACGTCGCGCACCGTCGGCTTCGTGTTCAAGGTCGACAGACCCTACCAGGACATCAAACTGGGTGTTCAACCACCCCTGACCCGCAACATGTTCGTCGAAGTCGAAGTGGCCGGCAATCCGCGGCCCAATACGCTTGTGGTACCGCGGACGGCCGTACGGGGCGGTAAGATCATGGTTGCGGACGACGACGACAGGCTCCGGATGCGCGACGTCACCCTCGCCTACCGCCAGGGCCCGTTCGTCACCATCAGTAACGGCATTGCGGCAGGCGACCGGGTCGTCGTCAGCGACCCGGTTCCGGCCATCGAAGGAATGCTGCTGGATATCACCGAAGATGCCAAAGGCCTCGCCAATCTGGTCGCAACGGCGACGGGCGAAGGCGCGGTGCAATGATCCGGTTTCTCGCCGGCCATCCCACGGCCGCCAATCTGTTGATGATCGGATTCCTGGCGTTCGGCGCCATCGCCATGCCGACGTTGAAACGGGAAACCTTCCCGGACCTGCCGCTGGATACGGTCGAAGTATCGGCCGTGTATCGGGGCGCCGCCACGGAAGATGTGGCCGACACCGTTTGCCGGCGGTTCGAGGACGCCGTCGACGCCGTCAACGGCGTTGAAGAGGTTCGCTGCGAGGCGCAGCAAGGTAAGGCGACCGCCAGTCTGGAAATGTTGGAAGGCCGCGACATCACGGTCTTTCTCGACGACATCAAAACCGAAATCGACGCCATCGACGATTTCCCGCCGGACGTCGAGGCACCGATCGTCAAGATCCTCAATCGCAATGAGTTCGTCGCGGCGATTGCGGTCACCGGCGAAATGAGCGATGTGGATTTGAAGTCGTACGCGGAACAGCTCAAGCAGCGCATGCAGGCGATCACCGCCATCTCGGAAATTCAGATCACCGGGTTCTCCGACCGCCAAATCCGGATCGAAATCCCCGCCCTTGCTCTGGCCCGGCACGGCCTGTCGATCCTGGACATCGCCAATACCGTCGGCCGGCAATCCCTCGACAGACCGCTCGGCGAATTGCTCCAACCCGACAGCGATATCCTGATCCGCCTGACGGAGGAGCGCCGGTCGGTGCGCCAACTGGAGGATCTGGTGGTCGTGGGGTCGGCAACAGGCGCGGAAGTCAAACTGGGCGAAATCGGCACGGTCACGGCACGGTTCGAAGACGCGTTCGACCGCATCGAATTCGACGGCCGGCGTGCGGCGATGATTCGGGTCTTCAAGAACCGGAGCCAGGATACCCTGACCGCCATCGATGCCGTCCGCGCGTTCGTGGCCGAAGAGCGGGCAAGGAGCCCGAGTTCGGTCGCAATGACGGTTACGCAGGACGTCAGCACCATCGTCCGCGACCGCCTGACCATGCTGATCAAGAACGCCCTGCAGGGCATCATCCTGGTCGCGGCAACGCTGTGGCTCTTTTTCGGCTTGCGGTTCTCGTTCTGGGTCGCCATGGGCCTGCCGGTGTCGTTCATGGGCGCCTTTGGCGTCATGTCGCTTTTCGGCTTGTCGATCGACATGATCACCATGGTCGGACTGTTGATCAGTATTGGCCTGTTGATGGACGACGCGATCGTCATCGCCGAAAACATCGCCACCCATTTCAGGGGCGGTAAGTCGCCGTTGGCCGCCGCAATCGACGGCACCCGCGAAGTGCTGCCCGGCGTCGCCGCCTCCTTCGCCACGACCGTTTCCGTCTTCGGCGCCCTGGCGTTCATTTCCGGTGATATCGGCAATGTCCTGAAGTTCATACCGATCGTCCTGATCATCACGTTGGCCGTCAGCATGGTCGAGGCCTTCTTCATCCTGCCCAACCACATGTCGCATGCGGTCCACAAGCGGGGCGAGCCGGGCCGTATCGGAACAGCCGTGGAGCGGGGTTTGTCTTGGCTGACGGAAAATGTCGCCGGCCATCTCGCGGACTGGGCAGTCAGGCGCCGTTATCTGACTTTGGGTCTTTCGTTGTTTCTCTTGTTCGCTTCGATCGCCATGCTGGCCGGTGGCGTGGTCAAATTCCAGGCGTTTCCGGACCTCGAAGGCGATGTGGTGGAAGCCCGCATTCTTCTACCGCAAGGCACGCCTTTGAATCGCACCGTTCAGGTCACCGACCATTTGCTGCAGGCTTTGACGGACGTCGATGCGGACCTGAGCCGAAGGGAAGCCGAAGGCGAAAAACTGGTGCAGCATGTCAGTGTGCAATACGGCAAGAACGCCGACGCGTTCGAGCGTGGCGCCCATGTCGCGACCATCACGGTCGACCTCCTCAGTTCCGAACAACGGCATTCACTGAGCGACGAAATCCTCGAACGATGGCGGGCCACGGCGGGTATTATTCCAGACGTCGTCAATATCAAATTCACGGAGCTGCAAATCGGCCTGGCCGGACGCGCCATCGAAGTCCGGCTGGCGGGGTTGCCGCTTTCCCAACTCAAGCAGGCATCACAGGACCTGCAGGCCTGGTTGCGCGATTATGAGGGTGCTCTCGACATCGACGATGATCTGCGTCCGGGCAAACCCGAAATACGGGTACGCATGCGCGACGGCGCTCAGGTTCTCGGTCTGGATGCCCGGTCGCTAGGCGATCAGTTGTCCACGGCCCTACTGGGACGGGTCGCCAACGAAATTCAGGTCGGCCCGGAGAGCCTGGAGATCGACATCAGACTGGCGGCAGAGGACAGGGATAGCCTTGCGGGACTGGAGACCCTGCGCATCAAACTGCCGAACGGCCGCGAAGTGCCTTTGATCACCGTCGCGACACTCGAGGCCGACCGCGGCTGGGCCCGCATACACCGCATCGACAGCCAACCCACCATCACGATTGCCGGAGATATCGACCGGACGCGGGCCAATGCGTCGGAAGTGGTGCGGCACACCAAGACCCATTTTTTACCCAAACTTCAACAATCGTATCCGGGTCTGTCCGTCATCTTCGAGGGCGAACAGGCATCGGGTGCCGAAACCCAAGCCTCCATCGTCCGCGCGTTCATGATGGGTTTGATCGGGGTCTTTCTGCTGCTGGCCTATCAGTTCCGATCCTACATACTACCGCCGGTGATGATGATGATCATCCCCATGGCCCTGATCGGCGTAATCTGGGGCCATATGATCATGGGCTTTGACATTTCCATGCCCAGCATGGTCGGTTTCGTTTCGTTGGCCGGCATCGTGGTCAACAACGCGATCCTCATGGTTCAGTTCGTCAATCTCGGACTGGCACAGGGCATGGAGATCGAGGATGCCGCGCGGGCCGCGGCCCGCCGCCGGTTCCGGCCCATGTTCCTGACCTCGCTGACGACCATACTCGGGCTGTTGCCCTTGCTCTCCGAAACCAGTCTGCAGGCGCAGGTGATGCAGCCGCTGGTCGTCAGTCTGGTGTTCGGCCTCCTGGCCACGACCCTTCTGGTACTGGCGCTGGTGCCGGCATTGTTGTCGGTCCTGCACGATTTGCGGTTGGTCGATCGCCCGACCGCGGCGCCGGAAGAAGGACAACCCGTCGAACGGACCGTTCAGGCCTGAAGCAAGGACGGCAATTCGGTCATATCCGTGAAGACCGATGCGCCGGCAGCCGCCAGCGCGTCCCCATCGGTGAATTCGCTGCCCGCATAACCGAAGACGGGGATGCCGGCGGCACGGGCCGCCTGCACACCCGGAACCGAATCCTCGACGACCACGCATCGGCCCGGTTCCGTGTTCATCCGGTTGGCGGCAAAGAGAAACAGATCGGGATGCGGCTTGCCCCGTTCGACCTGGGACACACTGAATATGCGCCCGGCGAAATAGTCCAGCAACCCAGTCTTGCCCAAGGTGAAGTTCATCTTCTTGAACTGGCCCGAGGAGGCGACGCAATCGGGTATGTCGATGGCGGCAATGGCATCCTTGATACCCGGCACCGGTTGCAGCTCCCGCTCGAACCTTTTCAGCGTTTCGGCGCGCATGTCCTCGACAAAGTTTTCCGGCAGCGGCCGGCCCAGTTCCTCCTCGATCATCACCACGCAACTGTCCATGGAGCGGCCGACATAGGTGGCGATGGTGCTTTCCAGGGTGTAGGACAGGCCGATGCGGTTGAGCGCATCACACATGACCTGGTTCGCCGGGCCTTCACTGTCGACGAGAACCCCGTCGCAATCGAAAATGACAAGATCGGGACGGGATGACAGCATGCGATGGGCGCTCCAGTAGTGGGCTTGGTTTGAACTGCGCCTTAACACATACGCGCCGGAGCCGCGCTCTTCAACCCGTCAGCGGAACAGTTGCACGCCCCGCATACCGTCGTAAAGATGGGCCACCTGTTCGCCGTAGCCGTTCCACTTCAGCGTCGGCACCCTCTCCCCGGTTCCCAATACCCGTTCGGTCGCCTGGCTCCAGCGAGGATGCGCCACTTCCGGATTGACGTTGGCCCAGAAGCCGTACTCGCTGCTCTGCAGCTTCCACCAGAACGTTTCCGGCGCTTCCTCGACAAATTCGAATTCGACGACGGATTTGACCGATTTGAAGCCGTATTTCCACGGCACCGCCAGGCGCAGCGGTGCCCCGTGCTGCTTGGGCAAGGTGTGGCCATAGATGCCGGTCACCATGAACGCCATCTCGTTGGTGGCTTCGGCAATCGTCAGGCCTTCCGTGTACGGCCAGGGATACCAGAATTGCTTTTGACCCGGTGCCATATCTTTATCGAGGAAGGTCCGCATGGCGACGAACTTGGCCGATCCCAGCGGCTTGGCGAGATCGACCAACGCCTTCATGGGGAAGCCGCTCCACGGGACCGCCATGGACCAGGCCTCGACGCAGCGGAAGCGGTAAAGCCGTTCCTCGAGCGGCATGCGTTTCAGCAGGTCGTCGATACCGATGGTGAACGGCTTCTCGACCAGGCCTTTGATCTCGATCGTCCAGGGCCGGATCTTCAAGGCCTGCGCGGCCTTGGAAATGGTTTTGTGTGAACCGAATTCGTAGAAGTTGTTGTACTTGGCGGCGATGTGTTCATCCGTCAGCGGCCGGTCCAGCGTGTATTTCTTGTTTTGTGCGACCGGATACAGATGCGCCGAAGGGTCTTCGGAGGCAAATGCGGTTCCGGCCGCCAATCCCGTGACGCCAAGCGGCAATCCGCCTGCAATCAATCCGCCTGCCATGCCTTTAAGCAGCGAACGGCGCTGATGGAAAACATGTTCCGGAGTGGCCGCCGATTCCGGCAGATACCAACTGGGTCGGCTTCTTGTCAACATGGGCGAACTCCCTGCCTGCACTGTTGCGGCAGAGTTAAACCCATGGGTATCGATGGCAAGTCAACTGTGCGTGAGAGACCGACCGGCCCTCATTGCCGGCATCCAGGATGCATGAACTTTGGAATTACTTTAAAGTGTAGATTGCGCTTGATAAGCGCGGAAAAGATGATACAAGCTTTGGTTTAGTAACAACGGCGTACAGTGAGTAATCTCTCGTACGTATCGAATGATTCTGAGGCTAGAGGTTGCTTATGTACCCGAACGTAATACAACGTCTGCTTGTTTGTTCTGCCGCGCTGGCCCTGTCGGCCTGCGCCAGTATCGTCAGTGACAACGATACATCCACATACATAGAGACGGACCCGAAAGTCGCCACGTGCGACTTGGAAGGCAAGGACTTCAAGCACAGCATGCAAACACCTGACAGGGTCATTCTCCCGGCGAACGCGGCCCCGATCTCCGTGACCTGTACGGCGGATGGATACAAACCGTCATCCGATCAGTTGGATACCGAGCTCGACGGTTGGATCTTCGGCAACATTATTGTTGGCGGCGTCATCGGCGCGGCGGTCGATCTCGTACGCGGGGCAGGCTTCAAATACCCGCCGTCGTTCCATGTGTTTCTCCAACCCGAGAAGTTCAAAACCGGCGCCGATCGCGATGCGTGGTTCGACCGCCGACGGAAATTCATCAACGACAAATGGGACGACGTGGTTAAAAAGATCAAAGGTCAATGTGGCACGGGCACATGCGAAGACGAGCAAAACCGCGCCAACAAGAAACGTCAGGAAGAACTCGACAAGCTCGAGAGCCTCAAGCAAACGGTTGTCGTCGAGATTCCGTCGGCCTGAGGCTGCTTCGGAACGACCGGGTCAATCCAGGGACGCCATACTTTGATACACACGGCGGAGCAGCGACTTCAACTGCTCCGTCTCCGCGTCCGACAGATCCGACAGCGCCGTCGATTCATAACGTTTGGCAATGGGAATGATGCGGTCGGTCACGTCAATGCCCGTCTGGGTCAGCGCCACTCTGACCGACCGGGCGTCGCTGGTCTCCCGCCGCCGCACCACAAGGCTTCTCTTTTCCAAGCCGTCCACCACACGCGACAATGTCGAAACCTCGATCGTCGTGCGTTCGGAAATGTGGCGCATGCGTGACGGCCCGTCATCCCGAAGCACCGCCATCACCCGCCACATGGGCAGTGTCAGTCCGTAGTCTCGTACCACCTCGGTAAAGGCGGCGGCGATCTTGGCGCCGGCCCGGTTCAACAAATACGGAACGTACTCTCCCAGTTCCAGGCCACCGGTACTTTCGTGGCGTTCCCCGATGGTGTCGCCGGGCGCGGTCGCGTCGCTGTCGGACATTGGCGATCCCTACTGCGCCGCGACCAACGACTGGTGGGCGCCATCGAACGCCGGGGCGATGTCTTCCATGAAACGCTGCATTTGTTCCTTGACCATGGTGTCGGGTTTGAGACCGTAGTTGAAATAGAGAATGACTTCGGAAATTCCGGCCGCCTCGACCTCCTTGAGGTCGTCGATGATCTTCTGCGTGCTGCCGACAAGAACGGATTTCGACGTCAGGTCTTCCGGTTTCATGTTCCGCAGTATGTCGACGATCTCGAGAAAGTACTTGTAGGTCGGCGGCACCGTCTTGGCGTTTGCCGGAAACGCGGCGATCAGCGCGTCGTGGAAATAGCGTACGAGGGACTGCCTGCCATAGGCCTCCTCGCCGGGCGTGTCGGCGATATGGATGAAGTAGGAGCACATGGCCCGGCGGGCCGGCCGCTGATGTTTGGTTTCGCATTCCTCGCGGTAAACCCGAACAGCGTCGGCCAGGGAACCGTAGACCATGGCGGCGGCGAAGGGTGCATAGATGATGTTCCAGTCCTTGGCCGCGGCAAGCTCCATGCTGGGGCGGGAGAAGCAGGCGACATACGGCCGCAGCGGATTCTGCATCGGCTTCGGCCGGACCTCGATGTCCTCGAACTGATAGAACTGGCCCTTGTGGGACCACTTGCCTTCCTCGGTCCAGGCCCGCCAGAGAATGTCCATGCCTTCGGCAAACATTTCGGCCGATTTGTCGAACGGCACCTGAAACGGCCCGTATTCCAGCTTGTCGTATCCGCGGCCGGCCGAAAAATCGACCCGGCCGCCCGACAGAAGGTCGAGCGTCGCCCATTCCTCCGCCACGTCGAGTGGATGATGCACGGGCAGCAGCACGACACCGGGCGCCAAACGAATGCGGCTGGTCGCACCGGCCAACTTGGCCAGTATGATATGCGGGCAGGCGTTGACTCCGAGCAGATTGAAGTGGTGTTCGCCGATCCAAGCCGAATGCAATCCCACTTTTTCGGCCCATAATGCCTGTTCGTAGATTTCCTGGACGAACTTTTCCGGTGTCCGGGGATTGTCGGGGTAGCGGTTGTCACTGAGCGTGAAATAACCGAATTCCATGCCTGCCTCCTTGTTGTTGTGAAGGCAATATTATTTGCAAATACAATAATTGCAAATACAAATAAATCCTTACTCCGGCACGAATGTAATGTCGACGTTACCCAAGGACCCAAATTGCGCCGACACATGATCACCCGGTTCGGCCATGTAGACGTCGATGCACGTGCCGGTCGAGACGAAGTCACCCGCGCGCAATGTCTTGCCGCGCGATGCCAGATGATTGGCCAGCCAGGTCAATGCATTCAGCGGATGACCCAACACGTTCGCGGCGGTACCGACTCTGACGCGCTCCTGATCGACAAACAGTTCGACATCGATATCCGCGAGATCGTGAGTCCGCCAGCTCTCGACGGGCACGCCATGGACCCAGTGTCCGTGCGACCCGTTGTCGGCGATGTTCGCCGCCGCGCCGGCGGTTGTCCAATTGGTGTAGCGGCTATCCACCACTTCGATCGAAGGCAACACCGCGCCGACGCTCGCCGCGACTTGTTCGCGCTCGTACGGAACCGAAACGTGCGGCAGGTCCTCGGCCATGCGGAAGGCGTATTCGGCCTCGATACATCGAAAGAAGAACGACGAAGTCGGCAACCGTGCGGGACTGGCATGGCATGTCGCGTCCAACAGGCAACCGGCGAACGGTTCGGATATTCCCAGCAGGGCCTGCGCCGTCCGATTGGTGCAACCGATTTTGTAACCGACCGTGGTCGAACCCAACCACCCGGTCAATGCCGAAACGTGCCGGTCCTGAACCATGTAGCCTTGTTCAAGGGACAAAAAGACATCCGCCGGCGGCGCGGCCACCGGCGAATGCATTTTGCGGGCTTCGACCAGCGCCGCCAAGGCCCGGTCGAGGTCCGTATCGTGCACGGCTATTCGGCCGCTGCCGCCTGCAGAACCTGATCGGCCAGACGGCCCGTCAATTCCTGCAAGTGGTCGTATTCGAACTCGTAGCTGCCGACGCCATGGGTGATCGATCTGAGTTCGACGACCAGGTCATGGATTTCCGATTGCGGCATATGTGCCGAAACCGTATCCCAACCGAGCCAACCGTCGCGGGCCTCGAAGCCGAGAATTTGACCGCGCCGCCCCGAGATCAGATTGTTGATCTTGGATGTGAACTCGGATGGGATGTGGATGTTGACCGAATAAATCGGTTCCAGCAACACGGGACCGCAGTTCGGCATGCCTTCCGACATGGCGATGCGCCCCGCCGTCTTGAACGCCTGCTCCGAACTGTCCACGGAATGGTATTGGCCATCGGTCAGCGTGACCGAGACATCCACCACGGGGAATCCCAAGGGACCTTTGTGGAGAAACTCCTTCACGCCCGCTTCCACCGCCGGGATGTACTGGCGCGGGATGGCGCCGCCGACGATCTTGTCGTGAAACTGGAAACCCGAACCGCGCGGCAGTGGCGCGATATCGATATGCACGTCGCCGAACTGGCCGTGCCCGCCGGACTGGCGCTTGAAGCGGCCATGTTGGGACGTCGATTTCTTGATGGCTTCCTTGTACGGCACCTGCGGTTTTACGGCATTGACCGAAATGCCGTATTTGTTCTGCAGCCGGTCGAAGGCGACCTTGAGGTGAATGTCCCCCTGACCCCACAGGATCAATTCCTGGGTATCCTGGTTGTGATCGATGGTCAGGGACGGGTCTTCGTACTGCAGTTTCGACAATGCGCCCGACAGCTTGACTTCGTCGTTGCGGTTGGCCGCCGTGATTGTCAGCGAAAATACCGGAGGAATGGCCTGTGCGCGGCCGAGGGATTCGCCGCCCTTGCCCTCCACCAACGTATCCCCGGTCTTGGCCTCTTCCAGGCGGCCCAGTCCGACGATCTGACCGGCCGACGCTTCGGTCAGTTTTTCGGTCTGCTGGCCGAGCATCCTGAATACCCCGGACACGCGCTCGCCGTTCAGGGTCATACCGTCCTTGATGGTGCCGCGCCAGACCCGGGCCAGGGAGATTTTGCCGCCGCGCGGCGTGATGTATGTCTTGAGAATCTGTGCCGTCGGCTCGCCGGCGGCCTCGATACCGACCCGTTCGGCGGCCCGTTCCGCTGACGGCGATTCCCAGCGCAGTGCCTTCAGTAGCCGCCGTACGCCGTGGTCGCTGTCCGCCGACCCCATCAGCACCGGGACGATCAGATCGTCCTGCAGTTCCTTACCGAGATCCTCGAAGATCTCGTCTTTCTCGGGCTCGACATCCTCGAGCAGTTCCTCCATCAGCTTGTCGTCGAAGTCGGCCAGTTTTTCCAGCATCTCATAGCGGGCCTCGGCCTTCCGGTCTTCCAGGTCATCGGGCAGGTCGATGATTTCCGACGGAGCGCCGTCCTTGTAGACAAAGGCGCGCTCGGAAGCGAGGTCGACATAGCCGGTGATCTCCTCGCCATCGCGGATGGGGATCTGGCGCAGGACCAGGGGTTTGCTCGATACGCTTTGCAGGACGTCAAGCAGTTCGCGCATGCTGCCGGTCGCCTTGTCGATCTTGTTGACGAACAACAGATGCGGGATGTCCTCTTCGTCGAGAAACTTCAGCAGCGGCGCCAGCGGCAGCACCTTGCTGGTATCCGGTTCGCAGACGACCACGGCGGCGTCCACGCCGATCAGCGCATTGTAGGCTTCCTGCAGGAATTCGATGGAACCGGGGCAATCGATAAAGGTGAATTCGTCACCCATGTGATCCGTTGTCGCGACATTGACTTCGACGCTCATGGAACGGGCGCGTGCTTCGGCGGAACTGTCACCGACAGAGTTTCCTTCGGTAACCGAACCCTTGCGCCCGACGCGTCCCGTGACAGACAGGATGCTTTCGAGAAGCGTCGTCTTGCCGCACAAATAGGGTCCGACAAGCGCAATGTTACGTGGTCCGGAGGGCTTGGTTTGGGTCATGCTATCCCTCTAGTGGTTTGAGTCTCCCTGTACGAGCGGATATCCGGCATGCGGACCTGTCGCCTGTTGCGGCGATATGTACTGGGAATTGCGAGGTGCAGACCGGAACATCGAAAATCACTCGACAGATATGTTTTCAAGGGCTGGCCCACCATGCAAGCAGATTCGCAACCAAACAACGCGACACGTTGCCGCCAACGGCCTGGAACCGTTCGAAAAGCACCGAAACGATCGGCAACAAATCGAATTATGCCAATGATTTTATAGGTTTGAACAAAGTTGGAGTGGCCGGCCGAGAATTTGCACCACACGCAAAGGTTAATCCCTTAACGGATCGGCCGGATTTCGCGATCCGTCCCGGTCCGACCCGATTGCCGGCCGCGCACCTGGGGCGGTCTTGAAGGGCGGCATGGATCTGCCGCGGCGGCATCCCAACCCACACCAGGAACCGGTCCGAAAGCCCCCGGTTCGATTTCCGCCACTGGAGAGACTTACGACAGGCCGTCGCAGGCCTTTCGGATACGCGTGCAGGCTTCCTCCAACGCCTCGGTCGAGGTCGCGTAGGAGATTCTGAAGTGGGGCGAAAGGCCGAAGGCCTCGCCGTGCACCACGGCCACGCCGACCGATTCCAACAGATAGCTGACCACGTCCAGATCGGTCTCCAGAACCGTGCCGTCTTGTGTCCGGCGGCCGATCAGTCCGGCACACGACGGATACACATAAAACGCCCCTTCCGGTGTCGGGCACGACAGCCCTTCGGTATCGTTGAGCATGCCGACCACCAGGTCACGCCGCTGGCGGAACACCTTGGCTCTTTCCGACAGGAAATCCTGCGGCCCGTTCAGGGCGACAGTGGCGGCCGCCTGGCTGACCGAGCAGGGATTGGAGGTGCTTTGCGACTGGATCTTGGCCATGGCCTTGATCAACTCGACCGGTCCACCGGCATAACCGATGCGCCAGCCGGTCATGGCGTAGGCCTTGGACACGCCGTTGCAGGTCAGGGTCCGCTCGTAGAGCGACGGCTCGACCTGCGCCGGCGTGGTGAACACGAAGTTGTCGTACACCAGGTGTTCGTACATATCGTCGGTCATGATCCAGACATGCGGATGTTTCACCAGCACGTCGGTCAGCGCCTTCATCTCATCGCGGTTGTAGGCGGCTCCGGACGGATTGGACGGCGAATTGAGAATGAGCCACTTGGTCTTCGGCGTGATCGCCGCTTCCAGTGTCTCCGGTTTCAGCTTGAAGCCGTCCTGCAACGTCGTTTCCGCGAACACCGGCTCGCCGCCCCCCAGCAGCACCATGTCGGGATAGGACACCCAGTAAGGCGTGGGGATGATCACCTCGTCGCCCGGATCGAGTGTCGCGGCCAGGGCGTTGAAGAGGATTTGCTTGCCGCCGGTTCCGACCGAGATCTGGCCGGTCTCGTAACGCAAGCCGTTTTCGCGCTGGAACTTGTCGACGATCGCCTGCTTGAGTTCGGGCGTGCCGTCGACGGGCGTGTACTTGGTCTTGCCCGCCCGGATTGCCTCGATCGCGGCGTCCTTGATGTGACCGGGCGTGTCGAAATCGGGTTCTCCGGCCCCCAATCCGATGACGTCGCGGCCCGCCGCCCGCAATTCCGCCGCCTTGGTGGTTACGGCGATGGTCGGCGACGGCTTAACCCGATTGAGCGTTTCAGACAGGAAGGACATGACGGCCTCGGACGTTAAGAAATTGATTGGTATAGGAAATCGGCGCCGAAAACCGGCACCGCCGCCGGCCACACTATTCCCGGGAACGCGCATACGCAACACCGTTTCACCCGCTGAAATTGGTTAAGAATTCGTTCAGCAAATCCCTCTATTTTTTACAGATAATAAAACCGAAACGGAGGGCTCCGGTTTCGAACGGTTTTATTGGGGGATTGCAGCAACAAGAAGATAAGATCATGACAGCCTCGGCCGCCGCTCAGGTGATACCTATCGACGACGAAATTCCGCTCGACAACCAAGACTCTCAAACAGATTCGCACAGCCAGTCCGAGTCACGTTCGGACGACGGCTCCTTTGCCGCCAAGCTGACCGACGGTGTCGCCGGTTTGGGTGTCAAGGTTGCCGACGTCGCCGGACGTATCGACGACATCTCCGCCCGGCTGCGTGATCAATCCAGCGGCTTCCAGCGATTGGGCACCGCCGCCGACGAGATGACGGCCACCAACCACCGGATCGACGAGGCCGCCAAGTCGGCGCACGCGTCGGCGGACGAGACGGCCCGGCTGATGTCGGAGTCCGAAAACACGATGGACTCCGCACTGGCCGATATCCAAGGCCTGGTCGAAAACGTCGGCACCCTGACCGAACGCCTGACCAACCTGGAGAGCGCCTTGGAGCGGGTCACCAAGGTGACATCGGTCATCGACGCCATCGCTTCGCAAACCAATCTCCTTGCCCTGAACGCCACCATCGAGGCGGCCCGGGCCGGCGAGGCCGGGCGCGGGTTTGCCGTCGTGGCGGGCGAGGTCAAATCGCTGGCCGGGCAGACCACCAAGGCGACGGACGAAATCAACGAGACCATTACCGAACTGACGACCGAATTGACGGCCCTGCGCGATGCGACCGGCGCCGCGTCGGAAAAGGCCAACGCCGTATCCGGCGGCGCCAACACCATCGGGCAGGTCCTGTCGGAAGTCGGCGGCCAGGTCGCGGCATCGAATACGCAGATCAGCCAGATCGTCGACGCCACGGCGTCCAACGTCGAACATTGCCAGGAAGTCATCGATGATCTCGGCATTTTGACCTCCGGCATCGAGGAGTCCGCCTCGGATCTAAAACAGGCGGAAGGGCACGTCACCGATTTGCTGGAGTTGAACGAATCGCTGATGGAGATCGTCGCCGACAGCGGCTACGAGACCGTGGACTCCCGTTTCATCGCCAAGGCCAAAGACGTCGCGGCGGACATCACCGCAATCTTCGAGCAAGCCGTGGACAGCGGCGAGATCACCGTCGATGCGCTGTTCGACGAAAACTACGACCCGGTTCCCGGCTCGGATCCGCAGCAACTGATGGCACGGTTCACGACGTTGACCGACAAATATCTGCCGGCCGTGCAGGAGCCGCTACTGGACTTCGATCCTCTCGTCGTCTTCTGCGCGGCGGTGGACCGCAACGGATACCTGCCGACGCACAATCTGAAATTCAGTCATCCGCAGGGCGGCGACCCGGTCTGGAATGCCGGCAATTGCCGCAACCGGCGGATCTTCGACGACCGCACGGGGCTGGCGGCCGGCACCAATACCAAACCGTTCCTGCTGCAGACCTACCGTCGCGACATGGGCGGCGGCAAGTTCGCCATCATGAAGGATCTGTCCGCCCCGATCTTCGTCAACGGACGGCATTGGGGCGGCGTGCGCCTCGCCTATCGCTGCGAGTAGCCGGCTCTACCTCAGCGGCCGGTTTTGCGGATATAGACGATCCAATAGACCAAGGCGACGAAGGCGCTGCCGCCGACGATGTTGCCCAACGTCACCGGCACCAGGTTGCCGATGAAGCCGGCGATGGTGATGCCGCTCGCCGGATCGCCGCCCGACGCCAGATAGGCCAGCGGGATGAAGTACATGTTGGCGACCGAGTGTTCGTAGCCCAGCGCCACGAACCCCGATATGGGAAACAGGATCGACAGGATCTTGCCGCTGACCGTGTGGGCGGCGAAGCACAGCCAGACCGCCAGACACACCAGCGTATTGCACAATATGCCGCGGAAAAATGCCTCGCCGAAGCCCAGCGCGACCTTGCCCCTGGCGATGGTCATGGCCGTCTCGCCCACGGCGCCGCCGCCGATCTCCAGCGCCCCGGATAGCACGACAAGGATGGCGGCGCCCACCGATCCGACGAAATTGCCGGCATAGACCAGCACCCAGTTGCGCAGCATCTGCATGGTCGTGATCTTGCGGTCCGCCCAGGCCATGATAATGAGGTTGTTGCCGGTGAACAGCTCGGCGCCGCCGATGACGACGAGTATGAGGCCCAGGCTGAACACCAGGCCGCCCAGCAACCGCGTCGGCCCGAAGCCGAAGGGCGATCCGGTCGTCACCAACGTGAAGAACATGGCGCCGAAAGCGATGAAGGCCCCCGCCAGGACCGCCAGGGTCAGGGTCTGCAGCGTCGGCATCCTGGCCTTGGCGACGCCCGCGTTCTCGACCCGGGCCGCGATCTGCGGCGGCGCGTAGGCGTCCACGCTGAAATCGGGCTTTGCCGTGGCCTGACCTTCGTCCCCCATTTGAACTCTCCCTCTTGTCCCCTGTCCGACCTATGGGATGACAGATGAAGCCGGCGTTTTCAATAGCGCAAGACCGCGCCGCCGGTCGCTTTGCCTCCATTTTGCCGTGATTGATCCCGGCGCTGCCGCAATGCCGCGCCAATTCAGCCCAACCGTTGGGTTTGCCTGATCGTCGAGGGCTATCCACACGGGACAATGGGGAACACGCATGAAACCACGATCCGCCCACAGGCGCCTGCTGGGCGCCGGAACGCAAATTCTGTATGGCACGCTGTCGCTGCTTTGCCTGGCCTTGCTGTTGGCCATTTCGGCACCGCAAGCCCGGTCGGCCACGATGGGCGCCGAGGACAAGCCGGCGACGCGGCTGAACGAGGTGGAAGGCGGATCGCTGTTGTTCCGGACGGACACCGGCGGGATCTACGACGTGGCGCCGACGGTGGACACCGACGTGCACATGGACATCAGCGGCACCATCGCCCGGGTGACCGTCAAACAGGCGTTCTTCAACGACAGCCCCGACTGGCGGGAAGCCATCTACGCCTTTCCCCTGCCGGACAATGCCGCCGTCGACCGCATGCGGCTGCGGGTGGGTGACCGTCTGATCGAAGGGCAAATCAAGGAAAAGCGGAAGGCCCGCAAGACATACGAGAAGGCGCGCGCGGAAGGCAGGCAGGCCGGATTGGTGGAACAACAGCGGCCGAACATGTTCACCACGTCCGTCGCCAACATCGCGCCGAACAGCCGAATCGCCGTGGAGATCGAATACCAGCAGACCGTGCGGGTCGACAACGGCCGCTTCGATCTGCGCTTTCCGCTGGTCATCGGCCCGCGCTACATCCCCAGGCCCCGCCTTATCGCGGCGGAGGATTTCACGGTGGTGGTCGACCCGGTGCCGGACGCCGCGGACATCACGCCGCCCGTCCGTTCGGAAGCAGAAGGCCTGGGCAATCCGGTTACGTTGACGATCCGGCTCGACCGCAAGGTACCGCTCGGCGACATTGCCAGCCCCTCGCATGCCATCGCCGTCGACGATGAAGGCGCGGCATGGAAGACGGTGACACTGGCGCACGGCGACGTGCCGGCGGACAGGGACTTCGTGCTGCAATGGTCCCCGGCGCCCGGTGAAGGCCCAGCGCCGGCCCTGTACAGCGAAACCAAGGACGGTCATCGGCATGTGCTTCTGTCTCTCATGCCCAGACCGGCGGCGGCCGGCACAACCCTGTCGCCGCCCCCGGCGCGCAGCATCGTCTTCGTCATCGACACCTCGGGCTCGATGCACGGCGAATCCCTGCGCCAGGCGAAGGCGGCGTTGATCCTGGCCCTCGGCCGGTTGCGTCCCGAAGACAGCTTCAATGTCATCCAATTCAACAGTGTCACCAGCAGCCTGTTCCGCGCGCCCAGGCGCGCCGACGCGTCAACCTTGAACGCGGCCAAACGCTATGTGGCCAATCTGGAATCCACGGGCGGCACGGAAATGCTGACGGCCTTGACGGCGGCTCTCGAATCGTTCGCGGCTAATGACGAGACATTGCACCAAGTCGTTTTCCTGACGGACGGAAGCGTCGGCAACGAGCGGGAACTGTTCGGCCGGACGAAGGCGCTGATCGGCGACACCCGACTATTCACCGTCGGCATCGGATCCGCGCCCAATTCCTATTTCATGACCCGCGCAGCCCAATTCGGCCGGGGTTCCTACACCTTCATCAGTACGCCGACCGAGGTCAGCGAGAAGATGAATGTTCTCCTGCGCAAACTGGAACGGCCCGTATTGACCGATCTACAAGTGATTTGGCCGGACGGATCAAACCCGGAAACCTGGCCGACGCGGGTCCCCGACCTGTACGACGGTCAACCGTTGACCTTGGCGGCGCGATTCCAGGAAAACACGGTACTGGATGGACAACAGGTCATGGTCACCGGACGGTTCGACGGCCGTCCGTGGCAAGCGGCGGTGCCTCTTGCCATGAGCGATACCGACAATCCCGGCATCGCCGCCGTATGGGCGCGGCGCAAGATCGCGGCACTGATGGACAGTGTCATCGAAGGCGCCGACTTCGAAGCGGTGAAACGTCACGTGACTGACACGGCGCTCGACTACAAGCTGGTCAGCAAGTACACCAGCCTCGTCGCCGTCGACGTGACACCCGTCCGGCCCGCCGCCGAGCCCGTGCATGCATCACGACTGGCAACCAATCTGCCCCATGGCTGGTCGCGCGGCAAAGTGCTCGGCGCCGCCCAGCAGGGTTATGTTTTGCCCCGCGGCGCGACACCGGCGGCCATGCATCTGGCCTGGGCTCTGGCGATGACGATGCTGGCAGGTATTCTGTTCGTCCTTTACCGGCGCAGATCGGCATGACATCGAAACTCATTCCGGCTTTGTCCGGGGCGGCGCTCGCCGCCGCCCTGTGGCAAGGCGGACAGGGCCTGTATATTCACGCCAAGGCCCAGCTGGCGCAGGTGCTGATCAAAGATGCCTGGGCGGAGTCCCTGTCCAGCGGCCGGGCGATCAAGCCCTGGTCTTGGGCCGACACGGCACCTATCGCACGCCTCATCGTTCCCGGCCATGATATCGACCTGTTCGTTCTGGCCGGCAGCAGCGGCAGGACACTGGCATTCGGTCCCGGACACATGACGGGCACGCCGTTGCCCGGAGCGCCGGGCCGGAGCCTGATCGGCGGACACCGCGACACCCATTTCCGGTTTCTCAAGGACCTTGCACCCGGCGAACACCTGATCGTCCAGCGGCGCGATGGACAGCGTTTTCGCTACAAGGTCACCGGGCGCCGGATCGTCGACCACCGCCGGCACGGCCTTGCGCCGGTGGAGGACACGTCCGTTCTCAGCCTGGTCACCTGCTACCCGTTCGATGACTGGGAGCCGGGTGGCCCCTTGCGTTATGTGGTTAACGCCGTGCCCGTTGAAGAGACCGCCGGCTAATGGCAAGCGGTTTGCAAGGTAGAAAACGGTCCCGATGGTTCTGGAGTTTGTCCATGCCGCACTTCGACAATACGCCCCGCATCTTCGTATCGCCGGTATTCCGCGAAAATGACGGCTGGGTATGGGATTGGCGCCTGATCGGCGGTGACGGCACCAATCGAAACTACTACGACAGCCGACATTCCGCCTGGCGCGACAGGGAGGCAACTATTGCCGAGTTCGTAGGCAATAATGGTCCCACCCTGGTGGTCGACGTCAGCCCGGGCATGGAGTGTTTCACGCCGGAACCGCTGCCCTGCCCGACCATAAACACGTATTACACGCCGTCGGAACACAGGGAACGCCAAGCCGGCCTGCGCAGTGCGGAACCATGCGGCGGTCATCTCCGGCTCGTCGCGTCCTGACGCGGGTCGTTCAAAAAAACGCGCCGTCCCCATCTGGCCTTTTCCCATCGGGATAGGCATATATGAGGGATGAGCGAGCCACGTCCCCAATCCGACCAGACCCCGCCAGTCTTCGTGCCGCCGCGCCACGAGCGGCCGGTGAAGACGGAGGGCGGCATTCCCTTCAAGCTTCGGTCCGAGTTCACGCCGTCGGGCGACCAGCCTCAGGCGATCGAGCAACTGACCGAAGGCCTGTTGCAGGGCGAGCGGGATCAGGTTCTGCTGGGCGTGACCGGATCGGGCAAGACCTTTACCGCCGCCCATGTCATTCAGAACCTGCAGCGGCCGAGCCTGGTACTGGCGCCCAACAAGACGCTGGCGGCGCAGCTTTACGGCGAGATGAAGTCGTTCTTCCCGGACAACGCCGTGGAATACTTCGTTTCCTACTACGACTACTACCAGCCTGAGGCGTACGTCCCCCGTACCGACACCTATATCGAAAAGGACGCCGCCATCAACGAGCAGATCGACCGCATGCGCCATGCCGCGACACGGTCCCTGCTGGAGCGCGACGACGTGGTCATCGTGGCCAGTGTCTCCTGCATCTACGGTATCGGCGACGTGGAAACCTATTCGGACATGGCCCTGTCCCTCTCCGTCGGTGCAACCATCGAACGCAATGCCCTGCTGCGCCGCCTGGTGGAAATCCAGTACCGGCGCAACGACCAGAACTTCATCCGCGGCACGTTCCGGGTGCGCGGCGACTCGGTGGAAATCTTCCCGGCCCACTTGGAGGACCGGGCCTGGCAATTGTCCCTGTTCGGCGACGAAATCGAATCGATCACCGAGTTCGATCCGTTGACCGGGGAGAAGACCGGCGCGCTGGAAGCCATCAAGGTCTATGCCAACAGCCACTACGTCACGCCGAAGCCGACCCTGCAGCAGGCCATGAAACAGATCAAGGTCGACCTGCAGCACCAGTTGGACGCGTTCAACCATGCCGGCAAGCTGCTGGAGGCCCAGCGGCTGGAGCAGCGCACGCTGTTCGACCTGGAGATGATGGCGGCGCAAGGCACCTGCGCAGGCATCGAGAACTATTCCCGCTATCTGACGGGCCGCAATCCCGGCGACCCGCCGCCGACCCTGTTCGAATACCTGCCGGAGAACGCCGTCATTTTCGTCGACGAGAGCCATGTGACCGTGCCGCAGCTCGGCGGCATGTACCGGGGCGATTACCGGCGCAAGTCGACCTTGGCGGACTACGGCTTCCGGCTGCCGTCCTGTATCGACAACCGGCCTCTCAAGTTCGAGGAATGGCAGTCCATGCGGCCGCAGTCCGTGTTCGTTTCCGCGACGCCGGGGTCCTGGGAAATGGAGCGGACCGGCGGCGTATTCGTCGACCAGGTCATCCGTCCGACCGGACTGATCGATCCGGTATGTATCGTGCGGCCGGTGGAAAACCAGGTCGACGACCTGCTGGCCGAGTGCCGCGAACTGGCCGCCAAGGGCCAGCGCGCCCTGGTGACCACCCTGACCAAGCGCATGGCCGAGGACCTGACCGAATACATGCACGAGGCCGGTGTGCGGGTACGCTACCTGCATTCGGATATCGACACCATCGAGCGGATCGAGATCATCCGCGACCTGCGGCTCGGCGCGTTCGATGTGCTGATCGGCATCAATCTGCTGCGCGAGGGACTGGACATTCCCGAATGCGCCCTGGTGGCCATCCTCGACGCGGACAAGGAAGGGTTCCTGCGCTCGGAAACATCGCTCATTCAGACCATCGGCCGGGCGGCCCGGAACGTCGAAGGCCGCGCCATCCTGTATGCCGACAAGATGACCAACTCGTTGCAGCGGGCCATCGACGAAACGAACCGGCGGCGGGAGAAACAGCAGGCCTACAACGTCGCCAACGGCATCACGCCCGAGAGCGTGCGCAAGCAGATCGGCGATATCCTCGAAAGCGTGTACGAGCAGGATCACGTCACGGTGGACACCGGTGACGAGGATACCCGGCACCTTGTCGGACACAACCTGCGCGCCCATATCGGCGATCTGGAGAAACGCATGCGCGAGGCAGCCGGCGATCTGGAATTCGAGGAAGCCGCCCGATTGCGCGATGAAATCCGCCGCCTGGAAACCACGGAACTGGAGATCGCCACCGATCCGACCGGACGCCCGGTCTCGGCCCGCTCCACCGCCGGCCGGCCGGGGACCCGTCACCGACGCGGCAAAAGCAAGCATCCGGCCCGGTTTTGAACCGTGTCTTTAGGGCAACAAGAATTCGAGAGCGGCATTCCATGGGCTTTTGCCGAGGCCCAATGATCTCTATATAAACGGCAGCCAGCATACAAAAAGCGCCAGAGTATCGATGCGTACCAAACACCCGTTCGAGCAGGTTTGACACACGATCATGATGTACCTTGAGGTTGCCGGTGGTCTCGTCATCCTGCTGTTCGGCGGGGAAATGCTGGTGCGTGGCGCAATTTCGCTAGCGGAACGCCTGAACATTCCCAAACTGATCATCGGCCTGACCATCGTCGCCTTGGGGACATCCGCCCCCGAACTCGTCGTCAGCCTCGAAGCGGCCTTGTCGGGGGTGCCGGCCATATCGGTCGGCAATGTGGTCGGCAGCAACATCGCCAACGTACTTCTGGTGCTGGGCTTGCCGGCCGTGATCTACCCCGTCGCGTGCGCCTGCGACGGCCCCATCCGCCGCAACGCCGCCCTGATGGTCGGCGCCAGCGTGTTGTTCGTCGTGTTGGGCTGGGGACGTGCCTATGTGCTGTGGCAGGGCATTCTGATGCTTTGCCTGCTATGCACCTTCCTCCTCATCTCCTACTACCATGCCAAGCGGTTCGGCGACAGCATGGCCGTGGAGTTGACCGAGGAACTGGAAGGCGGGTCACCGAAGTCCGCCTGGGCCGCCGGCATATTTATCATCATCGGGTTGGTCGCCTTGCCGTTCGGTTCCTCGCTCCTCATCGACGGCGCCGTCGCGGTGGCCAAGACGGCGGGATTGTCGGAAGCCGCGATCGGCGTAACGTTGGTTGCCTTGGGCACGTCTCTTCCGGAACTGGCGACATCCGTCATGGCCGCGATTCACCGGCACGGCGACGTCGCCCTGGGCAATGTGGTCGGCAGCAACCTGTTCAACGTGCTGGGCATCATGGGGGTCACGGCGATCGTAACGCCGGTTCCGGTTCCCACTCAGATTCTGCATTTCGATTTCTGGGTTCTGTTGGCCGTCACCGGCCTGATGTTCGCCTTTATCATGCGCCGGCGCGATATCGGGCGGGTCGCCGGCATCGTCTGTTTCTCTCTGTATGGTGCCTATATTTTCGCGCAGTTGCATGGCTGGTCCGGCATCGACCACCACGCCATGGCCGGCAGCATGTAAGCCATGCAGACCGCCAACCAGACCGTCCTGATCACCGGCGCCGCACACCGTATCGGCCGTGCGATCGCGCTGGACCTCGCGTCCCATGGATGGGCGGTCGGTGTCCACTACAACCAATCGCAATCCGCCGCCGAGGAATTGGCCCAGGAGATACGGAAGTCGGGGGGCAGAGCCGAGACCGTGTGCGCGGATCTTGCCCGGGAAGACGATGCACAAGCACTTATCGCAACCGCGGCCGAAGGCATCGGGCCACTGACCTGTCTGATCAACAATGCGTCGCTCTTTGAATATGATTCGGTGCAGACCGCCAGCGCGGAAAGCTGGAACGACCACCTCAACGTCAATCTCCGCGCACCTTTCGTTCTGACGCAGCGGTTCGCCGAACAGGTTCCGGACGGCGCCGAGGGCAATGTGATCAATATTCTCGACCAACGGGTCTGGCGGCTGACACCGCACTTCGTCAGCTACACGGTCAGCAAGTCCGCACTGTGGACATTGACGCGGACGATGGCGATGGCATTGGCTCCACGCATCCGGGTCAACGGCATCGGGCCCGGACCAACGCTTGCCAGCGAACGCCAGAGCGAAGAACAGTTCGAAGCCCAGTGCCGGTCGACGCCCCTGCAGCGAGGCGCTTCGCCGCAAGAAATTTGCGACGGCGTACGCTTTATCTTGACGGCGGGCGCCATGACGGGGCAAATGATCGCCCTTGATGGTGGACAGCACCTCCCCTGGCCGTCGCCGAACGCCGGCCAAATCGTTCCGGAGTAGGCTGTCCCGATGAGTGAGGCGGCGATGAACAAACCCGTACCCTTGACCGTGCATCCCGTTGCCGAACCGGCGGCACAGTTGACTCGCGTCCTGATCAACGACTTGGTTCTGCTGGCCAGCCTGGGTGTGCATCCGCACGAGCAGAAGAAACAGCAGCGGATTCGGATCAATGTCGATCTGATGGTACAAGTCACGCCGTCATCGGGCGACGAACTGAAAAACGTTGTCTGCTACGAAAGTATTGTCGAATCCATCAAGGGACTGACGGACAACGGTCACGTCAATCTGGTTGAGACGTTGGCGGAGCAAATTGCCGATACCTGCCTGGAAGATCAGCGCGTGGTATCCGCCAAAGTCCGGGTTGAGAAGCCGGATGCCATTCGTGAAGCCGCGTCGGTCGGTATCGAAATCGAACGTAAGCGGTATTGAGATTCAACCACTTAACGATTTTTAACCATGGATTCGCAGGCTCGTCCCGTGAATTTGTGCACAGCGGTTCCGTGCCGACCGTTACATCCGAGACACGCAGTAAAAATAATTCCACCCTGCGGCACCAATAGCTGTTGACAATGAATTATTGTTTACTTTCAAACACTTACGAAACTGCCTATTTATTAGGCAACCACGTAAAATGTAAGGAATCGCGCGACCAGGGGGTCCGACTCGTGCCATTATCCACGGGCTTATCCACATGATTCGTGGATATTGTTACCGTTCCTTTACTTTGATTGACGGCACTTGATCCTATGGTTGCAATTGACCGGTCATGCTCCCCATCCGAAAGGGTGATGAAGCGTGTGCCCGGCCCGACACGATAATTCGAGGCCCTCGGATTGACCGTAAGATTGCACGCGGCATATTGGGGATCATATTCTGATCACAGGTTTTCTTCTTGGCCCATAACCATCCCAAACCCGCAACCGCCCCCCCTCTGAGCGACGCCGACTCGCAACCGCCGGCAGGCGCCGATGCCATCAGGGCCTACTTGCGGACCATGCCAAGCGCCCCCGGCGTCTACCGCATGCTCGATCACCGCGGTGACGTCCTGTACGTGGGAAAAGCCAAGAATCTAAAAAAACGGATCACGAGCTATACGAAGCCGACCGGCCTGGGCAACCGCATCGCCCGCATGGTCGCCGCCACGCGGAAGATGGAAATCATCACCACCCACACTGAAGCGGAAGCGTTGCTGCTTGAGTCGAACCTGATCAAGAAGCTCAAGCCGCGCTACAATATCCTGCTGCGCGACGACAAATCGTTCCCGTACATCCTGATCACCGGCGATCATGCCTGGCCGCGCATCACCAAGCACCGGGGCGCCAGGTCCGACAAGGGCGAGTATTTCGGACCGTTCGCGTCGGCGGCATCGGTCAACGAGACCCTGAACACGATGCAGCGCGCGTTTCCACTGCGTTCGTGCACGGACAGTGACTTCGAGCGCCGGACCCGGCCGTGCCTGCAATATCAGATCAAGCGTTGCACCGCGCCGTGCGTCCAACGCATCAGCGCCGACGATTACGCAACGATTGTCGACCAGGCACGGGATTTTCTGTCCGGCCGCAGCAGCGAAATCCAGAAGCAGTTCTCCGAAATCATGGAACAGGCCAGCGCGGACCTGGAATTCGAAACCGCGGCCATCTACCGCGACCGTATCCGTGCCCTGACCCAAATTCAGACCCGGCAGGACATCAATGTGCTGGGTGTCGGCGAAGCGGACATCATTGCGGCCTATCAGGACGGCGGCCAGACCTGCATTCAGATCTTCTTTTTCCGCGCCGGCCAGAATTACGGCAACCGCTCCTACTTTCCGGCCAACACCGGCGACGCCAGCGAAGGCGACGTGATCAGCGCCTTCATCGGACAGTTTTATGCCCGCCGCCCGCCGCCCAAACATATTCTGATCAGCCATCCGGTGGAAAAACAGGACCTTATCGAGGAAGCCCTGAGCATTCGGGCGGACCATCGGGTGCATCTGACCCGCCCGCAACGCGGCGCCAAACGCAAGCTGCTCGACCATGCCTTGACCAACGCCCGGGCCGCGCTTGGCCGGCGCCTGGCCGAACACGGAACGCAAAGAAAGCTGCTGGACGGGGTCGGCAGGCTGTTCGACATGGAGGACCCGCCGCAACGCATCGAGGTATACGACAACAGCCATATCCAAGGCAGCGAGGCCATCGGCAGCATGATCGTCGCCGGACCGGAAGGCCTGATGAAAAACGCCTACCGCAAGTTCAATATCCGCGACGAACAGACCGCGCCCGGAGACGACTACGCCATGATGCGTGAGGTTCTCGGCCGCCGCTTCAAACGCCTGATGAAGGAGGATCCCGACCGGGATCGCGGCCATTGGCCCGACCTGATCGTGATCGACGGCGGCAAGGGGCAGCTCAGTTCGGTGCAGGACGTCTTCGTCGACCTCGGCGTTACCGACGTGACCCTCGTCGCCATCGCCAAGGGACCGGACCGCAACGCCGGCAGGGAGACCTTCTACATGCAGGGCCGGCAGCCCTTCACGCTGGAGCCGCGCGATCCGGTGTTGTATTTCCTTCAACGCCTGCGGGACGAGGCGCACCGGTTCGCCATCGGCACCCACCGGGCCCGCCGGTCGAAGGTGATCGGCAAGTCCTCGCTGGATGAAATCGCCGGGATCGGGGCCAAACGCAAGCGGGCCTTGCTGAACCATTTCGGGTCGGCCCGGGAGGTGGAACGGGCCGGCCTAGCCGACCTGGAGGCGGTCGACGGCATCAGTAAAACCGTCGCGAGGACCATCTACGATCATTTTCACGAGATCGGCTGATGGTGGTATAGTGCTGCGCCCAACAGCGATCGTAAGTCCATGATTACCAATCTGCCCAACATTCTGTCCCTGTCACGGATCGTCGTGATTCCGGCCCTGGTCGCGGCGTTTTACCTGCCGGGCGATTGGGCCAACTGGACTGTGTTCGGGCTGTTCGCCCTGGCGGGCATCACGGACTATTTCGATGGTTATTTCGCCCGCACCCACAAGACGGCCAGCCGGCTCGGCCAATTTCTCGATCCGGTAGCGGACAAACTGCTGGTGGCCACGGCGCTGCTCATGCTGGTGGCCGTCGACCGCATCGAAGACTGGACCATCCTGCCCACCCTGGTCATTCTGTGCCGCGAGATTTTGGTCGCCGGCCTGCGGGAATTCCTGGCCGAGGTCAAGGTCGAGGTTCCCGTCAGCAAGCTGGCCAAATGGAAAACGGCGGTGCAAATCCTGGCGATCGGCTTCCTGCTGGTCGGCGATGCGGCTCCGGATTGGATACCTGCCCTCAGCATCGGTATCTACTGCCTCTGGCTTGCCGCCCTACTGACGATATATACCGGGTATGACTATATGCGCGGCGGCCTGGCCCACATGACCCAATCGTCAAAGCCGGGCGCCGACAAAGCAACCGGCCAAAAGGGAAATACCGGACAGGCCCGCAAGGGCGAAGCGGTATCAACGTCCGACTAGACCCCGGCCCGGCTTGATTGTGATCAGAGAGTTCCTTTGACGAAGATGAAAGTATTCGGCCTCGCAGGATGGAGCGGCAGCGGCAAGACGACCCTGATGGTCAAGTTGCTGCCCGAACTGACCGGACGAGGATTAACCGTTTCGACCATGAAGCACGCACATCACGGTTTCGACATGGACACGCCGGGCAAGGATTCGTACGAACACCGGCATTCCGGCGCCACGGAGGTGATGATCACATCGGGACGCCGCTGGGCCTTGATGCACGAACTGCGCGACGAACCCGAACCGGACATGGACTCCCTGATCGCGCGCATGACCCCGGTCGATCTGCTGATGGTCGAGGGTTTCAAGCAATACAAGCATCCGAAAATCCTGGTGCATAGGGAGGACAACCGCAAAGGCCTGCCCATCGACCCCGCCGATCCTTCGGTCGTCGCCATTGCCACCAACTCCGAGTTGACCGATACCGCGGGAAAGACCGTCATCGATCTTGACGACGTCGCCGCCATCGCCGATGTCATTATTGCCCATTGCGGGCTGGAGGACCGGCAGGCATGACCCAGCTCAGCGACGACTGTTTTGCCTTCGGCGGCAAGCTGATGACCACGGCGGAAGCCCTGGCGCTTCTGAACGAACGGGTGTCCACACTGACCGAGACCGAAGCGGTCGATCTGTCCGACGCGGCCGGGCGCGTTCTCGCCGAGGACATCGTCTCGCGCCACAACGTACCGCCGCGCGACAATTCGGCCGTCGACGGCTATGCCCTCGCCTTCAGCGATCTGTCCGCCGACGAAGACGTAACCTTGCGTGTCGCCGGGCGGGTGCCGGCAGGCTTTGCGCCGGACATGCAGCACAAGCCGGGAGACAGCGTCCGGATTTTCACCGGCGCGGTACTACCGGACGGGTTCGACACCGTCGTCATGCAGGAAGACGTCCGGACCGACGGCGACACCGTGACCATTCCCCCTGGCCTCAAGCAAGGATCGAATGCGCGCAAGGCCGGCGAGGACATCAAGGCGGGCGACGTCATTTTGCATCGTGGGCACCGCTTGCGGGCCCAGGACCTGGGTCTGGCGGCATCGGTGGGCCAGCACAGTCTGACCGTCTACAGCCCGCTGAAGGTGGCGTTGTTCTCGACCGGCGACGAATTGCGCGAGCCCGGTGACGACCTGACGCCCGGCGCCATTTACGATGCCAATCGATTCATGCTGGCCGGACTGATCCGGGGACTGGGGTGCTCGGTCACCGACATGGGTATTCTGCCCGACCGGCTGGATGCGGTTTGCGACGCGCTGTCGGAGGCTGCCGCATCCCACGACCTGCTGTTCACGTCGGGCGGCGTATCGACCGGTGAGGAGGACCATGTCCGGACCGCCGTGGAAAAGCTCGGATCGATCCACGCCTGGCGGTTGGCCATCAAACCGGGCCGGCCGATCGCACTGGGACAGGTTGGATCGACCGCCTTTGTCGGGCTGCCCGGCAACCCGGTCGCCGCCATGGTCTGCTTCCTGAAGTTCGCCCGGCCCCTGATCCTGCGGCTCGGAGGATGTGCGGAGGATCCGGCCAGGACGTACAAGATCCGCGCCGGGTTTCAGTACAGCAAAAAGCCGGACCGGCGCGAATGGGTCCGGGCGCACATCGCGCTCAACGGTGACGGCCAGGCGGAGGTCCGCAAGTTCCGGTCCCAGGGATCGGGCATTCTCAGTTCGATGGTCGAGTCCGACGGCCTCGTGGAATTGCCCGAGGATTTGACCGAGCTGCAGGTCGGCGACCTTGTCGACTTCCTGCCGTTCAGCGAGGTGAACGTATGAAGATTTTGTATTTTGCCTGGCTCCGGGAGAAGCTCGGCATGAGCGAAGAGGACGTCGACGTGCCGGCCGACGTGACGACCGTCGAAGCCCTGTTGCAGTGGCTGGCGCAGCGGGGGCCGCAATTCGAGGCGGTCCTGAAGGACCCCACCATCGTCCGCGTCGCCGTCAACCAAGACTACGCCCATCCCGAAGATCCGGTATCGGCCGACGACGAGATCGCGTTGTTTCCGCCGGTCACCGGGGGATAGCGGCGACGGGGATTGACGATGATCCGGGTGCAGCAGGAAGACTTCGATGTCGGCGCCGAGATGGCGGCTTTGCGGGCCGGCAATACGGCCATCGGCGGCATGGCGGCCTTCGTCGGCCTGGTGCGGGACATGTCCGGGGGCGGCGACGTCTCGTCCATGACGCTCGAGCACTATCCCGGCATGACGGAAAAGCAGCTGCAGGCCATCGAGGACGAAGCCCGCCGGCGCTGGCCGCTGCAAAACAGCCTGATCATCCACCGCTACGGCACGCTCGAACCGGGCGATCAGATCGTCCTGGTGATCACCGCATCCGCCCACCGGGAAGCGGCGTTCGAATCGGCGGCGTTTCTGATGGACTGGTTGAAGACCAAGGCGCCGTTCTGGAAGCGGGAAGACGGCACCGCCGGCGGGCAGTGGGTCGAGGCCCGGGAGAGCGACGACAGCGCCGCGGACCGCTGGAACGCCAAACCGAAAAACGGCTAGGCGGCACTCTCCGCGAAACTCCGCCCGACCGTCCCGCGGAAAAACCCATCCGAGAACGGCACGCCACCGGCGATCTCACGCAACCGTAGCTGTGTTTCGTCGACAGAGACTGTGCCGTCGAGCAGGCGCCGAAACGCGGCCGCGACCCCCACCATATCGCAGGTCTGTGGCGACAAGCGTAAGACGCCAACACCCGCAGCAGTCAATTCCGCGGCATGGCCCGCCAGATTGACCGACGTGTGACTCAACGTCTGGGTGCCGTTCACGGCCAGGAACGGATCGCCGTCCAGGGTGTCCACATCCATGCCGTCGCCGTCTTCCCCGCAGACGAACTGGCATCCGTCCTTGTGCAGGCCGCGCGACCGGGCGTGATAGCACCGCGCCGAGATGGCCAGGGGTAGACGGCCGAAGACCTGTATTTCCGTCTCCACTCCCAGCTTGGAGGCCGCTTTCGCAATCGTGCGGACCGAGGTTGCGGGCAGTTCACCGTTGAACACCATCCGGGTCGCCCCCTTGCCAGCGAGATAGGCCAGGGTGCCTTCGTTGTAGACGTTGACATAGGGACCGACGATGTGCGGCCGGCCGGCCAACAGGCTGACGGCGCTCAAGTCGTTGGCTTCGATCAGCCCGTCATAGTCCGTCACCATGTCCTTCAGGGCCGACAGTTCCTTGTCGGTCATCACCAGGGCCAGGGTGGACAGCACAACGCTTTTCCCGGCGGACCGCAGACGCTCCATCACCGCCGGAATATGGTCACGGAAGAACGGTTCGCGCTTGGAACACACCACTTCGCCGAGATACACCACGTCGACCGGCGATTCATCGGCGGTGCGGAAATAGAAGTCGCGCCAATCTTCCGGTTGCCAGTTGAACAGGACGGGACCAAGAGAGAGCGTCGCTGTCATCGCCAGTCCCTCCGGTAGGCGCCGGCGGTTTCACGCTGTCCCTCGGTCATATTGCCGAGCGCCCCGGTCCGGCCGTTTCCGTCCAGCGCCCGGCGGAAACCGCGCACCACTTCGGCCACGTAGGCCTTGCCCCGTTGCCGGCCTTCGATCTTCAATGCCGTCACGCCGGCCGCCCGCAAGTCCGGCAGGATGCCGGTGACGTTCAGGCTGGTCGGTTCCTCGAACAGGTATCCGGCCCGGTCATTGGCGGTGAACCGTCCCTTGCACAAGGTCGGATAACCCGCCGATTCGTGGGGACCGAACGCATTGATGGTGAAACCGCCGAGTTGCGAAACCAGGTCCTCGCCGCGCTTTTCGTAGCGCACCGCGGAGGCCGGAGAACACACGCCACGCAGATTGGGCGACTCTCCGGTGACGTATGAGGACAAGGCGCAGCGGCCTTCCGCCATGGGGCACATGCCGCCGAACGCGAACACCTCGGTCTCCACGTCGATTTGCTCATTGAGGTGGGCGATTTCGGCGACCGTCAGCACGCGCGGCAAAACCACCCGGCGGACACCGAATGCACGCTGATAGAAGTTGATGGATTCCGGATTGGATGCCGAGGCCTGCACCGACAGATGGCGGCGCAGATGCGGGTGTGTCCGTGCCGCGTAATCCAGCAGGCCGATGTCGGCCAATATGACAGCGTCCGCGCCCATGTCCGCGGCGGCGTCGATGGCATCGTGCCACGGCCCCGGCGCACCGGCTTCCGCATAGGTGTTCACGGCGATCAGCAGTTTGCAGCGATGCGCATGGGCATAGGCCAAGCCTTCGCGCATTTCCGCCCGGCTGAAATTGAGGCCGGGAAAGTTGCGCGCGTTGGTGGCGTCGCGGAAACCCGCATAGACCGCATCGGCACCGGCATCGACCGCGGTCCGCAACGCGGCCGGGGTGCCCGCCGGGCACACCAGCTCCAGAGACAACCGGGGCGTCATGCCGAAAACCCACTCCGCGGCTTGCGGCCGCCGCGCTTCAATTCGGCGATTTGATCGCGCAGTGCGTCAATGTCATGCCTTTGACTGCGAATGTCGTTCGCCGCCGGTTCCAGGATCGCGTCCTGCAGCGTTCTCAGGCGCGAACGGCCACGCGCGAAAACGCTTTCCAGCACGGCAATGAGATTCCGCATTGCCCCGGCAAACGGCCCGGTCGACCGGGCGATTTCACTACGCACATCGATTTCCTCGCCGTCGACGGCATTGCGCAGGGCGACGATGGCCTCAGTGTCTCCCTCCACCACCAGTTGGCGGGAAAAGAACAGGGCATCGCCGTCGATCTTGCCTTCGAGCAGATCGACCAGGAGCGCAATCGGACCTTGGATCGTCGCGGTCGCGGCTTCGATGTCGTCGTCCGTCGCGACACGGAGACTAGGCGAACGGCGTTCGAGAACCATCGCGAACCGAACCGGCAGGTCCGTCGGGTCGACGACGAAGACCGCCGCGGCATAATTTGTCATGCGCTCGAAAATGGCCGGATGGTGCGACGCCATCTGCCGCATCATGATGGTCAATGGCGGCTGCAGACACAACTGTGTCAGCGAACGGCCGATGTCACCGACCGAAGGCGGCAACGGAAATGCGGACCCCAGGGGCGTCGACGTTTTCATGAAGTGAAATGAGCCTCATCCTGTCTAAACCAGCGCGTCCTTGAGAACACACTGGCGGAGCGTCAAACTGTAGTGCCTCCCTTCATCCGGGAAATTGATGGCAATCAAACCGAACACTTGTTCGGGAAATAAAGGAGTGGTAGCCTGATTCCGTCAGACAAGGTGGAAGGAGACCATCGTGACCGCCGAAACCGCGCAGGGCGAAGAGTTTCGCGTCAAGGCCCGAAAGGGGCTCAAGCCGCAGGACATCAAACGACTGACCCGGATTTCACCGCTGCATTCGACGTTTTCGGTGATCCTCAACTTCGGTCTGATCGTCCTGATGTTCGCCATCGCCATCACGTGGTGGACCCCCTGGGTGGTCATCCCGCTCGTCATCGGCATGGCCATGGCGCAGCACGGATTGATGGTGCTGTCCCACGAAGCCGCCCACTACCGGCTTTATGAGACCCGCCGGCTCAACGACACCATCGGCCGCCTGTGCGGCATGGTGGTGGGCATCTCCATGTTCACCTACCGGGTCGTGCACCGTCTGCACCACAACCATCTTTACGAACCCAACGACCCGGACATGGCATTGATGGCAGGCTATCCGCGCGGCAAGCTGTATCTGCTCAAGAAACTGGGTACCGACCTGATCGGTCTGACGGCGCACAAGAATTACGCCTATTTCTTCGGCGCGCCGGCGATCAATGAAAATACGGGCGCGCGCAGCGACCCCATGAACGACACCTCGCCCCGGCTGCGGCAAACCGCGCGGCGGGACCGCTGGATCGTCGCGGCAACACCTTTGACCTTGCTCGCCGTGGCCGTGGCCACCGGCTGGTGGGAAGCCTATTTGCTGTTGTGGATTCTGCCGATGATCACCGTCAACCAGGTCATCCTGCGATTCCGGGCCATTCTCGAGCACGGCGCGGTGACGGACTTCTCATCGCCCTTCACCGCCGCCCGCACCAACCTGATGCCGCGCTGGATCGCCTGGACGCTGTTTCCGCACAATGTGAACTTTCACATTGAGCATCATCTGTACCCGTCCATTCCCCACTATCATCTGCGGGAGGCCCATGAGCTGCTGAAGCAGGCGGGTGCGTTGGACGGCGCCGAGGTATGCACCGTCGGCGAAACCTTCCGCCGCGTCTTCGCCGACCGCAAACCGGTCGCGGCATAACCCCACAAAACTGATGCAAAGAAAAAGAGGCGGGACCGTGGTCCCGCCTCAGTGTACCGCATCGACTGCACGAAATTGGGAGTGTGCGATGCAGGTATCCCGGTATCAGGCCGCCGAGCGCAGACGCACGGCACCTTCGTAATCGTCGATCATCTGCCGGCAGATCGCGCCCGGCTGGAACGTGTAATTGTCAATCTCGCGTACAGGGGTGACTTCCACCGCCGTACCGGTGAGGAAGCATTCCTCGAAATCCGCCATTTCTTCCGGCCTGATCGCCCGTTCGATGATCTCGTAGCCGCGGGCGCGGGCCAGATCGATGACCGTCCGCCGCGTGATGCCGTCGAGGAAGCAATCGGGCGTCGGCGTATGCAGTTGGTTGCCCCTGGTGAAGAAGATATTGGCGCCGGTGGCCTCGGCGACGTTGCCGCGCCAATCCAGCATCAAGGCGTCTTCATAACCTTCGGATTCCGCCTGGTGCTTGCTCAACGTGCAGATCATGTAAAGGCCGGCTGCCTTGGAGTCCGTCGGCGCCGTTTCGGGCGACGGCCGCTGCCAGGGCGACAATTTCAGGCGCAAACCCTTCATGCGGGCTTCCGGCGTGAAATAGGACGGCCAGGCCCAGGTGGCGATCGCCAGGTTGATCGTGTTGTGCTGGGCGGACACGCCCATCATCTCGCTGCCGCGCCAGGCGACGGGACGGACATAGCCGTCGCTGATGCCGGCGGCCGACACGACTTCCCGCGTCGCCTTGTCGATCTCCTCGACCGAATAGGGAATCTCGAAGCCAAGCAATTCGGCCGACTTGACCAGGCGTTCGCTGTGTTCGGTCAGTTTGAATACCGAGCCGTCATAAACCCGTTCGCCCTCGAACACCGCGCTGGCATAGTGTAAACCGTGCGTGAGGACGTGGACTTTCGCCTCCCGCCATGGAATAAGTTGGCCGTTGTACCAAATCAGGCCTTCACGGTCATCGAAGGGGATCATTTCCATTTTGACGCCTCTTACGATCAAATGTTTCAAGCAACTGAGGCTATGAGTAACATTATAATCAAGATATGTCAACATGACTGACATAAAATCGACAGCCAATCCGCTTTTTTTGCGTGAAAACGAGCTCCGCCAAGGCATTGAACTCCTTTTTTTCGCCTACAGGGACTTCACCAGCGACCCCGATGCCATCCTTTCCGAGTTCGGATTCGGCCGGGCGCACCACCGGGTGATCCATTTCGTCGGGCGCAATCCGGGTATGAGCGTGGCCGAGTTGCTGGCCATCCTGCGCATCACCAAACAGAGCCTGTCCCGGGTGCTCGGACAGTTGATCGAGCAGGGTTACATCGTGCAGGAGAAGGGCACGCGCGACCGCAGACAGCGTTTGCTCAAACTGACCGAGAAAGGCACGGAACTGGAACGCAAGCTGTCCGAACCGCAACGCGCCCGGGTCGCCAAGGCCTACCGCGAAGCCGGCGCCGATGCCGTGGCCGGGTTCCGCAAGGTCATGACCGGGCTGATCAACGAAATCGACCGCAAGAGCATCATTTCGTCGATCGAACGGGACTAGGGGCGGAGCCAGGGAGGGCATCGTGTCAGGAGTGGCGGCCATGGACGACCCCCCACACATCCTTGTTGTCGACGACGACAGCCGCCTCCGTCAGTTGTTGCAGAAATTCCTGTCGGACAATGGTTATCGCGTAACGACGGCCGAGGACGCCGGCGAAGCCCGCCGGCGCATGGGCGGACTGCAATTCGATCTGCTGGTGCTGGACGTCATGATGCCGGGGGAAACGGGTCTTGAGTTCACGACGAAGCTTCGCGAATCCGATGACGTCCCCATCCTTATGCTGACGGCGCGCGGCGAGCCGGACGACCGCATTACCGGCCTGGAGGCTGGCGTCGACGACTATCTGCCGAAACCGTTCGAACCGCGCGAACTGTTGTTGCGCATTCAATCCATTCTCAAACGCACCAGGACCGAGGAAGCGCCCGCGGACGTGCGATTTGGCGATTTCATTTTCCATGCCGGCACAGGGTCCCTGCTCAAAAGCGGCAAGCCCGTCAAACTGACGTCGGCCGAGACGGCGCTGCTGACGGCACTGGCGCGGACGCCGGGCGAAACCGTAAGCCGTGATACGCTGCGCCAGAGCAGCGGCGCCAGCGAAGGCCGGGCCATGGACGTGCAGATCACCCGCCTACGCCGCAAGATCGAAGCCAATCCGAAGGAACCCCGATACCTGCATACGGTGTGGGGATCGGGCTACGTGCTGCGGACCGAATGAGTTCACGGGACTGCGCCTTGACCTGAACCGGATTACGTGTCTCGATTAGCCGCCGTGCCCGCGCAGGTCGACCAACGCTTTGCCCATGATCAAGCAGTTTTTACCCAGAACTCTATTCGGCCGGTCGCTGCTCATCATCGTCACGCCGGTGGTGCTGCTGCAAATCGTCGCCACGGTGATCTTTTATCAACGACACTGGGATACGGTCACCCGCCGCATGGCGACCGTTCTGGCCGGCGAGATCGCCACCATCATCGAGGCACGCAAGGTGTTCTTGGGCCCGGACGACTGGGACCGTATGTTCGTGCTGTCGCAGGCCAAGTTGGATCTGCGGGTGACCTTCGAACCGGGCGCGCGGCTGGAATATACCGAACTCGAGGTCAGCCCGTTCTCGACCATCGACCGGCGCCTGTTCAATGCCCTGGCGGAAATGTTGCCCTACCCGTTTTATTTCGACCGGGTCAGCATTCCGGAAAAAATCGATATCGCGGTCCAGCTTGAAGACGGTGTTCTCAAGATCCTAACCCCGCGCAAGCGTGTTTGGAGCAGCACGACATACATATTCGTATTGTGGATGATCGGCACATCCCTGGTGCTGCTGGCCATCGCCATTCTGTTCCTGCGCAACCAGGTCAGACCGATCCGCCGCCTGGCCGTCGCCGCCGAGGCGTTCGGAAAGGGCCGGGACGACGCCTATCTGAAACCGGAAGGCGCGACGGAAGTTCGCGCCGCGGCAACGGCATTTCTGCGCATGCGCCAACGCATCCAGCGCCAGATCCGCCAGCGCATGGAAATGCTGGCCGGCGTCAGCCACGACCTGCGAACGCCATTGACCCGCATGAAGCTGGAACTGGCCATGTTGGGGGATGGCGAGGAAGCGGCGGCATTGAAATCCGACGTCAGCGAAATGGAGCGCATGGTCGAGGGCTATCTCGATTTCGCCCGAGGCCAGGACGTCGAAGCCGCCATCGAAACCGACGTGCGCTCGATCCTGGATGACGTGGTTTGGAATGTCCGCCGGCAAGGCGGCGAAATCGATTACACGGAAGGCAACGCACTGCCCATCGTCATCCGGCCCAACGCCTTCAAGCGCTGTATCACCAATCTGGTGGAAAACGCCCGGCGCTATGCCGACCATGTGGCGCTGTCCGCCGAACGGGCCGGCGACACGCTGGAAATCGCCGTCGACGACGACGGCCCCGGCATTCCGGAGGAAAACCGCGAGGACGTATTCCGGCCGTTTTTCCGCATGGACGAATCACGCAATCCCAAGACCGGCGGAAGCGGGCTTGGTCTGACCATCGCCCGCGACGTTGTGCGGACGCATGGTGGAGAATTGATTCTCGGCCAATCGCCGCAAGGCGGGCTGCGCGCCCTGGTCAAATTGCCGGTATAGGGTTTCGGTCACCGTACAACGGGGGAGGACGGCAAGGTGGGATCGGCGAAGGTATGTGTCATCGGAGCAGGCCCGTCCGGCGTCGCCGCCGCCAAGAACCTGCTCGAGGCCGGGATCGACGACGTCACGGTTTTCGATCGCAACGACCAGGTAGGCGGGAATTGGATTTACGATCCGGACCCCGGCCACTCCAGCGTCTACGACACCACCCATATCATCAGCTCCAAAACGCTGTCGCAGTTCGACGACTACCCGATGCCGAAGCACTTTCCGGACTATCCGGGACACCGACAGTTGCTGGACTACTTTCAATCGTACGCCCGGCATTTCGACGTCGAACGCCATATTCGCTTTGGCACCACGGTCGAAAAGGCGGAGCGCACCGATGACGGAACATGGCGCATTACGACCGACGGCGGCGAAAGTACGGATTACGACCATCTGCTCGTCGCCAACGGTCACCACTGGGACCCGCGCCTGCCCGACTATCCCGGTCAATTCACCGGTGAGTTTCTGCATGCGCATTTCTACAAACGGGCCGAACCCTATCGCGGCAAACGCGTGCTGGTGATCGGCGGTGGCAATTCCGCCTGCGACATCGCCGTGGAAACCAGCCGGGTTTCCGCCGCGACGCACATCAGCATGCGGCGCGGTTACTACTTCATCCCCAAGTTTTTGTTCGGCGTACCGACCGACGTGTTCAACTTACGTAACGCCTGGCTGCCCCGGCCACTCGCCCGCATGATCTTCAAACGCATGCTGATCGTTCTGCAGGGCCGCAACCGGGACTACGGATTGGAAGAACCGGACCACGAATTGATGACGGTCCACCCGACGCTCAACTCGGAACTGCTTTACGGCGTTCGCCATGGCCGCGTGACACCGCGCCGCGACATCGCCCGGTTCGACGGCAGTACGGTTCATTTCACCGATGGCAGTGCGGACGATTTCGATACCGTCATCGCGGCGACCGGCTACCACATCACCTTCCCGTTCCTGGACAAGACCATCGCCGATTTTTCCGGCCTGGAAGTGCCGCTGTATCTCAAGGTCTTCCACCCCGAGTACGACAATCTGTTCTTTATCGGTTTGTGCCAGCCGCTGGGCTGCATCTGGCCGTTATCGGATTATCAAAGCCGGCTCGTCGCCCAGGCCATCAAAGGCAATTGGCCGCGTCCCGACGATATCCAGCAGCGTATCCGCCGCGAGCTCGACCATCCCGATGCCGCTTGGATGAAGGTCCCGCGGCATGCCCTGGAGGTGGATTTCCACGCCTACCGCGGCCGGCTGAAGAAGGAACTGGCCGGACAGCACGCCTTTTAGAGCGTCAGTACATCCGGCCGCCGATGGGCACTTCCTGGCTCGGACCGATCAAGACGACATCATCGTCGCCATCGGGAAAACCCAAAACCAGTATTTCGGACATGAATTTGCCGATCTGCCGTGGCGGGAAATTGACGACCGCGGCTACCTGCCGCCCCATCAGGGTTTCCGGCGTGTAGTGCTTGGTTACCTGTGCTGAAGATTTTTTGACGCCGATTTCCTCACCGAAATCGACCCATAGCTTGTAGGCAGGCTTGCGGGCTTCGGGAAAATCCTGCACGTCGACGATCCGTCCAACCCGGATGTCCACCTTGAGAAAGTCGTCGAAGGTGATCTGAGACACACCTTGCCTCCATCAAATTTACGGAATTGTTGATTGAGTTTACGCCGCTTCGGGTTCGGGAGACGCGCTTTGCCGGCGCCCCGGCAGCATGCTGGCGTAACGTTCGGCCTTTTTGAGATTGCGGTCCAGCGCCGCCATGGTTGTCCCCATGTCTGCGCTGTCATCCTCGAGCCACGTCCGTAGCGTCGCCAGATAGACCGCACTCAGCCCCTTCTGCCGCACAACGCCCAACAATCCGCTGGAGTTGATCCCCGCGGCCTCCAGGATCCAGTTCATCGATCGGCGCAGGGAACAGGACAGGCACGCCGCCTGCACGGGATCCCACGACATGTCACGCACGATCGCGCGGAGACCGTCCTTGTGCGGCAACAAAGCATCAAAGCGGCGCATGATCAGGTCGAACAGCCGGTCCCGCATCGGTTCGTCCTCGTAATCGGCGCCGCCGGACAGCACGGCTTCATCGGCATCGCGCATGACAGCGGCGACAATCGAAACCTTGCCGGGAAACACGCCATACAAGGCCGCCAGGGAAATCTTGGCTTCGGCGGCGATATCGTTGAGCGTGGTGTCCCGCCAGCCCTGGACAACGGCCAGCTTCATGGCGGCATCAATGGCCGCTTGACGCGGATCGGGTTGCTTTGCCCGTGACTTTTTTGCCGCCGGTTTACGTGCCATGACGGTTCTCCCACATATCGCCCGATGGATCCGTCAATGATATGTGGGAAGACCATAAGGGTGCAACAACCCAGGGTCTGTAAAACAGCCGGACGCCCAGTCCGCTAGCCGGCGAGTTCCCGCGACCGGTCCGTGGCCGCCTTGACGGCCCGCGTCATCAATGCCTGCAGCCCGTCTTCCGCCATGAGCACCTTCAACGCGGCTTCGGTCGTGCCTTTGGGACTGGTGACGTTGATCCGCAGCTGTTCCGGCGAATCGTCGCTGATCCGCGCCAACTCACCGGCGCCGCTCACGGTCGCAAGGGCCAGTTGTTCGGCCAACGTATCCGGCAGACCGGCTTCCTTGGCCGCCGCGGCCAGACATTCGATCAGCAGGAAAACATAAGCGGGTCCGCTGCCGGACGTACCCGTCACGGCATCGATCAACCCTTCGTCATCGACCCAGGCGACCTCCCCCACGGCTGCCAGAAGCGTGTCGCACATGTCCTTTTGCCCGGTGCCGACATGACCGTTTGGACAGGCCACGATCATGCCCCGGCCGATTGCCGCGGGGGTGTTGGGCATGGCCCGCACCACCGCGGCATCGTCGCCCAGGTAACCGGCGAAGTTCGCCAAGGTTTTGCCGGCCGCTATGGAGAGGAACACCGCGTCCGGACGGGCAAATCGGCGGTAAGCCGGTAAGGCATCGTTGATGACCTGCGGCTTGACCGCCACGACAATCACTTCGGGAGCAAATTCATCGGCGACATCGCCGATATCGGCATGAACATTCACCCCCAGTTCGCGCATTTCGTTGGCCGGGGCATCATTGGGCTCGATGACGGCGACCTGGCCGGGACGCATGCCGCCATCCAGCCAGCCGCGCAACATGGCGCCGCCCATCTTGCCGCCGCCGATCAGCAGCAGGTTGCCCGAAAGGGATGATGCCGACATGAGAGCTTACGCCTCCCCGACCGGTTCCATTACCGCGGCCAACAGGGCCTGCTCGGGCGTGCTGCCGCCCCACAACAGGAACTGCAGCGCCGGGTAGAACCGTTCGCATTCGTTCAGCGCCAGCTCCATCATATCCTCAACCTGGGTTTCGGCCACGCCGGCGCTGCCGCGCAACAGCAAGGCGTTGCGGTAGACCACCGCGCCTTCCTCGGGATAAAGATCGAAACTCCCAATCCCGACCTTGCCGTTCATCAAGACCAGCAAGGCATAGACGGCCGCCTTCTTGTCGTCGGGCACCTTGAGGTCGAAGGCGCACGACAAATGCAACGACTGATGTTCCGGCCGCCAGCAAAACCAAAGATGGTACTCGCACCAACGGCCGCTGACCGCAACCGCCAGTTCTTCCTCGGCGTGCCTGTCGAAGTTCCAGTCCTGCTGGCTGATGAAATGTTCGACCGTGTCCAATGGGTTTCCGTTGGATGGCACCTGCGATTCAAGAACGAAGGTCATGATGTCTCTTCACCTTGCGAAGTGTCGGTTTCCGCTGCGGCAACTGGGCCAACACCCCGTAATTCCGGAGTAAAGCCCCATATATTGCCCCCGACATCCCAACGAACCATATATGTAGCGTATGCGTGCGCGTTTCGCAGTGCAACTGCGAATCAAGTCCAGATGAAGGATTCTTGTGGATAACTGATCGCCGGCGAGAGATCGTTCCCGATCATCCACAGCATGCGTGCATACCCACGAACCGGGCGTGCCGGCCGGCGGCCGTTAAGCCAGTCGCATTCAGTCGGCTGGCTTGGAGTCTGCCGCCGGTTTCTTACGGCTTGATGACCGCGGTTTCGCAGCCTTTTTGGCAAGTTGCTGTTCCAGGGCCTCGATGCGCTGCAACAGCCGTTCGTTTTCCTCGCGCGCCGCGACAGCCATTTCGCGGACGGCTTCAAAATCCTCGCGGGTCACGAGATCCATCTCGTTCAGGACACGCTCAAGGCGCTGGCGAATCAGCGTTTCCGCTTCACTTTTCGCCCCTTGCAGAGTTCCCAACGCGCTGGTCGCGATCCGCGACAGGTCGTCCAACAGGCGGTTATCGGTTTGCATTGGATTCAATCCTCTCACTCTCTTTCTGAATATGGCGAGCCCGGCGAGAAGACGCAAGCCGTTGAAACACTTGAAAGGTTGTTCCCCGGACCCCGGCAACCTATAAGGTCAGCACGGAAATTTCAGGAAATCTGCCGTGCTGTCCCTCGTCGCCGCCCTTCCCTTCCCGACCATCGACCCGGTGCTGGTTTCCATCGGCCCCCTCGCCATCCGGTGGTACGCGCTCGCCTATATCGCCGGATTGTTGCTCGGCTGGTGGTACATCCTGCGCCTTGTCCGCGATACGGCCTTGTCGTTCGCGGACCGTGGCATGCAACCGAAATTCGTCGATGACTTTTTTGTCTGGGCCACCATCGGCGTCATCCTGGGCGGCCGCACGGGTTACGTTCTGTTTTACAATCTGGAGTATTTCGCTTCCCGCCCCGTGGAGATCTTCTACGTTTGGCAGGGCGGCATGGCGTTCCACGGCGGTCTGCTCGGCGTCATCGTGGCCATGTGGCTGTTTTCGCGGCACCGGGGCATCGGCCTGCTGGCCGTTGCCGACGCCGTCGCCTGCGCGGCCCCCATCGGATTGTTTTTCGGCAGGCTGGCCAACTTCATCAACCAGGAACTGTGGGGGCGGGTGACGGATGTGCCGTGGGCCTTCGTTTTCCCGAAGGCGGGGTCTGATCCAAGGCATGCCAGCCAGTTGTATGAAGCCGCGCTGGAGGGCGCCCTGCTGTTCGCCCTCATGTGGTTTCTGGTCTACCGCTTCGGCGCCTCGAGGAAACCGGGGTTCCTGTCCGGTGTCTTTCTGCTGGGATACTCCCTGGCCCGGGCATTCGTCGAACTGTTCCGGCAACCGGATCCGCAACTGGGATTCCTGTTCGAAGGAACCTCTATCACCATGGGGCAATTGCTCTCCGTGCCGATGATGGCGCTAGGCGTCTACCTGATCATCCGCGGACGCCGCGTACCAGCCTGACGACGGTCGGTGTTCGATGAGCAAACTGGCAGGACATCTCAAAGATCTCATCCGGTCCCAGGGACCGATTCCCGTCAGCGTGTATATGGGCGAATGCCTGGCCAACCGCGAACACGGGTATTACATGGAACGCGACCCGCTGGGAGCGGCCGGCGATTTCACGACGGCGCCGGAAATCAGCCAGATGTTCGGCGAATTGATCGGTCTGTGGTGCGCCGCCGTCTGGCAATCCATGGGAAGCCCGGCAAGCGTATCGTTGGTGGAACTGGGTCCCGGCCGCGGCACGTTGATGGCGGATGCCCTGCGGGCCACCCGCGCGGTGCCGCCCTTTTCTGACGCGTTGTCGGTTCATCTGGTGGAAACCAGCCCCGTCCTTCGACAAAAGCAAAAGGACGCGCTGCGTGAAGTTCGGGTGGCCTGGCATGAGTCCGTGTCATCAATTCCGGACGGCCCTGTCATTGTTGTCGCCAATGAATTCTTCGATGCCTTGCCGATTCGGCAGTTCGTTCGCCGTTCCGACGGCTGGCACGAGCGCCTGGTTGGTTTCAGTGACGATTCCGACCTGCAATTCCAGATCAGTCCGCTAACGACCTCACTGCCTTCGGACCAGCCAATACCCTTTGACGATGCGCCGCAGGACGCCATCGTCGAAATTTGCCCGGCCGGGCGAACCATCGCCAGGGATATTGGCATTCGCGTCGCCAAGTATCCGGGTGCCGCGCTGATCATCGACTACGGTCCGCTCCAGACAGCACCCGGCGACAGTCTGCAGGCCGTCAAAGACCATCAATACCATGATGTTCTGGAGTCCCCGGGAGACGCCGACATCACAGCCCATGTGGATTTCCAGTCCCTGTCCAGGGCCGCGCAAGACGGAGGTGCTGTCGCGTCGGGTGTGATCACGCAAAGTGCGTTCCTCGACTCCCTGGGAATCCGGCATCGTGCGGACAGACTGAAAACGAGCGCGACGAGCCGTCAACGGGCGGACATCGATGCGGCGTTGCAGAGGTTGACGTCGCCCCACGCCATGGGGCACCTGTTTAAGGCGATGTCCATCTGCCACCCAGACCTGTCCAAACCCCCTGGTTTCGAGGATCCTTCTTTATGGCCCTGATGCTCCACAGCGCGGTGTTGTCTTCTTCTCCAGGCGTCAGTCACGGCTTCTTCACCCGCAAGGGTGGCGTGTCCGAAGGCGTTCACGGAACCCTCAATTGCGGCCCGGGCAGTGACGACGATCCCGCCAAGGTCGACGAGAACCGCCGGCGGGCACTGGCGGCATTGGACGCACAACCGGACTCGCTGTTGACGCTTTATCAGATTCACAGCGCCGACGTGGTGACCGTCGACGCGGTATGGGACTCCGGACAGCGGCCGAAAGCGGACGCCATGGTGACCGATCGTCCCGGACTGGTTCTCGGCATTCTTACGGCGGACTGTGCGCCCGTCTTGTTCGCCGACAGCCAAGCCGGTGTCGTCGGCGCCGCCCATGCCGGCTGGAAAGGCGCGTTAGGCGGCGTGGTTCCGGCAACGGTTTCGGCCATGGAACGCATCGGCGCCGACCGGACACGGATCGTCGCGGCGATCGGACCGTGTATTTCACAGGCGTCCTATGAAGTCAGCGCCGAGTTCCGCGACCCGTTTATCGCCCAGTCAGCGGACAATGGCCGCTTTTTCTCGGCCGGCGAACGGGACGGACATTTGCAGTTCGATTTGGAAGGCTATGTCGCGCACTCCCTGAAGCGATGCGGCGTATCCCGATTCGAAGCACTGCACGAAGATACCCGCATGCAGGATGATCTGTTCTTCAGTTATCGCCGTACATGTTTGAGGAGGGAACGCGATTATGGCCGCCAGTTGTCGGCGATCGGTTTGATGACGGCGCACAATTCGGCATGAAGAGCAACAGCCAGACCAAGTACTTCTGGGCCTATCTCGCTGTATTTCTTGGCGTGTGCGGGCATGCGTCGAGCGAATTCGTGTCGGTGTTTTCCGGCGTGTCGGGTCCTGAGGTATCGGTCTGGCGGTATCTGCTCGGCGGCCTGGGATTGGTCCTCTGGGCGTTGGTCCTGCCGCAAAGCCGGGACCTGCTGACGCCGCTCAGGCACGATGGCATGCGTATCGTCCTGCTATCGGTCGGCGGCGTCACCTTTACCTATCTGGCCTTCCATTGGGCGCTGGATTTCGCCAGTGTCATTCAGGTGGCGACACTGATCACCACCATGCCGATATTTGTCGGCATCGCCAACCTGGCGGTCAACCGCATGCCCGTCTCGGCGGCCAAGATCATGAGCGGCATCTGCGCCGCCGCCGGAGTAGCCCTGCTGCTCACGGATGGTGCCCTGGCCAGACTGGCCGGCTCGGAAGACAGCGTCATCGGGCTCGGGCTGGCGCTGGCGACGACGGTGCTGGGCGCCACCTACGCGGTGCTGGTCAAACCGGTTATCGTGCAATATGGCGCATTACGGGTGACAGCCCTGTCGATGATGATCGGCGGTATCGGTCTTTGGCTGCTGGTGGGAACCGCCTGGGGCATCTGGGTCGATCCCACGACCCTTTTCGATCGGCCCGACAGGGAAGCATACTCGTTGTTGACCATCGCATTGTGGAATACGACGATAACGCAATTGCTGTGGTTCGGCGGCTTGGCGGCCGTGCCCGATATTACCCGGGGCAGTTATCTGTTTTTCCTCAAGCCGGTGATCGCCGCGGCCTTGGCCTTGACCTTGCTGGGCCAGCCGATCACGCCTATTCAGGTGCTGGCAATTATCGTCATTTGCGGCTCCGTCGTCGTGGAATTGAACTGGCCACGTGTTTCGGCGCTGTTTTCGAGACAGGGATCCTGATCGACATGCCTCTGCATTTCTCGCGTGAAGAGTTTGAAAAACGCAAGACAGCAACGTTAAGAGCCTTGAGCGCGCAAGGTCTGGATGGACTGCTGATATTCCGGCAGGAAAGCATGTATTACCTGACGGGCTACGACACCTTCGGCTATGTGTATTTTCAATGCCTGTATCTTCATGGCGACGGGCGCATGGTGCTGTTGACCCGGGCGCCCGACCTGCGACAGGCGCAGCACACGTCGTTGCTGGACGATATCCGTATCTGGACGGATGAGGACGGCGCCAATCCGGCAGGCGCCTTACGCACGATATTGGACGAGTTCGGCTGCCGCGGCGGTACTCTGGGCATCGAGTGGGACGCCTATGGCTTGACCGCGCACGTCGGTCGCCAGGTGGACGCGGCGCTCGACGGTTATTGTTCGCTGTCAGACGCGTCGCGCCTGGTCAGCGGTTTGCGCCTGGTGAAAAGCCCGGCCGAGTTGGATTATGTCCGGCGCGCCGCCAAGCTGGCCGATGACGCGCTGGCCGAAGCCGAAGCCATGGCCAAGGGCGGCGCTTTCGAGGGCGATATCCTCGCCGCCATGCAAGGGGCCGTATTCCGCGGCGACGGCGACTATCCGGGCAACGAATTCATCATCGGCTCCGGCCCGGGCGCTCTGCTGTGCCGGTATTTCAGTGGCCGGCGGCATCTGGATGACCACGACCAGTTGACCCTGGAATTCGCCGGGGCGTACCGCCACTACCATTCCTGCCTGATGCGCACGATCCTGATCGGCGATGCGGCGCCTGGGCACCGGTCCATGCATGCCGTCTGCCGCGACGCCCTGGCGGCCTGCGAGGACACGGTGGCGCCCGGCCGGGCCATGGGGGACGTGTTCGATGCCCACGCTCGGGTCATGGATGACGCCGGCATGCGCGAACACCGGCTCAACGCCTGCGGCTATTCCCTGGGCACCACGTTCTCGCCCAACTGGATGGACTGGCCCATGTTCTATACGGGAAACGAAACCGTCATGGCGCCCAACATGGTGTTCTTCCTGCATATGATCCTCATGGACAGCGACACGAATCGGGCTATGACTCTGGGACGCACGGTACGGGTTACGGAAACGGGTTGCGAACCCTTATCCAAGGCGCCGGTCGATCTGGTCGTAAACTAGTGTCATGCCATACCTTTTTTTCTTCATGGTGTTTCTGATTCTGGGGCTGATGGTGAGCTGTGTCCTACTTTAAGCCGGTCAATGTCGTCTTGGTGCTCCTGGCCTTGGCGGTTGCCGCCTGCCAACCGGTGCCGCGGCCGTTTCAGCCCGAAATCAAGTCAAGCGCCCTGAGGAACTACGCCATCCCCTCGCCCAGGGCATCGCTGGTCATTCCACCCGTGGCGGGCATCAAGGACCCGACATCGACACAGCTCAGCGCCTCGGTGGCAGAGGCCCTGCAGGAACTGGAAATCGGCGCCACAACGCGCAGCGGCAATGCACCGCGCTACCGGTTGCGTGGCATTCTGAAGAAACAGACCGTCTCGGGTTCCCATACGGTTGTCGTCATCGACTGGATCCTCATCAATCCACAGAACCGCGACATCAACCTGATCCGGCAGAACCTTGCGGTTTCGTCGTACGGCTGGAATACGGGCAACAAGGACGTCTTCGCGGCGGTGGCGGCGGATCTCGCGCCGCAGGTCGATCTCATGCTGCGGTCGGGGACCAAACGGGCGCCGGCCCGCGCTTTGGCCCGGGCGGTCGTCGAGCCGGTGTACGGCGCGCCGGGCGACGGCAAGGTCGCCTTGGCCGCGGCCATGGCCAACGTTCTGTCCCGGGCCAACGTCGCCATCGCCCGCGAAGCGGCGCCGGGCGTCTATCGTGTCCTGGGCCAGGTGTTGATTCGCCCGCACGATGGACAGCAGGATCTGGTTCAGATCAGTTGGGAACTGAAGAGCCCGGACGGTAAACGGCTGGGCGCCGTGACGCAGCAGAATCTGGTCGCCCGTGGCAGCCTGTCGGGCAAATGGGGGCACGTGGCCGATATCGTCGCCGAGAAGGCGGCCGATGGGATCATTCAGATCCTTCGGGCCGCGGCGGCGGCCAAGACCACCGGGAATCCGGCCTGACCGGACAAATTGCCGCTTTTTTGGGGAAAAATGGCCCGCGATCGGGCGCTTTAGCCATTTACAGCATCCAAGCGCCTTGATAAATTCCGCCGCGCCTTCAGACCGGTTTCGCAAGCTGTTGGTCCCGTTAACCAATCCGTCGCGAAATCACGTCATCAAGCCGAAAACCGAACGCCGGGGCCGCCAAGCATGAAAATACTGTCCGGGAATGCCAATCGGCCGCTGGCCGAGGCGATTGCCGCCTATCTCAACGTACCCCTGACCAAGGCGTCGGTCCGCCGGTTCTCGGACATGGAGGTGTTCGTCGAGGTGCAGGAGAACGTGCGCGGCGAGGACGTCTTCATCATCCAACCCACTTCCTACCCGGCCAACGACAATCTGATGGAACTGCTGGTCTGCATCGACGCCCTGCGCCGGGCCTCGGCAAGGCGCATCACGGCGGTCATCCCCTATTTCGGCTATGCCCGCCAGGACCGCAAACCGGGTCCCCGGACGCCGATCTCGGCCAAGCTGGTGGCCAACCTGATCACCACCGCCGGCGCCAACCGGGTCCTGACCCTCGACCTGCACGCCGGCCAGATCCAGGGTTTTTTCGACATTCCGACCGACAACCTGTTCGGCGCGCCGGTCATCGTGCCCGACATCAAGCAGCACTACGGCGACGCGGAGCTGATGATCGTCTCGCCCGATGTCGGCGGCGTGGTGCGGGCCCGGGCCATCGCCAAGCGGCTGAACAACGCGGATCTGGCCATCGTCGACAAACGCCGCGAGCGGGCCGGCGTGTCGGAAGTCATGAACATCATCGGCGACGTCAAGGACCGGCCGTGCATCCTGGTCGACGATATCGTCGATTCGGCGGGCACATTGTGCAATGCGGCCGATGCCCTGATGGAGCAAGGCGCCAAGTCGGTGGCCGCCTATGTGACCCACGGCGTGCTGTCGGGCGGTGCCGTGGCCCGGGTATCCGGTTCCTCTCTTCAGGAATTGGTGACCACGGACAGTATTATGGCGACGGAGGCCGTGCGGGTTTCGCACAACGTCCGCCAAATCACGATCGGACCGCTGATCGGTGAGGCGATGCGCCGGATCAGCGAGGAATCTTCGGTTTCCAGCCTGTTCGACTAGGCGGGAAACGGACTTTCGCGTCAGCACCCCTGGAGGCTGACGTCAAACCGGCGGCCGGGTTCGGTGGATACGACCCGGCGGCCACGGAAAACGTGAAAGGAGAACGACATGAGTGACGACGTATCCGTCATGACGGCGCAGGCGCGCGAACGGGTGGGCAAGGGGGCCGCCCGCAAGGCGCGTGCGACCGGCGTAGTGCCCGGAGTGATCTACGGCGACAAGAAACCGGCCCGGCCGGTGAGCATCGAAGGACGCGTTCTGATCAAGGAATTGCGCCGCGGTGGCTTCCTCAACCGGCTTTATGAACTGGACGTCGAGGGCGACAAGGAACGTGTCCTGCCTCGTGACGTGCAGCTGGACCCGGTATCCGACTTCCCGATCCACGTGGATTTCCTGCGTCTGGGACGCGGCGCCGAGATCAAGATCATGATCCCGGTGAACTTCACCGGCGAGGAGGAATCGGAGGGCCTGAAGCGCGGCGGCGTGATCAACGTCGTGCGCCACGAGATCGAGTTCTCGTGCCCGGCCGATGCCATCCCCGAGGCCATCGAAGTCAGCTTGGCCGGCAGCGATATCGGTGATTCGATCCACATCAGCGAGGTCACGCTGCCGGACGGCGTGACGCCGACCATCACCGACCGCGACTTCACCATCGCCACAATCGCGGCGCCGACGGTTGTCGCCGACGAAGCCGCCGAGGAGGCCGCGGAAGCGGCCGAGGGCGAAGAAGGCGAAGAGGCCGTGGAAGGTGCCGAAGAAGCGGCACCCGCCGAGTCGGAAGACTCGAGCGAGTAAGCGCGGCTCATGTACTTGTTGGTCGGGCTGGGCAACCCCGAAGCCCGATACGCCAACAATCGCCACAATATCGGGTTCATGACGGTGGACGAAATCGTCCACCGTCATTCCTTTTCCCCCTGGCGAAAACGATTTCAAGGCCTGGCCGCCGATGGTGTCATCGACGGCGAGAAGGTACTCGCACTGAAGCCGACCACTTATATGAACGAATCCGGCCGCGCCGTCGGCGAAGCCGTCCGGTTCTTCAAGATCCCGGTGGCCAACGTCAGCGTGTTCTACGACGAGCTGGACCTGGCGCCGGGAAAGATCCGCGTCAAGGTCGGCGGCGGCCTGGCCGGCCACAACGGCCTGAAGAGCATTCAGGCCCACATCGGCGACGGTTACCGCAAGATCAGGATGGGTATCGGCCATCCCGGTGACAAGGATAGGGTATCGCGGCACGTGCTGGGCGATTTCAGCAAAGCGGACTTGGCGTGGCGCGACCCGTTGATCGAGGCGGTATCGGACGCCGTGCCCTTGCTGCTGCAAGACGACGATTCCGGATTTGCCAGCAAGGTCGCGCTGGCGACCCGGCCGCAACGGCCAAAACCGCCGCGCAAGGACGGCGCGGTTTCAGGAGACGCGTAATGGGATTCAAGTGTGGCATTGTCGGACTGCCCAATGTGGGCAAGTCGACGCTGTTCAATGCCCTCACCCAGACGGCCGCCGCCGCGGCCGAGAACTATCCGTTCTGTACCATCGAACCCAATGTCGGCCAGGTGCCGGTGCCCGACAACCGGCTCGATACGCTGGCCGAACTGGCCAAATCCAAACAGGTCATTCCGACCCAACTGGCCTTCGTCGACATCGCCGGCCTGGTGCGCGGCGCCAGCAAAGGCGAAGGGCTGGGGAACCAGTTCCTGGCCAACATCCGTGAAGTGGACGCCATCGTCCACGTCCTGCGCTGTTTCGAGGACGACGACGTTACCCACGTGGACGGCAAGATCGACCCTATTGCAGATGCCGACACTGTCGAAACCGAACTGATGCTGGCCGATCTGGAAAGCCTGCAGAAGCGCATCGAGGCGGCCGAGAAAAAGGCCCGCGGCGGCGACAAGGACGCCAAGGCCAGGCTGGCGTTGATGAAGCAGGTGGTTACTTTGCTCGAAGACGGCAGCCCCGCGCGTCTGACCGACGTCGGCACCGATCAGCGTGCCATGTTCAACGAACTGCAATTGCTGACGGCCAAGCCGGTCATGTACTTGTGCAATGTCGACGAGGACTCGGCGGCAAACGGCAACGCCCACACCGAACGGGTGGCCGCCAAGGCGGCGGACGAAAACGCCGCCTGTGTCATCATTTGCGCCGCCATCGAGGCGGAAGTGGCGCAACTCGATTCAGCCGGGGACCGGGCGGAATTCCTTGCCGACATGGGCCTGGAGGAGGCCGGCCTGGACCGCGTGATCCGTGCCGGCTACGGGCTGCTCGACCTGATCACCTTCTTTACCGCCGGTCCGAAGGAAGCGCGGGCCTGGACCGTGCGCCGGCAGGCCAAGGCGCCACAATCCGCAGGCGTCATTCACACAGATTTCGAGAAAGGTTTCATACGGGCGGAGACCATCTCCTACGACGACTATGTCGCCTGCAAGGGCGAACAAGGGGCCAAGGAAGCCGGCAAGATGCGGCTGGAGGGTAAAGACTATATTGTCCAGGATGGCGACGTCATGCATTTCCGATTCAACGTTTAACCCGGCAAGCGACTATGAGTATTCTGTATTTCGAAGACCAACCGGTTGGCCGCCGGGACGAGTTGGGCAGCAAGACGGTGACGAAGGAAGAAATCATCGCTTTTGCCGCCAAATTCGACCCGCAGCCCTTCCACCTGGATGACGATGCTGGCAAACAGACACCCTATGGCGGTCTGATTGCCAGCGGCTGGCATACATGCTCCATGATGATGCGGATGCTGGCCGACAATCTGTTGCGTCACACGGCCAGCATGGGGGCTCCGGGTCTGGACCATGTACGTTGGCTGAAGCCGGTGCGCCCGGGCGATACATTGACGCTGGTTTCCGAGGTCACCGACGTCAAGCCGTCGCGCACCAAACCGTTCGGGTTCGTGACGCGCAAATTCGAAATGACCAATCAGCACGGCGAGGTCGTTCTGTCGGTTCAGGGCCCGGGCATGTTCGCCAAACGGCCACAGGGTACAGGCTCATGACGCGGTATTTTGAAGACATCGAGATCGGCGAAAAGTCCGAATTCGGCTCGCGGACCGTCACCAAGGAAGAAATTCTGGAATTCGCCACCGAGTTCGACCCGCAGCCCTTCCATATCGATGAGGAGGCCGCGGAGAAGTCGATCTACGGCGGTATCATCGCCAGCGGCTGGCACACCGCCAGCCTGGCCATGCGGCTGATCGTCGATGAGATGCTGCGCGATCACAGCAAAACGGGGGTCGGATCGCCGGGATTTGACGACCTGGTCTGGCTCAAACCGGTCCGCCCGGGTGACACGCTGTCCGTCCGTTCGGAATGCATCGGCAAGACCGAAAGCCGAAGCCGGCCGGATCTTGGCAGTTGCCAGTTCAATACGGAAGTTCTCAACCAAGAGGGTGACGTGGTCATGCGCTATACCGCCGTCGGCCTGTATATGCGGCGGCCGCAAAGTTGAACTATCCACGCCGCCCACTAAACTAGCGAAAAAGCAAACGGCGGAGACGAGGATGGGTTCATATATTCAGCTGACGGCCAGCGACGGGCATACCTTGGATGCGTACAAGGCCGAACCGGAGGGCACGCCCAAGGGCGGCCTGGTCGTCATTCAGGAAATTTTCGGTGTCAACATTCACATTCGCGACGTCTGCGACGGCTTTGCCGCCGATGGCCACACCGCGATCGCGCCGGCCATGTTCGACCGGGTCGAGCGTCATGTGGAAATGCTTTATGACGCCGATTCCGTAGCCCGGGGCCGTACGTTGAAGGACGGCTGTGATTGGGACAACGCGGTCCTCGACATGAACGCCGCCGCGCAGGCTTTGGCGCCCCTGCGTGTCGGGCTGGTGGGATATTGCTGGGGCGGCTCCCTGGCCTGGCTGGCGGCCTGCCGGGGCAGCGGCATCATGGCCGCCGTCGGCTATTACGGCGGCCAGGTCGCCATGTTCAAGGACGAAAACCCCAACGTCCCCGTGCTCCTGCATTTCGGCGAGACCGACGGCGCCATTCCGTTGACCGACGTGGATCAGGTTCGGGAAGCCCATCCCGATATTCCCATCCACGTGTATGAAGGTGCCGGACACGGCTTCAATTGCGACCGGCGGGGATCCTATCACCCCGACGCTGCCAAACAGGCCCGTGAACGCACCATGGCGTTCTTCGCCGAACATTTGGGGTAAGCCGACAACCATTCAGAGGCCGCGCCGCCTACGCTACGTGACTGGCGCGGCGGCGCACGCGCGCCGAGCGATTTTTTGTGGGCCAAAAGGGCAGTTTCTTTTTCCAATTTTGTGATTTTTGGTAGGGTAAATTTCTGCGCTACGCCTTGCGCGGTCGGAATCCTCGCCGACATGTTTTGCTGCGATGCGAGACGCCACTCGATCTCTTTCGATAGCCCCTAATCCTTGGAAAAGGATAACACCCCGTTATTCATTTATATTCAATGACTTATCATATTTATTAACATATTTTTCTTACTATTTGTCAAATTATAACTTGACTTATATCTACTATAAGTATCATTATGGCTTGGTGAAATATTTTAAAAAGTCAATCTAAGATTATACAATGAGTGTCAAGGCAACAGTCCAGAAGCAGTACCAGGCGATGGTCGATCAGACCACCGTTCAAAAGCTGCGTGCGCTGAAACAGCCGCCCGAAGGCTGGATCGTTACGGTACGCAAGGCCCTGGGCATATCGGCCGCACAGCTTGGCCGAATGGTTGAGCGCACGCGCGCAAATATTTCCGCAGCCGAACAATCCGAACAGAACGAGCGCATTACGCTTCAGACCATGAAGACCTTGGCTGAAGCAATGGGTTGCAAATTCGTCTACGCCATCGTGCCCGAACAGGGCCGCATTGAGGATGTACTCAAATCCCAAGCTCGTAAAAAGGCGCAAGCTATTGTGAGTCGCGCCCATACGCATATGGCTCTAGAGAAGCAGGCGTTGCGCGACGATCAGTTGGAAAATGAGATTGAAATCCTGGCGCGCGAACTTCTGCGCAAACCCCCGCCTGATTTCTGGGAAGCAGTATGATCGGCATCGGCGACGAAGCCGTAGGCGCAACGCCGCTCGACGCAGACGAACTTGAAGGACTGAAATTCAGGCATGTCACCACGCGCGGCGAACTGAACGAGTTGGAGCAAGTCAATGTGGAAAGTGGTCTTCTATGGCTTGGGCGAAAACGTTCCAGGACGGATGTTTTAAGCGAAGCGTTTATTCTGAAACTGCACCAACGCCTGTTCGGCGACGTATGGCGATGGGCTGGAACGTTCCGGCGAACCGAGAAGAATATCGGCGTTGATCCCGCTCAGATCGCCGTACAGCTCCGAATGCTTCTGGACGATGCGCGCCATTGGGCCGATCAAGGAACCTTTCCACCTCTGGAGGCTGCCGCGCGGTTTCATCACCGCCTTGTGCAGATTCATTGTTTTCCCAACGGCAACGGCCGCCATGCGCGTATCGCCGCGGATATATATCTACAGTACTGTTTCGATCACCCGCCCATCGACTGGTCGGCGGGCCAGGATTTGCTGAAGAGCAATGATCGGCGCAACGAATATATTGCAGCACTGCGGGCAGCAGACGGTCATGATTACGATCCGCTGCTGAAGTTTGTGGCGGCTTAAGGAAAGCCTCCAAGCGGCAAACGATTAGACCGCCACACGACCAGTGCCAAGGAAACAAGAACGAGCCGGCTTTTTATGCGCACGCTCCCCAGTTCATGGGCTACTCCGCTGCCACCGCGGCCGGTCCCGCCGCCCGTCCCTGGGCGCGCCGGATGATTTCGTCGAAGCCGTCCGCCAATGTCGGGCGGGCTTCCTCGTAAAATACGCCCAGCGCCGGATGATCCACCGTCGCCGCCTCCTTCATCGCGGCCATCATGTCCGATGTGTCGTGGTTTTCCGGCAGGTCCCGCACCATCATGTTCAGGTTCGAATACGTCATGCTGGTTTTGTCGAAGGTGACGCACGGCGACAGGATGTGGAGATAGGAAAATCCCCGGTGAGTCACCGCCTTGGCGATCATATCCGCCAAGTGGTGCGGTTCGCCGGCATAGGCCTGCCCGACCCAGCTGGAGCCGTATGACAATAGCATCATCAACGGGTTGAGCGGCTGATCCTGGTTTTCGAACGGCGACGTGCCTGTTTTGAAGCCATGCACCGACGTCGGCGAGGTCTGGCCCTTGGTCAGGCCGTAGATGCCGTTGTCGAACAGCAAATAAGTGATGTCCACGTTGCGGCGGGCGGCATGGGGAATGTGCCCGCCGCCGATGGCGAAGGCGTCGCCGTCGCCGCCCACGACGATCACGGTCAAATCGTCGTTGGCCACCTTGATACCCGTCGCCACGGGCAAGGTGCGGCCGTGCAGGGTGTGGAAGCCGTAGGTATCGGTGAAGAACGGAAAGCGCGAGGCGCAGCCGATGCCCGACACCACTGTCACGTCCTTGTTGGCGATATGCAAATCGTTGAGCGCCTTGGTCACGCCTTCGGCGACGCTGAAATAGCCGCAACCGGGGCACCAGGTGGGCAACGATTTGGAACGGTAATCCAAGCGGCCGCTGTCACGCACTTCCGCCAGCTTGTTTTCCAGATAGACCGGTTCACGCAGGTCTGCCATGGGTTCGATCCTTCCCTTTACACCTACTCGGCCGCGACGGCGCGATTGCGCTCGGCCAACATGCGAATTTCGTCCAGGATGTCGCTGACCTTCATGGGTACGCCGGGCACCCGGTTTAGCCGCGTTACGGGCCGCCCGATCTGCGACATGACCAAATTGGCGAACTGCCCTTCATAGTTCAGTTCGGGCACAAGCACGGCACCGCAATCGTCGAAGAAGGCCTTGATCGGTTCGACCGGCAGCGGCGACAACATCACCGCTTTCATGGCCGAGCAGCGAATGCCTTCCTCGCGGGCCAGGAACATGGCCTCAAGGATTTCGCCGAAGGTTGATCCCCAGCCTAGAATACCGACATCCACCGGCCCTTCGTCGCCGAAACGCTTGTGGATGGTGATGCCCGGATGACTCAGCGCCTGCTGTAGTTTGAGATGGCGCTTGTCGCTCATGCGCACGTGGTTGTCCGGCTGGTCGTTGGGCCGGCCCAACTCGTTGTGCTCGAGGCCGGTGACGGTGTGAATGGCGCCGTCCTCGCCGGGCACCGCGCGCGGACTGATATGGTCGTCCGTGGCGGCGAAACGCTGATAAGGCTTGTTGGGATCGGATGCCGACCGGCCCTTGGAACTGTCGGGCTCGAACGGATTGACCTTGGGCAGGATCACCGTCTCGTAGCGGTTGGACAGATACAGATCGAGCAGCACGATGACCGGCGTCTGGTATTTCTCCGCCATTTCGAAGGCCTTGCCGGCGCAGCGATAGGCCCCTTCCACATTGGTCGGTGCCATAACGATACGCTGGCAGTCCCCTGCCCCGCCGAACACGGCGAGATGCAGATCCGACTGCTCGGTCTTGGTCGGCATGCCCGTCGACGGTCCACCGCGCTGGGAGACAAAGATCACGGACGGCACTTCGGCCATGACGCCCAGACCCAGCATCTCGACCATCAGCGCCAGTCCGGGGCCGGATGTCGCCGTGGCGGCACGGGCACCGGCGTAACCGGCGCCGACGGTTGCCGCCAGTGCGGCGATTTCGTCCTCGGTCTGCAATAACCTGCCGCCGCGCTTGGGCAGTTCGGTCGCCAGCATCTCCATGATCGACGTGGCCGGCGTGATCGGATAGCCGAAATAGGCGTCCAACCCTGCGTCCAGGCTGCCACGCACCACGGCGGCGTTGCCGGTCATCATGACCACCTGGTTGCCGTTCACCTTGTCGGCCGGCTTGCCGACCTGGATGAAGTCCAGCTTGAAGGTATCGGCACCCAATGCGTAACCGGCCTCGAAGGCCTTGATGTTGCTCTCGACGATGCTGGCGGCCTTGCGGCCGAATTTTTCCTGGATGATGTCGTGAAAGGCGTCTTTCGGCAGGTCGTAAAGCCCGGCCACATACCCCAGCACGACGATATTGCGCGAACGGGCCGAACCGGTTGTCTGCTCGCTGATTTCCCGCAACGGCAGGCTGTACGGCAGATGATCGGGCTGAACGTGACCGGAAATGTGTTCGCCTTCGGCCACGGCGGCGATGGCGGACTGGTCGTATATCACCGCGCCATAACGGCCGACCTCGGGCACATGCGGAATGGCATGGGAATCGTTCAGCGACACCAGGATGTCGGAATGATGCTTGAGCGAGTAGACCTGTTCCGTGGTCACGCGAATTCGGGCGATACACTTGCCGAAGCCGCGAATCTCCGGCGGATAGATATCGAAGGCGATGACCTTGAACCCGGCCCGCGCCATGGCCCGTTTCATCACGTCGCCGGCGGCGATGGTGCCGTCACCCGCCGAGCCACAAATGGCGATTTGAAAGTCCGTGTTGTTCATGGCGCTCAATCGTACTCCCAGAACGGGGAGTCCAATTCTCCCTTGTCGTTGACCCGCAACCCCTCGTCGGGGTGGGTATCCACTTCGACGTCCTCGCCCATCATGTTGCGGGCGGCGATTTCACCCATGTGCTTGACGTTCTTCCAGCCATAGTAGAACCGGTAGCTGTTCTCCTCGGCCGACCAGATCTGACACACATCGCCGGCAGCCCAAATACTGGAATCCGTCGTCCGCAATTGCGGATTGACCAGCAGGCCGCGCTCAATGTCGACGCCGGAACCCAGCATGAAGTCGACGGACGGCGACAATCCGTAAAAGGGCATGACAACGTCGGCGAACAGTTCGCGGCCGTCCTGCAGGACCACCTTGCGGGCCGACATGCCCTTGCCGCCCTCCTCGACCCTGATCGGGCGGACGCCGTCAATGATCTCCATGCCCATGTCTTCGAGCACCTTGAGGAATTTGGCGCGTGTCTCCTCGTCGGGACGGTGCGGCCAGAACGTCTGGTCGGCGGCGACCAGCGTGACCTTGTAGTCCTCCCATACCAGGTTGCGGGCAAGGTCAAGACCGAGCACATCTCCGCCCAGCATGACCACACGGCCGCCCGGCGGCAGGCTTTGCTCCACCTTGCGGGCCGCCCGGTACGTGTTGAAGTGATCGAGCAGGTGCCGCGATTCCACCAATTCCTCGGGCAGGTAGCTGCCGCCGCCGCTGGCCACCAGCAATTGGTCGTAGGCCAGCGATTCCTTGTGCGCCAGGGTCAGGGTCTTGCCGGCGGAATCCACCGACGTCACGAAGCTGTTGCGCCGGACGTCAATATGGTTGTCGGCGTAATATTCCGGCTCGTGCACCAGGAAGTCACGCCAATCGCATTCCTCGTGAAAGATGCGCGGCAGTTCATAACGGTTGTAGAACAGCAAACGGCCGGCGGTGATCAGCGTGATCCGGCTGTCCTTGTCCTGGGCCCGCAGGCACGACGCGGCTTCGTTGCCGGCCACGCCGTTGCCGATGATGACGTAATGTTGCGACGCGGCCATGGTCAGATGTCCTGATAGAAGATTTCGTGTTTGGAGATGGAGATGCATTTGGTCGGACAGACCATGTAGCAGGCGCCGCACCGGATACATTCGTTGTTGTCGATCCAGATGGCGCCGACCTGGTTCCATTCCTTCACTTCATGCAGTTCGCCATAGGTGCCGTCTTCCTTGATGTCGACGCCATCGACCATCTTGATACAGTTGCGTGGTGCCACATCGATACAGGCCCGGCAGTAGATGCAGTTGTCGACGTCGATTTCGTACTTGTGGTAGCAGAGGTAACAGCGCTTGGCCTCTTCGAAGGCCAGGTCGTTGTCGTAACCCGTCTCCACCTCGTTGACCTGGTTTTCGAACCGGTCGTCCATCTGCAATGTGGGCATGTCCTGGCGTGGGATGAAATCGAAGGACCGTTCACGCAGCGGTTCCGGCACGGCTTCGATCTTGACCACCTTCTTGCGCCGCTCACGGCCCATCATCCAGGTATCCAGCTGGATGGCCATCTCCCGGCCGTGGCCGACGGCCTCCACGACGGTGCTGGACCCACGGACATAATCGCCGGCGGCGAACAACCCCGGCACCGACGTCATGCCATCCTCGCCCAGCCGCACATTGCCGTAGCGGTCGAGGTCGACCTGGACATCCAGGATGTCGTTGACGGTTTGCTGGCCGATGGCGATGAGCAGCGTGTCGCAGGGCTCGATGAACTCGGACCCCTCGATCGGTAGGGCGTGACGCCGGCCGCCCTCGCGCCAGCCGCCTAGGCGGTTCTGGACGAATTTCACGCCGGTCAGCTTGCCATCGTCGTCGGTGATCACTTCCACCGGTGTGCGCAAGCCGAGGATCTTGACCTTCTCCTTCTTGGCTTCGTGGATTTCCTCGCGGGTGACGGGGATGTATTCCTCGGTGGTGCGGATATGGATGGTGACGTCATCCGCCCCCAGGCGCAGGGCGACGCGGGCGCAGTCCAGTGCCGTGAACCCGGCGCCCACGACAGCGACTTTCTTGCCCACCGATTTCTCCACCCCACGGTGCAGTTCGACCAGGAAATCCAGCCCGTTTTCGGCATCGGCGACATCCCGCGTGATGTCGTAGCCACGCTCCAGGTCCCGCAATGGCAGGGGAATGGCGGCGGCACACCCGGTGGTCAGAAGAACGGCGTCGTATTGTTTGAGCAGATCGGAGACGCGGATGTCGTCGGAACCGGTACCGATGGCGTAACCCGTCTTCAGATCGACGCCAAGACGCAAGGCGTTGTGTACCTCGACATTGAGGATATCCCGCGGCAGCCGGAATTCAGGGATACCGTAGTACAGCATGCCACCGGCAATATCCTCTTTCTCGTACATAGTGACGTCATGGCCGAGGGTTGTCAGATCGTGGGCCGCGGCCAGACCGGCGGGTCCGGCGCCGATGATGGCAACCCGCTTGCCGGACGGTGTGTAGAGGTTTTCGGTGATACGGTGACCGTCAGCCTTGAAATCGGCGGCGGACCGTTTGAGATGGCAGATGGCGACGGGTTCGCCGTTACCCGGCCAGCCGTGGCGACAGGAATCCTCGCATGGGCGGGAGCAGATCCGGCCCAAGGTTCCCGGCAACACGTTGGCCATACGGTTCAGCTCGTAAGACCGGCCATAGCGCTTTTCGATGATCATGCGGATGTAGGCCGGCACGTTGGTGTCGGCGGGACAGGCGGTCTGGCAGGGAATGTTTTCCCGCACCCAACCGACATCCCGGGGATCGGTGGAAAAACGGACCGGCGTGATGATGCGTTGGCCTATGGACTGGGTTTTGGAGAAATCCTCGTTTTCTCCAACGCGAACCCGCCTGATCGCTTCCTCCGACATGGAACTCCCTTTCCAACTGAGCCGGATCCCGACGGAACGCCGTACCGGCCGATTACGCCCCCAAAAGTGGCCCCGTGCTCCGCTGCTGGGGCGGCGCAAACTCCAATATGACTCCGCACGCTTCTTCCGGCGGCACCCGGACACCCCCATCCGGCCCGACGTGATGCACGATGTTTCCCGCCGACAAGTGCCGTGCCGTATCGGCGGCGTTGGCGACGTGAAAACCCATCGCCGCTATGTACGGCACAGCCGGTTCGTCCTGAATGTCAATATCGGGATACAACAGATCCAGGTCCGTTGCGGTGACGAAAAACACGGTCGTTTCACCGACGTGGACGGCCAGGCAGTCATCCGTCGTCGTTGCGGTGCCCGGCCCGAACAACTTTTCCATGCCTTCCATCAAAGACTCCGGGTCGTTGACGACCACGGCCACGGATGACAGTCCATGGGCGCCGTTGGCATGGCCGATCCAATCGTTGCGCCAAACCATTTCCCGGTTGAGATGCTGGCATAGGAACGTGCGCACGCCAGCCGTCTCGTCGGCCGGCAAATGAACCAGGCGAAAACTGGGCTGAACGGTCCCGTCCGGCAATTCCAGATTGCGCGACAGGTCCTGAACCTCGGACGGATCAAAACCGGCATCGACCAACTTGACGCGCGATCCGCCGGCATCGGCCGTCTGCAATGCCATGCCGATCAGGCCCTCGCCACGTTCGGCCAGAATGTCGTCCAATCCGGCGGTGAACTGGCTGGCATCGACAATTCCCAGGAGCTCGACATAATTGTTCGGGAACATGATGCAGTAATTGGCGGTTCCCCAGCCGATATGGCTGCCCCGCGGCGTAACGGTAAAACCCAACCGTTGATAGACCGCACGCCCGCTCTCCAAGTCCCGAACGCCGACCAGGGTGTGGTCCACCCCTGTGATCCCGTTTCCCATGGGGGCAATAATGTTCCGAGTTCACGGGACTGTAAAGCACCGGAATCGCTGGAATTTTACGTAATGTGCGTGTTCAATGAGTTTTTACCGCTCTGCGCCAAATTGGTTTGGGGGCATCGCCGCATGGATACACCTTATTGTTGATCTCATTTGAATTTACTCTCGACGACCAATCCTACCTACTGGACCGAAATGACTGATCCGAAACGTCTTTCCATTATCGTGCCTTATCGTGACCGGGCGGAACACCTGAGTACGTTCGTCGGTCATATGCTGACCTACTTCTCGCGCGACAAGCTGGACCGACATACGCCCTACAAGATCACGATCGTGGAGCAGTTCGATGACGGCTTGTTCAATCGCGGCAAGCTCAGCAATATCGGGTTCGATCTGACCAAGGACGCGTTCGATTATTTCTGCTTTCACGACGTCGACTTCCTGCCGATCTGGGCCGATTACCGCTATCCCGACAAACCGACGCGGATCATTTGGCACGGCGCGGATGTCGTACCCTACGAGGAAGGGGACTCAGTGAAGATCAATCACGACTACGAACGGTATTTCGGCGGAGTCGTATTGTTCACCAAGGAACACTTTCAACGGATCAACGGATATTCGAACGCCTACGAAGGCTGGGGCTTCGAGGACAACGACCTGCGGGTGCGCTGCGAGGAGGCCGGATTGGGCCGTGATCTGCGCGACGGCACGTTCCGTCCCCTGCATCACAAGAACACCGGGATGGACCGTACGCTCAAATTCAACGACGTCGCGAAGGCCAACAACGCGCGATTCGACAAACGGATCAAAAGCGGCCGGTTCAAGGACATCATGCAGGAGGACGGCTTGTCGGATCTGAGTTACACCGTCGTCTACAGGGACTTTCTGAAAAACCGCAGGTCCGAGGGAGAGATCGAAACGATCGAGCTGGTGCAGGTGCAGTTCGCCTGACGATTACTGGACGACGGCTCTTTGATCCGTCATTCGCCCTCGAACTCGCACAAGGTCAGTACTTTGACGTCCATCGCTTCGATCAGCTTGCGGCCGCCCAGGTCCGGCAAATCGACGACGAAGGAACAGCCGACCACTTCGGCGCCGGCCCGGCGCATCAGCTTGATCGCCGCCTCGGCGGTGCCGCCCGTGGCAATCAGGTCGTCCACCAGCAGAATATGCTCGCCCGCCGTGATGGCGTCTGTGTGCATTTCCACTTCATCGGTGCCGTATTCGAGCTGGTACTCCTCGCCCATGGTATCCCAGGGCAACTTGCCCTTCTTGCGGATGGGCACGAATCCGACACTCAATTGATGAGCCACGGCACCGCCAAGGATGAAACCGCGCGCCTCGATGCCCGCGACTTTGTCGATGCGGACCCCGGCATGGGCCTGCACCAGTTCGTCGACCGTCTTGCGGAAGCCCTGCGCGTCCTGCAGCAGCGTGGTGATGTCCCGGAACATGATGCCCTCGTGGGGATAGTCCGGAATGGTGCGTATTCGCGATTTGATGGGCATCTCAGCCTCCACTCTCTCGCTGACTCAGCTACTCAGAACCCGCCCCGCGACGGCATCCAGGGTTTTCAGCACCTCGGGGTCACGCGCTTCGGGCGCGGTGATCATGGCCGTGTCCAATGACCGGTCGCAACCGTGCACGCACGGCCGGCGCTCGGCCAACAAGGCCGGTGCCACCCGCTTGACCAACCCGCGCGCCTTGTCGGCATTGCCCAGCAAGACCTTGATGATGGCTTCCACCTCCACATTGTCGTGGTCGGGATGCCAGCAGTCGAAGTCGGTGACCATGGCGACCGTGGCGTAGCAAAGCTCGGCCTCCCGGGCCAGTTTGGCTTCCGGCATGTTGGTCATGCCGATCACGGAGCACCCCCACGAGCGGTACAAATTGGATTCGGCCAGGGTTGAAAACTGCGGCCCTTCCATGACCAGATAGGTGCCGCCGCGCGTGACCTGGATGCCTTCCGCCTTGGCCGCCGCCTCCAGCGCGTCGCCCAAACGGCCGCATACGGGGTGGGCCATGGAGACATGGGCCACCATGCCCGTGCCGTAGAAAGTTTTCAGGCGCTCGAACGTGCGGTCGATGAACTGGTCGACGATGACGAAACTGCCGGGCGGCATGTCCTCGCTGAACGAGCCGACGGCGCTGAGCGAAATCACGTCAGTGCATCCGGCCCGCTTGAGGCAGTCGATATTGGCGCGGTAATTGATGGTGGTCGGCGAGTAGCGGTGTCCCCGGCCATGGCGCGGCAGGAACACGAGCTGGATGTCGCCGAGCTTGCCGAAGAACAGCTCGTCCGACGGCTCGCCGAAGGGCGAAACGATCTTTTCCCACCTGGTGTCGGTCAGGCCCTCGATTTCGTAAAGACCGCTGCCGCCGATCACTCCGATTACCGGTGTTTGCACCATGTCTCCCAACTTTCCCTGTTGTTAAGGCCGGCTCCCAAATTCCGACCGTGAACCGTTCCAGGTTCGGCCCGCCGGGTCAACCGCCCTTGGGCCCATTGCACGAAAAAGGGCCGCCGATCATGCCGGCGGCCCCTATATCTCGGTCCCAAGGGGCGTCAGTGAACGTCCGACCAGACCTTGCGTTTGACGAAATACAGCAGGACCGTGAGGATCAGCAGGAAGATTAGCACCTTGATGCCGATACGCTTGCGGTCTTCCATGCGCGGCTCTGCCGCCCAGGTCATGAAGCTCACGACATCGTAGGCATGCTGCTCGAGCGTCGGCGCGGTCCCGTCGCTGTACTCGACGGCTTCTTCGCTGAGCGGCGCCGCCATGGCGATGCCCCAGCCGCCGAAAAAGGCGTTGAAGTTCATGTCATCCGACAAGCCCATGTCCTCGACACTTTCGACGACAACCGGCTTTTCCGGTTCTTCCGGTTTCTTCGGCTCCTTCGCCTTGCGGCCGCCCGCCACCGCCTGCTGATACGCCTCGAGTTTGTCCTGGTATTTGTCCAGGTCGTCGTCGTACTGCTTCATCGCATCTTCGTAGGCGTGTTTGCGATTGGTGTTCTCGATGTGGAAGGCTTCCTTCAGAGTGTCTTCCGACGCCGAATCCTCGTAACCGTGCGCCAACAGCGAATAGACGTAGTTGGCACCGTCTATCCGCGCCTTGATCATCAGCGACAGATCGGGCGGCAACGCACCGTTGTTGGCGGCACGGGCCTGTTTCTCGTTGGCGTAGGGAGAGGGAATGCGATCCGACGGGATCGGCGCGCGCGTAATAGGCTCGCCATCCTCGTTGATCGATTCGCCGTCTTCATCGGTCGTCGGGATTCCAATATCCCAGCCCTTGGCAATGGCCTTGACCTGATCTTCCGAGAAGCCGATCTCCTGAAGGTTGCGGAACGCCAGCAAACGGACCGAATGGCACCCGGCACAGACCTCGCGGTAGACCTGGAATCCGCGCTGGACGGCGGCCCGGTCGAACGTGCCGAACGGACCGGTATGAGACCAGTCCCGCTGGACAGGATGCACGGCCCCGCCGGCGGCAAACGCTCCGCTTGCGGTGGTCAGCAGGATCGCGGCGGCAAAGAGAAGCACAGATTTTCTCATAGCCCTTACTCCCCCGCGCCTTCAAGAACCGGTTCGCTGATACTCTTCGGCAGCGGTTTCGGTTTTTCGAACCAGCCGATCAGCGGCATCAGGACGATAAAGTGGATGAAATAGTATGCGGTTCCGATTTGTCCCAAATCCACGTACTGGAACGATCGCAGCGCCGAAAAGACCGGCTCGCTCGGAGCCTTGGCGCCGACGATGCCCAGAATGATGACATCGATGAACAGCAGCCAGAATACCTGCTTGTAGACCGGACGGAAGCGCGCGCTACGCACCCGAGACGTGTCCAGCCAAGGCAGCACGAACAGGATCAGGATCGAGGCGAACATGGCGATGACGCCGAGCAGCTTGGCATCGATGAACCACAGATCGAACGTGATCGACCGCAGGATGGCGTAGAACGGCAGGAAGTACCATTCGGGCACGATGTGCGCCGGCGTGACCAACGGATTGGCCGGGATGTAGTTGTCCACCTCGCCCAACGAATTGGGCATGAAGAACAGGATCACCGAGAAGAAGATCAGGAAAACACCCAAACCGAACAGATCCTTCGCCGTGTAGTACGGATGGAAGGGAATGGTGTCCTGCGGCCCCTTGATGTCGATCCCCAGCGGGTTGTTCGACTTGTGCTCGTGCAGCGCCCAGATGTGCAGGATGACGACACCGACCAGCACGAACGGCAGCAGGTAGTGCAGGCTGTAGAAGCGGTTGAGCGTCGGATTGTCGACCGAGAACCCGCCCCACAGCCAGTTGACGATGGATTCACCGAACACCGGCACGGCGGAGAACAGGTTGGTGATCACGGTGGCACCCCAGAAGCTCATCTGGCCCCACGGCAGCACGTAGCCCATGAAGGCGGTGGCCATCATGATCAGCAGGATGATGATGCCGAGCCACCACAACACCTCGCGCGGCGACTTGTAGGATCCGAAATACAGGCCGCGGAAGATGTGGATGTAGACGACAATGAAGAACATGGATGCGCCGTTGGCGTGCATGTAGCGCATCAGCCAGCCGTAGTTCACGTCGCGCATGATGTGCTCGACCGAGTCGAAGGCGTAATCCACATGCGCCGTGTAGTGCATGGCCAGCACGATGCCGGTGACGATCTGCACGACCAGAACGATGCCGGCCAGCGAACCGAAGTTCCACCAGTAGCTCAGATTCTTCGGCGACGGATAGGACGTGCCGACCGAATGATCGAGCAGGCTGATGATCGGCAGGCGGTGCTCGAACCAGCGCAGGAAGCGGTTGTTGATCTGCAATGACATGGCCGCCCCCCTAACCGATCTTGATCACGTCGTCGGACAGAAATTCGTAGGGCGGGATCTCCAGATTGAGCGGAGCCGGTCCCTTGCGAATACGTCCGGACGTGTCGTAGTGCGAGCCGTGACAAGGGCAGTACCAGCCGTTGTACTCACCTTGATCACCCAGCGGAATGCAGCCCAGGTGGGTACAGATGCCGACCATAACCAGCCATTCCGGCTTCTGGACCCGCTCCTCGTCGGTTTGCGGATCGGGCAGGCCATCCAGCTCGACGGCGTTCGCTGTCTCGATTTCCTCGGCCGTGCGATGGCGCACGAAAACCGGTTTGCCGCGCCAGACGACCGTGATGCTCGATCCTTCGGCAATGGCCGAAATATCGACCTCTGTCGAGGACAGCGCCAGCACGTCGGCCGACGGATTCATTTGGTCAACGAAAGGCCAGATCGCCGCCGCCGTGCCTACGGCGCCCAGCGCTCCAGTCGCTATGTATAGAAAATCGCGGCGGGTCGCGGTGTCCCCGTGTCCGCCATCCGTGGTGCTTGTCATTCAGCCAGCCTCGTCAGCTCTCGCACAAATGGCCAGATCTTTCCCATTAACTTGGGGTATTGTCCAGCGCGGGACAGGGGGCCGCGACAGCGTGCCGCGCCCCCCCAAACCGCCCGGGGGTTTAACACGAGGTCCCTAGTTAAGCAATGCGTATCGCCCTATTTCAGCCCGATATTCCACCCAACGTAGGTACAATTCTGCGTTTAGGCGCCTGCCTGGGCATTCCGGTCGACATCATCGAGCCCTGCGGCTTCCCGTTTTCCGAGAAATCCCTGCGCCGGGCCGGCATGGACTATCTCGATTTGGCCGACATCAGCCGTCATGCCTCTTGGAACGCGTATCTGGCCGCACGCAATCGACAGGCCGATGAAAATGGACATGGCCGGTTGTTGCTTTTGACCACGAAAGGTGCGGTTTCCTACACGTCGTTCAACTATCGAGCGGACGACACGTTGCTGTTGGGCCGGGAAAGCGCCGGCGTGCCGCCCGCGGTCCATGAGGCCGCCGATGCCCGCCTGACGATCCCCTTGAATACGGCCGCCCGTTCCCTCAATGTCGCCGTGGCCGCCGCCATGGTGGCGGGCGAAGCCTTGCGGCAAACCGCGGGCTTCCCATCTCGTAACGATGTCGACAATGAGGAGACCGGCCATGGATGAGGTCGAGGAACGGAAGACAACGGCCTCCGAGTGGTTTGTTGAACTGCGCGACAATCTGTGCGCCGCCTTCGAAGCCCTGGAGGACGCCCTGACCGGGCCGGGATCGGATCAGCCGCCCGGCCGTTTCGAACGCACCGCCTGGGACCGGCCGGGCGGCGGCGGTGGCGTCATGTCGGTGATGCGCGGCCGGGTATTCGAGAAAGTCGGCGTCAATGTCTCCACCGTCTGGGGCGAGTTCTCGCCCGAATTCCGCGACAAGATCCCCGGCGCTTCCGAAGACGGCAGGTTCTGGGCGTCGGGGGTCTCGCTGGTGGCACATATGCAGTCGCCGCTGGTCCCGGCGGCCCACATGAACACCCGGCATATCGTCACCAAGGACGCCTGGTTCGGCGGCGGCGGCGACATGACCTCCACTTATCCGGTCGACGCCGACACCACCGACTTCCACGATGCCTTCAAGCGGGCCTGTGACAATTACGACCCGGACTATTATCCCAAGTTCAAGAAATGGTGCGACGAATACTTCTATTTGCCCCACCGCAAGGAACCGCGCGGCGTCGGCGGCATATTCTTCGACCGACATAACACGGGCGATTGGGATGCCGACTTCGCCTTCACCCGCGATGTCGGCCTGGCATTCCTTTCGGCCTATCCCGCGATCATCCGCAAACACATGAACGAGCCGTGGACCGAGGAGCAACGGGAGTACCAGTTGGTGAAACGGGGCCGTTACGTCGAGTTCAATTTGCTGTATGACCGGGGCACGGAATTCGGATTGAAAACGGGCGGCAACACCGAGGCGATATTGATGTCCATGCCGCCGACGGTGAAATGGCCGTGATACGACGGTTGGGGAGGACCGAATGAGAGTAAAAGTACATTCTATGGCGGGAGTGGGTCTGGCGCTGTTCCTTACCCTGGCCAGCGGGCTCGTGCAGGCACAGTCCGTCACGATCGACGCCTTTTACGGCGTCTGGCACGGTTCGGCGATTTCCGAAAGCCAGATCAGCACGAATTTCCGCCTGACCTCCCGGGACCTCAATGTCGAATTGCGCCCGGCCAACGGCAATGGGTTCACCTTGGAATGGGCGACCATTCAGCGAAAGAAAGGCGATCCGTCCAATCCGACCGAAAAGATCAAGGTGCAAACGGCGACATTTCTACCAGCCGGCCAGTCAAACTTGTGGAAGGCCGACGGTTCGGGTGATGTCATGGATGCGGGATATTCCTATGCCCGCCTCCACGGTCAGACGCTTTCCATCTACAGCATGGAAACCGCCGACGACGGTTCTTTGGAAGTGCACATTTATCGGCGCACGCTATCGGCCCTCGGCATGGAACTGATATTCACGCGCCTGGTCGACGGGCAGCCGGTCCGGACGGTCAAGGGACGCCTGGTCAAGTTCGCGAACTAGAGCAATTCCTCTTTAGATGGAAACATTCTGACGGAGCGTATTGGCGCCAAGGCCAAGGCTGGCGGTGACGGCCATACCTG
>JANQFL010000030.1 GCA_028277845.1 Sneathiellales bacterium
CGGCCGGGTGTACTGGGGATATTCCAGCAATCCGGCCTCGAAACTTTCCTCGCTCAACGAATCGGGTTCGCCGATCACGCCCGGCAGCAACCGCACCACGGCATCCATCATCGCCAGTGCCGCGGGCTCGCCGCCCGACAGAATAAAATCGCCGAGGCTGACCTCCTCGATGCCGCAGGCCTCGAATACGCGTTCGTCGACGCCTTCGAAGCGGCCGCAGATCAAGGTCGCCGTCGGTGCCGCCGCCAACGCCCGGGCCCGCGTCTGGTCGAAGACCCGTCCGCGCGGACTGAGATAGATCAGCGGGGCGTCCCGTTCCGCCTCGGGAACCGAGGCGTCGATGGCCGCGGCCAACACATCGGGCCGCATGACCATTCCGGCGCCGCCACCGAAGGGCGTATCGTCGACGGTGCGGTGTTTATCGCGCGCAAAGTCGCGGATGTCCACCGTTTCCAGCGCCCAGACCCCCTGCTCCAGGGCCCGTCCGGCCAGGGAGTGGCCGAGATATCCCGGGAACATGTCGGGGAACAATGTCAGCACCCGGACCGACCAATGGGGTCCCGCTGCACTGGGTTCCGGCTCTTCACCGACCGTGGTCACGTCTCGTCCTTTCCGTCGTCCTCCTCGTCTCGCGTCTCATCGTCCTGGCCATCGGCCGTCAAACCTTCCGGCGGCCGCACCACAAGACGGCCGGCCGCCATATCCACCGTCGGAACGGTCTCCCTGTCGAACGGCAACATGACCGCGCGCCAGGGTTTTTCGCCATCCAGTTCGATCACGTCGCCGGCGCCGAAATCGTGCACCGCCCGGACCGTGCCGATGGCCGTTCCGTCCTCGAACTCCACCCGCAAGCCGATCAGGTCGGCGTGGTAGAACTCGTCGTCCTCGGGCTCGGGCAGGATGTCCCGCGGGACATACAGTTCGAGCCCCTTGAGCGCCAGGGCCTTGTCGCGGTCGTCGATGCCGTCGACGTGGACCAGATAGACGCCCTTGTTCGTGCCTCTGACGTCCAGGCGAAACGTGCGGGTTCCGCTCCCGTCGGTGACCTCGGCGAGTTCCGTGAGATCCTCGGGGACCTGCATGAAACTCTTGACCTTGACCAGGCCGCGCACCCCGTGGGGCCCGGTCACCACACCGACGCAGACGCGCGCGTCCGTCACGCCGCCCGCCCGTCAAAGGCGGTGATCAACGCTCCTTGGCCTCTTCCTCGGCCGGAGCTTCCTCCGCCGGAGCTTCTTCGGCCGGCGCTTCCTCGGCGGCGGCTTCCTCGGCCGGCGCTTCAGCGGCAGCCGCAGCTTCCTCGGCGGCGGCCTTGGCCGCTTCCTCGGCTTCGCGCATGCGTTCCTGCGCCTTGGCCTTCGGCTTCGCCTTCTCCGGATTGTTGCTGGCCTGCCACGTCACCAGATCCTGGGTCGACAGAAACCGCGCGACCCGGTCGGTCGGCTTGGCGCCGCGGTCGAGCCAGTGCTTGACCCGCTCGCTGTCGAAGTTGACGCGGTTGTCGTTGTCCTTGGGCAGCAACGGGTTGTAGGTGCCCAGCTTCTCGATGAAGCGGCCGTCGCGCGGGCTGCGCGAATCGGCGACGACGATACGGTAGAACGGGCGCTTTTTGGCCCCGGCCCGGGCCAGTCGAATTTTCAATGCCATGGGTACGTAGTTTCCTTACGGTTAGCTGTGTTTCTCGGTATTCGGTTCAAAGTCTCAAATTCAAAAGTCTCTACATGCGGGGCAGCAGGTCCTGCAGGTTGGCGCGGCCGAGCCGCTTGCTGCCCATCTTCTTGGCCTTCTTCATCATGATGGCCATCTGCTTGTGCTGTTTGAGCACCCGGTTCACATCCTGCACCGTAGTGCCGGACCCGGCGGCGATACGGCGGCGGCGCGAACCGTTCAAAATCTTGGCGTTGCGGCGCTCCTTCGGCGTCATCGACATGATGATCGCCTCCTGACGCTTGATCACGCCGTCATCGATGTTGGCGTTGGCCATGGCCGCCTTGGCCTTGCCGACACCGGGCAGCATGCCGAGCATGCCCTCGAGGCCGCCCATCTTGCGCATCTGCTTGAGCTGCTGGGCCATGTCTTCGAGGGTGAAGACGCCCTTTTCCAGCTTCTTGGCGAGCGCCTCGGCTTCTTCCTGCTCGATGGTCTCGGCGGCTTTCTCGACCAGGCTGACCACGTCGCCCATGCCGAGGATACGGGAGGCGATACGTTCGGGGTGAAAGGCTTCCAGGGCGTCCAACTTTTCGCCCACGCCCATCAGCTTGATCGGGCAACCGGTGACGGCGCGCATGCTGAGTGCGGCACCGCCGCGGCCGTCGCCGTCCACACGGGTCAGGACGATGCCCGTCACGCCGGCCCGGTCCTTGAACTGTTCGGCCACGTTGACGGCGTCCTGGCCGGTCAGCGCGTCGGCGACCAGCAGCACCTCGGCCGGGTTGGTGGCGCTGCGCACGGCGGCCACCTCGGCCATCAAGGCCTCGTCCACGTGCAGGCGACCGGCGGTATCCAGCAGCACCACGTCGATGCCCTGCAGCTTGGCGGCCTGCATGGTCCGGTTGGCGATGTCGACCGGCATCTGGCCGGGCACGATCGGCAGGGTCCGCACGCCGGCCTGTTCGCCCAGCACCTTCAACTGTTCCTGGGCGGCCGGGCGGCGCACGTCGAGCGACGCCATCAGGACCTTCTTCTTGTCCTTCTGCAGCTTGAGGGCGATTTTCGCGGTGGACGTGGTCTTACCGGAACCCTGCAGGCCGACCATCATGATCGGCACCGGCGGCACGGCATTCAGGTTGAGTTCGGCACTCTCCGAGCCCAGCATTTCCGTCAGGTGGTCGTTGACCACCTTGACCACCATCTGGCCCGGCGTGACGCTTTTCAGGACATTGCCGCCGACGGCCTTCTCGCGGGCGCCCTTGATGAACGAGCGCACCACCGGCAGGGCGACGTCGGCTTCGAGCAGGGCGACGCGGACCTCGCGCAGGGCCTCGTCGACGTCCTTCTCGCTCAGCGCGCCGCGCTTCTTCAGCCCGTCGAAGACGTTCGTCAAGCGGTCTGTCAATGCGTCGAACATGCCGTCCAATCACTCCTCTGCGCTGTAGCATTCAGCGCAACGAAAAAAGCGCCAGTGCGCGAGCCTTCGCGGACTGACGGTCACCCACGGACCTCAAGGGCCTTGGGGCGCTCGAAGAACAAAACGTCAATGAGCCGGCGGAATAAGCCACAGGGGGCGGTCAGAGTCAAGCAAACCCGTACCCTGGCGCAAGCCCTGATCTACGGCTAGTCTGCCGCCGCCATGCCCGAAACTTCGCCCACGCCACCGATCGACGATGCCCGCCACCATGAATCGCGGCGGGTGTATCAGACCATCGGTTTGGTTTTGGGGCCGGTTTTGGCTGGTTTGATGTGGGTATTGCCGGCCCCGCCGGACATGCCGGCGGCGGCGTGGAGCACGGCCGCCGTGGCCGTGCTGATGGCGGTGTGGTGGGCGACCGAGGCGATTCCGGTGCCGGCCACGGCCCTGTTGCCGCTGGTTTTGTTCCCGCTGCTGGGCGTCGCGCCGATCAAGGATGCTGCCTCGGCCTACGGTAACCCTTTGATTTTCCTGTTTCTCGGCGGGTTTCTCATCGCCCTGGCCATGGAGCGCTGGGAGTTGCACCGGCGCCTGGCGTTGGCGGTGCTGGCCCGCACGGCGGGCCGGCCCGAGCGTATCGTCGCCGGCTTCATGGTGGCCGCGGCGGGCTTGAGCATGTGGGTCAGCAATACGGCGACGACGCTGATGATGCTGCCCATTGCGCTCTCGGTGATCGCCGTGGTGGCGCCGGGAACGGCGGCGGAACGCACGCCGGCCCAACGCAATTTCGCCCTTGCTCTGCTGCTGGGCGTTGCCTACGCCGCCAGTATCGGAGGGTTGGGCACCCTGATCGGCACGCCGCCCAATGCCCTTTTGGCGGCCTTCATGTTCGATACCTATGGCGTCGAGATCGGTTTCGCCGCCTGGCTGGCCCTGGGCCTGCCGGTGGTGGCCTGCATGCTGCCCTTGGCCTGGTGGCTGCTGACCCGCTGGGTCTATCCCTTCGGCGACAACGGCGTGCAGGCCGGCGGATCGGACGTCATCGCCACGGAGCGGGCCGCCATGGGGCCGGTGACGGTACAACAGAAACGGGTCGCCGTGATCTTCGCCCTGACCGCCCTGGCCTGGGTGATGCGGCCGATGATCAACCAGGTTCCGGGTTTGGAGGGCCTTTCCGACACCGGTATCGCGCTGATCGCGGCGTTGAGCCTGTTTCTCATTCCCGCCGGAGACGGCGAAGAGGGTGCCCTGCTCGACTGGCCGTGGGCGCGGCGGCTGCCCTGGGGCGTATTGATCCTGTTCGGCGGTGGTCTCAGCCTGGCCGGGGCCATCAGCGGGTCCGGCCTGGCCCAGTGGATCGGCGGCACCATGGCCGCCCTGGGCACGTTGCCGATGATTTTCCTGGTGGTGGCGGTGACCGTGGTGGTGATCCTGCTGACCGAGCTGACCAGCAACACGGCGGCGACGGCGGCGTTCCTGCCGGTGCTGGGCGCCCTGGCCGCCGGGGCCGGTTATCCGCCGCTCGCCCTGGCCGCGCCGGCGGCCTTGGCGGCGTCCTGCGCCTTCATGCTGCCGGTGGCGACACCGCCCAATGCCATCATCTACGGCTCCCGCGCCGTCACCATTCCGCAGATGGTGCGGGCCGGGGTGTGGCTGAACATGGCCGGGGTGGTCGTCATCGCCGTGCTGTCACAATGGCTGGTTCCGGCCATTTTCGGCGGATAACCGGCCGCCCAAGACACGGTTACGGGTGGACCGGAGCCGCCGAACGGCTTATATGGGCGGCATGGATGCATTGCCGTTTATCAAGATGCACGGGTTGGGCAACGACTTCGTGGTGCTGGACGCCCGCGAAGCGCCGATTTCGCTCGCCCGCGACCAGGTCCGGGCCATCGCCGCCCGGCGTACCGGCATCGGCTGCGACCAGTTGATCACCCTGGAACCGTCCGACAAGGCCGACATGTTCATGCGCATCCACAACGCCGACGGCGGCGAGGTGGAGGCCTGCGGCAACGCCACCCGCTGCATCGCCACCGTGAGCATGGACGAGCAGGGCCGCGACAAGGCCGTGGTCGAGACCAGCGCCGGTCTGCTCTATTGCTCCAAGGCGGGCAACGGCCGTGTCACCGTCGACATGGGCGAACCCGGCCTGGAGTGGCAACAGATCCCCCTGGCCGAGGAGACCGACACGTTGCACATGGGTATCAGCGTCGGACCGGCCACCGCGCCAGTGCTGGAAGACCCGGTCGGCGTCAATATCGGCAATCCTCATGCGGTGTTCTTCGTCGGCGACAGCGAGGCCGTCGATCTGGCAACCGTCGGTCCGATGCTCGAACATCATCCCCTGTTTCCCGAGCGGGCCAATATTTCCGCCGCCCAGGTGCGGCCCGACCAGTCGATCCGATTGCGGGTGTGGGAGCGCGGCGTCGGCATCACCAAGGCCTGCGGCACCGCCGCCTGCGCCACCATCGTCGCCGCCGTGCGCCGTAACCTGATTTCCGGCCGCGCGGCGGCGATCGAATTGGACGGTGGCGTGCTGCAGATGGCCTGGACCGAGGACAACCGGGTCACCATGACCGGACCGGTGGCCACCAGTTTCTCCGGCATCATCGACCCGGCCCTGCTGAACGGCGCCTGACCATGGGAACCGCATCCGGAAACGACAAGGTCACGCTGCTGACCTTTGGCTGCCGCCTCAACGCCTACGAATCCGAGGTGATGCGCCGCCATGCCAACGAGGCCGGGCTTGAGGATGCCGTCATCGTCAATACCTGCGCCGTGACCGCCGAAGCCGAACGCCAGGCCCGCCAGGCCATCCGCCGTGCCCGGCGCGAACGGCCCGGCGCCCGCATCATCGTCACCGGCTGCGCCGCCCAGATCGATCCGGCGCGTTATGCCGACCTGCCCGAAGTAGACCAGGTGGTCGGCAACACGGAAAAACTGGATGCCGCGACCTTCGGCGTGACGGACGCCCCGCGCGTGCGGGTCAACGACATCATGGCGGTGGAGGAAACCGCCGCCCATCTGATCGACGGCCTGGACGGCCGGGCCCGCGCCTTCCTGCAGGTGCAACAGGGCTGCGACCACCGCTGCACCTTCTGCATCATTCCCTACGGCCGCGGCCCGAGCCGTAGCGTGCCCATGGGCGCCGTCGCCGAGGAAGCCCGACGCCAAGTAGCCAACGGCTATCGCGAGATCGTGCTTTCGGGCGTCGACCTGACCGATTACGGCAAGGACCTGCCCGGCACGCCGACCCTGGGCGAGATGACCAAACGCCTGCTGGCCGCCGTGCCCGGCTTGGACCGTCTGCGGCTCTCGTCCATTGATGTGGCCGAGGTGGACGATACGCTGATGGATCTGATCCGTTATGAGCCCCGCGTCATGCCGCACCTGCATCTCTCCATGCAGGCCGGCGACGACATGGTGCTGAAGCGCATGAAGCGGCGCCACAGCCGCGACGACGCCCTGCGTTTCGTCGATACCGTGCGGACGGCCCGGCCCGATGTGGCCTTCGGCGCCGACCTGATCGCCGGATTCCCGACCGAGACGGACGCCATGTTCGCCAACACCCTCAAGCTGGTGGACGAGGCCGACCTCGCCTTCCTGCACGTCTTCCCCTATTCGCCCCGCGAAGGCACGCCGGCGGCGAGCATGCCGCAGGTGCCGGGACCGGTGCGCAAGGACCGCGCCGCCCGGTTGCGCGCGGCCGGGGAGAAGCGCTTGCAGGTCATGCTCGATGATCAGGTGGGCTCGACCGCCGCCGTGCTGGTCGAGCAGCCGCGCATCGGCCGCACGCCCCACTACGCGGTGGTCGACCTGGACCGCGATGCCGTGCCCGGCAGCGTAATCAATGTGGACCTAACGGCTGCCGCCGAAGGCCGCCTGACCGGGCACATTTCGGATCGCGCCGCGGCATGAGCGACGAAGGGGCTAAGAATAAGGGCTGGTTCGGCCAGCTGACGGCCGGGCTGAAGCGCTCCGCCGGGTCGCTCGGCGACGGCATCAGCGGTATCTTCACCAAGCGCAAGCTGGACGACGAGGCGCTGGAAGAACTGGAAGATTTGCTGATCACCGCCGACCTGGGCGTCAAGACGGCGACGGCGGTGACGACGCGGCTGGCCAAGTCCAAGTTCGACAAGGAAGTCGCGCCCGACGAAGTCCGCGCCGCCCTCGCCGAGGAAGTCGCCGCCATCCTCGAACCGGTGGCCAAGCCGCTCGAGATCGACCCGGCCCGCAAGCCCCACGTAGTGCTGGTGGTCGGCGTCAACGGCACCGGCAAGACCACCACCATCGGCAAGCTGGCCAAGCGCTTCGGCGAGCAGGGCAAGTCGGTAATGCTGGCCGCCGGCGATACCTTCCGTGCCGCCGCCATCGAACAATTGCAGATTTGGGGTGAGCGCAACGGCTGCCCGGTGGTTGCCCGCGACGTCGGCGCCGATGCCGCCGGCCTGGCCTTCGACGCCCTGGAACAGGCCCGCGGCGAGGGCAGCGATGTGCTGATGATCGACACCGCCGGGCGCTTGCAGAACAAGGCCGGCCTGATGGCCGAGCTGGAAAAGGTGGTGCGGGTGTTGCGCAAGATCGACGACACCGCGCCGCACTCGGTGCTGCTGGTGCTGGACGCCACAACCGGCCAGAATGCCGTCAATCAGGTCCAGGTCTTCCAGGAAGTGGCCGGCGTCACCGGCCTGATCATGACCAAGCTGGACGGGACCGCCCGCGGCGGCGTGCTGGTGGCCGTGGCCGAGAAATTCGGCCTGCCCATTCACGCCATCGGCGTCGGCGAAAGCATCGAGGATCTGCAACCGTTCGAGGCCGACGCCTTCGCCCGGGCGATCAGCGGCCTGGCTGAGTAGCCATTTGGCCGGTTCAGGCCGCGCCTAATCGAAAATTTCCAAGTACAACAGGCCGTGATCGGAATATCTGTTGATCCATTGCCCTTGCCTTGCCTCGGTTTGTTCCTTTGGCCAGCCGCGTACGTCCACGTCCTTCCCCCCGAACTTTTTGAACGTTAGTTGGTTGGAGGCAACCACATGGTCGAGATCGCTTTTGGGATATCTCGATCCCGGTCCGTTCCACCATGTATGCGGCTCCGACTTTTCCAGTACCCGCATCTGGACCTTACCGACGTCGCGTTTGAGTTTCCGTATTTCCGCATCGGGACCGATATTTTTTGCCCTGGGAAAATACTTCATGCCCATGACGTTTAGGTCACCGATGAAAATGAAGTTGGCCTCACCGGCACCACCGGCAATTCTGTCCAATTTGCGTTTGAATTTGACGGCCCGTTGAAACATTTCGTCGCGGATGCCCAGGCCGACCGGCTTCGATCCCGATTTGGTATGGAGAAACAACAGCGAATAGTTTTCGCCGTCTTTGTGTACCGTCAACAGGGCACCGGGCCGCAGGTAGGAATTGCCTGTCTTGAATTCCGCTTTTTGCGTAAAGAACGCCGTGACTCCGCGTTTGGCACCGACCAGAATTTCCTGGGTCTGGGGTCCCTCGGTAATGTGGAATGAATATCCCGGCATGCGCTGCACCAATGTGCCGAACACTTCCTTGCCTTCGACTTCATACAGGGCAAAAACATCGGGTCTTTGATCATTGACAAAATCGACGACACGCGTGACCCGGCTTAAATCGTTCTTGAAATGCTCAACGTTCCAAGACGCCAACGATAAGACTCTGGCCATGTTCCCCTCCCGTTTCAGGACAGACTTATATTTGCATTGACGTCATCATATTAAACTTAAACGAACAACAAAAACATCACTCGCAATTTTTGACGATTTGGTGATGTTTTGCCGCCAAGACTTGGAGCCACCTGAACGAACACCTATGTTGCGGACATGAACCCGATCGTCAAATTGCTTATCGAAGTGGGTCCGTTGGTGGCCTTCTTCATCGCCAACGCACAGAAGGGCCTGATCTGGGCCACCGGTGTGTTCATGGTGGCCATCGCCATTTCACTGTCGATCAACTACGCCCTGGAAAAACGCATCCCCACCCTGCCTTTGGTGACGGGTGTGTTCGTCATGGTGTTCGGCGGGCTGACGCTGTACCTCAATGACGCCACTTTCATCAAGCTGAAGCCGACCATCGTCAACTCCCTGTTTGCGGCGATCCTGTTCGGCGGCCTGGCGTTCCGCAAGTCCTTCCTGAAGTCGGTGCTGGGCGAGGTGTTTCCGTTGACCGACGAGGGCTGGCGCATCATGACCTTCCGCTGGGCCTGTTTCTTCGTCTGCCTGGCCATCGCCAACGAAGTGGTGTGGCGCAACTTCTCGGACGATACCTGGGTCAACTTCAAGGTGTTCGGCCTGATGCCCATCACCATGATTTTCAGCCTGGCGCAACTGCCCCTGATGAACAAATACAAGCCCGAGGAAGAAGCCGCGTCCTGACCGCCCGACTAAAGCGCCTTGCGGTAGTGATATTCGGTGGTGTTGCTCTTGTCGTCGAGGTCGCGGGTGAACGGCGAGCGTACATAGCCGAGATGCTCGTAGAGCCGGTGCGCGTCGGTGAAGCGGGTATCGGTCCACAGTTCGATAAAGGCGGCCGAGCGATTGCGTGCCTCGTCCTCCACCAGCCCGATCAGTGCGCGGCCGAGGCCGACGCCCCGCTCCCCGGAATTCACATAGAGCTTGAGCAGTTCCGTTCCCGCCGCGTCCCCGGTAGCCGGAACGATGCCGACACAGCCGACGACAACGTCGTGCCGTTCGGCGATCCAGAAGCGGCCGGAGCGCTTTTCGGCATAGCTGGCGATGCGGTACAGTTCAGGCATCTCGCCGTCCACGTCAGTGACACAGCCGGGATATTCCTGGAAACAGGCGTCGATCAGGGCAATCAGACCGCCCGAATCGTCATCGCGGGCCGGGCGGATCAGCGGCAGGGCATCCGCCTTCATACGCCATTGACTCCGCGCGGAAAGCGGCCGCCGAACTCGCCGGGCGGGTTGGTGAACGGCGGGAAGGTGTCCCGGTCCTTCACGTCACGATAGTGATTGAGCGCCCAGTGCACCGTCGGAAACGCCAGGTCGTTCCACGGGATGTCGTCCCAGGCATAGAGCGCGACCTCGCGGCTTTCCGGGCCGGCGGCGATGTCCGGGTCGGTCAGTACCGCCTTGTAGATCAACTGCACCTGGCTGATGCGCGGGATGTTGTAGATCCCCAAAAGGCCCTGAATCTCGATCTTGGCGTTGGCTTCCTCGATCGCCTCGCGCATGGCGCCCTGCTCGGTGGTCTCCTGTTCCTCCATGTAGCCGGCGGGTAACGTCCAATAGCCGTCGCGCGGTTCGATGGCCCGGCGGCACAGCAGGATCTGGTCACCGTACGAAACGACGGACCCCACCACGATCTTGGGATTCTCATAGTGGATCCAGCCGCACGAATCGCAGATCAGGCGCTTGCGGTCGTCGCCCTCGGGCACGCCGAGGGAAAAGGAGACTTTGTCGTTGGGCGGTTGGGACATGACAGCTACATAGCACCGCCATCCGTGTCTGTCAGCCCGCGCACCATCACCACGAACGCTTTGCCGTGATAATCGACCTCCTGAATCGTCTGCCAGCCAAGGCCGCCGTAGAACGCCACATTGCCTTCGGACCGGGTGTAGAGATAGAGCCGGTTGAAACCGAGCCGCCGGGCTTCTCGCTCCAGCCGGTGCAGCAACGTTCGGCCAATACCCTTTCGCCGGTGACTATCGGCGACATACACACTGGACACCCAAGGAGTCAGTTCGGTCAGGATGTCCATGTCGGACTGCACGAGGGCGGCGGCACCCACCACGTCATCGCCGCCGATCGCCACGACGTGCAGGGGCAGGTCGTCCATATTGCCGACCCGCTCCGCCAGCCGTGCTGTCACACTCTCCAGGGTTTTGCCGTCATGACGGCCCCACTCTTCGTAGTACCAGTGGGCCAACTGGGACACGGCGTCCGGGCGTTCCTTGAGCAATGCGGTTTCAATGGCCGGAGTCACGTCTGGGCCTCGTCCTGTTTTTCGGAATCGGCGCGGAACCGGCGCACCATGGCATAGAACGCGTCCTTGTCGGGTTCGTCGGCAATGGCGTTGACGATCATGCCGGTCGCGCCGCGCCGGCACGACGGTCCCTTGCGGCCGCTGCGCCGCACCCAGTGGCTGGGAAAGGCTTGTATCCGGTTGGCGGCGTTGCTGACGCTGAGGAACAGGCCGTTGGTGAAGGCGTGGCCCTGCATCAGCGGCGGGATCACCTCGGTGTGCAGGACGTCGCCATCGTGCCCGGCCGAATAGGCGGACAGGAAGACCACGTCGCAGCCGGCATCGGCATAGGCGCGGAACAAATTGGGAAACGACCAGTCCAGGCAAATCAGAAAGCCGCACCTCACGCCACGGATGTCCAGCACCAGCGGCGCGGTGCCCGGCGCGTAGTGTTCACGATCCCGTATCGACAGGCGGCGTTTGTCGTAGGCCCCGGCGACGGCACCGCTGTCGTCGATGGCCAACACGCTGTTGAACGGCTTGCCGCCCGGGTTGGCACGGCACGATCCGACCACCGCCCAGATGCCGTGCGTCGCACAGGCGGCCTGCACGTCCGCTGTGGCTACCGCCAGGGCGTCCCAGTCGAAGCCGTTCCATCCGGCGAAGCCCTTGCCGGCGTAACCGGACAGCGCGCCTTCGGGAAAGTGGGCCATGTCCGCGCCGGCATCGGCAGCCTTGGCCAGCGCGACCTCGATCTGCTCACGATTGCGCCCCGCCCGTTCGAAGACGGAAAACTGGCAGGTGGCTACGGTCAATCGGGGCGGCGCGTCGTCGGACATGGAGCCTCACCGGATCGTCGGGCGGAAACACCGATAGTGCCAGAGCCGTTTGACAAATGACAGGCGGACGGGTGGATCGGTCTTACTGTCCGATCTGTTCGATGCTGGCCTTGACGTTGGCGTGTTCGGGACTGGCCGGATCGAGCAGGGCGAGCAGCTTGGTCCAGGCCTCCTTGGCGCCGCCGGGACGGCCGGCTTCGAGTTCGGCGCGACCGATGAACCACAAGGCATCGGGATTGCGCGGATCGAGGCTGTTGACCTTGCGCAGCAGGCCGACGGCTTCTTCGGGCAGGGCGTTGCCCGTGTTGCCGTCGATGATGGCGCCGGCCAGGTTCATCAGCGCCCCCACGTTTTCGGGCTGCAGCCCGACCGCCTTGCGATAGGCGTCCTGCGCCTTGGCATGGGCGCGGGTCACCAGATAGGCGCGGCCGAGGCGCATCCAGCCGTCGAAGTCGTCGGGCTGGGCTTCCAGCCGTTCGGCCAGGTTGCGGATCATGCCCTGAATCATCTCGGCCCGTTGTTCCGGTGTCATGGACGCCGCGGCCTCCATGTCTTCCCGGCTGGGTCCAGGTTCCTCCGCCCGTGCCATCGGTGGGGCCGGTTCGGGCATATCGGCGTCCAGGTCTGCACCGATCTGGGCGGCCGCCGTTTCCAATTGCCGCACCAGACCCTCGCGCCACGGCGCGTCGGCGGGTGTATCGGCGGCCAGGGCCAGCCAGCGCTCGTACGCGCCTTTCCAGTCGTCGGCCTGGGCGCGGGCCAACGCCAGGTAGAAGCGCGCCGCCGGATGTTTCGGGTTCAAATCGAGGGCCGCCTTCAAGGCCTTGGCGGCCTCGGGCGTGACGGCATTGCCCGAACCGGTGATCAGGGTTTCCGCCAGGTAGATGTGCAGTTCCGGGTCCTGGCCGTTCAGGGCGATGGCGCGACGGAAAGCCTTAGCGGCGTCATCGGTCCGGCCGAGGGTGCCGTATGTGCGTCCGAGCAATACCCAGCCGCGGATATCGTCGGGCGACTGCTCCATCTTTGCCGCCAGGCGCGCGGCCAGTTCGGTCATTTCCTGGCCACGTTCGGACTCGGCGACGGCGCGCTGGCGTTCCTCGCCGCGCTGGGCCAGGGGCCGGTCAGGCAGGTCGGGCCGGCCCAGCGTCGAATAGACCCCGAAGGCGCCGGCCGCCAGCACCGCGGCCAGTCCGATCATGGTGGCGAAGCGCCAGCTGTTGGCCACGGTGGCGCGCCGTTCGCCCTTGTCATCGGCGGCCCGCAGCATGCGGCGCTCGACCTCCAGCTTGGCCGCCGCCGCCTCCTCGGCGTTCAGCACGCCCCGTTCGGCGTCCTTGTCCACTTCGGCCAACTGGTAGCGGTAGACGGCCAGGTCGTGTTCGCGGCGCGGATCGTATTTGTAGGTATCGTGTTCGGCGTCGCCGGCGTCCTTGTCCATGGCCGAGCGGCGGAACACGGGCACCGCCAGCATGGCCAGCACCGACACGGTCAGCAGAGAAAACAGAACCCAGGCCATGAGCGTCCGCCGTTCCTAGCCTTTTTCGCCGTCTTGAACGAGACGATCGATGCGGGCCTGTTCCTCGGCCGTCAGCGGCGCGGCGGGTGCAGCGACTTTCTGGCTGGAGCGGAAGTAGACGAACACGCCGGCGCCGGCGATCAGCAGCAGGATCAGCGGCCCGAACCACAGGGCGAGGGTGTAGCCCTTGAACGGCGGGTCGAGCAGCACCCAATCGCCGTAGCGGTCGACCACATAGGTGATGACCTGTTCGTCGCTATCGCCCTCGGCGATGCGTTCGCGCACGACGCGGCGCAGATCACGGGCGAGATCGGCGTTGGAATCGAGGATCGACTGGTTCTGGCAGACCAGGCAGCGCAACTCGCCGGACAATTCGATGGCACGTTTTTCCTGGGCCGGATCGGGCAGCGGCTCGTCGGCGCTGAAGGCCCACGCTGCCGACGCCGTCAATACCGCGAGCAAAAGGGTGGCGAGCAGGCGCACGGTCAGCCTTCCTCCCGCAGTTTCTTGACCAGCGGCAGGATCTTGTTGTCCAGGTCCTCGCGCCGGATCGGCCCGATATGCTTGTAGGCGATGCGCCCCTGGCGGTCGATGACGAACGTCTCGGGCACGCCGTAGACGCCGAAGTCGATGCCGACCCGGCCTTTGACGTCGGCGCCGGTGCGGCCGTAGGGATCACCCCACTCGGCCAGCCAGGCCTCGGCGTTGTCGGGCTTGTCCTTGTAGTTGAGACCATAGACCGGCACTTCGCCGCTTGCGCCCAAATCCATCAGCAGCGGATGCTCGGACCGGCAGGCGACGCACCACGAGGCGAACACGTTGACCAGGGTGACCTCGCCCTTGAGATTGGCCGTGGCCAGGCCGAGTTCGCGCCCCTGGACGGGCGGCAGGTCGAATTCCGGCACCGGCTTGTCGATGAGGGCGGACGGGATTTCCTTGGGGTTGAGCGACAGGCCGACATAGAGCGCCGCCGCGATCACCACGAACAGCAGGATGGGCAAGGTGTATTTCAGGGACCGCACGACGCCACTCCCCTACGCCTGCGCCGCCGCGCCGGATGCGGCCGCCTTCGATCGCGACGGAATACCGACCCGCAGGCGGCGGTCGGACAGGCTGACGAAACCGCCCAGCACCATCACCAGGCTGCCGATCCAGATCCACGAGATCAGCGGCTTGTGATAGAGCCGCACGCCGTAACCGCCCTCGCCGTCGCTTTCGCCGACCACGGCATACAGATCGGACGCAGCGGTCGGCCGGATCGCCGCCTCGGTGGTTTCCATCGGCGGGTTCTGGTAGACCCGGCTTTCCGGGAACATGGTGGTGATGTGTTCGCCGGCGACGGTCACCCGGAAGCGGCCCTGCAGCGATGAGTAGTTGGGACCCTGGATCGGTTCGGCGCCCAGGAATTCCATGTCGTAGCCGCCGACGGTGACCACTTGGCCCGGCTTCATCACCATCAGGCGTTCCTCGGTCCAGGTTTCCGACGCGGTGATGCCGAAGATGACCAGGGCGACACCGATATGGGCGATGGTCATGCCGTAGGCCGCGCGCGGCAGATTACCGGCCCGGCGCAATGTCTCGCCGATGGGCGCACGGAACAGCTTCACCCGGCCGGCCCATTCCTGCAGCGTGCCGACCAATAGCCAGCCGCCGAGCACCATGCCGAGCACGGCGAGCATCGGTCCGTCGGCCAGCCACATCCAGGTCAGGGCACCGAGTACCAGCGCCGCGACGAGGGCAATCTTCAGCCGGTTCAATACGCCGGTCAGGTCGCCCCGTTTCCAGGCCATGAGCGGCCCCGCCGCCATGGCGATCAGCAGCGGCGTCATCAGCAGGGTGAAGATCAGATTGAAGAACGGCGCGCCGACGGTCAGCTTGCGGTTCAGCAGTGCGTCCGCGAACAGGGGATAGAGGGTTCCCAGCAATACGGCGCCGGTGATCACCACCAGGAGCGCGTTGTTCAGCACCAGGCTGCCTTCGCGGCTGATGGGGCGGAAGAAGCCGCCCGGCGCCAAGGCCGGCGCGCGCACCGCGAACAGGGTGAGCGAGCCGCCCACCACCAGCACCAGGAAGGCCAGAATGAACACGCCGCGTGTCGGATCGGTGGCGAAGGCGTGCACCGAGTTGAGCACGCCGGAGCGGACCAGGAAGGTGCCCAGCAGGCTGAGCGAAAATGCCAGGATGGCCAGCAGGATGGTCCAGCTTTTCAGGGCATCACGTTTTTCCACTACGACGGCCGAGTGCAGCAGCGCCGTCGCCGCCAGCCACGGCATGAACGAGGCGTTCTCGACCGGGTCCCAGAACCACCAGCCGCCCCAGCCCAGTTCGTAATAGGCCCACCAACTGCCGATGGCGATGCCGACGGTCAGGAAACACCAGGCCAGCAGGGTCCAGGGCCGCACCCAGCGGGCCCAGGCCGGGTCGACACGGCCCTCGATCAGTGCGGCGACGGCAAACGAGAAGGCAATGGAGAGCCCGACATAGCCGAGATAAAGGAACGGCGGATGAAAGGCGAGGCCCGGATCCTGCAACAGCGGATTGAGGCCGCGGCCGTCCAGCGGCGCCGGATCGAGGCGTTCGAAGGGGTTCGACGTGAACAGGATGAACAGCAGGAAGCCGACGCCGATCAGGCCCTGCACCGACAGCACCCGGGCCCGCAGCCGGGCCGGCAGATTGCCGCCGAAGGCCGAGACCATGAAACCGAAGGCGGCCAGGATGAGGATCCACAGCAGCAGCGAGCCTTCGTGGTTGCCCCACACGCCGGTGACCTTGTAGAGCATCGGCTTGGCCGAATGGGAATTGGCGAACACGTTGGCGACGGAAAAATCCGACGCGACAAAGGCGTAAGTGAGCGAGGCGAATGCGAAGGCGATCAACAGGAACTGTGCCGTCGCCGCCGGCCGCGCCAGGGCAACCCACATATCGTAGCCGCGCCAGGCGCCGATCAGCGGCAGGGTGCCCTGCACCAGGGCCACCAGAAGCGCCAGGATCAGCGCGAAATGTCCCGATTCGGCAATCATGCGTCAGCCACCAATGCCTGCGGTCATTGCTTCAGGGTCTTTTGCCCGTGAGCCGGATCGATGCCCTGCTTGGCCAGGGCCTCCGCCACCTCGGGCGCCATGTAGTTCTCGTCGTGCTTGGCCAGCACGGTGTCGGCGACGAAGATGCCGCCGTCACCGATGCGGCCCTCGGCCACCACGCCCTGGCCCTCGCGGAACAGGTCGGGCAGCAGGCCTTCGTAGCGTACCGGTACGGATTGGTTGAAATCGGTCACCTTGAAGGTCACGACAATGCCGTTCTTTTCGACGGTGTCTTCCTCGACCATGCCGCCGAGGCGGAACCGCTTGCCCTTCTCGATGCCTTTCTCGACCACGTCGGACGGGCTGTGGAAGAACACCAGGTTTTCCTCGAAGGCCACCAGCATGAAGGCCACGGCGGCGCCCAGGGCCGCCATCATGGCGATGACCATGATCAGTCTTTGCCGTTTAGGCCGCATTTCTCGACCTCCTTGTACCCTGCGTCGCGTTGCAGCGAGCCGGATATGATTGTGGGGCGCGAAAAGCGTATCGGGCTATACGGTTGAGCGACCCGCGATCATAGGCGGCCGTTACAACGCGACCCGATGGGCCGACTGAAAATGATGCCAGGATACATCGATCGACTTGGCCGTACCCCCGATCGATTTGGCCGTACCCCCGGTACGCCCTGCATCGTTCTCCTGTCCTGGCATCATTTTCAATCGGCGCAGGGCACAAGGAGGTCGAAAAATACGGCCTAGGCTTCACCGGCGGCCTCCTTGATCTCGGTATCCGGCGCAGCGGCGTGGGCGGTTGCCGGCTTGCGGCGGTCGCGCACGGTGGCCTGCAGCGTCTTGAGCTTGCTCTCGTTGGCCCTGGTGGCCCGCCAGCTCAGCACGAAC
>JANQFL010000101.1 GCA_028277845.1 Sneathiellales bacterium
GGGCCACGGCCGACGCCCGGCGCAAATGGGTAATGGAAAACTCCGCCAGCAGCGCATCCAGCATGGCTTCCCGTTTGACGTGCACGGGTTCCACGACCTCGAGCACGGCCCGGATGTTGTCCTCGACCGACAGGCCGCGGAAGATGGATGTCTCCTGCGGCAGGTAGCCGACGCCGAGGCGGGCCCGGCGGTACATGGGCAGGTCGGTGATGTCGGTCCCGTCCAGGGTAATGGTGCCGTATTCCGGCGCGATCAGGCCTGTCAGAATGTAAAAACAGGTGGTCTTTCCGGCCCCGTTGGGGCCCAACAGGCCAACCGCCTCGCCCCGTTGTACGGTCAGGCTGACATTGCGCAGGACGGGCCGTTTCTTGAACCGCTTGCCAATGTTCCGGGCTTCAAGGCCACGGTTGTCGCTGACCAGCCTGGGGCCGTCCGCACCGTCGTCCGGTTGTGTTATATTCGTGTCTTCAACCATAAAATCCGTTACGCGCTACCGCGTGTTCCTGACTGGAACACAATTTGCATGACAAAGCTTAACGGATAGTTGGCAAAGACCCTAGAGTATTTTCCGCATGTGCGAGAACAATCCGTTTTCCGTACCGGCCGGACACGTGTCGATCTAATTTCCGCTTGGTTTCTTTTGCGGAAAAATGACGGCTTTGACCCGTCCGCCGGACTTTCCGGTGGCCTTCCCTCCGACCGTTGTGCGGGCGCTTTCGACACGGCTGACGCCGGTCGCCAGGTTCATCACCAGCCGATTGCCGCGCAGGACGTTTTTGCCCTGTGTCAGCAAAACCGACCCGGTCAGGATGATCACCTTGCGGTCGACGTCATAGACGCCCGTCTCACCCTGCGCCGTTTCCGTTGGCGACGAGACGAATACATTGCCGACTGCGTCGAGCCGCGAAATGGTGCCGGCGCTCAATCCGGCCTGGGACGCCTTCTGGCCTTTCTGGCGGTAATGGACGTTGAGCGTGTCGGTGCGCAACCGCATGGTGCCCTGGATGGCGTCGACATTGCCGCTGAACACCGCGATGCCTTCCTCCTGCCGCACTACGAGGTCGTCCGCCGAGATTTCGATCGGCTGGGTCGTGTCGTGCCCCGATCCCAGGCTTTGCTGTGATGCTGCCGGCCAGGCGAGCAGCGAGATTGTGACCAGCGCCAAGAAGGGCACGGCTGAGCGGAGGCCGGGCATTATTCCGATCCTCCCGGATACAGGGTCAGGCGTACGCCCCGGGAAAACACGATTCGCTGGTCCTTATTGAAAATCTTCATGGCATTCGCATTCAACAGTCCGAACGGGCCCTGTCCTTGAACCGGGTCCGTGCTGGTCACGGTATTGGCTTCCAGATCGACGACCGCAGCCTGGCCGTGGAACTCATAACCCTGATCCGAGAAGACATTGACATTTCCGATCAGGTCAAGGGTTTTCCGTCCCTGGTGGTAAATTCCCTCGTCGGCGCCGATCGTGACCCAGGTGCCGTCGGACATGGTCAGATCGGCCTGCAAGGCGCTGAGGGTGACCTGGCGTTTGTCCTTGGCGTCCTGGGTGGCGGTTTCCGCCGTAACGACGAACGGGCGGCCTTTGCCGTCCTTGCCGATATAACGGGGTTTCTCCATAGTCAGTTCGCCGTCCGGGCCGGACGGCCCCGGCAAGGCGACGATATTCTCGCCGTGCTTGTACAGGTCGGGCCAGGCGATGACGGCGATGACCATGACCAGCGCGACGGCCGGCAACAGGTAGCGCATCAACCCGACGAATCGGCTGTAGCGGGCGCTGAGACGGGCCGCGGCGGGCAGACGGGTGCGCCACGTCAAAGCCGGGTTGTCTGTCGCCAGTTTGTTCATCGTTTTGGTCAATCACGCCGAAACCCGGCCGGTTTCCGTCAGGCAATGCCGGCCTTGAGGCAGTCGTGCATGCGAATCAATCCGACCGGCTTGCCGCCGTCGGTCACGAACAGGCTGGTGATTTTGCTTTCGTTCATGCGGCCGAGCGCTTCCGCCGCAAGGACGTGCCGCGAGATGGTCTTCGGCGCCGCGGTCATCACCTCGGACACCGGCTGGCTCAGCAGTCCCGGGTTCATATGGCGGCGCAGATCGCCGTCGGTGACGATGCCCGCCAACTGGCCGGCTGTATCCACGACGCCCAGCACGCCAAACGTCTTTGCCGACATTTCGACCAAGGCGTCCGACATCAAGGTGTCCGGCGCGGTCAGCGGCAAGGCCTCGCCGGTGTGCATCAGATCTTCCACCTTGATCAGGATGCGGCCGAGCTTGCCGCCCGGATGCAAGGTCTGGAACTGGTCGGTGGAAAAGCCGCGCCGTTCCAGCAGCACCACGGCCAGGGCGTCGCCCAACGCCAGCATCATGGTGGTCGAGGTTGTCGGCGCCAGGCCCAACGGGCAGGCCTCGGGGCTCTTCGGCAGCACCAGCGTGACATCGGCCGTGTCGGTCATGGTCGAGCCGGTACGGCCGACCATGGCGATCAGCGGGATGCCGAAGCGCCGCGTGTAGGCGACCAGATCGCTCAATTCGCTGGTCTCGCCGGAGTTGGAGAGGCAGATCACGACGTCTTCCTTGGTGATCATGCCCAGGTCGCCGTGGCTGGCTTCGCCGGGATGAACGAACTGGGACGGCGTGCCGGTCGAGGCCAGGGTGGCGGCAATCTTGCGTGCCACGTGGCCGCTCTTGCCCATGCCGCTGACGATCACTCTGCCCTTGGCCGCCAGGACGGTTTCGACCGCCTCGGCGAACGACCCGTCCAGGGAACCGGCCAGCCGGTGCAGGGCGTCCGCCTCGATGGTGAGGACGCGGCACGCGGCGTCCAGGTCGGCAGAGTGGTCTCCACCGGCGGGGGCAGTGTGTGATTCAGTCGGCATTCGGATACGATCCTGTAGACCGGCGTCGGCCGGACGCCCCGAGAATCAGGGCGATATTCCTAACTTTCGGTAAAGTATGGGGGGTCGGCGCGGCGAAATCAATGGACCGGTCCGTGGCATTTCTGGGCCCGAACGGCAACCTCGTGGGCGCCTGTATCGGCCTGCCGGATGCCAGGTCTAGTGGGCGAAGATGTCCTCGTCCGGCCAGCCCCGCAGATCCAGCTCCGCCCGCGTGGGCAGGAAGCCGAAACACGCCGTAGCCAGATCGGTGCGGCCCTCGCGCGCCAGCATCGCGTCGAGTTTCTCCGCCAACTTGTGCAGGTACAGCACGTCCGATGCCGCGTATTCCAACTGCGCCTGGCTGAGTTCGGCGGCACCCCAGTCCGACGATTGCTGCTGTTTGGAAATGTCCACGTCGAGCAGTTCCCGGCACAAATCCTTCAGGCCGTGCTTGTCGGTATAGGTGCGGACCAGCTTCGAGGCGATTTTGGTGCAGTACACCGGCGATGCCGTGACGCCCAGATATTGCCGCATCACCGCGATGTCGAAGCGGCCGAAATGAAACAGCTTGGTCACCGCCGGATCGGCGAGCAAGGCGGTCAGATTGGGCGCCTGATAGGATTTGCCGTCGAACTGCACCAGGTGACAGACGCCGTCGCCGGCGGAAAGCTGCACCAGGCACAGGCGGTCCCGTTCCGGTTTCAGCCCGAGCGTTTCCGAATCGATCGCCACCGTCGGTCCCAGATCCAGTCCGTCGGGCAGGTCACCTTGATGCAGATGGATAGTCATGCGTGTCACCGTGCGTGCTGTTGGCCCTTCATAATAGCCGGTCTGCGCCGAAGGCGCCGATTGGGGGATACATCGAATTATGAAAGGGAATTGGTGCCCAGGAGAAGACTCGAACTTCCACGACCTTACGGTCACTAGCACCTGAAGCTAGCGCGTCTACCAATTCCGCCACCTGGGCAAGATGTGAAGCGCAGTCGGTACTCCGCCTGATGACCTTTGTCAAGCGGTCGTGTGGCTTCGATGGTGTACAAAACGGATGGCGCCAGCAGTTGCTTTACGCCATGCCGGGGCGTCACTATAGTGCTGCCGCTTTTTCCATGGGGAGAATTGCTGTCATGACGGAACGGCTGGTCACGGTTTTCGGCGGCGCTGGGTTCATCGGGCGTCACATTGTCAAACGCCTGGCCGAACGGGGCGATCGCGTGCGCGTCGCCGTCCGCGACCCGGAAAAGGCCCTGTATCTGAAGCCCATGGGTGATGTGGGCCAGATCGCCATCGTACAGGCCAATGCCCGCGATGACGCATCCGTGGCCGCGGCCGTGGCCGGCACCGACGCGGTCATCAACCTGGTCGGTATCATTCATCAAAGCGGCTCGCAGCGGTTCGACGCCGTGCACGCCGAAGGTGCCGGACGCATCGCCACCGCCGCCGCCAATGCCGGTGTGAAACGCTTCTTGCACGTATCCGCCCTGGGTGCCGACGCCGATTCGCCTGCGGTTTATGGTCGCACCAAGGCGGCCGGCGAGGCCGCTGTGCGCAGCGCGTTCCCGGGCGCGACGATCTTCCGCCCCAGCGCCCTGTTCGGCCCGGAAGACGACTTCATCAACAAGTTCGCCGTGCTGGCGCGGATGTCGCCGGTGCTGCCGCTGATCGACGGCGGCAAGACCCGCTTCCAGCCGGTGTATGTCGGCGACGTGGCCGCGGCCATGACGAACGCGCTGGATGACCCGTCCACGGCGGGCGAGGTCTACGAGCTGGGCGGCCCGGCGGAAATGAATTTGAAGCAGATCTTCGAATTGATCCTGCATGCCACCAACCGCCAGCGGTTATTGGTACCGGTTCCGTCTTCGCTGATGCTGATCGAGGCGGCGTTTCTGCAGCTTTTGCCCAAGCCGCCCCTGACCCGCGATCAGGTGCGCATGCTGGCCCGGGATGCCGTGGTGTCGGACGGCGCGAAGGGGCTGGCCGATCTGGGTGTGTCTCCGACGACCATCGAATCGATCCTGCCGAGCTACATCACCCGCTACCGCAGGACCGGCCAATACGGTAAGGCGGAAACCGCCTAGGCCAGGTAAGCCAGGTACAGCAGGAATGCGCCCAGGATCACCCGGTATACGACGAATGGCAGGAATCCGGCGCTCCGCAGCCAGCGCATCAACAGGGCGATGGCGATGAGGGCGGTGATCAGCGATAGGGCCGCCGCGGCGGCGGCATCCACGCCCAGTGCCGTGTCGCCGGTTTCGTAGATGTCGAGAACGCCGAGGGTGCCGGCGGCGATGATCGTGGGGATGGACAGCAGCATGGAAAACCGCGCCGCGTCCGGCCGTTCGAAGCCGGCGAACCGGGCCGCCGTCATGGTGATGCCGGCGCGGCTGGTGCCGGGGATCAGGGCCAGCACCTGGGCGACCCCGATCAACACGGCCGAGCCCCACGTCATGTGTTCGATGCGCCGCACCGTCATGCCGGTGCGGTCGGCGATGTAGAGCAGCACGCCGAACCCCAGGCTCGTCCAGCCGATGACGGCCAGCGACCGCAGCATGCCGGTCAGGCCGAAATACTTGAGCGCGAAGCCGGCAATAACCACCGGTATGGTTGCGACGATGATCTGCAGGGCGAGTCGTGCGCCCGGTCCGCCGCGGCCGGTGAACAGCCTGAAAAAACCAGCAATCATGAACCAGACGTCGCGCCAGAAATAGAGCAGCACGGCGCCGAGGGTGCCGACGTGCACGGCAACGTCGATGCGCAGGCCCTGGTCGGGCCAGTCGGTCAGCAGCGGCACCAGCGCAAGGTGACCGGAGGAACTGATCGGCAGGAATTCGGTGATGCCCTGCACGACCGCCAGAACGATAATGTGGACCAGATCCAAGTGCCGTGCTCCTTGACGCGCCGCCGCGGTACATTTGCCGCCGCCGCTTATACCACTTCCGGCCATTTTGGGGGATGGCAATTCGCTCTATTGGAGTGAATAGTTCCGAAATGGTACTAAAATTTGGGCGCAAAATTCGGGAATCGTTCGCCGAACGCGTATAATGGGACAAATCGATGAAAAATAGGGAAACTATACTGTCCTATTAACGGAAAAAGACTCGCATCCCACGGCCGCCTGAATTATAAAGGGCCGACCGGTCGCAACGGTTGAGCTCCAGACAACACAAAAAGCGAGGCCCCTCCATGTCGGAGAGAATGCTGAAATTCGTCTCCATCGATCAGCGAATGCCCGAAAAACGCGGCGCCGAGCAGCGTGCCCGGGATTTCGCCGAGATTTATGACGAATTCGCGCACGACCGGGCCGAGGAACAGGCCTCGCGCTGCTCGCAATGCGGCGTGCCGTTTTGCTCGGTGCATTGCCCGCTCGGCAACAACATTCCCGACTGGCTGCGTCTGACGGCCGAGGGCCGGCTGCAGGAAGCCTACGAGATCAGCCAGGCGACCAATACCTTTCCCGAGATCTGCGGCCGTATCTGCCCGCAGGACCGTCTGTGCGAAGGCAACTGCGTCATCGAGCCGGGTTTCGAATCCGTCACCATCGGCGCGGTGGAGAAGTACCTGACCGACACCGCCTGGGAAAAGGGCTGGGTCCAGCCGATCCCCGTGGGCAAGGACAAAGGCCAGTCGGTGGGCATCATCGGCGCCGGGCCGGCTGGCCTGGCGGCGGCCGACGTGCTGCGCCGCCGGGGCTACGACGTGCACATCTACGACCGTTACGACCGGGCCGGGGGGCTGATGGTCTACGGCATTCCCAACTTCAAGCTGGAAAAGGACGTGGTCGAGCGGCGCAACCGGCAACTGGTCGATGCCGGCGTGCATTTCCACCTGAACTTCGACGTCGGCACGGACGCCACCATGGCCGAGCTGCGGCAGAAACACGACGCCGTGCTGATCGCCACCGGCGTCTACAAGGCGCGCGACCTGACCGTGCCGGGCGTCGGCCTGCCCGGCGTGCACGCGGCGCTGGATTACCTGATTGCCTCCAACCGCAAGGGCTTCGGCGACGCCGTGCCGGCCTTCGACGACGGCACCCTCGACGCCGACGGCAAGCATGTGGTCGTCATCGGCGGCGGCGACACGGCAATGGACTGCGTGCGCACGGCCGTGCGCCAGGGCGCCAAGAGCGTCAAGTGCCTCTACCGGCGGGACCGCGCCAACATGCCCGGCAGCATGCGCGAAGTGCGCCACGCCGAGGAGGAAGGCGTCGAGTTCGTCTGGCTGTCGGCGCCGCAGGCCGTGCTCGGCGACGACAAGGTCACGGGCGTGCGGGCGATCCGCATGCGTCTCGGCGCGCCCGATGCCTCGGGCCGGCAATCGCCGCAGCCCATCGACGACAGCGTCTATACCCTGGACGCCGACCTGGTGATCTCGGCGCTCGGCTTCGAGCCCGAAGACCTGCCCACCCTGTTCGGCGAGCCCGACCTGCCCGTTACGCGCTGGGGCACGGTCAAGGCCAGTTTCCGCACGCTGATGACCGACCTGGACGGCGTATTCGCCGCCGGCGACATCGTCCGTGGCGCGTCCCTGGTCGTTTGGGCCATCCGTGACGGCCGCGACGCCGCCGAGTCCATGCACAAGTATCTGAAATCCAAGGCCAGCCAACCGGCTGTCCTGGCCGCCGCGTCCTGACGCGGCCACAGATTTTCGCAAGGTGAACCGATGAGCCATCCGAAGCACCCGACCGCTCCCGTCAGCGCCGGCGCCGCCGAAATCGCCGCCTGGCGTGCCAACGCCCGGCACCTGGAAGCCAACGGCCTGTACGATCCGGCGCACGAACACGACGCCTGCGGCGTCGGCATGGTCGCGGCGATCGACGGAAAACCGCGGCGCTCGGTCGTGGTGGCGGGCATCGAGGCCCTGCGCGCCGTGTGGCACCGCGGCGCCGTCGACGCCGACGGCAAGACCGGCGACGGCGCCGGTATCCAGATCCAGATTCCGGAAGACTTCTTCAAGGCCCACGTGGCCCGTGTCGGCCACGAGCCGCGCGACAGCCGCCTGGCCGTCGGCATGGTATTCCTGCCCAAGACCGACCTGGGCGCCCAGGAGCAGGCCCGCACCATCGTGGAAACCGAGATCCTCAATTTCGGCTACTACATCTACGGCTGGCGCCAGGTGCCGATCGACGCCTCGATCATCGGCGAGAAGGCCAACGCCACCCGGCCCGAGATCGAACAGATCATGATCGACAACAACAAGGGCGTCGATGACGAAGAGTTCGAGCGCGAGCTCTACATCATCCGCCGCCGCATCGAACGGCGGGTCATCGAAGAGCAGATCGGCGACTTCTATATGTGTTCCCTGTCGTGCCGCTCGGTCATCTACAAGGGCATGTTCCTGGCCGAACAACTGACCTCGTTCTATCCCGACCTGCTGGACGAACGGTTCGTTTCCAATTTCGCCATCTATCACCAGCGCTATTCGACCAATACCTTCCCGACCTGGAAACTGGCCCAGCCGTTCCGCATGCTCGCCCACAACGGCGAGATCAACACCGTGCGCGGCAACGTCAACTGGATGAAGAGCCACGAAATCCGCATGGTGTCCGAGGCCTTCGGCGATTACGGTGAGGACGTCAAACCCGTCGTGCAGGTCGGCAGTTCCGATTCGGCGGCGTTGGACGCGGCATTCGAATTGGTGGTACGCGCCGGCCGGACGGCGCCCATGGCCAAGACGCTTCTGATCCCCGAATCCTGGTCCAACAAATCCACCATGCCCGAATCCCACCGGGCGCTCTACAGCTACTGCAACTCGGTGATGGAACCGTGGGACGGCCCCGCCGCCATCGCCGCCGCCGACGGCCGCTGGGCCATCGCCGGTATGGACCGCAACGGCCTGCGGCCCATGCGCTATACCCTGACCGAGGACGGCCTGCTCGTGATCGGTTCCGAGGCCGGCATGGTGTCGCTGCCCGAAGCCCGGATCATCGAGAAAGGCCGGGTCGGTCCCGGCCAGTTGGTGGCCGTGGACTTGAAGGAAGGCAGGTTCTACCACGACCGCGAGATCAAGGACGAACTGGCCGCGGCCCAGCCCTACGAGGAATGGATCAAGGGCATCACCTACCTCGAGGCACTGACCAAGGGCGCCGAGGAAGCCAGCCGGTACGCCCCGGAAGAGTTGCGCCAGCGCCAGGTGGCGGTCGGCGTCAGTCACGAGGAACTGGAAGCCATCCTGCATCCCATGGTCGACGAGGCCAAGGAAGCCACCGGCTCCATGGGTGACGACACGCCGCTGGCCGTGCTGTCGGAACACTATCGCGGTCTGCATCACTTCTTCCGCCAGCAGTTCAGCCAGGTGACCAACCCGCCGATCGACAGCTTGCGCGAACGCCGGGTGATGAGCCTCAACACCCGGCTCGGCAATCTCGGCAACGTGCTCGACCAGGACCCGTCGCAGACCAAGTTCCTGTTCGCCGAATCGCCGGTACTCAGCAATGGCGAATACCACGCCATGCGCGACTACATGGGCAAGACGGCGGCCGAGATCGATTGCACCTTCCGGCCGGCCGACGGCGACGACTGCCTGCGCCAGGCCCTCGACCGCATCCGCCTGCAGTCGGAGGACGCCGTGCGCGGCGGCTGCACCCACCTCATACTGACCGACGAGGCCATGGACGAAGACAAGGCGCCCATGCCGATGATCCTGGCCACCGGCGCCGTGCACACCCACCTGGTGCGCGAAGGCCTGCGCACCTTCACCTCGTTGACGGTGCGCAGCGCCGAATGCCTCGACGTGCACTACTTCGCCGTCCTGGTCGGCGTCGGCGCCACCATGGTCAACGCCTATCTGGCGCTCGAAGCCGTGGCCGACCGCCACCGCCGCGGCCTGTTCCCGGGCATGGAACTGAAGGACTGCGTCGCCCGCTTCAAGACGGCGGTCGACAACGGACTGCTGAAGACCATGTCCAAGATGGGCATTTCGGTCATCGCGTCCTATCGCGGCGGCTACAATTTCGAAGCCGTCGGGCTCAGCCGCGCATTGGTGGCCGAGGCTTTCCCCGGCATGCTGTCGCGCATATCCGGCATCGGTTTGACCGGCATTCAGCGCAAGGTGCTGAAGCTGCACGACAAGGCCTATGGCGGCGCCGTGCCGGCCCTGCCCATCGGCGGCATCTACAAGTACCGCCGGGGCGGCGAGGCGCACTCGTTCGAAGGCTCGCTCATTCATATGATGCAGTCGGCCGTGGGGTCGGAAAGCTTCGCCACCTGGCGCAAGTATTCCGAGGGCATTCGCAACCTGCCGCCCATCTCGCCGCGCGATCTGCTCGACTACGTCTCAGACCAGCCGCCCGTGGCGCTGGACGAAGTGCAGTCGATCACCGAAATCCGCAAGCGCTTCATCACCGGCGCCATGTCGGTCGGCGCGCTCAGCAAAGAGGCGCACGAGACGCTGGCGATCGCCATGAACCGCATCGGCGCCAAGTCGGATTCGGGCGAGGGCGGCGAGGATCCCGAGCGCTACCGGCCGCGCATCAACGGTGACAACGCCAACTCGGCCATCAAGCAGGTGGCGTCGGGCCGTTTCGGCGTGACCGCCGACTACCTCAACAACTGCAGCGAAATCGAAATCAAGGTCGCCCAGGGCGCCAAGCCGGGCGAGGGCGGCCAACTGCCGGGCTTCAAGGTCTCCGTCGACATCGCCCGCCTGCGGCACTCGACGCCGGGCGTGACACTGATTTCGCCGCCGCCGCACCACGACATCTATTCCATCGAGGATCTGGCCCAGCTGATCTACGACCTCAAGCAGATCAACCCCGACGCCACCGTCTGCGTCAAACTGGTGGCCGAGGCCGGCATCGGCACGATTGCAGCGGGTGTGGCAAAGGCGAAAGCCGACGTCATCATGATCTCGGGCCATTCCGGCGGCACCGGCGCCAGCCCGCAATCGAGCATCAAATAC
>JANQFL010000027.1 GCA_028277845.1 Sneathiellales bacterium
GACGGCGTAAGAGCTTGCCGGAAGCGCTGACAGGCACCACTCCGACTGGCTGTGATGACCGCGGCTCCCTCGCCCCCAACGATAATTCGTAGATTACGCTGCTCTCCAAACAGCGACCGCTTGGTGGCGACACGGTGGCGATAATACCAAGAGATCGCTATTTCTCGGGAAGCCAATTCCACCTAACCTTTTGAAAAGATTGGTGGGCGCACAAGGACTCGAACCTTGGACCCGCTGATTAAGAGTCAGCTGCTCTACCAACTGAGCTATGCGCCCGGAAACCAAGCCCATATACGTGGCCGGGCGGCAAATGGCAAGATGGCGGCGGACGAGGCGGCACCGGCATTTGCGGCCCTTCGCGGGGACAAATCACCGCTATTGCCGTGTCAAAGGCGGATATTCCGGTCGGCGCGCCTATTTTAGGCAGGTATCCGCCGCCGGGCCGGTGCCGGACGAGGCGTGAAGGAGGGAGGCGGCGATGGGCTTGAGTGCACTGGGGGCGGCGATCGGGCTCATCGCCGGGGCCGCGATCGTCGGTGCGGCCGCGGCCGAAGACTGGCTGTCGCCGCATTACCGGGACAACCCGCTCGTCGGAAAGATCTGGTCGGTGCGGGCGGGCGCGTTCGTCGAACCGGAGGCGGTGTTCCGGGCGGCGCAGTTCGCCGACCACGTGCTGCTCGGCGAAACCCACACCAATGGCGACCACCACCGGCAGCAGGCGGCGATCATCGCCGCCATGGTCGATGGCGGCCGGCGGCCGGGAATCGTCTTTGAAATGATCCCCGAGACCCTTCAAGAGGACCTCGAGGCCTATCTGGCGGGCGACAAGGCCGATGCGGCGGGGCTTGGCGCGGTGCTCGAATGGACCGCGCGCGGGTGGCCGGACTGGGAACTCTATCGGCCGATTGCCGAGACCCTCTTGGCGAACGGGCTTGCGATCCGCGCCGGCGACATCGGCAAGACCATTCAGCGCCAGATCGCCACCGAGGGTCTCGGCGTGCTCGATGCCGGAACGCGCAAGCGGCTGATGGTCGAGGCGCCGATGCCGGAGCCGTTCGTCACCGCACTCATCGACGAACTGTTCGAGTCCCATTGCGGCTTCGTCCCGCGCGAAGCGCTGACCGGCATGCTGAAGGTGCAGCGGCTGCGCGATGCGGTGATGGCGGACGCGCTGATTGAGGCCGGCCGCGACGACGGCGCGGTGCTGATCGCCGGCGCCGGCCATATCCGCCGCGACCGCGCGGTGCCCTGGTATCTCGCGGCGCGCAGCGCGCCGGGCAAGGTGCTGGTGGTCGCCTTCCGCGAGGTCAATGAGGGCGTCGAAACGGTGCAGGACTATCTGCCCGACGACGCCGGCGAAACCGTCCCTTATGATTTCATCTGGTTCACGCCGCGGGCCGACCTCACCGATCACTGCGAAGAACTGCGCGAGCGCTTCAGCAAGGACAAATAGGGCCGTGGTCTTGCGACCACCTCTCGCCATCGCTCCCCGCACACGCTATATGCGGGCGGGAAGAGGCCGCGCCGATCTCTCGGGTGAGGATTCGTCCGGGGATTAAAGATGACGGCCTTCGGCCGGTGGCCGGCCCAACATGCGCGATGCGGGCAGCGCTCTAATGCTCGAAGCCGCAGGGGTGAACCCGACATTGACCGAAACCCGCCGTTTCCAGATCGTTTTGATCAAACCGTCGCACTATGACGATGACGGCTATGTCATCCAGTGGGTGCGGTCCGGCATGCCGGCGAATTCGCTCGCCGTGCTTTACGGCCTTGCCCGTGAAGTCGCGGAGAAGAAGCTGCTCGGCCCCGATGTGGCGTTCGACATCGTCGTGCTCGACGAGCCGAACATGCGGATCAAGGTCCGGGATATCGTCGCCCGCTTCGCCGAAAACGACAATTTCGGTTTCGTCGGCATGGTCGGGGTGCAGTCGAACGAGTTCCCGCGCGCCGTCGATATCGCCCGGCCGCTTCGCGAGGCGGGGATCGACGTCGTCATCGGCGGTTTTCACGTTTCCGGCTGCCTGGCCATGTTGCCGGAAATTCCGGCCGATATTCAGGAGGCGATGGATCTCGGCATCGGCATTTTCGCCGGCGAGGCCGAGGAGCGCTTCGACGAGCTGATCCGCGACATTGCCGCGGGCGAGATGAAGCCGGTCTACAACTACATGACCGATCTGCCCGACCTCGCCGACACGACGCGGCCGTTCCTACCGAGCGACACGATCGAACGGGTGGTCGGCAATGTGACGAGCTTCGATGCCGGGCGCGGCTGCCCCTATCAGTGCTCGTTCTGCACCATCATCAACGTCCAGGGCCGCAAGTCGCGCTACCGCACGCCCGACAGTGTTGAGAAGATCCTGCGCGAGAACCTGGCCCAGGGCATCGACCGGTTCTTCATCACCGACGACAATTTCGCCCGCAACAAGCAGTGGGAGGCGATCTTCGACCGGATCATCGAACTGCGCGAACGCGACGGGCTCGACATCCGTTTCATGATCCAGGTCGACACGCTGTGCCACCGCATGCCGAACTTCATCGAGAAGGCGCACCGGGCGGGGGTGACGCGGGTCTTCATCGGGCTTGAAAACATCAATCCGGCCAATCTGCTCGCGGCGAAGAAACGGCAGAACAAGATCACCGAATACCGGCAGATGGTGCTCGCCTGGAAGGCGGCGGGCATCATGACCTATGCCGGCTATATCCTCGGTTTTCCCGAGGACACGCCGGACTCGATCCGCAAGGATATCGACATCATCCAGCAGGAGCTGGCGCTCGATGCGCTGGAGTTTTTCATCCTGACGCCGCTGCCCGGCTCGGAGGACCATCAGAAACTCGCCGCCGCCGGCGTTGCGATGGACGCGGACATGAACCGCTACGAGCTCGAGCACGTGGTCACCGACCACCCGAAAATGAGCCGGGCGGAATGGCAGGCGATCTACACCGAGGCCTGGGACCGGTTCTATTCGCCCGACCATATCGAGCGCATGATGCGGCGGGCGGCGGCGACCGGCATCAACACCATCAGCCTGTCGGTGATCCTGTTCTGGTTCTACACCTCGATGGCGGTGGAAAAGGTGCACCCGCTGCAGGGCGGGTTCTTCCGGCTAAAATTCCGCACCGACCGCCGTCCCGGCCTGCCGGTGGAATCGATCCCCGTATTCTATCTGAAATATGGCTGGGATATCCTCTCCAAGCACGCCCGGCTCGCCGCCTATGCCTGGCGCTATTATCGCATCCGCAGGCGGGTTTCGCGCGATCCGGACGCAGTCAACTATACGGACACGGCGCTGACCGTCATCGATGCGGCCGACGAGGACAATCTGCAGATGCTCAATCAGACGGCTGCCGCCCGCAGCGCCGTCAAGCGCCAGCGCAAGGTCGCCGCGCTCAGCCGCTAGAGCCTATTTTCGAAAAGCGCTCCAGGCGGTGTATCGGATATAGATGCGCAGCGGGCCGTCGCGGCCGGCATCGTCAACCACATCGTCGCCGCCGACGCGTTGGAGGCGACAGCGCAGGAGTCGGCGCGCGAGATCGCCAAGAAGCCGCGCGAAGCGCTGGCGATAGCGCGCCGGCTGATCCGCGGCGATCCGGAGGAGATCGTCGCCCGCATCGACAAGGAGGCCGTGGCCTTTGCCGAGCGGCTGGCCTCGCCGGAGGCGCAGGCGGCATTCGCGGCGTTTCTTACTCGGTGAGCGTGGCCGGAACCGCGGAGATGGGAATAGGCTGAGAAGCCTCTGAAGTCGAGATGCCTCTGAATATGTCCGGTTAGCACCCGGATTCTGGCCTTCTGAAGTCGACCGTGTTGGGGGAGTGGCAGCGCCAGAAATTGCCTCCCATTCGTTCTTATGTAATAAGTGCCAAAGGCGGAGAGAAGACATTGGCAAATTGCTGTCTTACCCGAGAAAACCCACGAAACCGATGCTGCGTTAAATCTCGCCTATGTATTTAGCTTCTTCCGATGTGACTTAATTGTCGGAGTAGTATTTCTAAGAATCTAATTAGCATCGAAAAAGTGAAGTCGAATTCTCGGCAACTTTTGGAGTAGACAGTCTATTTGGCGTGCTTCTCTGATCAACAAGCATCCCCATTGTCTTAAGCTTTATCTCGGTTGCCTGCATTGAAACTTCAAAATATGTAGACAATTCTGATAAAAAAACACTGTACGGCCCGTAATTACATGGCTGATCATCAACAAATATGTATCCATGCCCTCTATCTCTAATATCGAATTTCGTTCTGTATTCGGCGACTATCTGCTCGAACACTTCTTTGGGCAAAAGCAAATGAGATGCAAATGCATTCGCCTGAAATTCAAGTCGCTCATAGTTAAATCTGTTCCCGTTCTCGCTAGTTATTAGTAGGTCTCTCTCGACAATTGTCTCTGAGTGCAGATACCGATCATGCTGTAGGCAAAAATGACCAATCTCATGAGCAATTGTAAATCGTTCCCGATATTTATTGTCGTGAAAATTAACCAGTATCGATTTACGATCAAAATTAGCTGACCCCAATATTAAGTTGCCGTCTCCGTCTTGAACTACCTGATCACTATACTCCAAATCTATGGTCAGCATTGAGCATATATTCGCAAGATCAACCCGACCAGCCTTGTAATCGATTTTCTCCAATATGATCTGAGCAGAACGTTGGATTTCTTCATCGGAAATAAACGGTATTGATATATTGATCTCGTCATTCGTATTTTTGTCATTATCCGGTAGACTTGAATCGAAATATTTCAATAAATGATCGATTGATCCAAAAAAACGACCGTCGTAATATGCAGAAAATTTCAGTGATTTAATAGAGTTTTCATCTCTGAAAAACTGTTTTTCTACAAATCTTCTTTCAACACATGACCCACTCTTACGGTCTGCGATGACATCGATACCGTTTTTATCATACTTCACGATCCCGATTTTGCTCTTTTTGGCAACATTCGCAGCCCCAGACTGCAAACGGGAAGGCGTTACTATGACTCCTTTGCCCGCATGTTTGAATATCCGACTCAGTTTTGACGAAAAATCGTTAATGTAAATCTCAGATATATTACCATCATGGTTTTTACACTCAAAAACTACAGCTAAATGAATTTCAGAACTGCCTTTTCTGTAAAGCTCAATGACAACATCAAACTGGATATCGGCTTCACGTTCTCTACAATAGTATTTCTTTTTCTTGAAAATCTGGCAAAGCTCTGGAGGATATGCCCCATAAACAAGATCCCCTCTATTTTTTTGGGCCAAAAGATAATCATAAAAGCTGTCTTCTAGCTTGTTGCCCTTTTTCAGGGTGTTCACCATTTTTCATTAGTCTTTCGAAAGAATCAATCGAACAGTCGCTTTAGTATAATAAACCAAATGGCCGCTTTGAGTAAGGTGTAATGTTTCTTGGACTTCGCATAAATGACAGGAATGGGTCATCTTTCCCCGCACTGCCAGTCTGAGCACGGCTCCCGTTTTCGCCCCGAATCAAACGTTCCACTCGATCTCCTGTTTGTCGCCAGGTATTAACGCGCCACATCCCAGGCTAAAACCGTTCGCCTCACTCCCGCGGTTCGAACACCACCGCATTGACCACCGCCGAGAGGCCCGGAACGTCGAACACCGCATCGCCGAACCGGCCGAAGACTTGCGTCGAGGGGCCGCCGTCCAGATTGATCGCCCGTTCGCAGCCATAGCCGCCGGGCGGGGCGGCGGCGAGCACGCCGGCGAGCTCGTAAAGCGTAATGCCGCCGCTGACGACCACGACGATGACCTCGCCGCTGTCGGTGACGCAGATCGCGCTGCGCCGTGCCCGCGGGCCGTTCTTGCGGTTGATGCCGATGCGGCCGCCCGGATCGACCAGAAGCGGCCCGGCCTGCAGCGCTTGCTCGGCGCCGGCCCAAGCCGCCCGGTCGCTGGCCCAGGAAATGCCGATGCCGCGCCCGGTATCGAAGAGCACGCCCGAACCGCCGCCATAGCGGCGCACCTGTTCGCCGGTGGCGATCACCAGCCCGGTCGGCACCAGGGTGCGCGGGCCTTCGCCGTTGCGGTAGTCGAAATAGCCGCCATTCACCGCGAGCCCGTAATCCGGCGCGATCCGGTGCACGGAAAAGCCGTGCTCCGGCGCCGGCACGATACGCAGCCGCCAGCGCTCGGGGTCGAAGCGCCAGGCGCGCAGGCGCTGGCTGCCGCGGCCGGTCTCGGCGGTGACGTCGCGATGATCAACGCCGTCGCCAAGCGGCGTCCAGCCGGTGGCGGCGCCGGCAAACACCAGCGGCATGTCCCGGTCCGCCGGCGCGGCGCCGGCAAACCCCAGAAACGCCGACAGCATCGCGACAGCGGCGCCGCCGTTCGCTAAGATCGCCCGACCGCCGGAGAACGAAGCGGATTTCGGCTGAAGCTTCGGAAATGATCGGTGCGGCATGGGCAAACGGGAGTGAAGGATGACGGCGACTCTTGCGGGAAGAACGCTTTTTATCACCGGCGCGAGCCGCGGCATAGGATTGGCGATCGGGCTGGCGGCGGCCCGCGAAGGCGCCAATGTGGCGATCGCCGCCAAGACGGCCGAGCCGCACCCGAAACTGCCCGGCACCATCTACACGGCGGCCGAGGAGATCGAGGCGGCCGGCGGCAAGGCGCTGCCGCTCATCGTCGACGTGCGCGACGAGACGGCGGTGGTCGACGCGCTGGCGCAGACAGCCGAACGCTTCGGCGGGCTCGATATCGTCGTCAACAATGCCAGCGCCATCCAGCTCACCGATTCGCAAAGCACGGACATGAAGCGGTTCGATCTGATGCACCAGATCAACACGCGCGGCACCTTCATGGTGTCGAAGCACGCCGTTCCCTATCTCGCGAAAGCGGACAATCCGCATATCCTGATGCTGTCGCCGCCGCCCGACATGAAAGAGCACTGGTTTGCGCCTTATGTGGCCTATGCGATCGCCAAATACGGCATGAGCCTCGTCGTGCTCGGGCTCGCCGGCGAATTGCGCGGCAAGGGCATCGCCGTCAATGCGCTGTGGCCGCGCACGACGATCGCGACCGCGGCGATCTCCAATATCGTCGGCGGCGAAGCGATGATGGCCAAGTGCCGGACGCCGGAAATCCTGGCCGATGCCGCCATGCTGATCTTCAAGAAGCCGGCGCGGGAATTCTCCGGCCATTTCCTGATCGACGATACGTTTCTCGTCGGCGAGGGCGTCACCGACCTCGACAAATACCGGGTCGATCCAAGCCAGGCGCTGCAGCCGGACTTCTTCGTGCCGGGGGAGTCAAAGCCGCCGGTGAGTATGGGGCCGGTGGGGTAGGGAATTTGTTGGCGCCGGCGGCCATCGTCCCTTCCCCCCTTGCGGGGGAGGGACAGGGTGGGGGGTCATAATGACCACCACTTGGAAGGCTGTCGTCGGTCGTTAAACGTTCAAACGTTCATAAAGGTCTTGCCAATCGGGATTTACCTTCTCGATCAACTCGACTTTCCACGCGCGAGACCAGCGCTTTATCGACTTTTCGCGTCGGATAGCATCCGAAATTGACGGGCATGATTCCATCCACACAAGACACTTCAAGCCATACCGTTTGGTGAAACCATCGACCAGCCCTTGTCGATGTTCATATACCCGCCGTGCGATGTCATTCGTAACGCCGACATAGAGCGTTCCGTGCTTTCGGTTCGTGACGATGTAAACCCAGCCAGTCATGCGTTCGATTGCATCGGCCAATGGATGCCGGGTCAAGCCCGGCATGACGCTCCTGTTTTGCACCGGCGCCAGCACCACACTCAGGCGTCATCCCGGCCGGAGAGCCGGGATCCATTGCCCCTTTCGGCGCGGTATGTCGGCGGCCTGTTCGCCGTGATTACGGCTTACGGAACACGGCGAAGATTTTGTCGAGGCCGAAATATCCGAGTGCGACGAGGGCCAACTTCCAAAGCCGATAGCGATGCACGTGGATGATCGTGCCAATGCCTTGCGTATACAGAATTAGCTTGGCCTTGCGCGCGCCGTAGCGCGGCAGCCAGCGCGATTTAAAGCTGTATTGAAGCGAATCTATGATATCTGCTGCGCAGTTGTTTGGCAAAAAAGCCTCTAATACAAACAATCGATTGGACATTTCATTCGAATGTCTATTAATTATTGCTTTCACTCGTAAATCTGTGAAAACAGAAAGGCGGTTTATTGCATAGCTTTTTGCTACAGATCTAATTTCGGCTTCACTCTTAAGATGATTCAGAATATTTGAATCCACTAGGTCGTCCGCTCCTTTTTCCGCGACTATGAGCAATTCTTGTATGTTTAACGCATGGAAATTTCGCAAAATCCTCACGTTCTCTAACAACTGAGATTCTGAATTGCGATAGAATTTTCGCTCCAGCTCAAACATACCCCCACCCCCAGTCTTTCTGGGCGCCGGCGCGCATTTCGCCGGTCTGGCGCAGGCTGGCGGAGAGGGTTTGCTGGCCCTCGCCGTTCAGAGTGTAGAGCTTTCGCTGCCGCCCGTTGCGGCCGGGGATGTCTTCCTTGACGACGTCGATGAGCTTTTTGTCGACCATGCGCTCAAGCGTCGTATAGACCGCGCCGAAGGCCGCCGGTTTTGCAATACGGTCCTCGATCTGTCCATAAACATCGGATGCACGGGCGTTCCTGCCCGCATGCATCAGCGCCATCGCCACCATCTCTTCCAGTTTTCCCAGCACGGATACGCAATCCTCAATCCTGATTCGTTGTCTACAATGTAGACTTTATTTTATGACCAGTCAACATTGTAGAGTAAATAGTGCGCGGCACTGCCAAATCATTGACCTCCGCCAGAGGCGGAGGTTTGTAACGCTTCGCTTGGACCACTAGAAGTGGTCTTGTTGGCGCTTAATAGCTGGGCTT
>JANQFL010000103.1 GCA_028277845.1 Sneathiellales bacterium
ACCCAGGAAGTCTCGAGCAATATCGGCGGCGTCACCCAGGCGGCCCAGGAAACCGGCAGTGCGGCGGGCGAGGTCCTATCCGCCGCCGGTGAACTGAACCAGCAGTCCAATTCGCTGAACAGCGAGGTCGAGGGCTTCCTGCGTAAGATCCGCGCCGCCTGACCGCGACCGCACAAACGAATTCCACGGGGCGGGTGCCGAGGGACGGCCGCCCCGTTTCGTTTACTGTGGGCGGCGCTCAGGCCTGAGCGATCACGACGCGCGTATCGGCGGCGTCCAGCACGGACGCCAAAGGCGGCGGCGGCGGTTCGTCGGTGACCAGGATATCCACCAGTTCAGGCCCGCACACCCGCACCAGGCTGGTGTGCTCGAACTTGGACTGATCGACAGCGACGATGACCTGTTCGGCCTGCGCGATCACGGCTTGGGAAAACTCCGCTTCGCACAGATGGAAATCCATGAAGCCCTTGTCGTGGCGCAGGGCGCCCATGGACAGGATGGCGTAGCGCACCTGGAAGCGCTTGACGAACTCGATGGCGTCGGCGCCGAACGCCGCCGCGTCGTGGGCGCGCAATTCGCCGCCGGCCATGAACACCCGGTTGTCGTTACGCACCGATAGAAGGTTGGCGATGTAGGACGAATTGGTCACCACGGTCAGGTTGGCGTGGTTGGCGAGCGCCTGGGCCACATAGGCCGTGGTCGAGCCGGTATCCAGCATCAGCGCATCGCCGTCCTGTACCAATTCGGCGATGTGCGCGGCGATACGTTGCTTGGACGGCTGGTTCTGCAGCATGCGGCGCTGGATCGGCGGCTCGAAAAACTGCTCGGGCAGCACGATGGCGCCGTGCACCTTCTCCACCATGCCTGCATCGGTCAGCGGCTTGATGTTGCGCCGGATGGTCTCCTCCGACACGTTCAGCCGCTGGGCCAGATCGCCGATGCCGCAGGAGCCCTGCAGCCGGACCAGGCGGAGAATTTCGTTCTGTCTCGGCGTTGCCCGCATGCTCGTCGTGCTTTCCCTGTTTCCCGCAATTGTAGACGATTTGTGAGATTCAACAACAAAAAGCCACATAATTCCCACATAAAACCACATTTATTGTTGACTCTCCCACACATATCCTCCGAAATGGCAGGCGGGAATATTCCGCATCCGGGGGCACAACGGCGCAGAACGCGCCCCGTTCCTCAGCCGCCGGACACAACGAAAACGAAGACCGAGGAGGAGAGAACAGGATGTCATCCCTATCACGTATCAAGACGGCTCTGGTCGGCGCCGTGGCCCTGGCCGGGCTGGCCGCCGGCGGCCAGGCTCTGGCGGCCGAGTCCAAGGACCCGATCAAGCTGACCCTGCACGACTGGACCGGCCAGCTCATCACCACCAAGCTGATGGGCGAGGTGCTGAAGCGCGGCGGCTACAACATCGAATATGTCCAGGCCGACTACATCGCCCAGTTCGCCGGCCTGAAGACCGGCGATCTGCACGTGGCCATGGAGATCTGGGAAACCACGGGCCGCGACGCCATGGACGAGGCGACCAAAACCGGCAAGGTGGTCAATCTGGGCGAAACCGGCATGCAGGCCATCGAGGAGTGGTGGTATCCGCTCTACATGAAAGAGAAGTGCCCGGGCCTGCCCGACTGGAAGGCGCTGAACGACTGCGCCGAGGCGTTCTCGACGCCCGAGACCGCACCGCGCGGCCGGTATCTCGGCGGCCCCGTGACCTGGGGCGGTTTCGATGACGAACGGGCTGAGGCGCTCGAGTTGGATTACGAAGTGGTGCACGCCGGCACCGACGCCGCGCTGTTCGCCGAACTGGAATCGGCCTATCAGCGCAAGGCGCCGATCCTGCTGTGGGTCTACGCGCCGCACTGGGCGCCAGCCAAGTTCAAGGGCGAATGGGTCGATTTCCCGGCCTACACCGCCGAGTGCTACCAGGACCCGAAATGGGGCAGCAATCCGGACATGGCGCACGACTGCGGCAAGCCGCGCGGCCCGATCTGGAAGGTCTCCTGGGCCGGTCTCGAGAAGAAGTGGCCGGGCGCCCACAAGGCGATCAAGGCCTTCACCGTCTCCAACGACGAGATGGCCAACATGATCGTCGAGGTCGACCTCAACGGCAAAAAGCTCGACGACGTCGTATCCGCCTGGATCGGCCAGAACGAGAAGCGCTGGCGCACCTGGATCGGCAAGTAACACCGCTCCGGCGATTGGCGTAGACGTTACGCGGGCGCGTGTCAGAGACGCATTGTCACGCGCCCTGTAACAGGCTTTAACACGGAAGGGGAGGCGCACTACCGCCTCCCCGTCCGAACCCGCGCGCCAATCGACCCAAGGAAAAGACCCGTGACCCAAGCCCCGGTGAAACTCGCCTGCCGCAATGTCTGGAAACTGTTCGGCGACGGCGCGGAAGAGACCCTCGCCCGCCATGACGGGTCTCCCGGCGAGGACGCCATCAAGGCCGCCGGGCTGATCGGCGCCGTGCGCGACGCCAACCTGGATGTGCGCCAGGGCGAAATCTTCATCATCATGGGCCTCAGCGGCTCGGGCAAATCGACCCTGGTGCGCTGTCTCTCGCGGCTGATCGAACCGACGGCCGGCGAGATCCTGTTCGAGGGCCAGGACCTGTTGCGCGCCTCCGAGCGCGAGATGATCGACATCCGCCGCCACAAGATGGGCATGGTGTTCCAGCACTTCGCCCTGCTGCCCCACCTCACGGTCTTGGGCAACGTGGCGTTTCCGCTCGAGGTCCAGGGCGTCGACAGGGCGGCGCGCGAGCAACGCGCCCGCGAAGTCATCGAGCTCGTGGGACTGGAAGGCCGCGAGAACTATTACCCGCGCGAACTGTCGGGTGGCCAGCAGCAACGCGTCGGCATCGCCCGCAGCCTGGCGGTGGAGCCGGAACTGTGGTTCCTGGACGAACCGTTCTCGGCCCTCGACCCGCTGATCCGGCGCGAGATGCAGGACGAGTTCATGCGCCTGCAGAACGTGCTGCACAAGACCATCGTCTTCATCACCCACGATTTCGACGAGGCCATCCGCCTGGCCGACCGCATCGCCATCATGAAGGACGGCGCCATCATCCAGACCGGCACGCCCGAGGAACTGGTGATCGATCCGGCCACCGACTATGTCGCCGAATTCACCCGCCACATCCCGCGCGCCAAGGTGCTGTCGGCCGGCTCGGTCATGACGCCGCTCGGTGCCACGAACGGTTTCGCCGGCGAGGTGCGCGACACTGACCGCATCGCCGACATCGCCGACAAGGTCGAGGCGGCCGACGCGCCATTCGCCGTGGTCGGCGACGACGGCGAGAAAGTCGGCGTGCTGAACCGCGACGCCGTCATCGACGTGCTGATCGGCCGCGCCGTCGACCGGACGCCGGACTCATGACGGCCGCCATCGCTAAACGCCTGACCCTGACGAACGCGTTCTGGATCGGCGCGCTGATCTTTTCGTTCGTGCTGGCGGCCAATGCCCGCGGCTGGCTGCCGCGCTGGGCGACCAAATATCCGCGCAAGTGGAATATCCCGGTCAAGCAGACCATCACCGACTTCATGAACTGGCTGGTGGAAACCGCCACGTTCGGCCTGTTCACCTTCCAGGAACTGACCCGCGGCATCGCCTGGCTGCTGGAATGGCCACTGGCCTTCGCCACGTCCCTGTTGTCGTCGGGCTTCCTGCAGGGCCAGGGGTCCGATGCCGTACAGATCCTGCCGCCGCTGACCTGGATCGCCGTGCTGGTGGTCATCGTCGCCATCGGCAAGTACGCCCGCGACTGGAAGCTGGCAGCCTTCGTCGGCGCCTGCTTCGGCTACCTCGCCGTATTCGGTCAGTGGAACAGCGCCATGGTGACGCTGTCGTCCATCGTCATCACCGTGCCGTTCGGCGTCGCCGGCGGATTGCTGATCGGCATCGGCGGCTACCGCTGGCCGTGGTTCGAGCGCGCCGTGACGCCGGTCTTGGACCTGATGCAAACGGTGCCGGTGTTCGCCTACCTGATCCCGGTCCTGTTCCTGTTCGGTTTCGGCCCGGTGGCGGCCATGATCGCCACCATCATCTACGCCATGCCGCCCATGGTGCGCATCACCATGCTGGCCTTGAAACAGGTGCCGGGCGAGATCAGCGACTTCGGCCACATGGCAGGCTGCACCAAGCGGCAATTGATGTGGAAGGTGCTGGTGCCGTCGGCGACGCCCGGCCTGATGGTCGGGGTCAACCAGGTCATCATGCTGTCGCTGAACATGGTGATCATCGCCTCCATGATCGGCGCCGGTGGCTTGGGGTACGATGTGCTGACCTCTCTCCGTCGTCTCAACATCGGCGCCGGCTTGGAAGCGGGCATCGCCATCGTCGTGCTGGCCATCGCGCTGGACCGGTTGAGCCAGGCCTTCGTGCACCGCCCGCCGCCGGTGCACATCGACCCCAGCCAGAACTACCTGCAGCGCCATCCCTGGTTCGTCACCTGCATCGCCGTCATCGTCGGCACCGGCCTGGTCGGCCTGGTGGCGGCGCCGGTGCAGTCTTATCCGGAAGCCTTGCAGATCACCACGGCCAGTTTCTGGGAAGACCTGGTCAAGGCGATCAACGTCAACTTCTTCGACCAGTTGGAGGCGGTGAAAACCGCCGTGCTGCTGAACGTGCTGGTGCCGGTCAAACGCTTCCTGCTGGGTCTGCCGTGGGGCTGGACCATCCTGCTGGTGACGTTGGCCGCGTGGCAAATCGGCGGCTGGCGTATCGCGCTGTTGAGCGTCGTCCTGTCCGGCTTCATCGTCGTCACCGGTCAGTGGCCCAAGGCGATGATCACGGTCTATCTGTGCGGCGTGTCGGTGATGTTCGCCGCCCTGATCGGCATCCCGCTGGGCATCGCCGCGGCGCAGAACGCCCGGCTCGGCCGTGTCATTCAGGGCTTCATCGACACGTTGCAGACCCTGCCCAGTTTCGTCTACCTGATCCCGGTGGTGATGCTGTTCCGGGTCGGCGACTTCTCGGCCATGATCGCGGTCATCCTCTATGCCCTGGCCCCGGCGGTGCGCTACACCGCCCACGGTATCGGCCGCATCGATCCGAGCCTGATCGAGGCCGGCGTGGTGTCCGGCTGCACCAAGCGCCAGTTGCTGTGGAAGGTGAAGCTGCCGCTGGCCTTGCCCGAGATCATGCTGGGCATCAACCAGACCATCATGCTGGCCCTGTCCATGCTGGTGATCACGGCGCTGGTCGGTACCCGCGATCTCGGCCAGGAGGTCTACATCGCCCTGACCAAGGCGGACACCGGGCGCGGCCTGGTCGCCGGCCTGTCCATCGCCTTCATCGCCATCATCGCCGACCGCATGATCGCCGCCGGCGCCCGCAAGGCCCGGGCGCGGCTCGGCCTGCCAGAGCATTGAACACGACAAGGAAAGTTCCGGAGACCCCATGACCACACCGCCCGAACGCGTCGCCAATCTGTCTTTCTGGTCCGGCCCGGTGCAGCCGCAGACCTTGGGCGGCGGCATATCCAACCACAACTTCACCGTCGAGGACGGCGGCGAGACCTATGTCGTGCGCATCGGCGAGGACATTCCGGAACATCACGTCTTCCGCTGGAACGAAGTGGCCGCCAGCAAAGCCGCTTTTGCCGCCGGCATTTCGCCCGAGCTTGTGCATCACGAACAGGGCGTATTGATCCTGCGCTACATCGAAAGCGAAACACTGACGCCGGAGATGGTGTGCGAACGGGCGCAGCTGGAACGTATCGTCGCGTTGATCCAACGGTACCACCGTGACATGCCGAAACACTTCCGCGGCCCGGCGCTGATCTTCTGGCCGTTCCACGTCATGCGCGATTACACCGCCCGCCTGAACGACGAGAACAGCCGCATGATTCCCGAACTGCCGCGCCTGTCGGCGGCGGCGGACAAGCTGGAACGCGCCGTCGGCCAAATCGACCTGGTGTTCGGCCACAACGACCTGCTGGCCGCCAACCTGCTGGACGACGGCGACCGGCTGTGGCTGATCGACTGGGAGTACGGCGCGTATTCCAGCCCGCTGTTCGACCTGGGCAATTTGGCCTCCAACAACGAACTGAAGCGCGCCGACGAGCAATGGCTGCTGGAAGCCTACTTCGACCGGCCCCTCGATGACGGCCTGTGGCGCAGCTATGCGGCCATGAAGTGCGCCTCGCTGCTGCGCGAGACCATGTGGAGCATGGTGGCGGAAATCCATTCACCGCTCGATTTCGACTACGCCGCCTACACCGACGAATATCTGCAACGCTTCGACGGCATTTATGCGGCCGTCGACCAGGAAGTGGGATTGTCATGAGCGACACGTTTCCGACCCAGGCCGAAATCGTCATCATCGGCGGCGGCATCATCGGCTGCAGCACGGCCTACCACCTGGCCAAGGAAGGCAAGAAAGACGTGGTGCTGCTGGAACGCGGCCAGCTGACCTGCGGCAGCACCTTCCACGCCGCCGGTCTGGTCGGCCAGTTGCGCTCGTCCGCCAGCATCACCCGGCTGCTGAAGTACAGCGTCGAACTGTACGACCGGCTGGAAGAGGAAACCGGCCTGGCGACGGGCTGGAAGATGAACGGCGGCCTGCGGCTGGCCTGCAACCGGGAACGCTGGACCGAGATCAAACGCCAGGCCACAACGGCCCACAGCTTCGGCCTGGAAATGAACCTGCTGACACCGTCGGAGGCCAAGGACATCTGGCCCCTGATGGATGTGTCCGATCTGGTCGGCGCCGCGCTGCTGCCGACCGACGGCCAGGCCAACCCGTCCGACATCACGCAATCGCTCGCCAAAGGGGCACGGTCGGGCGGCGTGCGCATCATCGAGGACGTCACCGTCACCGGCATCGACGTGGTCAACGGCCGGGTCACCGGCGTACGGACCAACCGGGGCGATATCGCCTGCCGGAAGCTGGTCAACTGCGCCGGCCAATGGGCCAAGGACGTCGGCCGCATGGCCGGCGTGTCCGTGCCGCTGCAATCGGTGCAGCACCAGTACATGGTGACCGAACCCATGGAGGGCGTCGACCGCGACCTGCCGACCCTGCGCGACCCCGACCGGCTGATCTATTTCAAGGAAGAGGTGGGCGGCCTGGTCATGGGCGGCTACGAACGCAACCCCATTCCCTGGGCCGAGAACGGCATTCCCGACGGGTTCGTCTTCTCCCTGCTCGACAGCGACTGGGATCATTTCGAACAGTTGATGGAGCAGGCGCTGATCCGCGTGCCGTCGCTGGCCGAGGCGGGCGTGCGCACCCTGACCAACGGACCGGAATCGTTCACGCCCGACGGCAACTTCATCCTCGGCGAGGCACCCGAGGTGCGGAACTTCTACGTCGGCGCCGGTTTCAATGCCTTCGGTATCGCGGCCGGCGGCGGCGCCGGCAAGGCGCTGGCCGAATGGGTCATTGCCGGCGAGCAGCCCATGGACCTGTGGGTCGTCGATATCCGGCGGTTCTCCAATGTGCACCGCGACGACGAATGGACGCGCAAGCGCACACTGGAAATGTACGGCAAGCACTACACCATGGCCTGGCCGCACGAGGAGCACGAAAGCTGCCGCCCGGTGCTGACGTCGACGCTCTACGACCGGTTGCAGGCGCAGAACGCCTGTTTCGGCTCGAAGCTGGGCTGGGAGCGGCCCAACTGGTTCGCCCCCGACGGCATGGAGCCGAAGGACGACTACTCGTTTGGCCGCCAGAACTGGTTCGATGCTGTCGGCGCCGAACACCGGGCGGCGCGGGAACGGGTCGCGCTGTTCGACCAATCCTCCTTCGCCAAGTTCGAGATCAGGGGTAAGGATGCGGAAGCGGCATTGTCGTGGATCTGCGCCAATGACGTGGCCAAGCCGGTGGGCAGCCTGATCTACACCCAGATGCTGAACAGCCGCGGTTGCATCGAATGCGACCTGACCGTCGCCCGCATTGCCGAGGACGCCTACTACATCGTCACCGGCACCGGCTACCGCACCCACGACTTCGCATGGATCGGCCAGAACATCCCCGATGATTTGGACGCCCGGCTGATCGACATTACCGAAGACTGGGGCACGTTGTCGCTGATGGGGCCGCGGGCCCGCGACGTGTTGTCGGTGGTCACCGATGACGATATTTCCAACGAGGCGTTTGCCTTCGGCACCTGTCGCGACATCCGCGTCGGGCCCGACACCGTGCGGGCGTTGCGCGTCACCTTCGTCGGCGAGTTGGGTTGGGAGTTGCACATGCCCATCACCGCCATGGCCGATGTCTACGACAAGCTGATGGCGGCGGGCACGCCGTATCGCATCGCCAACGCCGGCTACCGGGCCATCGAATCCCTGCGCCTCGAGAAAGGCTACCGGGTGTGGAGCGCCGACATCACGCCGGGCGATTCGCCGTTCGAGGCCGGCCTGGGCTGGGCCGTCAAACTGAAGACCAACGCCCCGTTCCTCGGCCGCGACGCCGCCGAACAGGTGCGCGACAACCCGCTGGCCAAGCGCCTCGCCTGCTTCACCCTGGACGATCCGGACATCGTGCTGCTGGGCCGCGAGACCATTTACCGCAACGGCGAACCGGTCGGCTGGCTGACCAGCGGCGGCTGGGGTTACACGGTCGGCAAGAACATCGGCTACGGCTATGTGCGCAACGGCGGCGGCGTCACCATGGACTACCTCAAGTCGGGTTCCTACGAACTGGAAGTGGCCTGCGAGCGGGTGCCGTGCGAACTGCAGATCGGCGCCCTCTATGACCCCAAGATGGAACGTATCAAGGTTTAAATGATGTCCGCAACGCAGCACGCACAGTATCTGATCATCGGCGGCGGCATCATCGGCTGCTCCATCGCCTACCACCTGACGCGCATGGGCGCGACGGATGTGGTGATCCTGGAGAAGAGCGGCCTGACCCACGGCGCCACCTGGCATGCCGCCGGGCTGGTCGGCCAGTTGCGCTCGTCGCGCAACACCACCCGCATGCTGCAGAGGTCGGTCGAACTGTATGACCGGTTGGAAGAGGAAACCGGCCAGGCCATCGAATGGAAGAAGGTCGGCAGCCTGCGCCTCGCCGCCTCGCCCGACCGCATGCTCGAGGTCAAGCGCCTGGCCACCATGGCCCGCAGCTTCGGTTTGGAGATGCAGGTGATTTCGCCGACCGAGGCGAAAGAGCTGTTTCCGTTGATCGACACCGCCGAAGTGCTGGGCGCGGCCTACCTGCCCACCGACGGCTATATCGACCCGAGCGGTGTCTGTCAGGCTCTGGCCGCCGGCGCCCGCAAGCAGGGCGCCAGGATCGTCCAAGGCGTGCGGGTCGAGGCGGTGCACAGCGACGGCCGCACCGTCACCGGCGTCGACACGGACAACGGCTCCTGGACCTGCGATACGATGGTGCTGGCCGCCGGCATGTGGTCGCGCGAGATCGGCGCCCTGTCGGGCGTCAACGTGCCGGCCTGCGCCGTCGAACACCAGTACATCGTCACCGAACCCATCGCCGACATGCCCAAGGACATGCCGACCCTGCGGGACCCGGACCGGCTGGTCTACTACAAGCCCGACGCCGGGCGTCTGGTGGTCGGCGGGTATGAGCCCGACACCATTCCCTTCGGCGACGAGGGCGTGCCGCGCGACTTCGGCCAGGAACTGCTGCCCGGCAACATGGACCGCTTCCTGCCCCTGGCCGAGAAGGGCGCCAAGGTGACGCCGGTGCTCAACGAAGTGGGCATCCGCGAGGTGATCAACGGACCCATCCCCTATTCCGCCGACGGCGATTTCATTATGGGCCGGGTGCCTGAGTTGGATAACTATTTCGTCGCCAGCGGGTTTCTGTACGGTATCGCCGCCGGCGGCGGCGCCGGACAGATGATGGCCGAATGGATCCTCGACGGCCGGCCGAGTCTCGACCTGTGGCCCCTCGACGTGCGCCGCTTCCTGCCCCATCACAACACCCGGCGCTTCATCGTCGACCGCGCCGTCGAGCATTACGGCGGTCATTACCTGCTGCACAAGCCGGGCGAGGAAAGCGGCACCGCCCGCGGCCTGCGCCGCAGTCCGCTCTACGGCACCTTGAAGCACCGCCGCGCCGTCTACGGCTCCAAAGCCGGCTGGGAACGGCCCAACTGGTTCGCGCCGGAGGGCACGGAGATCGCCGATGCGCTCTCGTTCGACCGCCGCGCCACCAATTGGTTCCCGGCGATGGCCGAGGAACACCGGGCGGTGCGCGAGCGGGTGGCGCTGATCGATCAATCCTCGTTCGCCAAGCTCGAGGTGTGGGGACGCGGCGCGTTGGACGCATTGCAGACACTGGCCGTGTCCAACCTGGACAAGCCCGTCGGCGCCGTCGTTTACACCCAGCTCTGCAACGAGCGCGGCGGCATCGAATGCGACCTGACCATCATCCGCACCGGCGAAGACCGCTTCTACGTCGTCACCGGCTCGGGTTTCGGCGCGCACGATTTCCATTGGATCACCACGCACATGCCGGACGACGGATCGGTCGCCTGGCGCGAGGTGACCTCGGCCTATGCCGTCGTCAACCTGTGCGGCCCCCGGGCGCGGACGGTGCTGCAACAAGTCGCCGACGGAGATGTCTCCAACGCCGCCCAGCCCTTCGCCACGGCGCGGGAACTGGACATTGGTGCCGCCACGGTTCTGGCCGCCCGCATCGGCTATGTCGGCGAGCTGGGCTGGGAGCTGCACATCCCGACCGAGTTCGCCGGCCATGTCTACGGGTTATTGCGCGAGGCCGGCGAGCCGCACGGCATCGCCGACGCCGGCTACCGGGCCATCGACAGCCTGCGCATGGAGAAGGGCTATCTCTATTGGAGCGCCGACATCACGCCCGACTACACCCCCTACGAAGCCGGTCTCGGCTTCAAGGTGGCGCTGAAATCGAAAGGCGACTTTCTCGGCAAGACGGTGCTGCAGGCGCAAAAGGAGAGCGGCCCCACGCAGCGCCTCTGCACCTTCACCGTCGACGATCACGTGTCACTCTATGGCGGCGAGCCGGTGTTCCTGAACGGCGAGCAGGTCGGCTTGACCACCAGCGCCAATTACGGCCACACGGTGGGCAAGGAAATCGCCTACAGCTACCTGCCCGCCGCCGCGTGGGACGCGACGGACTTTGAGATCGAATCCTTCGGCGAGCGTTACAAGGCCGCGCGGCACGACCGGCCGCTTTATGATCCCGACAATGAAAGGTTGAAGGCATGACCAACCTGGCCCAGGAGGTGCAGACCGCGCTTTCGCAAATTCCCCGTTTCGGTTCGATCACGCCGGACGACTACACCATGGACCGGCTCGGCGGCCTGACCAACAAGGTCTTCCGTATCGAAACCGGCGGCGAGCGTTTCATCCTGCGCATCCCCGGCGAAGGCACCGAGGAGTACATCGACCGGGTGGTCGAGGGCCACAACGCCCAGGTCGCCGCCGACGCCGGCGTCTCGGCCGAGGTACTGCACGTCGACCCGGCCAGCGGCCTGATGCTGAGCCGTTGCATCGACGACATCGTCACCATGAGCCCCGAAGCCTTCAAGTCCCGCACCGGCGCACCGGCGCGCGCCGCGCGGGCGTTCAAGCAGATGCACGAATGCGGTATGGAATTTCAGTTCCGCTTCGAACTGTTCGCCATGATAGACGAATACCGCGGCCACCTGTCCAAGCTCGGCGCGCAACTGCCCGAAGGCTATGACGCGGCGGTGGAGGAGGCCGGTGGCATCCAGACCATCCTGGCCGCCCACCCGATCCCGCTGGCGCCGTGCCATTGCGACCCGCTGTCGGAGAACTTCCTCGACAACGGCGAACGCATGTGGATCGTCGACTGGGAATATTCCGGAATGAACGATCCCATGTGGGACCTGGGCGATCTGTCGGTCGAGGCCGAGTTCGACGCCGAGCAGGACGCCGAAATGATGCGCGCCTATTTCGACGGCACCCCGCCCGCCGCAATGATGGGCCGCATGGTCATCTACAAGGCCATGTGCGACCTGCTGTGGACGCTGTGGGGATTGATCCAGCACACCAACGACAACCCGGCCGAGGATTTCTGGGCCTATTCCGTCAACCGCTTCGAACGCTGCCGCGCCCTGATGGCGACGCCCGATTTCAAGATGCATCTGACCGCCGTCGCCGAATCACCGACGCTGGCGGCCAAACGATTTTCTTAACTGTAAGGTAGATCATCCATGACCATCCGCGCCGTGACCTTCGATCTGTGGGACACCATGGTTCACGACGATTCCGACGAGGCCAAGCGGGCCGCCCGGGGCCTGCGCAGCAAGCGCGACGAGCGCCGCCATCTGGTGTGGGCCGCGCTCAACGAGATCGAGCCGATCGACCTCGACGCAGTGACGTTGGCCTACGACACCGCCGACGCCGGCTTCAATGTGGTGTGGAAGGAGTTGTTCATCAACTGGACCGTCGAGCAGCGCCTGCGGGTGGTGCTCAATGGTTTGAAGCGTTCCCTGCCCGACGACGCCTTCGCCAAGCTGGTCGAAGACACCGGCAACATGGAAGTCGACATCCCGCCCGACGCCATCGAGGGTATCGGCGAAGCGCTCGAAGACCTGGCCGGCCGCTACAAACTGTGCGTCGTCTCCGACGCCATCGTCACGCCGGGCACGGGGCTGCGCCGGATCCTCGAGCAGTACGACCTGGCCAGGCATTTCTCCGGCTTCGCCTTCAGCGACGAGATCGGCCACTCGAAACCGCACCGCTCCATGTTCGATTCGGCGGCGGAGCAACTGGGCATTCCGGTCAACCAGATGGTGCACATCGGCGACCGCGACCACAACGACGTCAAGGGTCCGCATGCGCTCGGTGCCAAGGCCGTGCTGTTCGTCGCCACCCGCGACGCCGACCGGGCGACCACCACCGCCGACGCCATCTGCGAACACCACCGCGATCTGCCGGCCATTATCGACCGGCTCGCCGCCGAGGCCTGAGGAGACACAACCATGTCGCAGCACCCCCGTTTCCTCGTCGTCGACGGCTACGCCAAGGCCGGCCGCGACGACCTCGCCTCCGGCGGCGCCACCACGGCCGGTAACCTCTACGCCGCCATGCTCGAGCGCTGCCACCCGGGCGCCCAATCCGACATCGTCTACCCCGCCGACCCCGACGCGGCCCTGCCCCAGGGCGCGGCCATTGCGCAGTACGACGGCATCGCCTGGACCGGCTCGAGCCTGACCATCCACCAGCCCGATCCCAAGGTGACGCCACAGATCGCCCTGGCCGAGGAAGCCTTCCGCGCCCACGTGCCCCAGTTCGGCAGCTGCTGGGCGGCCCAGATCGCCGCGGTGGCGGCCGGCGGCCGCTGCGACGTCAACCCCAAGGGCCGCGAGATGGGCATCGCCCGCAAGATCGGCCTGACGCCCGAGGGCCGGTCCCATCCGCTCTATACCGGCAAGAAGACCGTGTTCGACGCCTTCATCAGCCACGACGACGAGATCACCCACCTGCCGGCCGGCGGGGTCCTGTTGGCGTCCAACGCCTACACCCACGTCCAGGCCCTGGCGGTGACGTACGAGGGCGGCGAGTTCTGGGGGCTGCAGTACCATCCGGAGTACGACCTGCACGAAATGGCCCGGCTGTGCTACTGCCGCAAGCGGAAGCTTACGGACAAGGGCTTTTTCCAGGACATGGACGCGGCCCAGCGCTTCGTCGACCTGCTTGAGGCCCTGCACCAGGACCCGGGCCGCAGGGACATCGCCTGGCTCTTAGGCATCGACGAGGACATCACCAACCCCGATATCCGCGTCGCCGAGGTGCGTAACTGGATCCGCCACCTGGTGCTGCCGCGCATGGCGGAGAAGTAGGCGCGGTGCGCTGAACTTTCGAAAACCTGGAATACGTCGTAGGTGGCAATGCGCGAATTCGGCGGATTCGTGCGGGTTTTGATCCGCCGCACAGAGTCACTTGTCTAAATGATATAACTTTATATCATTTAAGCGAATTTCGACTTCGGAAACGTGCGGACCCAAGCGGATGGCGGCGACCCTGGCGCAGAAGATCATTGCCCGTGCGGCGGGCCGGGAGCATATCGATCCCGGCGCCATCGTCACCTGCCGGGTCGACCTGGCGATGATGCACGATTCGGGCGGCCCGCGCCGGGTCAAGCCGATCCTCGACCGGCTCGGTGTCGGCGTCTGGGACCCGGCCCGGGTGGTGGTGGTGACCGACCACTACGTGCCCGCCGTCGACGCCGAGAGCGCCCGCATCCTGGCGCTGACCCGCGACTGGGTGGCGGACAACGCCATCGCCGCCTTCCATGACATGCAGGGCATCTGCCACGTGGTGGTGCCCGAACACGGCCATCTGAAACCCGGCATGCTGGTGGTCGGCGGCGACAGCCACTCGCCGACCGGCGGCGCCTTCGGGGCCTACATGTTCGGCGTCGGCGCCACCGAGATGGCCGGCGTGCTGGCCACCGGCGAGATCTGGCTCAAGGTGCCCGAGACCATCCGGCTGGAATGGACCGGCACGCTGGGACCGGGTGTGTCGGCCAAGGACATGGTGCTGGCCCTGTGCGCCCGCCTGGGCATGGGCGGCGCCGATTACCAGGCGGTCGAATATGCCGGCGACGGCGTCGCCGCCCTGCCCATGGCCGAGCGCATGACGTTGAGCAACATGGCCGCCGAACTGGGCGCCCAGACCGGCCTGATCGCCCCCGACGACACCACGGCCCGGGCGATCCGCGACGCCGGCGCCGAACCGGGCGACATGACGGATCTGCGCGGCGACGACGACGCGGCCTACAACCAGGTGCATACACTGGACGCCGGCGCCCTGGCGCCCCAGGTCGCCGCGCCGCACAGCCCGGCCAATGCCGCCGCCGTCGGCGAGCACGCCGGCACCGCCATCGACCAGGCCTATCTCGGCGCCTGCACCGGGGCCAAGCTGGACGATCTACGCATGGCCGCCCAGGTGCTGAAGGGCCGCACCGTGGCCCCCGACACCCGGTTGCTGGTGGCCCCGGCGTCGACCCGGACCACGGCCGCCGCCGCGGCCGACGGTACCCTGGCGGTCCTGACGGCGGCCGGCGCCCACATCATGCCGTCGGGCTGCGGCGCCTGCGCCGGCTACGGCGCGGGCGTGCTGGCGGACGGCGAGGTCTGCATCGCCTCGACGGCGCGCAACTTCAGGGGCCGCATGGGCGCGACCGGATCGCGGGTCTATCTCGCGTCGCCCTTCACCGTCGCCGCCGCGGCCGCCACCGGCCGCATCACCGATCCGCGCGACCTGTTGAGCGAGGCCGCGGCATGAGCGAACACGGCCTGACCGTCGGCCGGGCCTGGGTGTTCGGCGACGACATCGATACCGACGTGCTGGCTCCCGGCCTGTACATGAAAAGCCCGCTCGAGGAACTGGCGTCCCACTGCCTGGAAACCGTCGACCCGCAATTCGCGGCGAACGTCCGGGCCGGCGACGTGATCTTCGCCGGCAATAATTTCGGCATGGGCTCGTCGCGGGAGCAGGCGGCCGAGGCGCTGAAGCACCTGGGCGTCACCGCCGTTGTCGCGCGGTCGTTTGCCGGTATCTTCTACCGCAACGCCATCAATCTCGGCCTGCCGGCGGTGACCTGCGCACAGACCGATCTGATCCACAACGGCGATCAGATCGTCATCGACCTGGACAACGGCGAGATCCATAACCGCACCACCGGCGCCACGCTTGCGTGCGAGGCCATCCCGGTGCACCTCGCGGCCCTGATCCGCGACGGCGGCCTGGTCGCCCATCTGGAAAAACGGTTTGCGCGCCAGCGCGCGGAAGGCTCAGCCTCATGACCTCTTCACACCAACACCTGCGCCAGTTGCTGGCCCACGACGCCATCCTGGTCGCGCCGGGGATCTACGACGCCCTCGGCGCCCTGCTCGCGGGCCGCGCGGGCTTCGCCGCCGCTTATCTGTCCGGCGCTTCCATCGCCTACACCCGCTTCGGCCGGCCCGATATCGGCCTGGTGGGCATGAGCGAAGTGGCCGCCACCCTGTCGGCGGTGAAGGAGCGGGTCGACCTGCCGGTGATCGTCGATGCCGATACTGGTTTCGGCAACGCCCTCAACGTCATGCGCACGGTGCAGCTGTTCGAACGCAACGGCGCCGACGCCATTCAGATCGAGGACCAGGGATTTCCCAAACGCTGCGGCCATCTGACCGGCAAGACGGTGGTGCCGGTCGGCGAGATGGTGGGCAAGATCAAGGCGGCGCTGGATGCCCGCCGCGACGGCGCACTGATCATCGCCCGCACCGACGCCATCGCCGTCGAGGGATTCGATGCCGCCCTGGACCGGGCCGAGGCCTACCGCGAGGCCGGCGCCGACATGCTGTTCGTCGAGGCACCGCAAAGCCGCGACGACATGGCCCGGGTGGCCGAACGGTTCGGCGGCCGCATACCGTTGATGGCCAACATGGTGGAAGGCGGCCGCACGCCGGACCTGACCGCCGACGAACTGCAGGCGCTGGGATATTCCCTGGCCATCTTCCCGGGCGGACTGGTGCGCGCCTTCGCCCGGCTGGCCGAGGAATACTTCGCCAGTCTGCAGGCGTCGGGCAGCACGGCGCCGTTCCGCAACCGCATGTACGATTTCAACGGCCTCAACGACGTGCTCGGCACGGCCGACATGCTGGCCACCGGCGAACGCTACGACGGCGAATTGATTAGCGGCGGAGAAGATTGAGCATGATCGATCCCGTCACCCTGGCCGTGCTCAAGGGCCGGCTCGAACAGATCGCCGACGAAATGGACGCGACCCTGTTCCGCAGCGCCTTCAACCCGATCATCGCCGAGGCCCACGATGCCAGCCACGGCCTGTATCACCGCGACACCGGCGAGACCCTGATCCAGGGCAAGTCGGGCCTGCCGGTGTTCGTCGGCGCCATGTCGTTCGCCGTCAAGGCGGTGATCGACGTGGCGGCCCGGGACGGCGACCTGGCCGACGGCGACGTCTATATCTTCAACGACCCCTACGACGGCGGCACCCACCTGTCCGACTTCAAGCTGGTGCGGCCCTATTTCCGCGACGGCGAACTGTTCTGCTATCTCGCCTCGGTCGGTCACTGGCACGACGTCGGCGGCAACGTGCCGGGCAACTACAACCCCGTCGCCACCGAGTGCTTCCAGGAAGGCATGCTGATCCCGCCGGTCAAACTGTTCGCCGCCGGCGAGATGCGCCGGGACGTGGTGCGCATTCTGCAGGCCAACTCGCGCCTGCCCGGAAGCCTGTACGGCGACCTGAACGGCCAGATCAACGCCCTCGATCTGGGCGTGCAGCGGTTGACCGCCTTGCTGGACGAATACGGCGACAAGGTGGTGACCGAAGCCCTGGCAGAATTGAAGGACCGGGCGGCGCGTCTGATGCGGTCCAATATCGCCGAGCTGCCCGACGGCACCTATGCCGCCGAGGACTGGCTCGACAATGACGGCATCACCGACGACCCGTTGCGTATCGGCCTGACCGTCACGATAGCCGGCGACGAAATGACGCTGGATTTCTCCAATACCGCGCCGGCCTGCGCCGGACCGGTCAACATCGCCCGCTCGACGGCCATCGCGTCGTGTTACGTGGCGCTCAAACACATCTTCCAGGACGTGCCGGCCAACGCCGGCGTGCTCGACCCCATCACCTTCGTCATTCCCGACGATTCGCTGCTCAGCGTCACCGCGCCCAAGCCGGTCGGCGGCTACACCGAAACCATCCTCAGGGTCATCGACGTGGTGTTCCAGGCCTTTGGCCAAATCGCGCCGGAACGCAGCAACGGATGCGCCTACGGCACCATCAACGCCCTGTCCCTGGCCGGCCATCGCAAGGACGGGCGGCGCTGGGTGATGTTCTCGTTCTTCGGCGGCGGGCACGGCGGCAACCCGGTCGGCGACGGACTCAACCACGGCAACGCGCCGATCTCGACCGCCACCATTCCGCCGGTGGAAATCCTCGAGGCCGCCTATCCGGTCAAGTTCACCCAATGGGCGCTCAGGCCCGACAGCGGCGGCGCCGGGCGCCACCGGGGCGGCCTGGGTGCGGTTTATGAAATCGAACTGCTGGAGGAAGAGGCCGACGTGTTCCTGTTCGCCGAGCGCGGTAAGTACGCGCCCCAGGGCATCGCCGGCGGTGGCGCAGCCGCGGCCAATCGGTTCGTCTACGAACAGGACGACGGCGACCACGAACTGCCCTTCGTCTCGAAGGGCGTCGGCATCAAGATCAGCAAGGGCCAGCGGCTGCATTTGGAGACGCCGGGCGGCGGCGGCTACGGCAATGCAAGCGAACGCGCCACCGACGATATCGCCCGTGACATCCGCCTTGGGTATTTGACCGACACGGGCGCCCGCGAGGACTACGGTGACGGCGGGTCGGGGCAGACGGCATGAGTGATTCACCCGGGCGTATCGTCGGTGTCGATGTCGGCGGCACCTTCACCGACGTGTTTTTTCTCAACGAGGCCACCGGCGGCTACGAAGTGGCCAAGGTGCCGTCGACGCCGGGCGACCAGTCCAAGGGTTTCCTCAACGGGCTCAAGCAAGGCGAGGCACCCTTCGCCGAAATCGCCACCGTGGTACACGGCACGACCGTCGGCACCAATGCGTTGCTGGAACGCAAAGGGGCCAGGACCGGTTTGATCACGTCACGGGGTTTCCGCGACGTGCTGGAAATGCGCCGGCGCGACCGGCCGCAGACCTGGGGCCTGTGGGGCACGTTCGATCCGGTCATCCCGCGCGACCTGCGCCTGGAAGTGGCCGAACGCACCCACGCCGACGGCATGGTCGCAGAGGCGGTCGATGCACAGGAAGTCAAGGCCCGCGCCAGGGACCTGGTCGAGATGGGCTGCGATGCCGTGGCGGTGTTCTTCATCAACAGTTACGCCAACGCGGCCAACGAACAGGCCGCACTGGCCGCCGTCGCCGAGGTCTGGCCCAACGAGCATATCGTCGCCTCGCACCGGATCGTGCCGGAGATCCGCGAATTCGAGCGCATCTCCACCACGGCCCTGAACGCCGCCCTGCGGCCGGTGGTCGGCACCTACCTGCACCGGCTGGAAACGGCGTTGGTCGACGACGGCTTCGGCGGCCAGGTTCTCATCGTACAGTCCAACGGCGGCGTCATGTCGGTCGACACGGCCCGGCAGTTGCCGATCCGTACCGCGCTGTCGGGCCCGGCCGCCGGGGTCATCGCCGGCGCCCACATCGCCAAGGCCGCGGGTTATCCCGACGTCATCACCTGCGACATGGGCGGCACCAGCTTCGACGTCGCCCTGGTGGTCGACGGCGAAAGCGCGCTGAGCCCGCAGACCGCCATCGACTTCGGCATGGTGGTGCGCACGCCGATGATCGAGATCACCACCATCGGCGCCGGCGGCGGCTCCATCGCCTGGGTCGACCGCGGCGGGCTGCTGCAGATCGGTCCGGAATCGGCGGGTTCGGACCCCGGTCCGGTGTGTTACGGCCTGGGCAACGACCGGCCGACGGTGACCGACGCCAACCTGGTGCTGGGCCGCATCAACGCCGAGCGGCCGATCGGCGGCAAACTCGACCGCCTCGATGTCGACGCCGCCAAGGCGGCCATCGCGGCGCATGTGGGCGAACCACTCGGTCTGGGCGCCATGGACGCCGCCGAGGCCATCATCCGCGTGGCCAACGCCCGCATGGCCGGCGCCATCCGCCTGGTTTCGGTCGAACGGGGCCATGACCCGCGCGGTTTTTCGGCCATGCCGTTCGGCGGCGGCGGTTCGCTGCACACGGGCGCGCTGATCAAGGAGGTCGGCCTGGCCCGCGCCCTGGTGCCGCGCTTTCCCGGCGTGACCAGCGCGCTGGGCTGCGTCATCGCCGATATGCGCCACGACTTCGTGCACACCCTCAACGTCATGCTCGACGACCTGGACGAAGGGGCGCTCGATGCGGAGATGTCCGGCCGTGCCGGTGAAGGTCTGGCGCTGCTTGAGAAGGCGGGAATCGGGTTGCAGGGGAACACCTGCCAGTTCGAACTGGACATGTCGTATCTCGGGCAGACTCATACCGTATCGGTCCCCCTGCCGGTCACGCTCGACGGGGACACCACCGGCGTGACCCGCGCCCTGATCCGCCAGGCCTTTGAGGATGCCTACCGGGCCGCCTACGGCCGGTTGCTGGACGACATCGCCATCCGTGTGCTCAACCTGCGCGTCGCCGTCATCGGCCACCGGCCCAAGTTCGACCTTTCCGCGCTGGCGCCGGGACCGGACGCCTCGGCCGAGGCGGCGAGAACCGGCGAGCGCCAGGTCTGGGTCGACGGCGGCTGGCATACGGCGGCGATCTACGACCGGCTGGTCCTGCCGGCCGGCGCCGGGGTGCCCGGACCGGCCCTGCTGGAACAGCCCGACACCACCATTTTCATCGACCCCGATCTGGCCGGCACCGTCGACGCCCACGGCAATCTGGTCATCGAACGCAAGCAGGACGCCCGGCCATGACCGCTTCCGATCCCGCCCGCACGGCCCTGGTGCTGGTCGACATGCAGAACGATTTCCTGCACCCGAACGGCGCCTACGGCCGGGCCGGTGTCGGCGACCCGTCCATCGCCGCCCTGCCGGACCGGCTCGCTCCGGTCGCGGACGCCATGCGTCGTGCGGGCGGCTGGATCGTCTCGACCCATTTCACCCTGGTGCCGGGCAAGAACGGCGCGCCCTTCATTTCCGATCATCTGCGCAAGCTGCGGCCGTTTCTGACGACCGGCGATTTCGTGCCGGGCGGCTTCGGCCACGACCTGATCGACGCCCTCAAACCCGCCGACCTGTCGGTGGAAAAAGTGGCGTTTTCCGCTTTCTATCAAAGCCACCTGGAGTTCGTGCTGGGCCGCGCCGGCATCGACACCCTGATCTTCGGCGGCATCGTCACCAACGGCGGCGTCGCCTCGACGGTGCGCGACGCCCATGTGCGCGACTTCCACATCACCGTTCTCAGCGACGGCTGCGCCGCCTTCGGCGCCGAGGCGCACGAGGCGACGATCAAATCGCTGTCGACCATTGCAACCATCTCGACCTGTGAAGAGGCTATCACTACAGTTACCTGACCGTTCCTTTCGTACCGAGTAAATCATGACCAGTATCGTGCACGTGCGTTGCGGCAGCGACATCCGCGACGCGCTGAGTGAAGCCGGCATCCCCGGCGACTTTGTCGAGTTTTCCGATCCCATCTGCCAAGGCCCCGTACCGCCCGGCCTGTCCGAGGACGGCCTGCACAGCGTACGGACGGCATTCATCACCGAGACCTACGGCGCAGCAGCAGCCGTGCCCGTTCCCGGCCGGCTGGAGCGGGAATCGGAGGTGCTGGACAGCATCACCGGTGCCGACAAGATCGTGCTGTGGTTCGAGCACGACATCTACGACCAGGCGATCCTGATCCGGTTGCTGGCAGCGCTGAAGGACCGTAACGATCTGCATAACCGGCTGTTCATGATCAGCACCGACCGTTTTCCCGGCATCGACCGCTTCGTCGGACTGGGGCAGTTGATGCCGGAGCAGTTGGGGGAACTGTGGGGGACCGAGACGCCGGTGACCGGGGCCCAGATGAACGCGGCCGCCGAGGCCTGGACCGCCTACCGAAGTGGCGATCCGAGCGACCTGTTGCCGTTTGCCAAGACCACCGACGGACCGCTGCCCTATCTGGCCGGCGCGTTGACCCGGCACCTGCGGGAACTGCCTTGGACGCGCGACGGCTTGTCCCTGACCGAACGGCTGATCCTGACGGCCATCGCCAAGGGAGCGGCGACGCCGGGTCTGGCCTTCCGGGACCTGTATGTCGAGTACGAGCCGCAACCGTTCCTTGGCGATTTGATGTTCTGGCCCATCGTGCGCGGCTTGGCCGGGGCACGGGAACCGGCGCTCACCCCGTACACCGCACCGCCTGATCCTATCGCCCTCACCGATTTCGGGCATGGGTTGCTGAACGGCGATGCCGACTGGATCGTAACCAACGGCATCGACCGCTGGTGGGGCGGTACTCACCTGACCGGCGATCCCGATTGGCGCTGGGATGACGGTCCGGACTCGGTCGTGATGGTTTAAGTCAAGGCACCGACGCCGCCAGGGTCATGCTGATCTGGCAAAGCGGCAGGCCGCTTTCCTCGGCCCAGGCGTTGTAGGCCTCCTGCACGGCTTTCCTATCGCCCTTGCCCTTGGGCTCGCCGTCGAAGGCGCCCCAGTGGTTGAGGGCCTTGACCACGAAACCGGTCAGCACGAAGGTGTCCTTGCCGACCATGCGCAGGAAGTAAGGCCCGGAATTGCCGCCCAGTTGCTTGAAGCGCTTGCCCAGATCGAACCACAGGCCGACCACGTCGTCCTTGGGCCAGCCGGCCAGGTAGTCGCCCATGCCGCCGAATTCGTCGATCACGTCGCACAGCGCCGCGGCGTTGTGCAGTGTCGCCCGCATCTTGCCGCCGTGGCGGATCAGGGCTTTGTTGGACATCAGCCGGTCCAGGTCCTCGTCGTTGAAGGACCGCACCCGGTGCGGATCGAAGCCTTCGAACGCCTCCTCGAAATCCGGCCAGCGGGCGTCGACCATGCTTTGCTTGAGGCCGGCGCGGAAGATGCGCAGGGACATCTGCGAGAAATAGCGGTCATCGGAGACATTGCGCAACGCCTTCGGGCCCTTCGGTTTCGGCATGCGCTTGGCCAGTTCGTCCTCGCCGATGCGCTTCACAGCCGCTGCCTGGATTTTCGCGAATGTCGTCATGCTCATATCCCTTCCCCACCACTGTCCGGCCAGGTTAAATGTCGTGTGAATCCGGTCTCCGTCAAGAGGGGAGCCAGATGGTCGAGGTCGGACAGGACACCGGTCGTGTAGGCCGTGTCGGGACCGGTTGCCCGGGCGGCGCCATCCGGCAAGACGTCGCGCAACCGCCTAGCCACCGCCGGCGCGGGATCGAGCCAGGTGATGGCACCGTCCGACAGGGCGTCCAGTTCCGGCAACAGAAACGGGTAGTGCGTACACCCCAGCACGCCGACATCGATGGGCGGTTCGGCGGACAGGATGGGTGCGACGATGGCGCGGAGCCGGTCGCTGTCCACCGGTTTGCCGCGCATCTTGTCTTCCGCCATCTGCGCGAGTTCGGGGGAACCGACCCGGACGATGCGGCAATCGGGCGCGAAGTCCGCCACCAGCCGGTCGAGATAGCGCCGCCGTACCGTGGCTTCCGTGGCCAGTACGGCGATGGCGCGGGTGCGCGAGCGTTCGCCGGCCGGCTTGACCGGCGGCACCACGCCGACGAACGGCATAGCGAACCGGTCCCGCACGGCATCCAGCACCACCGTGCTGGCGGTGTTGCACGCCACGACCACGGCGTCGACGGCGGCCGGCGCGGCGGCGATCAAGGCGCATACCCGGGCGACGAGCCGGTCTTCGGCCATGGCACCGTAGGGAAACGCCGCGAAATCGGCCAGATAGCTCAAACGCAGGCCGGGTGCCGCGGCGCGCATCGCCCGCACCACGCTGAGGCCGCCGATGCCCGAATCGAGCACCAGGACGTGATGGCATGGCGGAGCATCTGGTGACATGGGGCGGGACAATGACACAACCGTCCCGCCGCGGTAAAGGCACGGCGCCGCCGAAGCGATAAACGTTTAGGCCGACGCCAAACCAGTATGATAGTCGTTTAAGCCGGCGCCGGAAACGAGTATGCATGGGCCGGACCCAATGCCCCGGAAGCAAGGAAACCGCATGCGAGTCGCTGTCGTCACGCCCTATTTCGAAACGCCGCGGGACTGGTTCGAGCAATGCCACCGGTCGGTCATGGCGCAGACCCATCCCTGCACGCACATCGTCGTGGCCGACGGCGCGCCCGAGGATTATGTCGGCGGCTGGGAGGCGCAGCACATCATGCTGGACGTCAACCACGCCGATTATGGCGACACGCCACGGGCCATCGGCTCGGTAGCGGCCATCGGCCAGCAGTTCGACGCCATCGCCTATCTCGATGCCGACAACTGGTACACGCCCGACCACATCGCGTCCCTGGTCGAGCTGCACCGGGAGACCGATGCCGACGTGTGCATCTCCAGCCGGACCATGAACCATCTGGACGGCAGCGAACTGGGGCCGTGCCTCGAGACCGACGGGGCGTTCTTCGCCGACACCAGTTGCCTGATGCTGACGCGCCCGGCGTTCCGCGTCGCCGGGGCCTGGGCCATGTTCGAGCCGCAACTGCATCCCATCTGCGACCGCATGATGATGCACGTGATCCGGCAGCATCAACTGAAACGGGCGTTCAGCGGCAAGACCACGGTGGCGTTCCGGACGGCCTACAAAGGGATGTACAGGCTCTATGGCGTCACGCCGCCGCCGGGCGCGGACAAGTCCGGCGATGACTTTCTCAAGGCCATCGACTATCTCAAGCACATGGGCGGACCCGACCTGTCGCCCCGGATCATCCGCCGGCCGCCGGGCGGACAGGTTTCGCACACCGACTGATCCCCTCGCCGGGCCGACGCCGAACGGCTATGGTTGCCCGTTCATGCAATCGACCGCCGACAAGCATTCATGCGCCGAGCCGACCGACTGTTCCTGCTGATCCAGATCCTGCGCCGCGGCCGCGTCGTCACGGCCAGCGACATCGCCGGGGAGCTGGAGGTTTCGACGCGCACCGTCTACCGCGATATCGCCGACCTGACGGCCACCGGCGTGCCCATCGACGGCGAGGCCGGCGTCGGCTATGTGCTGCGCCCGGGCTTCGACATGCCGCCCCTGGGCTTCACCACCGACGAACTGGAGGCCCTGGCGCTGGGCGCGCGTATCGTCGCCGGTAGCGGCGACGAGAAGCTGGCCCGCGCCGCCGAGGATGTCCTGGCCAAGGTGGCGGCGGCGGTGCCCGACCAGGACGCCGAAACCATCGACGCCATCGCCTTGCTGGCACCGCCGGACGACACGCGCCCGCCCGTGGTGGCCGACATTCCGGCCCTGCGCCGGGCCATTCGCGAACGGCGCAAGGTGCGGCTGGCCTACCGTTCGGAACGGGGCGACGACACGACGCGGGTGATCCGGCCGCTGGTGCTGCTCTATTTCGGACCGGTGTGGCTGCTGGCCGGCTGGTGCGAACTGCGCCGGGGCTTCCGCAATTTCCGCCTCGACTGGGTCGCCGGGGCCGACGTTCTGGACGAAACCTTCCCCGATGCACCGGGCCACAGGCTGGCCGATTATCTGAAACTGGAACGGGAAAAGCTGGCGCCGCACCAGTCCGCGAAGGCGGATTAAACGTCGCCCTTGCGGTAGTCCTTCGGCGCCGGTCCCCGTTCGCCTCAATGTCACCCCGGCCTTGTTTCAGGCCGGCGGTTCGAGCAGGCGGCCGCGGCCGCGGGCCGTTGCGTCGCAGCCGCTCAACCGCAGTGCCGCCCAACTGCCCGCCACGGCGCTGGACACCATGGGAATACCGGTTTCCGCTTCCAGCGCCGTGGTCACGTCCAATGTGTGCAGGCCACCGCAGGACACCAGGATGGCGTCGGAATGGGCATCGCGCCCTTCGGCGTAGGCGCGGCGGCCGAGATCCAACAGGTCGTCCTGGCCGACGTCGGCGATCGCATCGACGGCTTCGATGTTCAGCGACGCCAGGGCCGTGACCGTGAAGCCCGAAACCGCAAGAAATTCGACGAGACGGCGGTTGACCGGGTCCGTGTAAGCCGTGCCGACGGCGACGCGCCGGGCACCCAGCACCCGCAGGGCATCGACGACGGCGTTGCTCATGGTCGTCGCCGGAAGGCCGGTTTCCGCGCGCATGATATCGACCAGCCGCCTGTTGAACGCGGCGCCGCGGTAGAAACTCATCGACGTGCCCATCAGGACGACGGCGTCCGCGCCCCGGCCGGCCAGGCGTTCGGCATGGCCGGCGATACTGTCGACAACGCCGTCGTAACCATCCGGCGTCAATCTGTCGAGCCCCAGACCGGCGGCGATGAACGACGCCCGATCCCCGTAGAGCGCCGGGCATTCCGGCGGCACCAGGCCGCCGGCCGGGGGAACGATCAGTCCGATAGTCGGTTTGCCGGCCATGATGTCTGCCTTCGCTGTTGAATCGGAAAGGGGCGTGTCAGCCTTTGCCGGCGCCGCGCGATTTCGGCTGTTTCGACAAATCGCGCACATGATCGATATTCGGCTCGAATCCGAGTCCCGGGCCGGTGGGCAATGTCAGCCAGCCGTCCTCGGGTTGCGGCAAATTGTCGAAGATCAGGCCGTAACACTCGACCGCAAGATAGTGGTGTTCGACCAGCCAGCCGTTGGCCAGGCCGGCGTGAATGTGCATGTTGTGATAGGACCAGGCGCCGCCGTTGGCGTAGGGCGTGTTGAACGCCGCCGCCATGCCGGCGATTTTCGCGCACTGGGTATAACCGCCGGTAATGACCACGTTGGGCTGAACGACATCGACCGCGCCGGCGGCAAGCAGATCGCGGAAGCGGTAGGCCAGACCCTCGTTCTGGCCGCAGGCCAGCGGAATGCGCGTCTTGCGGCGCAGCTCGGCCATGCCGCGTACATCGTTCTGGGTAATCGGCTCCTCGAAGAAGGAAATGCCGCAATCCTCCACGGCGCCGGCAAGCTGGGAGGCATGAAACAGATCGAGGTTGCAGTTGGCGTCGATGTAGAGGGCGATATCCTCGCCGACCGCCGCGCGCACGGCGCGCACGCGCTGGATATCCTCGGCGAGGACGTCGGCCGGCGGCCGCGGCTCGTCGCGCCGCCTGAGGGCCCCGTCGCCCACGGTCATTTTGAGGCGTGTAAATCCGTTCGCAACCCACAGCTTGGCCGCTTCGGCCAGTTGCTCGCGGTCGAAAACCGAGAAACCGAACGTGGCATAGACCGGCACGCGGTCGCGGGCGGCGCCGAGCAGCCGCCAGACCGGCTGTCCGAGCGCCTTGCCCTTGAGGTCCCACAACGCGACGTCGACGGCGGCGATGGCGTGCGACGCGTAACCGGTCTGCCCCCGCGGGCTGAGCAACCAGTAAAGGTCATGCCACAACGCTTCGCTTGCCAGCGGGTCCCGCCCGATTATCGCCGGCCCGGCGACCGCGTTGACGGCCTCGGCGACGACTTCCTCCTCGGTGATGCCCGTCATGCCCCACCCCGTGAGGCCGGTATCCGTATCGATCCGCACCAGACACACCGACAATCCGGTTTTCTTGTCGAGGCCGAGAACATCGACGGTGACGGGAAGGAACAGCGGAATGGCTTCGACGTTCGCAATCTTCATGGCGACCAAATGCTCCTGACTTGATACTGGGACCCCAACACATACGAGTCCGGTTCGGTCATGGCGGCGGCAGTGACGGCATTATCAATCCCCATCGTCCGCCTCCGGCGCGCGGTTCCGGAAATATGCCGGCAGATAGCGCATCAAGGGCCAAAACGCCGTGGCGAACGCCACGACCAGAAAGGCGAGCGAGACCGGCCGGGTGACCAGCGGCAGGAAGCTGCCGTCGTAGATCATCAGGCCCGAGCGCAGATTGACTTCGGCGATGGGCGCCAGAATGTAGCCGATGATGAACGGACCCGTCGGCACGCGGGCCTGAATCATGGCGAAACCGAGGGCACCGAACCCCAACATGACCCAAACGTCGAACAAACGGTTGCTTTCCGAGAACGCGCCGATAATGCAGAACACGACAATGGGCGGCATCAGCCAGACCCGCGAGACATACATCAGGCGGGCGAAAACCGGCGTCGCGACCAGCATGATCAACAGCATGAGCACGTTGGCGACCAGCGCGGCGGCGATGATGCCGTAGGCGCTCTCGGGCGAATTCTGAAACAGCAGCGGCCCGGGCGTGAGATTGTGAATGACCAGGGCGCCGAGGAGAATCACGTCGATCACGCTGCCGGGAATGCCCAGGGTAATCAGCGGTACCAACGCACCGTTGACGGCGGCGTTGTTGGCGGTTTCCGCCGCCACGATGCCGTCCTCGCACCCCTTGCCGAACTTCTCGGGGTGACGCGAGAAGCTGCGCGCGGTGGTATAGGACGCGATGGCGCCGGTCGTGCCGCCGATGCCGGGCAGGATACCGATCCAGGTGCCGATCAGCGACGACCGCACCAAATTGACGGCCTGGGCCTTCAGGTCGGACAGCGTCATGAACATGCTGCGCGTCGTCGTCCGCACCCGCTCGAGCGGTTGTTCGATATCGATGACGTCCTTGAGAACCTGGCTCAGGACCAGCATGCCGAGAATCACCGGCAGCAGTTGGAAGCCGCTGTCCAGGTCGTGGAACCCGAACGTCATGCGGACAACGCCGGACGCGTTGTCGACCCCCACCATGGACACGACGGCGCCCAGCACGCCGGAAAGCAGGCCCTTGATCATCGAGCCCTGGCTGACCGCGCTGATCAGCATCAGCGCGACCAGGCTGATGGCGAAGATCTCGTACGGACCGAACCGCACCGCGATGTCGGCGAGCGGCGGCGACAATGCCGCCAGAAATACCCAGGAGATCAGGCCGCCGATAAACGACGCCATGATCCCGAAGCCGAGGGCACGCCCGGGCTGGCCCCGCTTGGCCATGGGAAAGCCGTCCAACACCGTCATCATCGCCGCCGGTGTTCCGGGCATGCGCATCAAGGTGGCCGAGATCAGCCCGCCGCTCGTCGAGCCGACGTACATGGCCACCAGCAGCACCAGGGCATGGGTGCTTTCCATGAAAAACGTCAACGGCAAGGCGAGGGCAATGACCATCGCGCCGCTCATGCCGGGAATGGCGCCGACCACGATACCCACGAACACGCCGAGAAACACCAGCAGAAAGGGAAGCGGCGCAAACAGTTCCGCGAACGAGGACAGCAATGGCTCCATAAGACGGCGCGGCCCTTAGCCGGGTAAATCGATGTAGAAGAAACCGGTGAAAATCCAATGCAGGCCGACGCCCAAAACCAGCGCCACGCCAAGCGCCACCGGGAGCATGCGGACGCGCCGGCCGGCAAGAACCATGATGAAGGCAAAGACAAACAACACGGACGCCCAGCGAAATCCCAGCACCTGCCATTCCATGGCCAGAACGTAAAGCACCGTGAGTCCGGCGGCGGCGGCGGCCAAGTCGCGGCGCGGCCGGGCGGCCGGTGCGTCCGGCGCCGGCGCGCCTTCGCTCTCCGGGTTTGCGGATCCGGACCGGCCGCGGGCGGTCTGCACGGCGGCGGCGATGGACAGAACGACCAGCACAAGCCCCGCCCAAAGCGGAAACGCGGCCGGACCGACAGGCTCGAGCATCGGCGGCGGCAATCCGATACTGCTCCAGATGGCCAGCCCGCCGACCGCGGCCATGGCACAGGCAAACGCATTGTCGGCCACCCAGGCCGTGAACAAAGACCGGTTCATCATCGACCTCCGCTTCCCCGGTGAGACGTCCGTCCGGGAAAAGGTACCATCGGCGCCGGAAAAGACACCAACGGCCGTTTCCCGGACCGTGGGAAGCGAGCCCTTATTGCATCGACGCCTTTACGGTGCCCGCGACACTCTCGAACGACTTCATTTCGGCCGCGATATCCTGCTTGAGCTGCGCGCCCGTGCGCACGCGGATCGTACTGAGCCGTTGCTTGTGATACTCGATCAGTTCCGGGGTCCGCATGACCTTTTCCAGCACGCCGGCAAAGTAGGCGACATGGTCCGGCGACGTTCCGGCGGGAGCCCAAAAACGCCGGTTCAGGCAAGCCTCGATATCAAGTCCGCGTTCCTTGGCCGTCGGCATGCCCTTCGCCGCGGCGGGCAGGGCCGATCCCATCCACAGGAGTCCCCTGAGTTCATCGCCGGCGCGTTTGATCCAACCCGGAGACATGAACGCCATGTCCGTGTGACCGCCCTTCATCGAGGCAAAACGCTTCGACGTGCCGCCGGTGTGCACGACTCCGAACTTGATACCCAGCCTGTCCATCATCATGGCCGCCGGGAAATGGGAAATACCGCCGATGATATCCGCCAGTTTGAGCTGGCCCGGGTTGGCCTTGGCGTACGCCGTCATGTCGTCAAATGTCTTGAGTTGGGATTTCGCCGGCACGGCGAGATAAAGGCACGACTGGGTGGTTTGCGCCACCGGTTCGTAGGCTGTGGCCGGATCGAAGCCGAGCCGGCCGGTGGCCGCCAGCGCGAACATCTCGTTGTGCATCTGCAAGAACGTATAACCGTCGGGATCGGCATCCTTGACCCGCCGGGCACCGACGGCGCCGCCGGCACCGGTCACGTTGACCACGACCAGCGGCTGCGTCATCAGCTTGTGTTTTTCGATGGCGGCCTGAATGGTCCGGGCCAAACCGTCGGTTCCGCCGCCGGCCCGGTAAGGCAGAATCAGCTTGATCGGTTTTTCGGGATATTCCGCAAACGCGGCGGAGCCCGCAAAGAGAATCGGTAGCGCCAACAACGCTGTGATCAGTTTTCGCCCCATCATGGCAGCCTCCCTGGTTCTGGTTGGTTCGGCTTTGCGAACGAGAACCGGGCCACCGGCACCAGCCACCTTTTTCATCACATCGCCGCTCAAATTGGCTTGAGATTGACAGGCTGATCCTAAACCGACAATTATATTTTTTTACCTAAGCCATAACCAAAGGTTAAGTATGGAGCTGCGTCAGCTTGGCCATTTTCTCGCGATCGTGGAGCACGGGTCGTTGGGCCGCGCGGCCCTGGCCCTCAACATCACGGAACCGGCGTTGAGCAAGAGCATCCGGCGGCTGGAAGACAGCCTGCAGGTTTCGCTGTTCGACCGCGGCACGCGCGGCATGACCCGCACGCCGTTCGGCGATTCGTTTCTCCAACACGCCCGGCTGATCGTCGGCGAGATCGAGACCACGCGTCAGGAACTGGATGAACTGCGCGGTATCAGCCGCGGTATCGTCCGTATCGGCGCCCGGCCCAGTTTCAATTTGACCGTATTGCCGCGGGCGGTTACCCGCATGCAAACGAGCCGGCCGGGCGTACAGGCCGTCGTGCGCGAAGGCTTCATGCCGAACCTGATCACCGAAGTCATTCAGGGCGACCTCGACTTTATCGTCGTGACCGAGGCGGACGATCTCGATCAAAGCCTCACACAGGAACCGTTGGCAATGAGCCCGGTCGGCCTGATGGCCCAGGCCAACGATCCGCTGCTGCGGAAAGGCACGCTTGCCGCCGCCGACCTCGACGGCGCCAAATGGATCCTGCCGTTGCCGACCGATCCGATCCGCCGCCAATTGGAACACGCCCTCGGGACCATCGGCCTCGATCCGGTCAATGTCGTGGCGGAGTCCAATTCGGTTCTGTTCACCATGTCGTACATCCGCGAAACCGGCGCGGTCGGTTTCCTGCCCCGCGCGACGATCGAGCTCGGGCTGGGCTGGGGCCGTGACGACCTTGCGTTCCTCGACGTGCCCGAACTGTCCTGGCAGCGGCAACTGAATATCATTCGCCGCCGCCGCGCCAGCCTGTCGCCACCGGCGCAATTGATGATCCGGGAATTGAAGGCGGTCAGCGAGGAACTTGGCGTCGGCATCACATAAAGACGTACTCCCGTACGTTGGGCTCCATCCCCTGCCTGCGGACGCCGGTTTTCCAGCCCTACTTCAGCGCCCGGCCGAGATAATCCACCGCCGCCTGGGTGCCGCCGGTGCCGTGGGGGGATGTCCAGTGCCTCCTTCCATTGCAAAGAAAAGATCGCACCATCAAACCCTGGGATCAAACACCTAAAGCAAGGGTTTGATGTCATTTGCTATCCGTATTGGAATTAGTCGACCTGCTTGATTGAGACGCAACTTTCGCTACAGAAATGCAACCATTAAGGATAGAATATTGTTTCGTTTCTGTTCAAATTATTGGGCCACCCGACAAGGAGTTAAAACCAAGATACGGATGTTTGGATATGTACTCACTCCTCAACATAGTCGGCGCTCTAGCCTCGATTGCGGGGCTTGTTTTAACAATTATTGCGATGGATTTCAGAACGGGCTCCGTCGTCGTGCCGACAATTCCATTGAAAAATCTTCCCTTATTAATTCTAATATTTCTTGTTTTGGAATATTTATTTGCCCATTTTTTTATAACGTTACTTATGTGGTTCAATAGTCGAATTAATAATGCAACAATTTTTATAGTTGGATTTATACTTCTTTTTCTTTCTGGCTGGCAATCGTCCGTTTTGTGTCAATATATCTGGGGAGTTTCTCCCAACTCATCTCTTGATTGGGCGAAATACATAGCACTTGGCGCGTTCTGCGTCATTTTACATCCCATGCCTGTACTTGGCTCTTCTTCCAAATTGGAATCAGATTTCGATGATAGTTTTATGAACATGACTTTTGTTTTTGGGATACCTTTCTTTTTTGCTTTCATTACGGCAGGCCTAGGTTAATTTTACCCGCGAAATTTTTGCTTTAACTTAACTCGGACTTGAGCATGTCGCTCTTTACATACCTGCAACAATACTGTTGGCGAGCTCCATAGGCGTTGGCATTGAAGTGTTGAATGCAAGGCCAAAAGCCACTTGGTCTACTTTACCTAGTCAAACAAACTAAGTACGAAAACAGTCAATTAGATAATCTAGTCAGCCGCATAAGATTTGCCTGGATTAGTCCATTTTATGTCAGAGACGTGAAATGGCCATTGATGCTCGAAATGTTGCTGCCAGCAATTCAAAGCATCTTGAAGACAAGTGACTACCATTTACCCACGGTCACAATCGCGAGTTTCTCGCTGTACTTGCGTCCGGTCCAGGAAACGACTTGCAGGTTTTGGTTCTAGGGTTAGAGCTCCGCCCAGCCCTACTTCAGCGCCCGTCCCAAATAATCCACCGCCGCCTGGGTGCCGCCGGTGCCGTGGGGGATGTCGAGGGCGGCGAGGCCGGTTTCCAGGGCGCCGAGGGTGCCGAGCACCATGGGGGCGTTGGTGTGGCCCATGTGGGCGATGCGCAGGGCCTTGCCGTCCATTTCCTCGCCGATGCCGATGCCCAGCACCACGCCGCAGGTTTCGCGCACGAAGTCGAGCAGCCGCTGCGGATCGTAGCCCTGCTTGACCAGCACCGTGGTGACCGAGACGGCCCGTTCCTCGGGCCTTTCGATGTTGAAATCGAGCACCCCGCCGGTGCGCCAGACGTCGACCGCGGCATGCACGGCGCCGGCCAGCAGGCGATGGCGGCGGAAGGTGTTTTCCAGGCCTTCCTCGAGCAGGATGTCGAAGGCCTTGCGCAGGCCGAACAGCAGGTGCTCGGGCGGCGTGCCGCAGTATTTCTGGTAGTGCAGCGGCCCGTCGCGCTGGGTCCAGTCCCAGTAGTAGGTGCGCAGGCCGGCCGACTGGTGGCGTTCGACCGCCTTGGGTCCGGCGGCGACGAAGCTGAGCCCCGGCGGCGTCATCAAACCCTTCTGCGAACCGGTCACGGCGATGTCGACGCCCCAGCTGTCCATGGCGAAGGGCATGCAGCCCAACGAGGCGATGCAGTCGACCATGAGCAGTGCGTCGCTGCCGGTGTCGTCCATGGCGGCGCGGATCGCCGGAATGTCGTTGACCACGCCGGACGCGGTGTCGATCTGCACCACCAGGATGGCCTTGAAATCCTTGGCGTCGTCGGCCTGCAGGCGCGCCTTGAACGCCGCCACGTCGACCGCCGCGTGCCAACTGCCGGGCAGCACCTCGACCTCGACGCCGAGCATGTCCGCCATCATGCCCCAGGCGGTGGCGAAGCGGCCGCTTTCCAGCACCAGTACCTTGTCGCCGCGGTTGAGCACGTTGGTCAGGGCCGCCTCCCAGGCGCCGTGGCCGTTGGATGCGTAAATGTAGGCCCGGCCCTCGGTGCGGAAGACGGTGCGCAGGTCCTCGTGGCACGACGAGGTGATGTCGAGCAGCGAGCCGGAATAGATGTCCACGGCCGGGCGGTGCATGGCGTTGAGCACTTCATCGGGCACGTTGGTGGGACCGGGGATGGACAGGAATTCGCGGCCGTTGGCGACAGTCATGACAAAACCTTCGATTTTGGGGGTCGATTTCAGAACCGGCGCCGACTCTTTCGCAAGCGGCGGTGAAAGTCCAGTCCTGTGAGCCTCACGGCGCCGTGACCGCCGGGACGATCACTGCTGACAGGACGGTGTCAGCAGGGTCCTGTTACATCAACGGGACGCCGGCGCACCGCCGGACGTCTGAAAACCGACCGACGAGGACAAGACCCATGATGACGCTCTATCACTATCCCTATTCGCAACACGCCCGCCGCGTGGTGTCCCTGCTGGAGGCCGCCGGGCTGCCTTACCGGCTGCATCCCGTGGACATGGGGAAACAGGAATACCTGACGGACGAATACGCCGCCATCAACCCCAACCGGCAGATCCCTACACTGATCGACGGCACCGTCATCATCCACGAATCCAACGCCATCCTGCGCTATCTGTGCGCCAAGCACGGCCTGGACGACTGGTATCCCGCCGACCTGGCGCGGCGGGCGGCGGTGGAGCAGTGGCTCGACTGGAACCAGTGCCGGCTGGGCCCGGCGGTGGTCGACATCGTGCTCAACACCGTGTTCATGGGCGAGGACGGCGACAAGGCGGCCATCGCCCGCGGCCACGAGAAACTGACAGCGCTGGCCAGGATCCTCGACGACGCCCTGGCGGCGCAGGACTATCTGGCCGGCGATACGCCGACCATCGCCGACCTGTCGGTGGCGTCGAACATCTTCCACTTGGGCTTCGCCGACGCCCTGCCGGACCGGCCCAACATCCGCGCCTGGTTCGCGCGCATGAGCGCCATCGAAGGGTTCCGCAAATCCCTGCCGGAGAAGCAAGCGGCCTGAGCCTATTGCCGGGCTACGGTCCCGGCCCCGCCGGACGGAGGCCGGGCGCCGCGGCGGCGTGCGAACAGCACGGCGATTCCCGCCAGCATGATGCCGCCGCCGAGCGCGGCGCGCAGCCAGTCCACCGGCGCCGCGTTGGCCCGCAGGGAGAGGCTGGCCGCGCTCACCGTCGCCGTGCGGGCGTTGAGCGACCAGTCCAGCCGGTAGCCGCCGCCGATGGAGACATCGAACGTGCCCAGGCCCCTGCGCAGCGATCCCTTGTGATAGTGGTCGCTGCGGTCGGTGGCGTCGTCCCGGTGCACGGCCTTACCCGACCACACGGCGATGTCGGCGGTGTTGCGCACCTCGACCCGGGTGTCGAACAGCGGCGTGTTGGGCCGGCGGTGGGTCATCTCGTAGTCGATGTCGAACACCGCGCGCAACGGGTTCATGTATTCTTCCAGCCGGACCGTCGTCTCCCGGGTGCCTCCGCCGGACAGCTCGAGCCGCGCCACCTCGCGACCCGACGACAGGGCGGCATCGATGGTGGTGTAAAAAAGATAAAACCCGGCGCCGATGAGCGCCAGTGACGGCACGATGCGCACGATGCCCCGTGATTTCATAACGCCCCCCTCATAACACCCTCAGCGCGCTGGCCGGCTACGGCCGGCGGAAGTCGCGGCCGACCCTACCCCAATGGCAGCGCGGATAAAACGGATAGGTGTCGGTGGCGAAATAGACGTATTTGCCGTCCAGCATGCCGCCGTTGCATTCGTCCAGCGTGCCCGACCCGGCGACGTACTGCCAGTCCTGCACGAACCGACCGTCATGACGCCCGCCCGGCGCGGAAGAACGGGTGCCCGGCTTCAACCGGTAGCTCGACTTGGCCTTGGCGCCGACATAGTGCAGTTCGAAACCGTCGGCGGCGTAGCCGATATGGCTTGACGCGCTTTGATCCACCAGACCCACGGGCACGCCGTGATAGTGATACAGCCCGCGGCGATCGACGTGGGCGTTGTGGTGGTCCATGCCGAGGCGGCGGGCGTTGCCCATGCCCTCCAGGTTCCAGCCCGAGGACCGGTCGCGGCTGTGGCCGCGCGGCGACGAGGCGTCGTACCAGTCGGCGGTGCCGGGCCGTACCGGCACACCGTTCAGGGCAACTGCGACCACCGGGGCACCATAAAACGGCGTGCTGTTGCGCCGTGGATTGGCATCGAAGCAATAGCGCAGCCGCTGGCTGCGAAAGCGGTGCGGATTGCCCCGGTTGGGAAACCGCCCCATGTCGTGGTTCGGCGTACCGTCGGAGACGATGCAGCGTTGATCGCCTTGCTGGAAGATGCGCACCGAGTGCGCGCCGGAAGGGGGGTTCTGGGCGGTCGCCGAACACGCGGCGAGGACGAAGGCGCTCAAAGCCAAAACGGATACGCGTCGAACAATCATCAATCAACTCCTGCGGACCGTCTCAGGTTACCAGCGTCTCGGCGTAGCCGTCGACGGCGATGACCTGGCCGTTGATGTGGCGGCCGTTGTCGGAGGCGAGGAACAGGGCCATGTCGGCGATTTCCTCGGGTTCGATCAGGGTGCGCATGGCGCTTTGTTGGACGTAGGCCTGGCGGACCTCGTCCTCGCTGACGCCCTTGGCCGCGGCCTCGCGGGCGATGACGCCGGCCATGCGGTCGTTGTTGATCGAACCGGGCGCGATGGCGTTGACGCGGATGCCGTCGCCGCCCAGCTCCATGGCCAGGGTCTTGGTCAGGCCGACGACGGCCCACTTGGCGGCGGCGTAGGGCGCGCGCAGGGGATAGGCGAGCACGCCGGCGGTGGACGCGATGTTGACGATGACGCCGGACGATTGCGCCTTCATCACCGGCACGGCGCGGCGGCAGCACAGGAAACTGCCGTCCAGGTTGACCGCGGTGCAGTGCCGCCAGTCTTCGAGCGACAGTGAATCGACACCGCCGGTGGGTCCGGAGACGCCGGCGTTGTTGACCAGCACGTCGATGCCGCCCAACTCGGCCAGGACCAGATCGAAAAAGCCATCCACGTCCGTCTCGGACGACACGTCCGCCCGCGCGGCGATGACGCCGGGCAGCGCGGCCTGCAAAGCGTCGAGATGGTCCTGGGATATGTCACAGACGGCAACGCGGCCGCCGCGATCTGCAAACCCCTGTGCGATCGCCCGGCCGATGCCGGACCCGCCGGCGGTCACCACCACGCGCTTGCCGTCCAAACCCCGCATGACGCCTCCTCCCACGCATTGTCGGAATGGGAGGACTGTAGCAGCGGTTGCCGACCCCGGAAACGATCCTATTGGTCCGTCGCGGGTTCCGGATGGCCCTGGAGAAAGTCGGCGCTTCCCGGGTGCCAAGGCACGGCGTAGCCGGTGGCGGCTTCGGTGCCGGGCGACAACGGGCTGCCGACCAGGGCGCCGGTGACCAGCCAGGCATGACGGGCCGGCAGATCGGCGCGGGTGATCAAAAGCCGGTCGCCGAACGGCGCCAGCAGGCGCAGATCGATCGGCCCGTAGGGCACGAAGGCACCCGTCCCCTGCCGCCTGGCTGATCTTCGGTCTCGTTTCGTCGCACGCTCGATACAGGGTTTTACTGCGCGGCCTTGTCGCCGTTGTTGTCGTGATGGCCGTCATCTCACCGTGGACGGTCAGAAACTATCTGGTGTTGGGAGATTTCATCCCGGTTTCGAGCAATGGAGGCTCCGTCCTTTACCGCGCTAAAAACCCGCTTGCACGCGGAGGCTATTCGACGAGAGGGGAACGCGACCTCGACGCGCTCAGAGGAAACGAAGCCGAGTGGAATCGCACCGGCGTTCGATGGGCAGTGGTCTGGATTAAAGACAATCCCCTCGAGTTCGTCGAACTCGTGTTTCACAAACAAAGACTGTTCCTGGCAAACGACTATTCGGGTGCGTACTACGCATTCAACCGTTTCGTTCAGCAAAAGCCGGACAGCACTCTGCTGGAAAACACCGTTGCAAACTATTTCCGTGCGGCCGGCAATTTCTGGTGGGTATCGCTTTGGATATTGGTTGCCTCGTCTTTGCTGTCCCGCGCGGACCACTGGCGGTCTATTCCGAGTGTCATGTTGTTGTTGCTGCCGCTTATCTATTTGTTGGGCATCCATTCCGTGTTCGAGAGTTAGCCGCGATATTATATTCCGGCGGTCACGTTTCTGTGTATCGGCGCGTCGTAGATATTTGTGCCTAGCAGCAGACACTCTCGAAACCATTGACGGTTGGCGCGTTTCTGTATTCCCGACCGCGTCCGCGAATTGCCAGAATTTTGCAACCATCGCGCCACAAAACTGAAATCGAGTCAACATCGAACTGTCTTGAAGCGCCACTAACATGGCCCCGTTTTCCAAATTTGTGTCATTAGCGGGGCCTGAACATGTTCAAGAAATTTATCGCCGCCGCCGTCATGGTCGCGGGGCTGCTGACATTGCAATCTCCTGCCGTATCGGCGGAAAAGATCAGACTTGCCGTTACCGACCTGGTCGGGCTCGAGGAGCTGCAGCGTGAATTCGGCGCCTTCAAATCGGTGCTCGGCAAGGCGACCGGCTACGATATCGAATTTCTGCCGGTGACCAACCGGACGGCGGCCGTCGAGGCGCTGCGCTTCAAGAAGGTCGACTTCGTGCTGACCGGCCCGGCCGAATACGTGGTGATGAAGAAGCGCTCCAACGCCAGGATCGTCGTCGGTTTCTCCCGGCCCGACTATTTCGCCGTGCTGATCGCCCTGGCCGACAGCCCTTACACCATGGCCAAGGACCTCAAGGGCAAGAAGGTCGCCCTGGGCTCGGTGGGATCGACGTCGAAGCACCTCGGTCCGAGTCAGGTCATGGCCGACTACGGCCTGGATCCGATGAAGGATGTCCAGGTGATCCACACCAAGATGCCGGTTGCCTGGGAATCGCTCAAGAAGGGCGACGTTGCGGCGGTCGGTATGAACCACCTGAAGTTCCTCAGCTTCCGCAAGAAGGAAATGGAAAAGGGCGGGATGCCGCCGGGTGCCTTCCGTGTCGTCGGCCGCGGCCCCGATCTGCCCAACGACGTGCTGATGGTCGGCAGCCATGTGGACCAGGCCACCGTCGACAAGATGCGCAACGCGTTCGTCAAGCACTCCGACGAACTGGTGGGCGCCATCCTCAAGGGCGAGGACAATCAGAAGTACGAGGGCATGGCGTTCCTGAGCAACATTCAGGACAAGGATTACGACTATGTGCGGTCGATGTACCGTACGGTCGGGTATCCGGAATACGCCGATTTCATCGGCAACTGACCATGACCGCGGTTGCGCGCCTGGCAACCTTTGAAGGCAACGGGCAGGACGGGCCGCCGGCGAGCAGCCTGTCCCCCACCCCGGCGCTGCAGGTACGCCGGCTCAGTAAAAGTTTCACAGCCGGCGGCCAACCGGTCTTCCACGACGTCACGTTCGATGTCCCGCAAGGACAGTCGGTGGCCCTGATCGGCGCCAACGGCGCCGGCAAGAGCACGTTGTTGCGCTGTTGCCTGCGCCTGGTCGAACCGGACAGCGGCGACATCGCGTTTCATGGCACGGATTTCGTCGCCGCCCGCCGTCAGGCGCTGCGCCGCATGCGTGCCCGCGTCGGTTTCGTGTTTCAGAAGCACAATCTGGTGCCGCGCCTGTCCGTGCTGACCAACGTCATGCATGGCGCCCTCGCCCGCGGTGTCGGACCGCGGTCGTGGTTCCAGGCGATCGCCCCCGGGGCGGAGCGCGAAAAAGCCATGGCGTGCCTCGAGCAGGTCGGTCTCGCCGACCTCGCGGACAGAAGGGCCGACCGGCTGTCGGGCGGTCAGTCGCAACGGGTCGCCATCGCCCGGTCCCTGATGCAGGACCCCGAGCTGATGTTCGCCGACGAACCGGTGGCGAGCCTCGACCCCGCGGCCGGCGAAGGCATCATGGAACTGTTCGCGCGACTCAACCACGACCGCGGGCTGACCCTGGTGTTCGTCTCGCACCAGCTGGATCACGCGCTGCGCTATGCCGATCGGGTGCTGGGGCTCCGGGAAGGCGGCCTGGCGCTCGATGCCGCGAGCGCCGGCCGGACGCCCGGCTGTCTGCGCGGCCTGTATGACTGATACCGCGACAAGCCGGAGCGGGCCAAAACGCTTCGCCGCGCCCGAACCGCTGAAGGCCGCGCTGTTCGCCGGCGGTCTCGGGTTTTTCCTCTGGTCCCTGGCCGGCGCCGGCGTGTCGATCAGCGAACTGATTTCCGGCCTGCCCAACATGGGGGTCATCGCGTCGGAAATGGTGCCGCCGGCGACGGACCGCTTCCTGCCCATGCTGTGGTCGGTGCTGACCACGTTTCAGATGGCGCTGGTCGGTACGGTCATCGGCGTCGTCATCAGCGTGCCGCTGGCCGTGCTCGCCGCCCGCAATCTGGCACCCCATCCGCTGATCCATGCCGCCGTGCGCGGGATCGTCAGTTTCCTTCGTACCGTGCCCGATCTGGCCTGGGCCTTGTTTTTCGTCGCCTCGGTCGGACTGGGCCCGTTTGCCGGAACGCTGACCATCATCGTCGACACGGTCGGGTTCTGTGCCCGCTTCTTCGCCGAGAACATGGAAGAGGCCGACCCCGGCCCCGGCGAAGCCATCGCCACCCTGGGCGGCCGGCGCATCGACATCGTCGTCTGCTGCATCTTTCCGGCCGCCCTGCCGGCCATGATCAACACCAGCCTGTTCGCGTTGGAAAAGGCTGTGCGCTCGTCCGTCGTGCTCGGCCTGGTCGGCGCCGGAGGCATCGGCGCCGAACTGGCCGTGTCCATGGAAATGTTCCGCTACGACCAGGCCGCCACCATCGTGCTGATGATCTTCGTCCTGGTGCTCGGTGTCGAACGCTTCAGCTCATGGTCGCGGGGGCGGCTGATCGGAAGAGCCTGACCCATACCCGGAGAAAGAGAGTACGCCCGATGGATCAATTCAATCCCCACCAGGTCACCGTCGTCGAGAACGCGCACGTCCTTACGCCCGAGGGCTGGCGCAAGGACGTCTCGCTCGTCATCCGCGGCGGCCTGATCGAGGAGATTACCAAGCTGCGCCCCGCCGCCGATTTCTACCTGCCGGGCGAGGACCGTTATATCCTGCCGGGCATTGTCGATATTCATGGCGACGCCTTCGAGAGGCACATCGCGCCGCGGGCCGGCGTCCAGTTTCCTGTCTCCATGGCGGTGCAGTTCAACGACGCCAGCCTCGTCGCGGCGGGTATCACGACCTTTTTCTACAGCATCACCGACGGTTTCGAACCCGGTCTGCGCAGCCGCCGCACCGTGCGCGAGATCATGCAGGCCCTTAACGATCATCGCGGCAAGCTGCTGTGCGATTCGCGCGTACACATTCGCCATGAACAGGCCAATACCGAGGATCATGACGAGCTGGTCGCCTGGATGAAGAGCGGGCAAATCGACCTGTTGTCCCTCAACAACCACTTGCCGCCGGCCGGCAACCAAAAGGCCTTCGACCGCAGCGTCAACGGGCTCAGGCGCCGGGTCTCCATCAGCGAGCCGGAAGCCGTGGCGTATCTGCAGAACCTTCAGGCGCGAATTCCCGAGGGCAAGGTTCAAGTCGAGGAGCTGGCCCGGCTGGCCCGGGACCACGGCGTACCTCTTGCATCTCACGACGACGCCAACGAAGCGGACGTTCGGCGCTCGCTCATGCTGGGCGTCGATATCGCCGAGTTTCCCATGACCATCGAGACCGCCCGTTCCTTCCGCGACGAAGGCGTGCACGTGGTCATGGGGGCGCCCAACGGCGTGCGCGGCAAGTCGCATCTGTCGGCGCTCAGCGTGCGAGAGGCGGTGGCCGCCGGGATCGTCGACGTGCTGTGCAGCGATTATCATTACCCCAGCCTGTTCCAGGTGCCCTTCCTGCTCAATCAACTGGGCGCGCTCGACCTGGCCGAGGCCTGGAAGCTGGTCAGCGCCAATCCCGCCCGCGCCGTCGGCCTGGAGGCGATCAAGGGCGGTATCGAACCCGGCATGGCGGCCGATGTTCTGCTGCTCAACGCATTGACCGGTTCGGCCTTCGACCTCGACGGCGTTGTCGTCGGCGGCCGTGTCGTGCTGCAGCGTTAGGGCTTCCGGCATGGGCCGATTTCCCGGCACCCTCGTTCTCGTTCTCGTTGTCGGCCCGTCGGGCGCGGGCAAGGATACGATCCTGAACGGCGCCCGCCGGCTGCTGGCCGACGATCCACGCTTTTTCTTTCCCCGGCGCGCCATCACCCGCCCGGCCGACGCCGGCGGCGAGGACCACATCGCCGTCAGCGACCAGGATTACGACGCCATCCTGGCGCATGACGGCTTCGCGCTGCATTGGCAGGCGCACGGCCTGCGCTACGGCATTTCCCGCGGCATCGAGCGCGACCTGGCCCTCAACCGTTCGGTCGTCGTCAATGCCTCGCGCACGATGATCGAAACGGCGCAGCACCTGTATCCGGGCACGCAGGCCATTTTCGTGACGGCGTCGCCACAGGTGCTGGCCGAACGGCTCGCGGCGCGCAACAGGGAAACCCATGACGCGATTCTGGCCCGCCTAAACCGGAAAACACCGTTGCCGACAACGGGAGATGGTATCTGGCACGTGCGCAACGATGGAACTGCCGACACGGCGATCAATGCATTCGTCGCGATCCTCAAACGCATTGTTCTGCTCGGCTCCGGAACCGGGGTCTCGAGCGGGCCATCCGAATTACGCCCGTTCCAATGACTTCGACACTTGTCTAGCCGACGACACCGTTTTGTCATTTTGACTTCATGAAGCGGTCATCTTGACTTCATGAAGCGGTCATCGCCGGTTGTTAGAGCACGGTAGAGGAAAGGAGGCCGTCATGACGCCTGCCATACACGTGCAAGATCTCAACAAGACCTTCGGCAAGAAGAAACGGGCGTTGCGTGACGTCAGCCTGAATGTGGCCGAGGGGGAAATGGTCGCACTGATCGGCGCCTCCGGTTCCGGCAAGTCCACGCTCATTCGCCATGTCGCCGGCCTGGTCGAGTCGGACAAGACCGGCAGCCAGGTCGCGGTGTTCGGACAAACCATGCAATCCCAGGGCCGGCTGGCCGGCAATGTATCGGTTTTGCGCCGCGATATCGGTGTCATCTTTCAGCAGTTCAATCTGGTCGGGCGGCTCTCCGTCCTGACCAACGTCCTGGTCGGCCTGCTCGGATCGATCCCCGGCTGGCGCGGCGCCATGGCCCTGTTCACCCGGGACGAGAAGCAAACCGCCATGCAGGCCCTGCGCCGCGTCGGCATCGACGATACGGCGCTGCAGCGGGCCAATACCCTGTCGGGCGGCCAGCAGCAGCGGGCCGCCATCGCCCGGGCCCTGGTGCAGGGCGCACGGATCATCCTGGCCGACGAGCCGATCGCCTCGCTCGACCCGGCCTCGGCCAAGCGGGTGATGGAAACCCTGTCGTCGGTCAATGCCGGCGACGGCATCACGGTGCTGGTGTCGCTGCATCAGGTCGAATACGCACGCCGCTTCTGCCCGCGCACGGTGGCCATGCGGGACGGCGAGATCGTCTACGACGGTCCCAGCGCCGCGCTGACCAACGACTTCCTGCGCGAGATCTACGGCGAGGCCAGCGAGGAGTTGGTCCTGCCCGATGCCAGCGATGGCGAAATCATCGTCGCGCCGATTCCGCGGCCGCACGAGTTCCCGGCCGCCGCCGAAGCCGTCGCGACGGCCTAGGTGTTGTTCCTGTCCATCCGCCCGTTCCACTCAGCAAGCTTGGAGACTTCCATGAAACTCGTAAGAACCCTTGCCGTCGCCGCCTTGGTGTCGGCGGTGTCCTTCTCCGCTTCGGCGAAGAAGATCCACGTCAACAAGAACAGCGACGGCAAAGTTTTGATCAACGTCGGCCTACTGGCGACGGAATCCCAGGAAAACCTGATGAAGCGCTGGGGCCCGATCATCGACCTGATGGCGAAGAAGACCGGCTACGACGTGAAACCGTTCTTCGCGTCCGACTATGCCGGCGTCATCGAGGGCATGCGCTTCAACAAGGTCGATCTGGTGCTGTACGGCAACAAGTCGGCCATGGAAGCGGTCAAACGGGCCGATGCGGAAATCTTCGCCCAGGTCGTCGAGATCGGCGGCGGTCTCGGATATTACTCCGTGCTGCATACCCTGAAGTCGAACGACAAGATCAACTCGCTCGACGACGTCTTGAAGTGCGACAAGTCGATCAACTTCGGCATCGGCGACCCCAACTCCACGTCGGGATTCCTCGTGCCGACCACGTTCATTTTCGCCAAGCACGGCGTCAACCCGCAGAAGTGCTTCAAGACCGTGCGCAACGCCAGCCATGAAACCAACCTGCTGTCGGTCGCCAACGGCCAGGTCACCGTGGCCACGGCCAACAACAAGGCCATGCACATCCGGCTGCAGCGCAATCACCCGGAGAAATACAACAAGCTCAAGGAAATCTGGCGCTCGCCGCTGATCCCGTCCGATCCGCTGGCCTATCGCGGCAATCTGCCTGCGGACGTCAAGGCCAAGATCTTCCACTTCTTTATCGGTCTCGGCCGCTTCGGCACGCCCGATGAGATCCGCAAGGAGCGGGCGATCATGAACTACGCCACCTTCGCCGGGTTCAAGCCGTCGTCCAACGCCCAGCTCTTCCCGATCCGCGAGATGGCCTTGAACAAGGACATCATGAAGGTCCAGGCGGACAAGAAGCTGTCGGCCGACGAGAAGAAGAAAAAGATCGCCGAGCTGACCAACAAGATCAAGGAGATCCAGGCCCTGGCCAACGAGATCCCCAACGATCTGGGACAGACCAAGCTCATCAACTGATGACGCGCCGGTACGGGCGGTGGCCGCATGCGGCCACCGCCCGCCCCTTTTGAACCCTCGCCCATCCCTACACGATTGGTCCCGCCATGCCGGACGCCGCCGCGGTCAAGCCCGCCGAAGACATCGCCATTCCGAAAGAGGACTTGAGCCGCAGGCTCTACCGCTGGGCCATGTGGGGCGCCATCGGTATTATCCTCGCCTGGGGCTACGGCCCGTCCGAGGTGCACAAGTTCACCAGCCTGTTCACCGACGCGGCCAACATGGCCGAATACGCGTCCGACTTTCTCGAACCGGATTTCCATGCCTGGGAGATCTATGTCGAACAGATGGTGCTGACCATCCAGATGGCCTTCTGGGGCACGTTCCTGGCCGTGGTGTTCGCCATCCCCTTCTCCTTGCTGTCGTCCAACAACATCGTGCCGTTCTGGATCGTGCAGCCGATCCGCCGCCTGATGGACGCCGCCCGGGCGATCAACGAAATCGTCTTCGCCGTGCTGTTCATCGTCGCCGTGGGGCTCGGCCCGTTCGCCGGGGTGATGGCCCTGTTCGTGCACAATGTGGGCGTCATCGCCAAGCTGTTTTCCGAGATCGTCGAAACCATCGACCACCGGCCGGTCGAAGGCATCCGGGCGACCGGCGCCACGCGGCTGGAGGAAATCGTCTTCGGCGTGCTGCCCCAGGTGCTGCCCAACTGGATTTCGCTCTCGCTCTACCGGCTCGAGACCAATGTGCGCTCGGCGACGGTGCTCGGCATCGTCGGCGCCGGCGGCATCGGCTTCGTGCTGCACGAATCGATCCGCGCCTTCGAATACGGCAAGGCGTCGGCGATCATCATTGTCATCATCGTCGCCGTATCGCTGGTCGACATCATCTCCCAGCAACTGCGCAAGCTGGTGGTGTAAGGCGCTACCCGAAGGGAAAGCGCGCCCAGGTTTCGAACGGCGCGCCGGCGGAGGGTTGCCGGAACACGGTCAGCGCGTCGCATAGGATCGGCGAACGCAAGGCAACGGCGAAGTGATCGGCCAGAACCGGAAGGACCCGGTCCCGCGCGTCGTCGTCGAGCTTACCGGTCAACGTCATGTGAAAGCGGAACTCGTCCAGTACGTACGGATAGCCCCATGCGTCCAGCAGTTGGCGCCGGCGGTCCGACAGGCGCTCGGGCCTGCGCCGGGCTCGTTCGCCGGCGGTCAGCGGCGCACGCAGGAACTCGAAATGCCTGACACAGTGGCCGGCCAACCGGTGGAGTTCGGGACATTCGTCCTGAAGCAGAAGCGCGACGAATCCGGCGATTCGGCCGACGGCCAGTTGCGGCAAGGAAAACGCCTGGACCGCCGCGGCGAGGTCTTGCGCCGCGTTTTTCACATCCTCCGGACGGGCGTCTTCGGCCAGGCGGAACGGCGGCTTCAGCGTGGCATGAAAGCCATAGGTGCGCGGCGCGGCCGTCAGGTCGTGTAGTTGGTTGGGCGACAGGCCGGGAACCGCCGGGCGGGGCGGAACCGCGCCGCCCGGCCGCGGATTGCGGCCGAGCCAGGCGGCGGCCGCCTGTTCCAGCGTGCTGCCGGGCGGCGGCGCGAAATAGACGGCAAAACGTTCCGTCACCGGCTAGGCGGCTCGGCCGTTCCTGAGCGCAAGTTGCGCGAAGCCGAGATAATAGTCCAGATCTTCCGTCTCTGCGGCCGGATCCTTCGCCAGGTCGTCCCAACGGCGCAAGCGAATGGCCTCGCGGGCATGGGGCCGTTCGAGAAACGCTGCCGATTCCGGGCCGTCGAACGCGCCACCCTGCAGTTCGAGGCTGCGGACCGACCCGGGAGACAAGCCGTCGAAATAGCCGCCGTCGACGGCACAGAGATAGCGCTTGGCCGCGACATGAAGCTGAATCGGACCGGTGACGTCGGGCCCGAACCATTTGCCCAGATAGCCGCAGCCGATGTCCTCGTGCCGGCGGTCGATGCCGGCCTCGGCGGCCCCCTCGAAATGGGTGTCGACCAGATGGCCGATATCGTGCAGCAGCGCCGCGGTGATCAGATCCGCCGACGAACCGGCCGCCTCCGCATGGGCGGCGCACTGCAGGGCATGCTGCAATTGCGTCACCCGCTGTTCGCCATAGCGCTCGACGCCGGCGGTTTGCAGGATATGCGCGATTTCCTCGATCGGTGTCATGTCTCTCTCCCGCTTGTCATGCAATACGAACGCCTTCGCGCCAGACGCCGCGGATGAGCGGATGATGGGGCGTGTGGCGCACGCGAACGAAATCGGCGCGCTTGCCGATGGCGATCTCCCCCCGGTCGTGCAGACCGGCCGACTCCGCCGCCGTCTTGGTCACCGTGCGGATGGCCCGCGGCAGGTCATAACCCTCGACGTCGTCATAGAGCAGAAAGGCCGCGTGCAGCAGGCTGTTGGGGACATAATCGCTGGAGAAAATGTCCAGCAGGTCGTCCTCGGCCAGGGTCTGCGCAGACACGTTACCCGAATGGGAACCGCCGCGCACCAGATTGGGCGCGCCCATCATGACGCAAAGGCCGTTGCCGTGGGAGGCCCGGGCCGCCTCGACCGTCGTCGGAAATTCGGCGATCGACATGCCGTCGGCGACCGCTTCGTCCACATGAGCCGTCGTGGCGTCGTCGTGGCTGGCCAGACTGAGACCCAATGCCTTGGCCCGGTCGACCACATGGCGCCGGTTCGGCGCGCTATGACGGCGCTGGTCTTCCTTGCGCAAGGCGACGAAGGTATCCATCTCGGCGTCGCTCATGCCGAACTTGCCCTGATAGTAGATGCGGTATTTTTCCTCGGCCACGAACTGCCGTTGACCGGGCGTGTGATCCATGACCGAAACGAGCCGCACCAACGGGCTGTCCATGATGGGGTCGAGCAATTCCTGCAAATCGGGGTACGACACCTCGCAGCGCAGGTGGATCAAGTGATCGGCCCGCAACAGGTCGTCGCGCACGCCGGTTTCGATGGCGCAGACCATTTCGCGCAGCCGCTTGATCCGGGCGCTGGTCTCGGACAAGGCGCCGACGGCAATGGCGTCGAACACCGTGGTGATTCCGGAGACGGCGACCTGGCTGTCGTGGGCGATCAGCGCCGCCGTGGCCGGCCATTCGGTCTGCGGCCGGGGCGTCATATGACCTTCCAGATTGTCGGTGTGCAGTTCGACCAGCCCGGGGATCAACAGATCACCTTCCAGGTCGCGGGCCTCCGGCAGGGATGAAGGCCCGCTGTCGATGTCGCTGATCAGGCCGTCCTCGATGACCACCGTGCCGGGCACGACGTCGTTTTCGAGCACCAGCCGGGCATTGGTCAGCACATGGTCTTTCATGCCGCCCGCTGCCCCAGTTCGGCCGTGTCCAGAACGCGGGTCGCCACGGTTTCGCGTGCCTCCCGGTCGTGGAAAATGCCGATGACGGCGCTGCCCCGCTCGCGCGCTTCCAGGATCAGCGACAGAACGATCCGCTTGTTGGCGGCATCCAGACTGGCCGTCGGTTCGTCGAGCAGCAGGATGGGATAGGGGTGCACGAAACCCCGGGCGATGTTGACCCGCTGCTGCTCGCCGCCCGAAAAGGTGACCGGCGACAACGACCACAGCCGTTCCGGCACATTCAGGCGGGTGAGCATGTTACCTGCCTCGACCAGGGCCTGGTCGGCGTCCATGCCGACGGCGCGCAACGGCTCGGCGACGACGTCGATGGTCGGGACGCGGGGCACGACACGGAGGAACTGGGAGACATAGCCCATGGTGCGTCGCCGCACATCGAGAACACGGTGCGGATGGGCTGATGCCATGTCGACCCAAGCGCCGTCATGATGCACCAGGATGCGTCCTTGCGGACAGGTATAGTTGGCGTGGATCATGCGGATCAGCGTGCTCTTGCCGATGCCGGACGGCCCGGCCAGCGCGACGCATTCGCCGGCCTCGACGGTCAGGTCCAGGCTTTCGAACACCGGCAGTTCGACGCCGCCCTGAACATGCAGGGTGAAACTCTTGCCCACGTTTTCCAGCTTCAGCATGGTCGTCATGGCGTCCTCACGTCTGCAGGATTGAGGAAACGAGGAGTTGCGAATAAGGATGCTGGGGATCGTCCAGCACCTGATCGGTCAGGCCGTTCTCGACCACATAACCGTCTTTCATAACCATCAGCCGGTGGGCCAGTAGCCGGACCACCGCCAGATCGTGGGTGACAATGACCGCCGATAGTCCGAGGTCGGTCACCAGGCCTCGGATCAGGTCGAGCAAACGGGCCTGGACCGAGACATCCAACCCGCCGGTCGGCTCGTCCATAAAGACGAGGCGCGGGCCGGTGACCAGGTTGCGGGCGATCTGCAGGCGCTGCTGCATGCCGCCGGAAAAGGTCACGGGCAGGTCGTCGATGCGGCCGTGTTCCACCTCGACCCGCTCCAGCCACTCCACGGCCTGGCCGCGGATATTGCCGTAATGGCGCCGGCCGATGGCCATCAGCCGTTCGCCCACATTGGCCCCGGCCGAGACGTTCATGCGCAGGCCGTCGCGCGGGTTCTGATGCACGAAGGCCCAGTCCGTGCGCATCAGCAACCGGCGCTCCGGCTCGCCCATACGGTGAATGTCGACTTCGCCGCCCGATCGGCCGCGATAGCGGACCGATCCGGTCGAGGGGGTCAAATGGCCCGCCAGCACGTTCAACAGCGTGGTTTTGCCGGAGCCGGACTCGCCGACCACGCCCATGACCTCGCCGGGATAGAGATCGAACGAGACCCCGGCGCAGCCACGCTGCCGGCCATAGTCGTGCGACACGTTATCGACGGACAAGATCGGTTGTTCGCTGCCCAGCATCAGTCCGCCGCCTCCCCGTCGAACAGGGCCGGTCCGGCGTGGCCGGCGGCGCGCCGTTCGCTGCAATGGTCCGTGTCGGAGCAGACGAACATGCGCTTGCCCCGGTCGTCGAGGATGACCTCGTCGAGGAAGGTGTCCTCGGCGCCGCAGAAGGCGCACACATCCTGCCACTCCGGCAGCTCGAACGGATAGTCGTCGAAGTCGAGGCTCTTGACCTCGGTATGGGGCGGCACGGCGTAGATGCGTTTTTCCCGCCCGGCGCCGAACAACTGCAGCGCCGCCATGCGGTCCATCTTGGGATTGTCGAATTTCGGCGTCGGCGACGGGTCCATCACGTAGCGCCCGGCGACCTTGACCGGATAGGCGTAGGTGGTGGCGATGTGGCCGTGATGGGCGATGTCCTCGTACAGCTTGACGTGCATCAGGCCGTAATCCTCCAGTGCGTGCATGCGCCGGGTCTCGGTCTCGCGCGGTTCGAGAAAGCGCAGCGGTTCCGGGATCGGCACCTGGAACACCAGGATCTGATCGGCGCGCAGGTCCTTTTCCGGAATGCGGTGGCGGGTCTGGATCAGCGACGCGTCCGCCGTGCTCTCCGTCGTCTCGACGCCGGTGGTGCGGACGAAGAACTTGCGGATGCTGATGGCGTTGGTGGTGTCGTCGGAACCCTGGTCGATGACCTTGAGAACGTCGTCGGGGCCGATGATGCTGGCGGTCACCTGAATACCGCCGGTGCCCCAGCCGTACGGCATGGGCATCTCGCGGCTGGCAAACGGCACCTGGTAGCCCGGAATCGCCACGGCCTTGAGGATGGCGCGGCGGATCATGCGCTTGGTCTGCTCGTCGAGAAACGCGAAGTTGTAGGCGCTGTCGAACGCCGAACCGGATTCACTCTGCGGCGACATCGGCAGCCTCCCCTTCGGCCCAGCGGCCCTCCGCGATTTCCCGCCGCATCTTGCGCACCAGCTCGAGCTCGGACTGGAAGTCCACATAGTGGGGCAATTTGAGATGCTGCACGAAGCCCGAGGCCTCGACGTTGTCGGCGTGGGCCAGCACGAACTCCTCGTCCTGGGCCGGCGCCGTCGCCTCCTCGCCCAGTTCGCGGCAGCGCAGGGCGCGGTCGACCAGGGCCATGGCCATGGCCTTGCGCTCGCAGAAACCGAAGGTCAGGCCGTAGCCGCGGGTGAACTGCGGCGGCTCGGTCTTCGATCCGGCGAACTGGTTGATCATCTCGCATTCGGTCAGGGTGATTTCGCCGATGACCACCGCTTCGCCGATTTCCTCTACGAAGACCTCGACCTCCACCGCGCCCATGCGGATTTCGCCGGCGAACGGATGGGTGCGGCCGTAGCCGCGCTGGGTCGAATAGCCCAGCGCCAGCAGATAGCCTTCGTCACCCCGGGCCAGGGCCTGCAGCCGCAGGGCACGCTCGGCGGGGAAATCCATCGGATCGCGGGTCAGGTCGGGCGGCGGTGCGCCGTCATCGCCCGCCGGTTCGGTTTCGATCAGGTTTTCGTTGGCCAGCAGGTCCGAGACACGCGGCATGGTGCCGTCGTCGCCTTGGGGCGCTTCCGGCGCGTCCGGCACCGCGCCTTCCGCCGCCAGTGCGAAGTCGAGCAGGCGGTGGGTGTAGTCGAACGTGGGTCCCAGCACCTGGCCGCCGGGTAGATCCTTGTAGGTCGCCGAGATGCGCCGGCGGATGCGCATGGCGCCGGTATCGACCGGGCGTGTCTCGGCCAAACGCGGCAGTGTGGTACGGTAGGCCCGCAGGAGAAAGATCGCCTCGACCAGGTCGCCGCGCGCCTGCTTGATGGCCAGGGCCGCCAGGTCGCGATCGTACAGCGACCCTTCCGTCATTACCCGGTCGACGGCCAGGGTCATCTGTTGCTTGATCTGGTCGATGCCGAGTTCCGGTACCGCCTGGTCGCCGCGCCGGTCCTCCGCCAGCAGGGCGTGGGCGTTTTCGATGGCCTGCTCTCCGCCCTTGACCGCCACATACATGTCAGCTCTCCACTTTGGTTGTGCGCGGCAGGCAGGCGAGCCGGCCGCCGGCCACCAGAATGAAATCGAGGCCCAGGGGGAACCGCGCATGGTTCGCGCCGACCAGGTCCCAGAAGGCCGGCGAAACACCGGTGACATCCAGGCGGTGCTCGCTTTCGATGCCCGGTCCGGTCAGCCGCCGGCCGTGTCCTTCGGTCAAGGCCGCCACCTGAACGATGAGCGTCGCCGAGCGGTCGGGATATTCGGGAGTGCCGGCGGAAAAGTCCCGGGCCAGGGATGCGCCGTCCATACCGGATATGATGGCGAAGGCGGCGGTGCCGGGATCGTCCGTCATCGGACAACCGGTGTGAAAGGAGAAAAACCCGGCCGCCGCGTCGGTGATGATGTCCGGCGCGATCCACACCGGCGTCGCCAGGTCGAACAGTGTCAGCCCGGCGGCCGCCGTGGCGGGCGCCAGGGGGGGCGGCGCCGTTTCGAGGCGGTCGACCTGCGATATCCGTCCCGGCTGGGCGAAGGCGGACAGGATGGCCCGGTAGACGTGCTGGGAATCGAGGACGGGATCGGCCAATCCGGCCGCCGGCGCCGTAGATGCCATCATGCTCAGCGCCCCCGTTCCATGGTGAAGAATTCGACCTTGGTTGCCGCCGCCTTTGCCGCCTGCGCGGCGCGCGCGCGTTGCCGGGTCTGCCGCAGGGCGGGCAATACGGATTGGCGCAGAGCGGGCCCCAGCCCGTTGTCCTGAAACACGGCGTCGAACAGCGCCACCAGTTCGGCATGGCGGCGACTGCGGCCGGCGACGGTGGCCGTGCCTTTGATACTCTCGCCACTCACGCTGTCCGCGATGCCCACGGTGCAACGGGTGATCGTCATTTCACCCAGATTGAAGGCGGCGCCGGACCCGCCGGTCCGCCCCCTGACCAAGGCGAGACCGGTTTCGGGCCGGCGCAGAAACGTGTGAACGGGCGGTGACGGCTGATCGTTCCACAGGATTTCCAGCTGATCCGAATCGGACTGGGCCAACACGGCCAGCCATTCGCGCCGGCTGAAAGCCTGAGAGCCGCCGTCTTCATGCTTACGATCCGAGGAGGAGGACATCGACAGTTTACTCACTTGTCTAGACAGATTTCATCTCAAGTCCTACACTCCTATGGTTTCCGTCGCTTGACAGCCATGTGAACATTTTATGACGCGCACCATCGACCGGCAGGCCTTGCTACCCCTGTGGCAGCAAATCCGCGATGTCCTGGCCGACGAAATCCGCACCGGCGTTCTGGGCGCGGACGGTAAGCTGCCGTCGGCTGGCCGCCTGGCGGAACGCTTCGGCGTCAACCGCCATACGGTGCGGCAGGCGTTGATGGCGCTGGAGGAATCCGGCCTCACCCAGACCCGGCAGGGGGCGGGCAGTTATGTGGTCGGCCGCGTCGTCGACTACCCCATCTCGCGCCACACACGGTTTTCGGAAATCGTGCTGAAACAGGGCATGGAACCGTCCGGGGAAGTGCTGCGGGATACGGAGAAAACCGCCAGCAAGGAAGTCGCCGACGCTCTCGCCGTCAAACACAACGCGCGTGTCATCATGATTGAACGCACGTGCCGGGCCGACGGTCTGCTCATCGGCATCACCCGGCACCACTTCCCGGCCACCCGGTTTCGCAAATTGGGCCGTATCGTCCGGGAGACGTTCAGCATCTCCGACGCCTATCGGCGAGTCGGTATCAAAAACTATTACCGCAGCGCGACCACGGTCTCGTCACGCCTGCCGACATCGCGCGAGGCCCGGCTTCTCGGCCAGCCGGCCTCCCATCCGGTACTCGTCTCGAAGGCCGTCAATATCGATGAGGACGGACGGCCGATCGAATACGGTGTCACGCTGTTTTTGTCAGACCGGGTTTGCCTGCGATTTGGCGGACTGTAAAAGTCGTTTGAGAGCAAGCACCCTACGGATTTCGCCGCATGCGAATCAGGCCCGTACCCTGTGTGGACCGTCTGGCGCCCACGAAGCCGGATCGCCCCGCGGACGATCGATGTTCCATGAAATACGGAATGTCCGAGTTGGGTCGAACCCGCCCCCAACCCTTTCCGACCGGAGAAACCGTAAACCGTCTCGCCGGAACGAACTCTAGGAAAAATGGCGGAGAGGGTGGGATTCGAACCCACGGTACGCAAAGCGCACAACGGTTTTCGAGACCGCCCCGTTCGACCACTCCGGCACCTCTCCACGGGGCCCGGCGGCGGGCCGCCGGGAAGGCCCGGAACCTACCCCAAGGCGCTTTTTGGGGCAAGACCCGCGTATCTCAAGAAATTTGCCGAGGAAAAGGTTAACGCCGAGCCGCCACCGAGCTGGAAAACGCCCTTAAAACGGCCTCGGAAAGCCGTTGACAGGCGGGCCGCGGCGGTTATATTCCCGTCCTTCGGATCGCAGCGGCGCGAAAGGTTCGCGGCCGCTCCATTTTCTTTGGAAGAATATCATGTACGCAGTCATCAGGACGGGTGGCAAACAGCAGAAGGTCGCCGCGGGTGAGGTCATCAAGGTCGAGAAGCTCGATGGCGAAGCCGGATCGACGGTCACCCTGGACGACGTGCTGGCCATCGGCGACGACAAGGGCCTGACCGTGGGATCCCCCACCGTCGACGGCGCGTCGGTCACCGCCGAAGTGCTGGAGCAGACCCGTGGCGCCAAGATCATCGTGTTCAAGAAGAAGCGCCGCAAGAACTACCGCCGCAAGAAGGGCCACCGCCAGCACGTGACCGTGCTGCGGGTCACCGACATTTCCGGCCCGGGCGCCAAGAAGGCCGCGGCGAAGAAGGCGCCGGCGAAGGCCAAGGCCGACGACGCGGCGGAAGAGAAGAAGCCGGCGGCCAAGAAGGCCCCCGCCAAGAAGACCGAGGCGAAGACCGAAGCCAAGACCGAGGCGAAAGCGCCGGCCGCCAAGAAGGCCCCGGCGAAGAAGGCCCCCGCCAAGAAGACCGAAACGGCGGCGGCCAAGAAGCCTGCGGCGAAGAAAGCCCCCGCTAAGAAAGCACCGGCCAAGAAGGCCGCGGACAAGTCCGAGGAGTAAGCAATGGCACATAAAAAGGCAGGTGGTAGCTCCCGCAACGGCCGCGACAGCGCGGGCCGGCGCCTGGGCGTGAAGAAATTCGGCGGCGAAGCCGTCATTCCCGGCAACATCATCGTGCGCCAGCGCGGCACCAAGTGGCACCCGGGCGAAAATGTCGGCCTGGGCAAGGACCACACCATCTTCGCGCTGGTCGAAGGCAAGGTGAAGTTTCTGCGTGGACGGAACAATCGTTCGATCGTTTCGGTGGAGCCGTCGCGCTGACGTGATCCCCTATCCATGTTCGGATCAAGGGGAATGGCCCGCCATTCCCCTTTTTTTGTGTCTAAAATCAGTGCCCGGGAAATCAGCAAGGGGCGCGGCGGGACGGACCGAAGACGATGAAGTTCCTCGATACGGCCAAGATCTATGTCAAGAGCGGCACCGGCGGCGCCGGGTGCGTCAGCTTCCGGCGCGAGAAATACATCGAGTTCGGCGGCCCCGACGGCGGTGACGGCGGCCGCGGCGGCCATGTCTACGTGGAATGCGTCGACGGCCTCAACACCCTGATCGATTTCCGCTACCAGCAGCACTTCAAGGCCAAGACCGGCCACCACGGCATGGGCCGCAACCGCACCGGCGGCTCCGGCGCCGACGTCACATTGAAGGTCCCGGTCGGCACGCAAATTTTCGAGGACGACAACGAAACCCTGGTCGCCGACCTGACCCATGTCGGGCAACAGATCACCTTGCTGGAGGGCGGCGGCGGCGGTTACGGCAACACCCACTACAAGTCGTCGACCAACCGGGCACCCCGGCGCGCCGACCCCGGCAAGCCCGGGGCCGAGAAGTGGATCCGGTTGCGCCTCAAGCTGATCGCCGACGCCGGCCTGGTCGGCCTGCCCAACGCCGGCAAGTCGACCTTCCTGGCCGCGACCACCCGGGCCAAGCCGAAAATCGCCGACTACCCCTTCACCACCCTGAACCCGCAACTGGGCGTGGTCTATGCCGGCGGCCGCGAGTTCGTGCTGGCCGACATTCCCGGCCTGATCGAGGGTGCCCACGAAGGCACCGGGCTGGGCGACCGGTTTCTCGGCCATGTGGAACGGTGCGCCGTGCTGCTGCACCTGGTCGACGGCACCGCCGACGATGTGGCGGGCGACTACCGCACCATCCGCCACGAGCTGGAGGCCTACGGCCACGGCCTGGCCGGCAAGACCGAGATCGTGGCGCTCAACAAGGTCGACGCCCTGGACGACGAGACCCGGGCCGAAAAACTGGCCGAACTGGAAGCCGCCGTGGGCCATCCGGTGCCGGCGCTGTCGGGCGTCACCGGTGCCGGCCGCGACGACGTACTGCTGGCCCTGCTGGCCGAGATCGATGCACCGGCGCCTCGGGATGACGACGCCGACGCGGAAGACTCCATCGCCGACGAAGGGTGGGACCCGTGCCGGAGCGCCTGAGCAAAGCCCGCCGCCTGGTGGTCAAGATCGGCTCGGCGCTGCTGGTCGACGAAGCGACCGGCGCCATCCGCCGCGACTGGTTCGAATCCCTGGCCGCTGACATCGCCGCCTGCCGCAAGCGCGGCCAGGAGGTGATGATCGTCTCGTCCGGCTCCATCGCGCTGGGCCGCAAGCGGCTCGGTTTCGCCCGTGGTTTGCTCAAGCTGGAGGAAAGCCAGGCCGCCGCCGCCACCGGGCAGATCCAACTGGCCCACGCCTACGAGGAAGCCCTGGCCCGCCACGGCATCACCGTGGCGCAGATCCTGCTGACCCTGGACGATACCGAACAGCGCCGCAGGTATCTGAACGCCCGCAGCACCTTGAACATGCTGTTGCGCCAGGGCGCGGTGCCCGTGATCAACGAGAACGACACGGTCGCCACGTCGGAAATCCGCTACGGCGACAACGACCGGCTGGCCGGCCGGGTGGCGCAGATGACCGGCGCCGACTGCCTGGTGCTGCTGAGCGACGTGGACGGCCTGTATGACGCCGATCCGAACGGCAACCCGGACGCCGCCATCATTCCGGAGGTGCGCGAGATCACCCGCGAGATCGAAGCCATGGCCGGCACCACCCGGTCGGACTACGGCACCGGCGGCATGGTGACCAAGCTCAAGGCCGGCAAGATCGCCCTGGCGGCGGGCTGCCACATGGTGATCGCCGACGGCCACCGCATGAACCCGCTGGCCGCGGTCCAGGGCGGCGGGCCGTGCACCTGGTTCGTGCCCGGCGGCAACCCGCGCACGGCGCGCAAGCAGTGGATCGCCGGCACCCTGGAACCGTCGGGCAGCCTGACCATCGACGACGGCGCGGTGAAGGCCCTGGCGGCGGGCAAGAGCCTGCTGCCGGCCGGCGTCACGGCGGTCGAGGGCCGCTTCGACCGGGGCGAGGCGGTGATCGTGCGCGACGCCGCGGGAACCGAGGTGGGCCGCGGCCTGTGCGCCTACGCCAGCGCCGACGCCCGCCGTATCATGGGCTACAAAAGCCGTGAAATAGAGGGCCTGCTGGGCTACCGTGGTCGGGACGAAATGATCCACCGCGACGACCTGGTGATGGCCTAGCAAGGCCAAGGAGAGGTGTCATGAGTACACATGAACATGCGTCCGAGCAGTCGCTGGAAACCGTGATGGAGGAGCTGGGCAAGGCCGCCCGGGCCGCCATGGAAGCCCTGGCGCTGGCCGCGCCGGATGCCAAGATCGCCGCCCTCAAGGCCGCCGCCGCCGCCATGCGCGCCGACAAGGACGCCATCCTCGCGGCCAATGAAAAGGACATGGAGGTCGGCCGCCAGCGTAACCTGTCGGGCCCCATGCTGGATCGGCTGCAGCTCACCGAGGACCGCATCGAGGCCATGGCTCGTGGTGTTGAGGACGTCGCCGACCTGAACGATCCCATCGGTGAAGTCCTGGGCGAATGGGACCGCCCGAACGGCCTGCGCATCAGCCGCGTGCGGGTGCCGCTCGGCGTCATCGGCGTTATTTACGAATCACGGCCCAACGTCACCGCCGACGCTGGCGCGCTGTGCCTCAAGGCCGGCAATGCCGCCATCCTGCGCGGCGGGTCGGAGAGCTTCCATTCCAGCCGCGCCATCCACACGTGCCTGGCCCATGGCCTGCGCATGGCCGGCCTGCCGGAAACGGCGATCCAGTTGATCCCCACCACCGACCGGGCCGCCGTCGGCATGCTGCTGTCCATGCCCGAGTATGTCGACGTCATCGTGCCCCGGGGCGGCCGGTCGCTGATCGAACGGGTGCAGAGCGAGAGCCGGGTGCCGGTGTTCGCCCACCTGGAAGGCCTGTGCCACATCTACGTGCACGAAAAGGCCGACGCCGAGATGGCCAAGTCGATCGCCGTCAACGCCAAGATGCGCCGCACCAGCATCTGCGGCGCCGCCGAGACGCTGCTGGTCGATAGGGCGGTGGCCGGGAACCAGCTGCCCGGCCTGATCGATGCCCTGATCGACGCCGGCTGCGCCGTGCGCGGCGACGACGCGACGCAGGCCGCCGACAGCCGGGTCACCCCGGCCGAGGATGTGGACTGGATCACCGAATATCTGGCGCCGGTCATTTCGGTGCGGGTGGTGGACGGTATCGAACAGGCCATGGCGCATATCGACCGCTACGGCTCGCATCACACCGATTCCATCGTGACCGAGGATCAGGCGGCGGCGGAGCGGTTCCTGCGCACGGTCGACAGCGCCATCGTCATGCACAACGCCTCGACCCAATACGCCGACGGCGCCGAGTTCGGCATGGGCGCCGAGATCGGCATCTCCACCGGCCGCATGCACGCCCGCGGCCCGGTCGGCGTCGAGCAGCTGACCACGTTCAAATACGTTGTACGGGGGTCGGGCCAGACCCGGCCCTGACCGACGGCAATGGCGACGGGCACGGATCCGGCATGAGCGGCCTGCGCGTCGGTTTGCTGGGCGGGTCGTTCAACCCGGCCCATGAAGGCCACCGCCATATCAGCCTGGTGGCGCTGGAACGGCTGGCGCTGGACCAGGTCTGGTGGATGGTGTCGCCGCAGAACCCGTTGAAGCCGGTCAGCGGCATGGCCGACTTCACGCACCGCGTGCAACAGGCCCGGGACATCGCCCGGCATCCGCGTATCGTCGTCACCGACGTGGAAAACCGTCTGGGTACGCGTTTTACCGCCGAAACCGTCAAACGCCTGCAACAACGGCACCCTAGCATGCGATTCGTATGGTTAATGGGGGCCGACAATTTGTTACAGATCCCGGAATGGCGGAACTGGCGGACAATCTTCAATGCCCTGCCCATTGCGATTCTCGACCGCGGTCCCTATTCTATTTTCTATCGGGCCTTGTCCGGTCAGGCAGCCCAGACATTCAAACCTTTCAGGGTTTCTGCCAGCCGGGCCAGCCGATTGGCGGACATGGACGCCCCCGCCTGGGTCTACCTGCGGGACATGAAACGGCATCCGGCCTCCGCCACGGGTATCCGTGAAGCGGCGCGTTCGCGACAATCGAGCGGGCCGCCTGACATCAACCACGCCGGGACGTCCTCCTAGCTGTCCCGGCCCTGAAATGGAGCACGAAACCATAGGAATCCAGAGTAGCCCCGAACGGGCCGCCGCCGAGTTGCTGACGTTGATCCAGCACTCGCTTGAAGACGACAAAGCGGAAGATGTCGTCACTATCGATCTCGCAAAGAAATCCTCGATCGCCGATTTCATGGTCATCGCCAGCGGCCGTTCACAACGGCAGGTGGGCGCGATCTCGCAGCATTTGGCCGAACGGGTCAAATCGGGCGGGTACGGACCGGCGCGGCTGGAGGGCACCAACACCTGCGACTGGGTGCTGGTGGATACGGGCGATGTGATCGTGCATGTCTTCCGACCCGAGGTGCGCAGCTTCTACAACCTCGAAAAACTGTGGTCCGTCGTCATGCCGGAGGAGGCCGCCGTCGTCTGAGCCGACGGCCCCGCCTCCCTACACGGCAGGTAAGACTTTCCGGCGCCACGCACACGCGCCGGCCCTGTCCGTATATCGTATCCATTCCGGATGAGCACCAAAATCACCATCGCCAGCGTCGGGCGCTGGCGCGACTGTCCCGAGCGCCGGTTGTTCGACGACTATGCGCGCCGCCTCGCCTGGCCGGTCGTACTGCGTGAAGTGGAGGTCAAGAAGTCCCTGCCCGACGCGGCGCGCATGACCCGGGAAGGCGACCTGTTGCGCCAGGCCGTGGACGGCTGCGACGTGTGTGTCGCCCTGGACGAACGCGGCAAGGCCCTGACCAGCCGCGATATCGCCAAGCAGTTCGAATCTTGGCAGATGAACGGCCAGGGCGCGGTCGGTTTCCTGATCGGCGGCGCCGACGGCCTCGACGACGTCACCCGCAACGCCGCCGACGCGCGCTGGTCGCTCGGCGCCATGACTTGGCCACATATGCTGGTCAGAGTGCTGCTGGCCGAGCAGATCTACCGGGCGTCGAGTATTTTGGCCGGACACCCCTATCATCGGGGTTGAGCCGAGGCGCCGACCGGGCTAGGAAACGGGACCAAAAGCGTGTCATCCGCGTGTCTCATTCAAATGTTCGTAGACCCGCCGACTAGGTAAACAAAGCGTTAGTAAATCCATGTATAGTGCCGCCATGCCCAACCCGCGCTCGCCTTCCGACGCCGCCGCCCGTCCGAAACCGGTCGTGCTGTGTATCCTGGACGGCTGGGGGCTGCGCAGCGATCCCACCGACAACGCCATCGCCCTGGCCGACACACCCCACTGGGACGCCATGATGCGCGATTGCGCCACGGCGCGGATCGCCACGTCGGGCGAGGATGTCGGCCTGACCGCCGGCCAGATGGGCAATTCGGAAGTGGGCCACATGAACATCGGCGCCGGCCGTATCGTCGTGCAGGACCTGCCGCGGATCGACGCGGCGGTGGCCGACGGATCGCTGGCGCAAAACGCCGATCTTCTGGCGTTCATCGAAAAGCTGAAAGCCTCGGGCGGCGTCTGTCATTTGATGGGGCTGCTGTCGCCCGGCGGCGTGCACAGCCACCAGGACCACGTGATCAGCCTGGCGCGTACTATCGCCGGCCACGGCATTGCCGTGCGCGTCCACGCCTTCCTCGACGGCCGCGACACGCCGCCGAGAAGCGCCGACGGGTTCATGCGGCGGTTCGTCGACGCCCTCGGCAGCGACGGCGACATCCGCGTCGCCACCGTCTGCGGCCGTTACTACGCCATGGACCGGGACAAGCGCTGGGAGCGGGTATCGCTAGCCTACGACATGCTGACCGCGGCCACGGGCCGGCACGCCGACGATCCGGTGGAGGCCGTCACCGCAGCCTACGCGGCCGATGAAAACGACGAATTCGTCCTGCCCACCGTGGTCGGCGACCATACCGGCATGGCCGACGGCGACGGACTGCTGATGGCCAACTTCCGGGCCGACCGGGCGCGGGAAATTCTGACGGCGCTGGTCGACCCGCACTTCGACGGCTTCAACCGCGCCAAGACGGTCACCTTCGCCGCCCGGGCCGGCATGGTGTCCTACTCGACGGCGCTGGACGAATTCCTGCCCGCCCTGTTCCCGCCGATCGCGCTCAGGAACACCATCGGCGAACTGGTGGCCAAGGCCGGCATGACGCAGTTGCGCATCGCCGAAACCGAGAAATACGCCCACGTCACGTTCTTCCTGAACGGCGGCGAGGAAAAGGTCTTCGACGGCGAGGACCGCGAGTTGATCCCCTCGCCCAAGGTGGCGACCTACGACCTGCAGCCGGAAATGTCGGCGCCGGAAGTGACCGACCGGCTGATCGCCGCCATCGGTTCGAACCGGTACGATCTGATCATCGTCAATTACGCCAATCCGGACATGGTCGGCCACACCGGCATCATGCCCGCCGCCATCACCGCGGTGCAGACCATCGATACCTGTCTCGGCCGGCTGAACGATGCCGTCAAGACGGCCGGGGGCGTCATGCTGGTGACGGCCGATCACGGCAATATCGAACAGATGACCGACGACACCGGCGGGAACCCGCACACCGCCCACACGACCAATCTGGTGCCCCTGGTCCTGGTCAACGGTGCGCAGGGCGTGTCCTTGCGCGACGGCCGCCTGGCCGACATCGCACCGACCTTGCTGCGGTTCCTCGGGCTGCCCGTGCCGGACGACATGACCGGCCAGCCGCTGGTGGATGCCGCCGGCGTGAACAGTGGACTGGAGCACCGTGCGTCGGCCTGACCCCTCTTTGGCCCGAACCCGCCGCGTCTTGGCGGCCGCCGTACTGACAGGCCTGTTTGCGGCACCGCTCGCGGCCGACGCGGCGGAAAAGACGCCGCAGGACGAGTTGCGCACGGTCGAACAGAATTTGAGCGCCGAGCGCCAGCGCGAAAAAATCCTGTCCCGCAAGCGCACGCGCATCGAGAGCGACCTGGCGGCCCTGCGCAAGGGCCTGGTCGCTGCGGGGGCGCGCATCCAGAAGAACGAGGCCCAGGTCACCAAACTGGAAAAACGCCTGACATCGCTCAACAAGCTTGTGGCGGAAAAAAGCGATGCCCTGGAGGCCCGCCACAAGGACATTTCGGCGGCCCTGGGCACGATGGTCCGCATCAGCCGCAGCCCGCGCGCCGTGCTGGTTTCGGCGCCCGGCAACATCACCGACGCCGCCCGCAGCGTCACCGTCATGCGCCACGTCACCGACACATTGCAGGGCCAGAGCAAGGACCTGCAGCGCGATCTGATTCAACTGGCCAGCCTGCGCGGCGACGTCATCCGCGAGCGCAAGTCGCTGGAAGATGCCCAGGCGATGTTGGCCAAGGAGCGGGGCGCGTTGGATATCCTGCTCAACCGCAAGGCTTCCCTGCGCCAGCGCACGGTGAGCGAACAGGGCAAGCTGAACAAGCGCCTGGCCCGGCTGTCGAAGGCGGCCACCAGCCTGCGGTCGTTGCTGGACAAGCTGAACGCCGAAGCGGTGCGGGAAGAAAAGCGCAAACAAACGGCATTGCGGGCGGCGAGACCCGAAACGCCCGCCGGGCCGCCCGCGCGCGCGACAGCCAAGCGACCGGAACGCGGGCAAAAACCTGCGGCGCCGGAAACCGACGTCGCCGCGTTGCAACCGGCGCCGCGGGCGGAAACCCTGCCACGCAACGGCGCCCTTTTTTCCGATGCGCGGGGACGGTTGCCCCTGCCGGCGCGCGGCAAGATCGTCACCCTGTTCGGTGCCCCCAACGACAATGGCGGGCGCAACAAGGGCATCACTCTGGCGACCCGGTCCCAGGCCACCGTCGTGGCCCCATATGACGGTAAAGTGGTGTATGCCGGCCAGTTTCGCGGCTACGGGGAGCTATTGATCATCGCCCACGGCGAGGGATATCATACGTTGCTTGCGGGCATGGCCCGTATATACGGTGTCGTCGGTCAACGGCTTCTTGCTGGGGAGCCTGTCGGGCTCATGGCAGACAGTCCGAACGGGGTACCGCGTCTTTATGTGGAATTGCGACGCGACGGCGTCGCCATCAATCCTGTCCCCTGGTTGGCGGCAAGCGAAAGGAAGGTCAGCGGATAATGCGTAGGCTTGTAATCTCGGGTGTGGCGGCGATCACGCTTCTCACCTTCTCGGCCCCTGCGTTGAGCGCCGGGTCCGATACCTATAAGCAATTGGATCTGTTCGGCGATATTTTCGAGCGCATTCGTTCGGACTATGTCGAAACCGTCGATGACGCCAAGCTCATCGAAGCGGCCATCAACGGCATGCTGACGTCGCTCGATCCGCATTCCAGCTACCTCAATCCGAAAAACTACCGCGACATGCAGGTCACGACCCGCGGCACCTTCGGCGGCCTGGGTATCGAGGTGACCATGGAGAACGGTCTGGTCAAGGTGGTCGCGCCGATCGACGATACCCCGGCTTACGACGCCGGCATCAAATCGGGCGATTTGATCACCGCCATCGACGGCGAACCGGTCATGGGCCTGACCCTGAGCGAAGCCGTCGAGAAGATGCGCGGCCCGGTGGACACCACCATCGACCTGACCCTGTCGCGCAAGGGTGAAAAGAAACCCCTTGACGTCACCATCAAGCGCGCCGTCATCAAGGTGCGTTCGGCCCGCGGCCGGGCGGAAGGCAAGGTCGGCTATGTCCGTATCTCGTCGTTCAGCGAACAGACGACCAATGGCTTGAAGAAAGCGGTCGAGAAGGCCAAGAAGGACATCGGCGACGAGTTTGCCGGCCTGGTGCTTGACCTGCGCAGCAACCCCGGCGGTTTGCTCGATCAGGCCATCCAGGTGTCCGACGCGTTCCTGGAGCGCGGCGAGATCGTTTCGACGCGGGGCAAGACCACGGGCGATTCGCAACGTTTCAACGCCCGCCCGGGCGACATCATCGACGGCTTGCCGCTGGTGGTGCTGATCAACGGCGGTTCGGCCTCGGCTTCCGAGATCGTCGCCGGCGCGTTGCAGGATCACCGCCGCGCCCTGGTGCTCGGCACCAAGTCTTTCGGCAAGGGTTCGGTGCAGACCATCATTCCGCTCGGCGGACGTGGCGCGCTGCGTTTGACGACGCAACGGTATTACACGCCGTCGGGACGGTCCATTCAGGCGAAAGGCATCACGCCCGACATCATCGTCACGCCGGCCCAGATCGAGTCGGAGGAAGAGGCCAAGGTGCGGAGCGAATCCGATCTGCGCAACCATCTCGGCGCCGGCCGCCAGAGCGGCGGCGAGGAAAACAAGGTTGATGACGGCCGGTCGGACGCCGCGCGGAAGGACTATCAGTTGTCCCGCGCGCTCGACCTGATCCGCGGCATCTCTTTGATGAGCGCGCGCGCGGAGAATTGACCGGCAAAGACAAGGTGACTCCCACGGACGTTCGGCACCGCATGCATGGCGAAAAAAGCCCAACGAAAACAACGCCCGGCCAAGACCAAGGATAAGGGCGGCGGCAACCGCCGATTTGGCGCCCTCGGCGTCGCCTGGACGCTGCTGGTCCTGTCGCTCGCCGGCGTCGTCGGATGGCTCGCCCTCGCGCCGGTGCCCGCGCCGCCGCCGCAGACCGCCCAGGATACGCCGCCCGCGGCTCCCGAACCGGGTACGCCGGACCGCACCGCGTCGCCGCCCCCGCCTTCTGTTACGGAGCAACCGACCACACCGCCGGCCGGGACCGCCCAAACATCGCAGCCTCCCGCATCCCCACAGCAGGCGGTACCACCAGTAGCGCCGCAAACCACCATGCCTCAGCCGGCCGCGCGGCCCACGGACGAACCGGCATCGCCCGCACCGCAGGCACCGCGAACACAGACCGCGGCCAAGCCGCCGGAGCCCGCGCCCGCCGACACGGCGCCGCGGTCCGAACCGCCGCCGCCGCCCGCGCCACCGCAACCCGAAAGCACGGTTCCGGAACCGAGGAAAGCCGCCGCGCCGCGGCCGGCCGCACAACCGCCATTGCAACCGGTTGCACCGTCGGGCGACCGGATCGCCCTGGCGCCCGTGCCCGACCCCGCCCTTGTGGACCGGTCGACCAAGGGCCTGCTGCCGATGATCGGCCCCGATGGCCGGACGCCGTGGCAGGTCTACAGCCGCCCGTTCAGCGCCGGCAACAAGACGCCGCGCATTGCCATTCTGATCGTCGGCCTGGGACTGAGCCAGTCGGCCACCAACGCGGCTATTCAGCAACTGCCCGGAGAGATCACCCTGGGCTTCGCCCCCTATGCCCAGAACCTGCCGCACTGGATCGAATTGTCCCGCGCCGCCGGGCACGAGGTCATGCTGCAGCTGCCGATGGAACCGTACGACTATCCGCGCAACGACCCCGGGCCGCACACGCTGTTGACGTCGCTCCGGGACGACCAGAACATCGACCGCCTGGAATGGCTGCTCAGCCGCTTTACCGGGTATGTCGGCGTGACCAATTTCCAGGGCGCCAAGTTCACCACCTCGGAACGCCATCTGCGTCCCGTGATGGATACGCTGGCCCGCCGGGGACTGATGTTCCTCGACCTGCGGGCGACGGAACAGAGTGCCGCCGCCCGGGTCGCCATGCGCGCCGGCGTACCCCGCGCCATGAACAACCGGTTCCTGGATTCGACGGCCTCGCGCTCGTCCATCGACGCCCGCCTCAACGAGTTGGAACGCATCGCCCAGCAGACCGGGACGGCCGTCGGGGTCGGGTTCGCCTATCCGGTGACCATCGAGCGTGTCGCCAATTGGGCGCCCACCCTGCGCATCAAGGGTATCGCCCTCGCCCCCATCACCGGCACCGTCAACCGCCAGGCCATTCAATGAAAAAACGTCTTCCACTTTCCGAACGCCCCTACCGCAAAGGGGTCGGCATGGTCCTGCTCAACGCCGAGGGCCTCGTGTTCGTCGCCCGCCGCATCGACACCACCGCCGAAGCGTGGCAACTGCCGCAGGGCGGCATCGACGACGGCGAAAGTCCGCGCGACGCCTGCCTGCGGGAACTGGAGGAAGAGGTCGGCACCGCCAAGGCGGAAATCATCGCCGAGACCGAGGGTTGGCTGAGCTACGACCTGCCGGAGGAGATCGCCGACAAGGTGTGGAAAGGCCGCTACCGGGGACAGGAACAAATCTGGTATTGCCTGAAATTCACCGGTACCGACGGCGATATCGACATCGACACCGAGCATCCCGAATTCTGCGAATGGAAATGGCTGCCGGTGACCGAATTGCCGGACATGATCGTGCCGTTCAAGCGGGCGCTTTATGAGCAGATCGTCGACCGCTTCGCCGGCGTGGCCGCCGACCTGACCGGGAGGACGCCGTGAAGCCGCCCGTCGTCATGATCCACGGCATGCTGAGCCGGGGGTCCAACTGGTCGCACTACCGGGACCGTTTCGCCGCGCGCGGTTACGCGGTTCATACCCCGACCCTACGCCACCACGATGTGGAACCGGGCGGTGCCGAGCCCGATGGCCTCGGCACCGCCAGCCTGCTGGACTACGCCGACGACCTGGAGCGGTTCATCAAGGGACTCGACGGCAAACCGATCCTGATCGGCCATTCCATGGGCGGATTGCTGACCCAGATCCTGGCGGCCCGCGGCCTGGCGGAAAAGGCCATCCTTCTCACGCCGGCCTCGCCGCGCGGGGTCATCGCCCTGACGCCGAGCGTTGTGCGCACCTTCATCAAGCCGTTGACCGGCTGGGGCTTCTGGCGCAACCCGTTCCGCCTGAGCTGGGGCGCCGCCCGCTACGGCATGCTGAACGTGTTCGACGACAGCGAGGCCCGCGCCGTCTACGACGGCATGGTCAGCGAATCCGGCCGGGCGGCCTTTGAGATCGCCTTCTGGCTGTTCGACGGCCGCAGGGCCGCCGCCGCCCCGGCCGCCGACGTCACATGCCCGCTGCTGGTGATCGGCGCCGGACGGGACCGCACCACGCCGGCCTCGGTGGTGCGCAAGGTGACGCGGCGCTACGGCACCAACATGACCTACAAGGAATTTGCGGACAACGGCCACTGGGTGTTGAGCGAACCGGGCTGGGACGCCATCGCCGACTATTGTCTGGACTGGCTCGACAACACCAATGGGGGAGACGACACACGTGACTGAGACGGCGGTCATGATTCACGGCGGGTTTTGCGGCGGCTGGTATTTCGAGCCCTGGGCCGAACGGCTGACGGCTAAGGGCTGGACCTGCCTGACACCCGACCTGCCGCTGCACGGCGACGGGTTGAAAGGCGCGCGCACCGAACCGGGCTTGGCCGACCTGGGTATCGCCGATTACACCGCTGCCATGGCCGATGTGGTGCGCGGGTTGGACGAGGCGCCGGTATTGATCGGCCACAGCCTGGGTGGGTTGATCGCACAGCAATTATGTGCCCAGGGCCTGGCCAAGGCCGCCGTGCTGCTGGCGCCGGCATCGCCCTGGGGCATCGCCCCGACCAGTCCCTATGAAATCGCCGCCATCACCGGCCTGATGTCGGTCGGCCCGTTCTGGACCATGAGCCTCGACCCCGTGTTCGAGGTGGCGGCGGACAACTCCATGGACAAGCTGCCACCCGACCGTCAGCGCGGTTATTTCGACCGGCTGTCGGCGGAATCGGGCAAGGCGATGTTCCAAAGCATGCTGTGGCACCTGGACCTGGACCGCAACGCCGCCGTCGACGCGGCTTCTGTCGATTGTCCGCTGCTGTGCCTGACGGGCGAGGCCGACAAGGTGGTGGCGCCGGCCACGGTTCAGGCCGTCGCCGCGATGTACGACGGCCGGGCGGAATACCGCGGCATCCCCGGTTTCAGCCATTGGATCATCGGCGAACCGGGATGGGAGGTGTTCGCCGATACCGCCGAATCCTGGCTGGACAGCACGCTTTCCAGGCAATAGACCTAAGAGCCCACCGCCCAACGGGCGCCACATTCCGATCGTATGAACGGCACGGGCCGGTATCGCACCGGCCGTCCGGATGCATGGAGCAACTGTTACATGACCCTTGGACTGCGCGATGAACGACAACGCCGCCGCCGGCGCTTTCGGATGTCCGTGCTCAAGTGGATCATCGCACTGGCCATCATCGCCGGCGCCGGCGTCTACGCCTATGAACAGGCTGCCGAACTGGCGGTTCAGGACCTGTTGCAGCTCAAGGACGAAAAGCGCTCTCTCGAGCAGCAGATCGCCGACCTGCGCCGCGAGAACGACACGCTGCAAAAAACGAACCAGGACAAAAGCGCGCAAATCGCCGACTGGCAGAAACGCTATGACCAGGACGTGCCGTCGGGAGAACGCGCGGCGCTGTTGAAGCAGGTCACCGATCAGTTGGACAGCGGCGTCGGCGCCGACCGTCTCGCCTTCGTCATCGGCGCCGCGAAGCCGGACAGCACGTGCGACGGCAACCCCGTCACCAAACGTTTCCTGGTCAAGACACCCTTGTTCAGCGGCGCCAACGATTCGGTCGGGTTCGTCGGCAACACCATTACCGTAACGGCGGCCGGCGAATCGGCGGTCTCGGCGACCGGCGCGCCGGAAGCCTGGTTCGACCCGGCCCAACCGGTGTCCATCGTGTTTACCGAGTTGGGCGGCAGCCAGAGCACCGCCGGCGGCGTTCTTCCCCTGCACCACGCCATCGTACGCGGCGGCAACGAATACCGCTTCACCATCGTCGCCGGCGCCCAGGGTTTCATGAACGTCACCGGCGACCGCTGCGACTACCCCTGACAGTCGGCGGTTCGGAACGGCAACAAAAAAACGCGGCCCGGAGGCCGCGTTTTTCTGAAACCGTTATGACGGGTCCCGTCAGGACAGAACCTGTTGAATATCCCGCAGGTGATCGAGCCGTTCCTGGGCCCGCGCCTTGACGTCCTCGTCGGTCGCGTCGTTGACGTCCTCTTCGGCGTCACGCACCCGCTGAGCCATGTCGTCGGCCTGCAGTTCGGACACCGGAATGGCCTCCTCGGCCAGCACCGTCAGGCGATCGCCGACCATTTCCGCCAGGCCGCCCGAAACGAAGTAGCGTTCCGTCGGCTTGTCGTTTTCGTAGACTTCCAACGCGCCCGGCCGCAGCGACGAGACGATCGGCGCGTGGCCGGCCAGGACGCCGAAATCGCCTTCGGCGCCGGGAACCACGACCATCTCAACCTCGCTCGTGGCCAAGAGCTTGCTTGGCGTCACCAGGTCGAATGTCACTTTGTCGGCCATTGTTCTGGTCCTGTCTCAAACGCGGGCCTAGGCAGCCTCGGCGGCCATTTGCTTGGCCTTCTCGATCGCCGCATCGATGGTCGAGACCATGTAGAACGCGGCTTCCGGCAGATCGTCGTGCTTGCCTTCGCAGATTTCCTTGAAGCCCTTGACCGTGTCTTCCAGCGACACCAGGACGCCCGGCGTGCCGGTGAACACCTCGGCCACGTGGAACGGCTGGCTGAGGAAGCGCTGGATCTTACGGGCCCGGGCGACGGTGAGCTTATCCTCTTCCGACAGCTCGTCCATGCCCAGGATGGCGATGATGTCCTGCAGCGACTTGTAGGTCTGCAGGATCCGCTGCACTTCACGGGCCGTGTTGTAGTGGTCTTCGCCCAGGATGCGCGGATCTAGAATACGCGAGGTGGAGTCAAGCGGATCCACGGCCGGGTAGATGCCCAGCTCGGCGATCTGCCGGTTCAACACCGTGGTCGCGTCCAAGTGCGAGAACGCCGTGGCCGGCGCCGGATCGGTCAAGTCGTCAGCCGGCACGTAAATCGCCTGCACCGAAGTGATCGACCCCTTGTTGGTCGAGGTAATGCGTTCCTGCAGCGCACCCATGTCGGTGGCCAGGGTCGGCTGATAGCCCACGGCCGAAGGGATACGGCCCAGCAGCGCCGACACTTCCGAACCGGCCTGGGTGAAGCGGAAGATGTTGTCGATGAACAACAGCACGTCCTGGCCTTCCTGGTCGCGGAAATACTCCGCCTGGGTCAGGCCGGTCAGCCCGACACGGGCACGGGCGCCGGGCGGTTCGTTCATCTGACCGAACACCAGCGACACCTTCGAGCCTTCGCCGTCCAGGTTGATGACGCCGGATTCGACCATTTCATGATACAGGTCGTTGCCCTCGCGGGTCCGTTCGCCGACGCCGGCGAACACCGAATAACCGCCGTGGGCCTTGGCGATGTTGTTGATCAGTTCCTGGATCAGCACCGTCTTGCCGACGCCGGCGCCGCCGAACAGGCCGACCTTACCGCCCTTGGCGTAAGGCGCCAGCAGGTCGACGACCTTGATGCCGGTTTCGAGAATTTCCGTTTCCACGGCCTGATCGGCGAATTCGGGGGCCGGGGCATGGATCGGCGCCGTCTGCTTGGCGGCCACCGGACCGCGTTCGTCGATCGGGTCGCCGACCACGTTGATGATGCGGCCCAGCGTTTCCGGTCCGACCGGCACTTCGATGGACGAGCCGGTGTCGGTGACTTCCTGGCCGCGCACCAGACCTTCGGTGCTGTCCATGGCGATGGTGCGGACGGTCGATTCGCCGAGATGCTGCGCGACTTCCAGCACCAGCCGGTTGCCGCCGTTGTCGCAGTGCAGGGCGTTCAGGATGGCTGGCAAATGGGTATCGAACTGCACGTCGACGACGGCGCCGATAACCTGGGTAATTTTGCCGACAACATTGGTGGTCATGTAACTCTCCCGTCGGAAGGGGTCTTGGTGTGTATGGGGCTTTCCGGCGCGCCGCTAGACGGCATCCGCGCCGGAGATGATTTCGATCAGTTCCTTGGTGATCACGGCCTGGCGCGAACGGTTGTACTGCAATGTCAGCTTGTCGATCATGTCGCCGGCATTGCGGGTGGCGTTGTCCATCGCCGACATCCGGGCACCTTGCTCGGAGGCCGCGTTTTCCAAGAGAACCTTGAAGACCTGCACGGCCACGTTGCGTGGCAGCAGATCGGCAAGGATTTCGGATTCCTCGGGTTCGTATTCGTAGATGGCGCCGCCGAGATCGGGGGGCGCTTCGCCGTTCGCCGCGGGATCGACCGGAATCAGTTGCTGTTCGGTAACGACCTGGCTGACCACGGACACGAAGGTGTTGAAGAACACGGTGCAGACATCGAACTCGTCGGCATCGAACATCTCGTTCAGACGCCGGGCGATGGGCTGGGCCTCGCCGAAACCGATCTGGCGGATGCCGGCCAGCTCGATGGTGTCGATGATGATATCGCCGTATTCGCGCTTCAGGGCGTCGCGGCCCTTGCGGCCGATGCAGAGGATTTTGACGTCCTTGCCGTCTTCGCGCAGGTCCTCGATCTTGGCCTTGGCGGCGCGGGCGATGGACGAGTTGAAGCCGCCGCACAATCCGCGCTCAGCGGTGGCCACGACAAGCAGATGACGCTGGTCCGAACCCGAGCCGGCCAGCAGGCGCGGTGCGCCTTCCTGCCCGGCCACGTTGGCCGCCAGGGCGCCCACGACCCGCTCCATGCGGTCGGAATAGGGGCGCGCCGCCTCGGCCGCTTCCTGCGCCCGGCGCAGTTTGGACGCCGCCACCATCTGCATGGCCTTGGTGATCTTCTGCGTCGACTTGACGCTGTTGATCCGGTTGCGAAGGTCTTTAAGGCTTGGCATGCCGCCCGTTCCGGTTGCTTACGCGCTTAGGCGAATTTCTTGGCAAAGTCGTCGAGCGCCGCGGTCAGTTTGGCGTCGGTGTCGTCCGACAGCTCGCCCGACGTACGGATGGCGTCGAGGATGTCGCCGTGGTTGGCCTTGACCTCGCTGAGGAATTCCTGCTCGAAACGCTGCACGTCACCGACCTCGATGGCGTCGAGATAGCCGCGCACGCCGGAGAAGATGGACACGACCTGCTCTTCCACCGGCATCGGCACGAACTGGCCCTGCTTGAGCAGTTCCGTCAGCCGGGCGCCGCGGTTGAGCAGGCGCTGGGTGGAGGCATCCAGGTCGGAACCGAACTGGGCGAAGGCGGCCATTTCACGGTACTGGGCCAGTTCCAGCTTGATGGTGCCGGCGACCTTTCTCATCGCCTTGACCTGGGCGGCGGAACCGACGCGGCTGACCGAGATACCGACGTTAATGGCCGGCCGGATGCCCTGGTAGAACAGTTCCGTTTCGAGGAAGATCTGGCCGTCGGTGATGGAAATCACGTTGGTCGGGATGTAGGCCGACACGTCACTGGCCTGGGTTTCGATGACCGGCAGCGCCGTCAGCGATCCCGAACCGCTGTCTTCGTTCATCTTGGCGGCGCGTTCCAGCAGGCGGGAGTGCAGATAGAACACATCGCCCGGGAAGGCTTCACGTCCCGGCGGACGGCGCAGCAACAGGGACATCTGGCGGTAGGCGACGGCCTGCTTGGAGAGATCATCGTAGATGATCAGCGCGTGCATGCCGTTGTCGCGGAAATACTCGCCGATGGCGGCGCCGGTGTAGGGCGCCAGGAACTGCAGCGGGGCCGGGTCGGACGCCGTGGCGGCGATGACGATGGAGTATTCCATGGCGCCCTGGTCTTCCAGGGTCTTGACGACCTGGGCGACGGTGGAGCGCTTCTGGCCGACGGCGACGTAGACGCAGTAAAGCTTTTTCGATTCGTCGTCGCTGGCGTTGACGGATTTCTGGTTGATGATGGTGTCGACGGCGACGGCGGTCTTGCCGGTCTGGCGGTCGCCGATGATCAGTTCGCGCTGGCCGCGGCCGACCGGGACCAGCGAGTCGAGTGCCTTGAGGCCGGTCTGCATGGGCTCGTGCACCGACTTGCGCGGGATGATGCCCGGCGCCTTGACTTCCACGCGGGAGCGGTCGGGGCTGTCGATCGGGCCCTTGCCGTCGATCGGGTTGCCGAGGCCGTCGACGACGCGGCCCAGGAGCTGCTTGCCGACCGGCACGTCCACGATGGCGCCGGTCCGCTTGACCGTCGACCCTTCGCGGATGCCGCGGTCGTCGCCGAAGATCACGGCGCCGACATTGTCGGTTTCCAAGTTCAGCGCCATGCCCTTGATGCCGCCTTCGAACTCGACCATCTCACCGGCCTGAACCTGATCCAGACCGTAGATGCGGGCGATACCGTCACCGACGGACAGCACCTGGCCGACTTCCGAAACCTCGGCCTCGGTGCCGAAACCGGCGATCTGTTCTTTCAGGATCGAGGAAATTTCTGCGGCACGGATGTCCATCATCCAACCTCTTTCATAGCAAACTTGATGTTCTGTAGTTTGGTGCGCAGCGACGAATCGATCATGCGCGAGCCGACCTTGACCACGAGGCCGCCGATCAGGCTGTCGTCCACATGGGTTTCGACGCTGACATCCCGGCCCAGTCCCTGGGCCAGCGACGCCTTCACCGCTGCGAGTTGACTGTCGTTGAGTGCGTTGGCCGACGTCACTTCGGCGACCACTTCGCCGCGATGCTCGGCCAGCAACTGGCCGAAGGCGCGGATCATGTCGCGGAGGGTGAACAGACGGCGGTTCTGCGCCACCACGCCGACGAAGCGGCGAACCAGCGGGCTCATGCCCGCCTGTTCGAGAATGGTGGCCATGGCCTTGCCCTGCTCTTCCCGACTGATGACCGGGCTGCGTACGAGCCGATCGAGATCGGCGGACTCTTCGAGCATGTCGCGAAGGCGGTCGAGTTCGGCGGCTGTTTCGTCCAGCCGTTTCTCGGATACGGCGAGTTCGAAAAGCGCGGTGGCATAGCGCCCCGCAATGCCTGACACGATGGACGATCCAGCTGGCACTAGAAAAGGCCCCTCAGAGGTCCGTGGGGTTGACGTAACCCATTGAACTAATTGACACAAATAGAGCGGCGAGAAGGTCCCGAACGGGTGCCCCGCCGCTGAAGGCGAGCGATACCTACCACAGTCCTTTTCGCCATGCAACATGACTCCAAGCAAACTGCAATGGTTGGCAATTTTCGGCTTGAACCGTGGCCTGCAAACCACTCCGAGGTTATTGAAACGCGTATGGATCGACGTCGATTTGCACCCGCACATCGTTGGACGGTTCCACGGCGTTCATCCAGGCCCGCAACAAAGGTTGCACGGCAACGGAGCGGCTCGCCTTGAGCAACAGGCGCACCCGGTGACGCCCGCGCAACATGGACAGGGGCGCGGGCGCCGGGCCGAACACCTGGACCCGGTCGGTGCGCGGCGCGGCGCGGGCCAGGTTGGCGGCGGTGCGCTGCACCGACTCCAGGTTCGGCCCGGAAACGATGACGGCGACCAGGCGGCCGAACGGCGGCATGCCGGCGGCACGGCGGCCGTCCGCCTCGCGGGCCAGAAAGCCGTCCTTGTCGCCGGACGTCAGGGCGGCGATGACCGGGTGATCGGGCATGTAGGTCTGCAGCACCACGCGGCCGGGGTGTGCCGCCCGGCCGGCCCGGCCGGCCACCTGGGAGAGCAGCTGGAAGGTCCGCTCGGTCGCCCGCAAGTCCCCGCCGGCCAGGCCGAGATCGGCATCGATGACGCCGACCAGGGTGAGCAGCGGGAAATGGTGCCCCTTGGCCACCACCTGGGTGCCGATGATCAGGTCGAGCTCGTACTCGGCGATGCGGCGGATGAACTCCGCGGCGGCCTGCGGCCCGTGCAGGGTGTCGCTGGCCATGACCGCGACCCGGGCGTCGGGAAATTCGGCGGTGATTTCCTCGGCCAGCCGCTCGACGCCGGGCCCGCAGGCCTTGAGGCTGTCCTCATCGCCGCACTGCGGGCAGGTCTCCGGCAGGCGCGTCGAATAGCCGCAGTGGTGGCATTGCAACCGCCGGGCCAGCCGGTGTTCGACCAGCCAGGCCGAACAGCTGGGACATTCGATGCGGTGGCCGCAGGTGCTGCACAGCGTCAACGGCGCGTACCCCCGCCTGTTGAGGAACAACAACGTCTGTTCGCCGCTCTCCAGGGTCGCGCGGACCGCGTCGTGCAAGGTGGGGGACAGCCACTGGCCCCGGGGCGGCGGGTCGGCCCGCAGATCGACCGTCTCGATGGCCGGCAGTTCCGCCTGTCCGTGCCGGTTGGGCAGGTGCACGTGCCGGTAGCGGCCGGTCCCGGCGTTGACCAGGGTCTCGAGCGACGGCGTGGCGGACGCCAGCACCACCGGGATCGATCCGACCTGGCCCCGCACCACGGCCATGTCGCGGGCCGAGTAGATAACGCCATCCTCCTGCTTGAAGGAGGCATCGTGTTCCTCGTCCACCACGACCAGCCCGAGCTCGGGATAGGGCAGGAACAGGGCCGAGCGGGCACCGACCACCACGCGTGCTTCGCCGAAGGCGACCGCCCGCCAGGTGCGGCGGCGCTGGCCGGCGCGCAGGTCGCTGTGCCATTCCGCCGGGCGCACGCCGAAACGGTCCTCGAAGCGGGTCAGCCACTGGGCGCCGAGGGCAATTTCCGGCAGCAGCACCAAGGCCTGCTTACCGTCCGCCAGCGCCCTGGCAATGGCTTCGAAGTACACCTCGGTCTTGCCCGAGCCGGTGACGCCCTCCAGCAGGCTGACGGAAAAGCCGTCGCCGACTGCGGCCGACAGGGTGTCCGCCGCGGCCTGCTGTTCGTCCGACAGGGCGGGACCGGGACGGGCGTGGTCGGGGCAGGCGAAAGGCCGGTCGGGCGGCAGTTCGACGGGCGCCAGCGTGCCGGCCTTTTCCAGCCCGCGCACGACGCCCGGGGTCACGGCGGCGGCCTCGGCCAGGTCCGACTGGGTACGCGGCGGCCCGGCGTCGACCAGTTCCAGCACCCGGCCACGGGCCGGTGTCAGGCGGTCGGGGTCGGGTCCGGCGCGGGCGTAGGCGATACGCGGCCGGGGCGGTTCCAGGGCATCGGGCACGCTCATGCACATGCGCAGCACGGAGCCGGGCAGGCTGAGAGTATAGGCCGCGACCCAATCGACGAAACGGCGCGAGGCCTCGGGCAGCGGCGGCACGTCGTAAAAGCCGGCGATGTCGCGCAGTTTGGCCGCATCGACCGGTGTACCGTCGGCGGTCTTCCCGCCCTGGTCCCAAACCACGCCGCGCACGGTACGCCGGCCCAAGGGCACACGCACGACCTGCCCGGGTATGGCATCCGTCTCCGGCGGCAACCGGTAGTCGTAGGCACCGGGCAGGGGCAGCGGGATCAGCACGCGGACGCGGCCGTCGTCCTCGCTATCCTGGTTGGCGGGTGTGTCGGGCATGGCTACACTCTGCCAATGTCAATTCACGGGTACAAGCGCAAGCGATAAATGACTATACATAGCGGCACGCATTCGCGGCGCCGGAGAGACCTGGGGACGCGGATCACCCTTTTGCAAGTCCGGCGCGCCCGTGGCGCCCGCCGTAACGACGGAGCCCCTGAATGAAGTTCTTTGCCGACACCGCCGACACCGAGGAGATTCGCGAGCTGGCCGACCTCGGCCTGTTGGACGGCGTGACCACCAACCCGTCCCTGGTCGCCAAGACCGGCCGCGACTTCTTCGAGGTGCTGAAGGAAATCTGCAGCATCGTCGACGGCCCGGTCAGCGCCGAGGTGACGGCCACCGACTTCGACAGCATGATGACCGAAGGCCAGAAACTGGCTGACGTAGCCGACAACATCGCCATCAAGGTGCCGCTGATCAAGGACGGCCTGAAGGCGTGCAAGGCGCTGACCCAGGGCGGCACCAAGGTCAACGTCACCCTGTGCTTCTCCGCCGCCCAGGCCATCCTGGCGGCCAAGGCGGGCGCGACCTACATCTCGCCCTTCGTCGGCCGGCTCGACGATATCGGCCATGAGGGCATGGACCTGATCGGCGACATCGTCGAAATCTACGCCAACTACGACAGCTTCAACACCGAGGTGCTGGTCGCCTCGATCCGCCATCCCATGCACGTGGTCGAGGCCGCCCGCATGGGCGCCGACGTGTGCACCGTGCCGCCGGCCGTGTTGAAGAAACTGTTCGACCACCCATTGACCGACAAAGGTCTGGCCGCCTTCCTGGCCGACTGGGAGAAGACCGGTCAAGCCATCGTCAGCTGAGTGATTTCCCGCCCATGACATCGGACCCCAAAGGCAAGGACGCCGCACCGCCGTTGCCCAACGCCGAACAGGTCAAGGCCTATCTGCGGCGGAACCCGGACTTTCTCATAGATAACCCGGATATGATCGCCGTGCTGACGCCGCCGTCGGCGCAAACCGGCAACGGAGGGGAAAACGGTGTCGCCGATTTCCAGCAGTTCGCCATGGAACGGCTGCGCCACCAGGTGGCATCCCTGACCGACACCCAGGGCGCGCTGATCGCCACCACCCGGTCCAATATGTCGAGCCAATCGGAAGTGCACCAGGCCGCCCTGGCCGCACTCGACACGACGGACCTGGAACATACGGTGCATGTGGTGACGCACGAATTCGCCGCCCTGCTGGGTCTGGACTCGGTCGTGCTGGGCATCGAATGGGACGGTCCGCTGCCGAGCGCGGCGGCGGCTGGCGGCGCCACGGCCCTGCCCATCGGCACGGTCGACAAGATGCTGGGCGAGAACCGCAAGATCCTGCTGCGCGCCGACGGCGCCCAGGGCGAGCCCATTTTCGGCCCGGCCGCCGACCTCGTCGAATCGGACGCGCTGGTGCGCGTCCTGCCCGAACCCCACGGCACGGCCATGCTGCTGGCCTTCGGGTCGCGCGATGCCGAACGTTTCCATCCCGGGCAGGGCACCGAATTGTTGTGCTTCCTGGCCGAGACGGTCAGCCGCTGCATGGAGCGATGGCTCAAGAGCTAAGCGATTTACAAACCACCACCGCGGCGGACGTGCGCGACGCCGTCACGGAATGGCTGCGCTGGCTGTCCAGCGAACGCCGGGTCGCCGACAAGACGGTCACGGCGTATCAAAGCGACCTGACGGCGTTCCTGGCTTTTCTCAACGACCATCTCGGTGCGCCGGTGCGGCTCAAGGACCTGGCCGACCTCAGGCCGGCCGATTTCCGCTCGTATCTGGCGGCCAGGCGCAACGCCGGGCTGTCCAATACCTCCCTCGCCCGTGCCCTGTCTGCGGTGCGCAGTTTCTTCCGCCGTCAGGAACGGCTCGGCCGTTTCGAAAACCCCTCCCTCGCCGCCATTCACACGCCGAAGAAACCGCATACCGTGCCGAAACCATTGACGCCCCAGCACGCCCGGGCGGCGTTGAGCGATGCCCGCGAGTTGCAGGACGAGCACTGGGTCGGCCTGCGCGACACGGCCGTGCTGACCTTGCTTTACGGCTGCGGCCTGCGCATCGGCGAGGCCCTGGCGCTGGACTACGAGAACCGGCCGACCGGCCGGTCCATGACCATCACCGGCAAGGGCAACAAGCAGCGCCTGGTCCCGGTGCTGCCGGTCGTCATCGAAGCGGTCGAGGCCTACGTGCTCGCCTGCCCCTACCCGCTCGCCGCCGGTGGCCCGCTGTTCGTCGGCGTGCGCGGCAAAAGATTACAGGCCGGCGTGGTGCAGAAACAGGTGCGCCGTCTGCGCGAGCTCTTGGGTCTGCCGGCCCACGCCACCCCCCACGCTCTGCGCCACAGCTTTGCGACTCACCTGCTGGCCGGCGGCGGAGATCTGCGCACCATCCAGGAGCTTCTGGGCCATGCCAGCCTGGCGGCAACGCAGCGCTATACGGAAGTGGACGGCGACCACCTGCTGTCCGTCTACCGCGACGCCCACCCGCGGGCGAAAGGTTCGTAGCGGCACCGCGCCCATATCTCGGCTAACATGCACCGATGGACACCACCACACCGTTCGGTTGGAAACACTCGCCGCCCGAGGCGCAAGGCATCGATTCGCTTGGCCTGATCGAGGTCGTGCGGCGCATCCGGGACGACGACATCGGCCTGCACAGCCTGATCATTCTGCGCAACGGTCACGCGGTGCTGGAATTGTATCGCCACCCCTACGACAGGGACGTCCTGCACAACGTCAAATCCGTCACAAAGAGCGTCATGTCCGCCATGGTCGGCGTCGCCCTCGACCGGGGCATGCTGGGCGGATTGGATCAGCCCGTTATCGACCTGCTGCCGGATGACGTCACCGACGGCATGGACGCGCGCAAGCGGTCGATCACGCTGCGGCACTTGCTGACCATGACGTCCGGGCTGGACCTGGATGAAAACGGCCCGATCCTGGAAGACATCTTCAGCAGCGACGATTGGGTCGCGGCCACGTTCGCGCGGCCGATGACGGAAGACCCCGGACGGCGGTTGGTGTATTGCACGGCGCTCACCCACGTCATGTCGGTGATCCTGAGCCGGGTTGGCGGGCAAAGTCTGCTGGCACTGTGCGAGAAGCACCTTTTCCGGCCCCTCGGCATGGGCGCGGTGCAGTGGAAACAGGGTCCCGACGGTCATTACTTCGGCGGTTCACAGTTGTTCATGACGCCCCGGGACATGGCCAGGATCGGGCTGCTGTTTCTCAATGGCGGACGATGGGACGGGAACCAGGTCGTACCCGGTGACTGGGTGCGGGACTCGACGAGCGATCACATGGCAGGCATCGCGGCGGACGCCGGTTACGGCTTCTGGTGGTGGCGCATTCCAACCATGGACGATGCCTACATGGCGTCGGGATGGGGCGGCCAGGGCATCTATGTGTTTCCGCGCCACAACATGGTGGCCGTGGCCACGTCGTCCGATCCGGCGGGCTTCGATACGGCGATGAAGGGCTTCGGAAAATCGATCCGCGAGTCGCCCTTACCGGCCAATCCGGATGCCGCGGATACCCTGAACGCATTGGTCCACGAACTCGCCCATCCAAAACCGGCGCCGGTTCCCGCTGTGCCCGCCCTCGCCCGGCAGATTTCCGGCCGGACATATCGCATGGCGGACGTCTACTGGGAGCTGCCTTTCAACGACATCGCTTTCGATTTTCCCGAATCCGGCGACGCCGCGATGACCGTCGGCACCGAACAAGGCGCACACCGACTCGCCATCGGTCTCGACGGATTGTTCCGCCTGACGCCGACCGGGACGTTCGGCAGAATGCCCTGCGACAATCGGCAGGCCGTGCGGGGCGCTTGGACCGGCGAGGAGTCGCTGGCGATCGAGTTCACCAACATGGGCGATCCCAACCATGCGCACTTGACCATCGATTTTGCGGATGACCGGATAACCGTCTCAGCGGATATCCAGCCCAGCGACTCGCAAGTAACGCTGCAAGGGAGCCGGGCCATCTAGTCATCCGGCGTCTTCGTCCAACGCCGGCATAAGATCGTCTTCATAGCCGAACACAGCCGGTTGCCCGCCGGTGTGGAGAAACAAAAGATTGTGTCCCTTCCCGGCGCTGCGGGCGCGGGCCAGGAACCCGGCCATGGTGCGTGCCGAATACACCGGATCGACGATCATACCTTCCTGGTGCGCCGCCAGCATGATCGCCTGCTCGACCGCGTCGTTCATCGTGCCGTAACCGGGCGCCAGGACGCCGTCGCCGAGATCGATGTCGGACTCGCCCACCGGGTTCCGCATCTGCAGGATTTCGGCCAGCGCCCGGCAATGGCCGGCGATCCGGGCGTGTTGCGGAGCGCGGGCCCGGCGCACGCACACGCCGTGCACCGGAATGGCGCTGCCGAGGGCGCGCAGACCGAACAGCAGCCCTGCATGGGTGGCGCCGCTGCCGGACGGCACGACGATTTCATCGATTCGAAGAGCGCGTTCATCGAGTTGCGCGAGTAATTCCCGCGCCGCATCCACATAACCGAGCGCGCCGAGCGGCGGGTGACCGGGACCGAGATGGATGACGTAGGGCTTGGCACCGTCGGCCGCGAGTTCGGAGGCGATGGCTTCCAGGTTGCGGTCGGCCCCTGCTTCGTCCTCGCCATGAGAAAAACGGTGGATCGTTGCGCCGAGCAACCGGTCGAGCAGCACGTTTCCGGATTCGCGGTAGGACGCGGACGCGTTGGCCACGCGCGCCTCCAACTGCACGTGGCAACGCATGCCGGTCTTGCGCGCCGCCGCGGCCGCCATGCGCACGTAGTTCGACTGCACGGCGCCGGTGATCAGGAGGGTGTCGGCGCCGTGCGCCATGGCGTCGCCCAGATAGAATTCCAACTGCCGGGCCTTGTTGCCACCCAGGCACAGCCCCGTGCAATCGTCCCGCTTGGCGTACAGGTTCGCCGCGCCGACGTTTCGCGAAAGGTTCGGCATCGCGTCGATCGGCGTCGGAAGATGCGACAACCGGGTGCGGGGGAGCGTATCCAGCGTTCCGATGGTCGGCGTCATGACATGCCTCGTTTCGATCGACCGGTTGCCGGGTTATCCCGGCCGAGGACCATCAGCGCCACCGGGCCCAACGCCACGCCAAGCCCGAGCAGCCCGAAGGCCAGGCCCCAGGCGGTCAAACTGTCGACGCCGCCCTGCCAATCCAGCACGACCCCGAACACCAGCGGACCCGTGAAGGCGCCGATGAAACCGACCATGGAGTGGACCGCCATGGTGGCGCCGCGTTCGCCTTCGCGCGCGGCGGCGACAACGCCGGCGGTGATGGAGGACGAGTCCCAGCTGACGGTGAAGGCGTAGGTCACCATCAGCGCCACGACCACGGCGAACGGCCACGACGCCGTCCAGCCGACCAGGCAGGCAAGCACGGCCGAGATGCCCATGTAAATGTACACCATGCGGCGGCGGCCGAACTTGTGGGCGCCTTCGTTGCCGAGCACGCTGGCCGGCAGGCCGACCCAGTTGATCAGGGCGGCAAGCACGGCGGCATCCCACAGTACGCCCGTAGCGCCTTCGGACTGCAGACCCTGGCTGAAAACGAAAAAGGCGACGATCCACGAGCGCAGGCCGAAGAGTTCCCAATTGTGGGCGGTGTAGGCGAGCACATAACCCATGGCCCGGCGGTTGCGGAAGACGGGCCGGAAGTCGAACGGGTTCCGGTCTGGCCGGACCGCCGGCGTGTGCGGTTTCAGGAGCGCGGCAAACAGCAGGACGGACACCACCGACCCGGCCGACGCCAGGCCGAAGGCCCAGCGCCAGTCGAGTGCCTCGGCGATCCACCCGGCCATCAGATAGGAAAGTCCGGCGCCGATGCTGAAGCTGGATGTATAGAACGCCACCGAACGGCTTTGCTGCCGGTCGCCG
>JANQFL010000040.1 GCA_028277845.1 Sneathiellales bacterium
TCGGCGGCATCATCATCGGCCTGGTGGAACAGTTCGCCGGTGTCTACCTGGATAGTAGCCTGCGCGAGTTGAGCGTCTACGGCTTCTTCTTCGTGCTGCTCGCCCTGTTCCCCCGCGGCATCCTCGGCGGCGGTTTCGCCAAGCGGGTCTGACGGCGATGCACTACGACTTCAAAACCAGCTACAGCCAGGACGTCGGCCTGTTCCCGCGGACCGAGAACCGGGTGTTCTTCGCCGCCCTGGCGGTCTTGCTGCTGGCGGCGCCGCTGGTGCTGTCCAACTTCTACATCACCGAGTTCACCGGCATCTTCATCTTCGCCATCATCGTCGTCGGTTACATGCTGGCGGCGGGCATGGCCGGTTTGATTTCGCTCGGCCACGCAGCCTTCGTCGGCATCGGCGCCTACACCCACGCCCTGGCCGTCGAGGCCGGCTGGCCGTTCCTCATGGCCCTGGCCGCCGCGGCATCCGTCTCCGCCGTGTTCGGCTTCGTGCTGGCGGTCCTGTCCCTGCGCCTGTCGGGGCTGTATCTCGGCGTCGCCACGCTGATCTTCGGTCTGGCCGTCGAACACGTGCTGACGGCCTGGGACGCGGTGACCGGCGGCGCCGAAGGCCTGCTGGTGGGCTCGCCGGTGATCTTCGGGTTCGACCTGTCCGGCTACACGGCGTTCTACTATCTCAGCCTCGTGGCGCTCGCCTTCGTCATCTGGATCGCCGCCAACCTGATGCGTTCGGCCACCGGCAAGGCGCTGATCGCCATCCGCGACAGCGAACCGGCGGCCCAGTCGCTCGGCGTCAACCTGATCAAGCTCAAGGTGCTGGCCTTCACCCTGTCGGGCGCGGTGACCGGGTTCGGCGGCGCCTTTCTCGCCCACCGGGTCGGCTTCCTGACGCCCGAGGGTTTCAACATCATGATGTCGCTGCAGATCGTGCTGGCCGCGGTCATCGGCGGGCTCGGCAGCATCGCCGGAGCGGTGATGGGGGCGGTGCTCATAGGCTTCATCCCGGAAATCGTCAGCACGGTCAAGTCGGTGTTGCCGCAAAGCCTGGCCTACCAGCCCGGGCCGGACCTGCTGATCTACGGCGGCCTGCTGGCGGTGTTCGTCATGTTCGAACCCCTCGGCCTTTACGGGCGCTGGAAAAAACTCGAGGCCAAGCTGCGGACCTTCCCCATGGACCGCAAGGAAACCTTCGTGCGCACCCGCACCTACATGAAGTCGGAGCGCGCCCGATGAGCCTGCTGTCGACCCATAACCTGACCCGGCAGTTCGGCGGCGTCGCCGCCGTCAAGGGCGTCAGCATGGCCGTCGAGCCCGGCGACATCTTCGCCATCATCGGCACCAACGGCGCCGGCAAGACGACGCTGATCAACGTCATCTCCGGCGTCTTCCCGCCGAGCTCCGGTACCGTCGGCTTCAAGGGCGCCGACATCACCGGCCTCGGCGCCGACCGGGTCGCCGGCCGGGGTCTGGCGCGCACGTTTCAGAACATCGAGCTGTTCGAGCATGCCAGCGTGCTCGACAATCTGCTGCTGGGCCGCTACCGGCACCGGCGCGCGACCCTGGCCGAGGAACTGCTGTTCCTGCCCCGCGCGCGCAAGGAGGCCCTGGCATTTCGTGAATCCGTCGAGGAAGTCATCGAGTATCTCGAACTGGAGCAATGGCGCGACAGCACGGTGTCGAACTTGCCCTACGGCATCCGTAAGCAGGTGGAACTGGGCCGGGCCCTGGCCTCGGCGCCGGAGCTGCTGATCCTCGATGAGCCGGCCTCGGGCCTGACGCCGGAGGAAACCGCCGATCTCGCCTACCTGATCCGCGACATGGCGCGCAACCGGGGCATGACCGTTGTCATGATCGAACACGACATGGGTCTGGTCGGCGGCGTCGCCGACCACGTCATGGCCATGAACAGCGGCGAGGTGATCGCCGAAGGCAGCGCCGCCCATGTGCAGTCCCACCCGGCGGTGCTGGACTGCTATCTCGGCACGCAGGCGGCGTAACAAAATGTCCGTACTCAGCGTTACCAACCTCGAAACCTTCTACGGCCCGGTGCCGGCCCTGCGCGGTGTCAGCGTCGACGTGGACGAAGGCAGCTTCACCTGCGTCCTCGGCGCCAACGGGGCGGGCAAGACGACGTTGCTGAACAGCATCGGCGGAGTCCTGGAACCGCGTTTCGGCCGCGTCATGTTCGACGGCCGCGACATCACCGGGCAGCCGCCCGACGAGGTGGCCGCCGGCGGCCTGGTGCTGTGCCCCGAGGGCCGCCAGGTGTTCCCGTTCCTCAGCGTGCGCGAGAACCTGCTGCTGGGCGCCTACCGCAAGGTTGCCCGGCCGGCGCGGGCGGACAATATCGACCGGGTGCTCGACTATTTCCCGCCGCTGGGCGCGCGTATCGACAAGCCGGCCGGCGTGTTGTCGGGCGGCGAACAGCAGATGCTGGCCATCGGCCGGGCCATCCTGGCGGAACCGCGATTGCTGTTGCTGGACGAACCGTCGCTCGGCCTCAGCCCCAAGGTGGTCGGCATGATCTACGCGGTCCTGGCCGACATCAACCGCTCGACCGGCCTGACCATCCTGCTGGTCGAACAGAACGCCGCCATCGCCCTGGACACCGCGTCGTTCGGCTATGTCATGGAACTGGGCCGTATCGTCATGGCCGGCGACTGCGCCGTGCTGAAGACCAAGGACGTCATCCAGGAAAGCTTCCTCGGCCACGCCGACATCGAACCGGAAATGAAGCGGTTCCGGAGGAAGAAACGATGGCGCTAGAGACATCGGCCTTCTCCTCCATGGCGGCGCTGCTGCGCGACCGTGCGTCGCGCTGGGCGGCGCACCCGGCCATGCGCCACAAGCACCGCGGCATCTGGCACACCACCACCTGGCGGCAGTATTTCGAACGGGTCTGCCAGGCGGCGGCGGCGCTGCATGCCCTGGGCCTGGGGCCGGGCGTGACCAGCGCCATCCTGTCGGAAAACCGGCCCGAATGGCTGATCGCCGATTTCGGCGCCATCCTCTGCCGCGCCATGTCCAGTGGCATCTACACCACATCCTCGGCCAACCAGATCGATTACCACCTGGATCACAGCGGTTCCAAGATCCTATTCGTCGAGGACGGCGAACAATATGAAAAGCTGGCCGACGTGGCGCCGGCCACCATCGCCGGCCTGTACCGCATCGTCGTCTTCGACATGGACGGCCTGGACCACGTGGTCGACCCGCTGATTCAGAGCTGGGACGATTTCCTGGCCGAGGGCGCCGCTGTGCTGGAAAACGATCCCGGCCTGCCGGACCGGCTGATCGACGCCATCGGCCCCGACGACATCGCCTTGCTGATCTACACCTCGGGCACTACCGGCGCACCCAAGGGGGCGATGATCAGCCACGACAACCTGGCCGCACAGGTCGAGGCATGGGCCATCACCTACGACATCGGACTCAACGACCGGTCGGTGTGTTTCCTGCCGCTCTGCCACGTGGCCGAGCGGCTGTTCTCGGTATTCAGTCCGCTGGCCAACGGCACCATCGTGCATTTCAGCGAAAGCGCCGCGGCCGTTGTTGAGAACATGCGCGAAATCAAGCCCACCCTGGTATTCGCGCCGCCGCGTTTCTACGAAAAGATCCACGCCGCCATCGACCTGGCCATGCGCGAGGCGCGGCCATCCAGCCAGGCCGCCTATGCCCGGGCCAGGCGCTGGGTCGGCGCGGCCATGGCGCCGCCGGGCAAGGTGGATACGGCGCCGCTTGGCATTGTGGCCCGGACCCGGCGCTGGATCGCCCGCCATGTCCTGCTGCGTAACGTGCTGCGCGCCATGGGCATGGGCAGCGTGCGCTACAGCATGACCGGCGCGGCGCCGGTGTCGGCCGAACTGGTGGACTGGTATCGCGGCCTCGGCGTCAATCTGTTCGAGCTTTACGGCATGACCGAAACCAGCGGTTCGCAAACCCGCTTGAACCCGCGGGGGCCGCACCGCGCCGCCGGATATCCGGTCGCCATCGGCGAACTGAAAATCGGCCCCAACGACGAAGTGCTGGTGCGCGGCCGCCATGTGTTCCAGGGCTATCTCAACGATCCCGAGAACACGGCCAAGACCATCGAAGCCGACGGCTGGCTCCATACCGGCGACCAGGGGCGGTTGGACGAACACGGTAATCTTTCGATTATCGGCCGCATCAAGGACGTGATGATCACCTCGGGCGGCAAGAACCTGACCCCGTCGAAGATCGAAACCCTGGTCAAGGTGTCGCCCTTCGTCACCGACGCGCTGCTGATCGGCGACGGCCGCCATTACGTCACCTGTCTGATCATGATCGATTACGACATGGTGGCGCGCCACGCCCGCGATCACGGCATCGCCTTCACCGACTATCCCAGCCTGTGCCGTAAGCCGGAAATTTCCGACCTCATCGGGCGCGAGGTCGCCAACGCCAACGACAAGCTGAACCAGGTCGAGAAGATCAAGAAGTTCCGCATCATCGACGTCGAGCTGGACGCCGAGGACGAGGAACTGACGCCGACCATGAAGCTGCGGCGCGCGGCGATCGAAGCGAAATACAAGGACATGATCGAAGACATGTATCGAGAAGAAAAGGGAGGACGAGCATCATGAAGACATTGACTAAACTGGCCCTGGCCGGCGCGTTGCTGGCCGCTACGACAACCGCCGCGCAATCCGGCAGCCGCGGCGTCAGCGACGGCGAAATCGTCATTGGCACGCACCTGGACCTGTCCGGTCCGGTGGCGGCGGCCATGCCGCCCTTGAAGGCGGGCATCGAAATGCGTCTCAAGGAAGTCAACGACGCCGGCGGTATTCACGGCCGCAAGGTCCGCCTGGTGATCGAGGACAACGGCTATCAGCCGGCCCAGGCGGTGCGTGCCGCCCAGAAGATGGTGCTGAAGGACGAAACCTTCGCCCTGTTCAGCCCGTTCGGCACCGGCACCTCGGCGGCTGGCTATTCGGTTGCCGCCAAGTCGGGCGTGCCGCATGTATTCCCGTGGAGCGGTGTCCCGGCGATCTTCCACAAGACCGGCGACGCCAAAAGCTTCACCTACGTGGTCGACTATGCCTGGGCGACGGCGGCCGGACTGAGTTGGTTCCTCAATGACAAGGGCGCCAAGAAGATCGGCGTGCTTTACCAGGACGACGCCTTCGGCAAGCTGGTGATGGCCGGCGTCAACAAGGCCGTCGCGGACAACGGTGCCGAAGTGGTCGAAACCGCCGGCTACAAGCCGGGTGCGGTCGACTTCTCGGCCCAGGTGACCAAGCTGCGCGCCGCCGGCGTGGATCTGGTGGTGATGGCGACGGTGATTCGCGAAACCATCGGTGCCTACGTCACCATGCGCAAGATGGGCTGGGACGTCGACGTCATCACGTCCATTCCCGGCCGTTCGCAGATCATTCCGCTGCTGGCCAAGGGCGGCGTCAGCGGCCTTTACGGCATCGGCCAGTGGAACATTCCCCAGACCGGCAACGACTCGCCGGCCGCCCAGGCCTGGCTCAAGCGCTTTGCCGCCGCCTATCCGAAGATGCCCAGCGAGTCCGCCGCCGTGGCCTACATGATGACCGATTGGCTGGTGCAGGGCCTGACCGCTGCGGGCAAGGACCTGACCGTGGACAGCTTCACCAAGGCCATGGCCGGCAGCACGTATGAAGACAAGATTTTCGGCAATCCGTCGCTCGGCTTTGCCAACGGCCACATCACGCCGCAGGTCGCCTCGGTGTGGCAGGTCGACGGCATGGTCTGGAAGAAGGTATCGCCGGACCTGACCGAATAGGGGAGCGCCGCGCGCCCCGCCGATGAGTATGAAGGAGGCCAACATGTCGAACACGGTTTACATCCTCGGCGGGGCGCAGAGCGACTTCGCCCGCAACTGGCACCGCGAAGGCCTGGGCATCGACGCCATGATGGGCGAGGTGCTCATGCAGGGGCTGGAGCAGGCCCGGCTCGAACCTCATGACATCGACTGCGTGCATGTGGGCAACTTCACCGCCGAATTGTTCTGCCAGCAGGGCCAGTTGGGCGGCATGGTCGCCGGGTTGCACCCCGACCTGTCCGGCAAGCCGACCAGCCGGCACGAGGCGGCCTGCGCGTCCGGGTCCATCGCCATGCTGTCGGCGGCGGCGGAGATCGAGGCCGGTCGCTACGGCCTGGTCTGCGTGCTGGGCGTCGAATACATGCGCAACGTGCACGGCGACAAGGCGGCCGAATATCTCGGCGCCGCCGCCTGGGCCGGGCGCGAATGGACCGATGCCACCTACGTCTGGCCGGCGGCGTTTTCCGATTTGATCGATGCCTACGGCGAGAAGTACGGCCGGGTGGACTACGCCCACCTGGGTGAAATCGCCCGCATCAACTACGACAACGCCAGGCGCAACCCCTACGCCCAGACCCGCAAGTGGGACTTCAACGACAAGAGTTTCACAGAGGACGACGAGGCCAACCCGGTCATCGAGGGACGCATCCGCCGCAACGATTGCGGCCAGGTGACCGATGGCGCCGCCGTCGTGTTTCTGGCATCGGAAGACCGCGCGCGGGACTACGCCAAAGCCCGTGGCCTGGCGCTCTCCGATCTGGCCAAAATCGAAGGCTGGGGCCACCGCACCGCGCCCATGCTGTTCGAGGACAAGCTGAAGGAGAGCCGCAACTCCCGTTACGTCCTGCCCCAGGTGCAGAAGACCATCACGGAGTGTTTCACCCGGGCCGGCGTCGATAATGTCTTCCAACTGGACGCCATCGAAACCCACGACTGTTTCGCCATGACCGAATACGCCGCCATCGACTGTTTCGGCATCACCGAACCGGGCGAAAGCTGGAAGGCGGTCGAGGAAGGGGTCATCGCCGCCGATGGCAAATTGCCGATCAATCCCTCGGGCGGACTGATCGGTCTCGGCCACCCCGTCGGCGCCACCGGCGTGCGCATGATGCTGGACGGCTACCGCCAGGTCACCGGCCAGGCCGGCGACTGCCAGGTGGATGGTGCCCGGCGCGTCGGGTTGCTCAACATCGGTGGCTCCACGACAACCATCGCGTCATTCGTCGTGGGCGCCGTAGCTTGATGTAACTGTCGGTTCAGGCGCCCGGCTGCGGCCGCATGTCGTTCGGGTCGATGCCGGCCACCTCGACGGGCTTCTTCATGGCGTCGCGGCGGAACGGTTCGCCCAGTTCCTGGTTGAGCAGTACCTCGATGAAGGTGGTCACTCCCTGATCCTGGGCCGAGCAGGCCTCCCGCAATGCGGACGTCAGTTCCTCCTGGGTTTTGACCTGTACGCCCTTCAGGCCGCAGCCTTCCGCGACCTTGGCGTAGCTCAAACCGGGATTGAGTTCGGTGCCGACGAAATTGTTGTCGTACCACAGCGTCGTGTTGCGCTTTTCGGCGCCCCACTGGTAGTTGCGGAAGACCACCATGGTGACGGCCGGCCAGTCCTCGCGGCCGCACGACGTCATTTCGTTCATGCTGATGCCGAAGGCGCCGTCGCCGGCGAACCCAACCACGGGGACGCCGGGACAGCCGATCTTGGCGCCCAGGATGGACGGGAACCCGTAACCGCAGGGCCCGAACAGGCCGGGCGCCAGGTATTTGCGGCCTTGCTCGAAGGTCGGGTAGGCGTTGCCGATGGCGCAGTTGTTGCCGATGTCGCTGGAGATGATGGCGTCCTTGGGCAGGCCGGCCTGAATGGCGCGCCAGGCCTGACGGGGCGACATGAGATCGGCGTCCCGTTCCCGCGAGTCGGCGTTCCAGGTGGTGCCGGGATCGTCGTCCTCGTGGTCCATGCTGCTCAGCGCCTGCAGCCAGGCGGACTTGGCCTGATGGATGGTGGCCTTGCGTTCCTCGCGGCCGGCGTCGCCGGCGTTCGGCGTCAGTTTGTCGAGGATCTGTTCGGCCACCAGTTTGGCGTCGCCGCAAATACCGACGGTGACCTTCTTGGCCAGGCCGATGCGGTCGGGGTTCATGTCGACCTGGATGATGGCGGCGTCCTTGGGCCAATAGTCGATGCCGTAGCCGGGCAGGGTGGAAAACGGGTTGAGCCGGGTGCCCAGCGCCAGCACCACGTCGGCCTTGGCGATCAGTTCCATCGCCGCCTTCGATCCGTTGTAGCCGAGCGGGCCGGCCGCCAGCGGGTGGCTGCCGGGGAAGCTGTCGTTGTGCTGATAGCCGCTGGCCACCGGTGCATCGAGCCGTTCGGCCAGCGCCTTGCACGCGCCGATGGCGTCGCCGATGACGACACCGGCACCCGACAGGATCACCGGGAACTTGGCGTCCGACAGCAGTTGCGCGGCCCGGGCGATGGCCTCCGCGCCGCCACCCTGCCGTTCCAGCCGGACGATCTGCGGCAGCTCGATGTCGACCACCTGAGTCCAGTAATCGCGCGGCACGTTGATCTGGGCCGGCGCCGAACCGCGGATGGATTTCTCGATCACCCGGTTGAGCACCTCGGCGATGCGCGACGGGTCGCGGACCTCTTCCTGGTAGCACACCATGTCGCGGAACAGGGCCATCTGCTCGACTTCCTGGAAACCGCCCTGGCCGATGGTCTTGTTGGCCGCCTGCGGCGTGACCAGCAGCATGGGCGTATGGTTCCAGTATGCGGTCTTGATCGCGGTGACGAAATTGGTGATGCCGGGGCCGTTCTGGGCGATCGCCATGCCGATCTTGCCCGATGCGCGCGTGTAACCGTCGCAAATAATGCCGCCGTTGGTTTCGTGCGCCACGTCCCAGAACGTAATGCCGGCCTTGGGAAACAGATCGGAAATCGGCATGAAAGCCGATCCGATAATGCCGAATGCATGTTCGATGCCGTGCATCTGCAAGACCTTCACGAAGGCTTCCTCGGTCGTCATCTGGGTCATGGATTCTCCTCCATCGTCACTCGTACTGGCACCGGCAGCCGGTGCTGGCCGCGATCCTCGGAATTGACAGATAAACAACCTCCCCGAACCGGCATAGGGCCAGATGGATCCAATCGTCTATGTCAGATTGGGGCCAATCGGCGGGGCGGGGTGACATCCCTTTTCGCACGGCCATGGCCGTGGATATTTGGCTCGGTGCATTGGTTGTGCCATGCTTGGGCAAGAGCGGATTCGACCTCGATGGAACAACAGGAGCCGAAGGGGCGCTCATATGCCGACGGAACGCATCAACAGTCACGACATGTACTACGAAGTGCACGGCCAGGGCGATCCGCTGCTGTGCATGACCGGTTGGGGCACGTTTTGCCACGGCAATCTGCATCAGTTGGCCCGTGGCCTGACCGACCGCTACACCTGCGTCATGTTCGACCACCGCGGATTGGGGGAGTCGGGCGACGACTACAGCCAGACGCCGAGCATGCGCCTCTATGCCGAGGACGCCGCCGGGCTGCTCGATCATCTGGGCATGAGCAACGTGCACATCATGGGCCTGGTCGGCATGGGCGCCTGCATCGGCCAGGAAATGGCGATCGACCGGCCCGACCTGGTGCGCAGCATGGTCAACATGGGGGCCTGGGCCCATTGCGACGATTTTCTATATGATCAACTGGAAATGCTGCGCCACGTGCATCGCGCGCTGGGCTGGCAGGCGTTTCAGCAGCTCGTCGTCACTTTGTCGTTCCTGCCCGAATTCTACAACGAACATAAATCCCGCCTGTTGGGCCCCGAGGGGCCGTGGAAGGAACTCTACGGCCGCTACGAGGCTCATTCGCGTCTGGTGACCGCCTGTTTGAGCCATGACACCCGCGACCGGCTGCACCTGATCAAGGCGCCGACACTCATCATCCACGCGGGGCAGGACATGGTGAACCCGCCGCGCACCACCTTGCCGCTGGAGGAGGGCATCCCGGGTGCCAGGGGTGTGATGATGGAAGACGTCGCCCACGTGGTGGCCGGGCGCGACCAGAAAAAACGGTTCTGCGACATCCTGCTCGGTTTCCTGGCCGAGGTCGACGCCATGGCCGATGGCGGGCAGGCGGCGGCCTCTTGAAAGCGGACCGGTCGAAGGTATTTGGATGGACGATGCGTAACGGAGACGTGCGATGACGGTACCGGCGGAAGAACGGGATGAACGCCTGCACGGGCCGCTGGTCGGCGTCCGGGTGATCGAGATGGGCCAGTTGCTGGCCGGCCCTTTCACGGGATCGCGGTTGGCCGATTTCGGCGCCGAGGTGATCAAGGTGGAGACGCCGGAAAAGGGCGACCCCATGCGCGAGTGGGGCCATCATCGTTATGAAGGCAAGTGCCTGTGGTGGCCGGTCCTGGCCCGCAACAAGAAATCCGTTACGGCCAACCTGCGCGACGAACGCGGCCAGGACCTTGTGCGCAAGCTGGTCGCCCAATCGGATGTGCTGATCGAGAATTTCAAACCCGGCACGTTGGAGAAATGGGGCCTGGGCCCCGATGAACTGCACGCCATCAACCCGGGCCTGGTGATCGCCCGGATCTCGGGCTTCGGCCAGACCGGGCCGTATTCGGACCGGCCCGGCTTCGCCAGTGTCGGCGAGGCCATGGGCGGCCTGCGCCACATCAACGGCTATCCCGACCAGCCGCCGCCGCGCACCGGTATTTCGCTGGGCGATACCCTGACCGGCATGTTCGCGGCGCAAGGCGTGGTCATGGCGCTCTATTGGCGGGACGGCGCCGGCAACGGCAAGGGTCAGGTGGTCGACGCCTCGATCATGGAATCGTGCTTCGCCATGATGGAAAGCTCGCTGCCCGAATACGACAAATTGGGCGTGGTGCGCGAACCCAGCGGCACCGGGCTGGCCAATGTGTCGCCGTCCAACATCTTCCCCACCAAGGACGGCAAATGGGTGGTCATCGCCGCCAACATCGATCCCATGTTCCGCCGCCTGTGCCAAGCCATGGACCAACCGGAGCTGGCCGACAATCCGCGCTATGTCGACCACAAGGCGCGGGGCGAAAACGCCGCCGAACTGGACGGCCGTATCGCCGAATGGACCAAGACCATGACGGCCGGCGAATTGGACGCACAACTCGACAAGCACGGCGTTGTCGTCGGTCCGATCTATTCCATCGCCGATATCATGAACGATCCGCAATACCAGGCCCGCGACATGATCCGGCGCTATCAGGACGAAACCTTCGGCGAGCTGGCGGTGCCGGGCATCGTGCCCAGACTGACCGAGTCGGCCGGTGACGTGTCCTGGCTCGGGCCGCAGGACGTCGGGGCGCACAACGGCGAGATTTACGGGGGGCTGCTCGGCTTGTCCGAGACCGAACTGTCGGAGCTCAAACATGACGGCATCATCTGATCCGAACACATTCGTCGATATCTGCGAGGTCGGTCCTCGTGACGGCCTGCAAAGCGAGAAACGAATCTGGAGCGCCGGCGAGCGCGCCGAATTGATCGACCGGCTGGCCGCCACCGGTCTCGCACATATCGAGGCGGTCAGCTTCGTCAATCCCAAGCGGGTGCCGCAGATGGCCGATGCCGAAGCCGTGCTGCAAAAGGTCACGTGCCGCGACACGGCGACCCTGGCCGGCTTGGCCCTCAATCTGCGCGGCGTCGAACGGGCCGTGGACGCCGGCGTCGACGAAGTGCGCTATGTCGTCGTCGCTTCCGAGACCTTCAACCGGAAAAACCAGGGTGCCAGTATCGACGAGACGCTCGGTGCCTTCGAGGCCGTCGCCGCCCGGGTCGGCGACGCCGGTCTGAAACTGGCGGCGGTCATCGGCGCCTCGTTCGGCTGCCCCTTCGAAGGGGAGGTGCCGACGGAGCAGGTCGTTTCCATCGCCCGCCGCCTCGTGGCCGCCGGTGCCGGCGAAATCTACCTGGCCGACTCCATCGGCTGCGCCGTGCCCAATCAGGTCGCCGACCGCATCACCGCGGTCCGGGTGGCGATCGGGGCGGACGTTCCACTCGGCTGTCATTTCCACAACACCCGCAACACCGGCATCGCCAATGCGGCCGCGGCCGTCATGGCGGGCGTGCGCAAGCTGGATTCGTCGGTTGGCGGCATCGGCGGCTGCCCGTTCGCGCCGCGGGCCACCGGCAACATCTCGACCGAAGACGTCGGCTATCTGCTGCGCAACATGGGTTATGAGACCGGAATTGACCTCGATGCCTTGATCGCCGTTGCTGGCTGGACCGAAGGTTATTTCGACGCACCGCTCCCGGGCCAGGTCATGAAGGCCGGCCTGTTCCCCGAGATCGCCGCCGCGCAATAGACGTTCGCCGTTATCCTGGACGCACCGTGAACGGGATACCGTTCGCGGTGCCGCTCACAGTTTGGCCTGCGCCCGGTTCCGGTTCCATTCGCTGAACAGGACGTGGCACCGGACGTTCCGTCGCTTGCACGACAGGCGCCGCACGGCCGCTCTGCAGTTCGTCGAACTGCCGTTTGCTGTCGGCCAGCAAGTCGTCGAAGGGTGAGAAACGGCCGGATGCCATGACACGGTCTCCTGTATTCAGTTGCCCTGGCTCCACCAGCGTTGGAAGCTCTTGTCGGATTCCGACAGGGCACTCACCTTGAGGGTATCGAGATAGTCCAGTACCTCCTGGCCCGGCACCACGTCGGCGTATTTGGCGTCCATGTCGAACAGGTTGGCCTCGTGCGGGCCTTGCGCCCGGTCGCCGACGCCGTCCCGCACGACGATGGTGTTGTAGCCGTATTGCAGCGAATCGACCGCGGACGCGCGAACGCAGCCGCTGGTGGTGCAGCCGGTGATCACCACCGTATCGACACCCTGGGTCTTCAGATAGGTGTCCAGGTTAGTGCCGAAAAACGAACTCGCGTACTTTTTCGAAACGATGTAGTCGACGCTGCGCGGCGGGATCCGTTCATCGATCAAACACATATCCGATCCGCGGACCAATACGGCCAGCGACGGCACTTTTTTGATGAACACCCCGGCGTCGCGGAAATCCGGTTCGTATTCGATCGTGGTGAAGGCGACCGGCAATGCGTGATCATGAAACGCGTCCAGCAATTGCCGTGTGACCGCCAGTTCGGCGCTGAAATCGCCGCCCAGCGGCGACGACGGATCGGTGAATCCCTGAATGAAATCAACGATGAGCAGGGCCGGCCGCTCGCCGTATCCGGAGCGTTCGGCAAAGCCCTTGCTTTGATAACTCGCCAACGTGTCTTTTTGCCAATCGTTCATGGCGTGTCCTCCCGTGACCGGTGCATCTGATGGCGAACCTGACAGTAAGTATAGGCCGTGGGACGGATTCGTAAAATGCCGCGTGCCCCGTTGCCATGATCCCGACTCGCGTGCAGACTAATGTGCAAAGCAACGACAACGCCGGAACAAGGCCAATCCCGGCGCCAAGAAAACAGGGAGGGTTCAGTCATGAGCAGCGGTTCCCGTTATGGCCGTGCGCCCTACGGATCGGGCCAGGCACGCAATGTCACCGGCCCCCGGTACCAGCCCCGGCCATTGCTGTCGCCGTCACCGGCCGCCGCATCGGTCGCGTCCCGCTCTCGCAGCACGGCCGGCGGCAAGAAGGAAATCCTGTGCGCCTTCGGCATCGACGTCGATGCCGTCGCCGGCTGGCTCGGATCTTATGGCGGCGAGGATTCGCCCTGTGATATTTCCCGTGGCCTGTTCGCCGGCGAGGTCGGCACGCCGCGCCTGGTCGATCTGTTCGATCGGTTTCAGATTCCGACCACCTGGTTCATCCCAGGCCACTCCATCGAAACCTTCCCGGAGCAAACCAGGATGGTGGTCGATGCCGGCCACGAGATCGGCATGCACGGCTATTCCCACGAAAACCCCATCGCCATGACGCCCGAACAGGAAGAGGCGGTGCTGGACAAGTGCATCGACCTGATCGAGCGGGTTTCCGGCCGCAGCCCGACCGGTTACGTGGCGCCGTGGTGGGAATTCAGCCCGGTGACCAACGAGCTTTTGCTCAGCAAGGGCATCAAGTACGACCACAGCCTGATGAACGACGACTTCCATCCGTTCTATGTCCGGGTCGGCGACAGCTGGACGCCGATCGATTACTCCAAACATCCGGACGAATGGATGAAACCGCTGGTGCGCGGCGTGGAAACCGACCTGATCGACATTCCCGGCAGTTGGTATCTCGACGACCTGCCGCCGATGATGTTTATCAAGAGCGCGCCCAATTCCTTCGGCTTCGTCAATCCCCACGACATCGAGGAACTGTGGCGCGACCAGTTCGACTGGGTTTACCGGGAATACGACTACGCCGTCTTCACCATGACCATCCACCCCGACGTATCGGGCCGGCCGCAGGTCTTGTTGATGCTGGAACGGGTGTTCGAACATATCTCGAGCCACGCCGGCGTGCGCTTCTGCACCTTCGATGAAATCGCCGACGATTTCGCCCGCCGGCATCCGCGTGACAAGACGGCGCAGGGCGGCGCCGAGGCGGCGGACTAGGCCCATGTGCGGCTTGTGCGGCGTGCTCGGCGGACGCGGGCACTGGACCGAAACTTCGACCAACCCGGACGCCTTCGCCAGCCGCACCGCCGCTCATACCACCGGGCGTGAACGCCAGGCGCGCACCGTTCTGGTCAATCGGGTGCTGAAACACTACGGCCTCGGTCTCAAGGACTGGTCGGGCAGTTCCTATGTCCTGCGCAGCAGCACCGGCAAGACCGCGCTGGTCGACAATCTGACCCAGATGTGGGCCCAGGCCGAGTCGCTGACCGGTCGCGACTGCGACCCGCTGGACGACGCGTTGCTCGCGGCGTTGCGGCGCTAGAAAGGCCCCGCCGTGGATTACGCCGGTCTCATTCCTGTCAATGTCGTGACAGGCTTTCTCGGCAGCGGCAAGACGACGTTGTTGCGCCGGCTTCTGGCGGCGCCGTCGCTCAGCGACACCGCCGTCCTGGTCAACGAGTTCGGCGAGGTCGGTCTCGATCATCATCTGCTGCAGAACGTCACCGAAAGCGCCCTGTTGCTGGACAATGGCTGCGTCTGCTGCGCCATCCGCGGCGATTTGCAGGATTCGTTGCGGCAGCTGTTTTCCCAGCGCGACCGCGGCGAGGTGCCGCCGTTCCGGCGCGTGGTCATCGAAACCTCGGGCCTGGCCGATCCGGTGCCGATCGCCTACACCGTGCTGTCCGAGCCGGTGCTGCAGCATCACTTTCGCCTGGGCGCCGTCGTTACCACGGTCGACGCCGTCAACGGCGCCGGGCAACTGGCGCGCTTCGAGGAATCGGTCAAACAGGTCGCCGTGGCCGACCGCATCGTCGTGACCAAGGCCGACCTCGCCGATGCGGAAACCGTCGCCGCGTTACGCCGGGCCATCCGGCGCCTCAACGGTGCCGCGCCGATCATCGATAGCGGCGACGGCGGCTGGTCGCCCGAGCAACTGATCGTTGACGATATCTACGATGCCGACGGCAAGGCGCGGGAGGTGGGCCACTGGCTCGCTGCGCAGGGCGAGGGGGCGGGTGCTGAGCATGGCCATACCGACGGTGTCTCGTCCTTCGCCGTCGTCTTCGATCGACCGCTGGACTGGACCGCTTTCGGCGTCTGGATGACCATGCTGCTCAACCGGCACGGCGATAAGGTGTTGCGAATCAAGGGTTTGCTCAATGTCTCCGGGATCGCCGAACCGGTGCTGATCAACGGCGTGCAGCACATCGTGCATCCGCCCGTGCACATGGACGGCTGGCCCGACGGCGACAGGCGCAGCCGCATCGTCTTCATTGTCCGCGGGCTCGAGCAGGCACGCATCGAGGCGTCGCTGAATGTCTTCAACGACATGGTCAATTCGTCTGCGGAAGAGACGAGCGGGCTAATCCGAGCCGGATGAGCCGGGGCTGACGCGGGGCGGCGGGCGGCGGGTCTGCCAGCCGTCGCGGAAGGCGCGCACCACGTGGTGCAGCAGGTAAAACAGCACCGCCAGGATGATCAGCAGCACGATGGCGAGCAGCTTTTCGCCGAACCCCGAGCCGATCATCGCCTCTTGGCCCATCAGGTGCAGGGCCAGCATGGCGACGGCCTGCAGCGTCGCGCCGGCGCAGAAAATAACGGCGATCAGGATCGATATCTGCAATGTATCGAACACCAGGGCGCCGACGTCCAGGTCCTTGACATGGCGGATCAGGTTGCGCCGGAAGGATTGCCAGTGGGACACCGCGTAGGCCAGCACCCCGACCACCGAGGCGAACCAGAAAATCACATTGGTGAAGTGGATATTGGGGATGCTGCCGACCAGGAATTTCTCGAACGGGGCGTAAAAATACAGGAAAATCAAAAAGATAATGATTGCGATCAGGATGATCCAGAATCGCGGCCGCCGCCCGGTGGTGGTTTCTTCTGCCATGGCCGAAACACTCGCCTCGCGTTGCCAGGGCTGCTCTGCCGTCAGCCTGCGAAAAAGGATGGTAGCTTAATTCCTTGCGCTGTCAAATCGCTGACGGCTCGAGCGGCGCGCGATGCAACGGCTGGTGCAGCGCATTTCGAACAACCCGTTCAAGTTTGTTGACCGGGCCCCCCGCATGGAGAATCATGTAAGGGTCCAAACGAATAAACCGGCCGAACCGACGACAAGTTTGGACACCGGCCGCGTACCGGGGAGGAAGAATGTCAGGCCGTCTCGGCATTGACGTCGGAGGCACGTTTACGGACCTCCTGTTGTTCGACGGCAGCACGGGCGCCATGCACCTGCTGAAGACGCCGTCCACGTCCGACGACCAGTCCATCGGCATTCACACCGGCATTCGCGACATGGTACGCCGGTCCGGCATCGCGCCCGGACAGATCGATGCGGTGCTGCACGGCACCACCGTGCCGACCAACATCGTGCTCGAGGAAAAGGGCGCTAAGGTCGGCCTGCTGGTGACGGAAAACTTCGAGCAGGTGCTGCATCTCGCCCGCTCGCAGACGCCGGGGCCGCTGGCCGGCTGGATCATCATGGAAAAGCCGGATCCGCTGGCCGATCTGGAATTCACCCGCGGCGTGCGCGAGCGCATGTCGGCCCACGGCGACGTCATCACCCCGCTCGACGAGACCAGCGTCACGGCCGCGATCCGCGACCTGCTCGATGCCGGCGTCGAATCGATCACCGTGTCGCTGCTGCATTCCTACGCCAATCCCGATCACGAGCGCCGCATCAAGGCGATGATCGTCGACATGGATGCCGACATCCCGGTGTCGCTGTCGTCCGACCTGCTGCCCGAGTTCCGCGAATACGAGCGCACGTTGGTCACCGTGATGAACGCCTATGTGCGCCCCAGCATGCGCCGCTATCTGACCGGCTTCGAGGACAAGCTGAAATCCCTCGAGGTGACGCCGCACGTCAACATCGTGCGCTCCGACGGCGGGCTGATGAGCGTGCCCAGGGCGTCCGATTCGCCGGTCCACACCATGCTGTCGGGGCCGGCCGGCGGCGTGTCGGGCGCGGCCTATCTGGCCGGCCTGGCCGGTTATCCCGACGCGCTCGGTTTCGACATGGGCGGCACGTCCACCGACGTCTCGCTGATCCAGGACGGCAAACCGACCATTTCGCGCCAGACATCGCTCGGCTACTACCCGATCAAGGTGCCCTCGGTCGAAGTGCACAGCGTCGGCGCCGGCGGCGGCTCCGTCGCCCACGTGCCGATGACCGGCGCGCTCAGGGTCGGGCCGGAAAGCGCCGGTGCCATGCCGGGCCCGGCCTGCTACGGCCATGGCGGCACGGCGCCCACGGTGACCGACGCCAACGTGGTGCTCGGCCGCCTGCCGCCGCAGCTTTTGGGCGGCGATATGGTCCTCGACACGGCGGCGGCGGAGGAGGTGATCACCACACTCGGCCGCAAGATCGGCCTCGACATGCACGCCGCCGCGGAAGGCATTCTCGACATCGTCAACGAAAACATGTTCGGCGCCCTGCGCCTGGTGTCGGTGCAGAAGGGATTGGACCCGCGCGACTTCGCCCTCGTCGCCTTCGGCGGCGCCGGGCCGCTGCACGCCAACGCCATGGCGATGCTGGCCGGCTGCTACCCGGTCATCGTGCCGCCCACGCCCGGCGTGCTGTCGGCGCTGGGCTTCCTCTATTCCGACATCAAGAACGAGTTTGCCCGCACCTTCGCCCGCACCCTCGACGAAGCCACGCCCGAGCAGGTCGGTGGCATCCTCGAGGATTTGCGGCGCGACGCGCGCGCCTGGTTGGCCGAGGAAGGCCTGGCCGAGGACCGTCAGACGCTCGGCTTCCAGGCCGACGTGCGCTATTTCCGCCAGGGCTACGAGCTGTCGCTCGACATCGACCCGGCGGCCATGCGCAACGGCGGCATGGCGGATCTGGCCGCCCGCTTCGGCGCCGCCCACGAACAGCTTTACGGCTTCAAGCTCGACCAGCCCGTGGAACTGGTCAATCTGCGTGCGGTCGGCAGCGGCCGGGTCGACAAGCAGGCGGTGCCGCGCTTCGAGCCGGAGGGCGCCGACGCCGCGACGGCCAAGGCCGGCCAGCACCAGGTCTATTTCAACGGCGCCTTCGTCAATACGGCGGTGTACGACCGGGCCAAGCTGCGGGCCGGCAACCGTCTCGTCGGCCCCGCCATCGTCACACAGACCGACACCACCACGGTCATCCATCCCGGCCATGTCGGCGAGGTCGACGCCTATCTGAATATCCTCATCCATCGCGAGGGCGAAGCCCTGGCGGAGCGGCGCTGACCATGTCGGAGACCACGACCAGAAAACCGCTGTCGCTCGACGACCTGCTGGCCGCCAATAAGGACCAGTTCGATCAGCTGTTCTCCCGGCAGATGACCCAGAAACCGCCGCCGGTAGTGCCGGTCAGGGAAGCGGTGCCCGAGCCCGCCGCCGTGACCGAGCCGTCCGAACCTGCGCCGGCGGAACCGGATGAAGCCGATCACGGCGTCGGCAACGTCAACGCCCACCTCAACCGGCTCTTCAGCATCGACTGGTCGTCCGAAGTTCTCGAACGCGCCATCGCCGACGACCGCGTGACCGTGCGCTGCCGGCTGACCGTCAGGGACGAGACCATTGAAGTAGAAGGCTCGGCGCCCAATCGCGGCGATGCCGACGCGGCCCTGCAACGCGCGGTCGACGATGCGCTGCTGCGCGGCGCCGCGCGTGTGCTCGGCGAGGAACCGCCCGCCCGGCCCAAGAAGCCCTCGGAGCGCTGGAAGGAACGCGACGCGCCACCGCCGCCGGTGCGCCGTGTCGTCGACGAGCAAGAGCGGGCCGGCCTCGACATCGTCACCCTGGATCTGATCGAGAACGCGCTGCGCAACGCCCGCCACGAAATGGATGCGGTCTTGTTCCGGTCCGCCATGTCGCCGGTGATCCGCGAGCAGCACGACGAATTCCCCATGATCACCGATGCCGAGGGGCGTATGATCGTCGGCCAGTTCGGCTCGTACATCTCGGAAATGCTGCGCCAGCGGGACTTCGACCTGCGGCCGGGCGACGTCATTTTGCAGAGCGATCCCTACAAGTGCGGCGGCGCCATCAGCCACATCAACGACTGGATGGTGCTGGTGCCGGTGTTTCACCGCGGCGACCTGGTCGGTTTTACCTCCATGTTCGGCCACATGATGGACGTGGGCGGGCCGGTGCCCGGCAGCATGCCGACGGCGGCGACGTCGATCTTCGGCGAGGGCATGCGCATCCCGCCGATCAAGATCTACGAGGCCGGCCAGCTCAACCAGGGCGCTCTCGACCTGCTCATGAACAACACCCGCACGCCGGAGATGAACTACTCCGATCTGATGGCGATCATCGCCGGCTGCAAGGCCGGCGAGAAGCGGGTGATCGAAATCTGCGAACGTTTCGGCGCGGCTTTGTACCGCCAGGCCTGCGCGGCCCTGCTCGAGCGCACCAACACCGCCATGCGCCAGCTCATCGTCCAGAACCTGCCCGAGGAACCGCAATCCTTCGAGGATTTCGTCGACGACGACGGCTGCGGCAACGGCCCGTTCGTCATGAAGCTGACCGTGTGGCGCGAAGGCGATCATGCCTATTTCGACTGGACCGGTACCTCGGCCCAGGCGCCGGGGCCGGTCAACTTCTACCTGCACGAAGGCATGTTCAAGATGTTCATCGGCGTCTACATGATCATGGTCTTCGATCCCCAGATCCTGTTCAACGACGGCTTCTACGACCTGATCCACGTCAACATGCCGAAGGGTTCGTTGATCCATCCGGAGTTTCCCGCCGCACTGGGCTGCCGCACCCATGCGCTGGCCCGGCAATTCGACGTACTGGGCGGCGCGCTCGGCCGTCACACGCCGGAAACGGCGACCGCCGCCGGCTACGGCTCCAGCCCCTATTTCCTGTTTTCCGGCACCGACGAGGCCGGCCGGCCGTTTCAGTTGATGGAAATCCTCTACGGCGGCATTCCCGGCCGGCCCATCGGCGACGGCATGGACGGCCATTCCTGGTGGCCGCTGTTCGAGAACATTCCGACCGAGTACCTGGAAAGCTTCTATCCCATGGTGATCGAAAGCTATGCCAGCCTGGCCGATACCGGCGGCGCCGGCAAACACCGCGGCGGCAATGGGATCGAGAAGGTCTACCGGCTGCTGGAGGACGGTATGGTGTCGATCCACGACGACCGCCACCGCACCCAGCCATGGGGCATTCTCGGCGGCCAGCCCGGCGCCTGTTCGCGGAAATGGCTGCAACGCCGGGACGGCGAGCGCGAAGAGCTGCCTTCGAAGATCGACGGTATCCGGGTGCGCAAGGGTGATCGCATCGTTTTCCGCACCGCCGGCGGCGGCGGATGGGGCGACCCGTTGGAACGGGATGCCGGCCGCGTACGCAACGATGTCGCCCGGCGGCTGATGTCGATCGAGAAAGCGCGCGACGACTACGGCGTCGTGCTGATGGCCGATGGCCTGCAACTCGATGTTCGCGCCACGCGCGATTTACGCGCTAATATGAAACACAGCAGAAGACCGCTGGAGTTGTTCGAGTACGGTGACCGGCCGGCTACGGCCACGTGATGAGTGAAGACCAAGATCCCTGAACGTTCGGGATCGTCAGAAACAGGGACGAACGACACAACACGGGTGTTTGGACAATGTTGGAAATCTGGATCGGTGCGATATTCACGGCGATCGTCGTTATCGCCATTTTCTACATCATCTCAATCTGGGTGTACAAAAGGGCGCCCGCCAACATGGGATTTATCCGAACAGGTTTCCTCGGCACCAAGGTCTGTCTGGGCCGCGGCGCCATGGTGCTGCCCGTCTTCCACGAAGTCACCTGGATATCGCTTGAGACCATCAAGCTGATTGTCAGCCGCTCGCGCGAACAGGCCATCCTGACGTCCGACAAGATCCGCATCGACGTGAACGCGGAGCTCTATTCCCACGTCGGCCGCACGGAAGACGACCTGCTCACCGCCAGCCGCAGCCTGGGTGAAAAGACGTTCGACGCCGAGAACGTGCGCAAGCTGCTGGAAGCCAAGGTGGTCAGCGCGCTGCGCAGTTATGCCGCGACCAAGACGCTGAACGAACTGCACGAAAACCGCGACGACTTCGCCCAGGTGGTCAAGGACAAGGTCATCGCCAGTTTCCAGGCCAACGGCCTGGTTCTGGAAGAAGTCACCATCGTGTCCCTCGAGCAGACCGGCAAGGAGTTCTTCAAGGCCGACAACGTGTTTGACGCCGAAGGTCTGAAGATCATCACCGAGATTACCTCCGACGCCCGCCGCAAGGTGCACGACACCGAGAAGCGCACCACCGTCGCCATCCGCCAGAAGGATCTGGATACGCAGCTCGAACTGCTGGAAATCGAACGCAAGGAAGCCTTCGCCCAGGCGTCGCAGGATAAGGACGTGGCCAACCAGCAGGCCCTGCAATTGGGCGAGAAGCAGATGTACATGCTCGATCAACGCAAGGCCGTTGAGGAGCGCGAACTGGCCAACGAGGTGGAACTGGAGCGCTTGCGCACGGAACGCGAGGTCGCCAAGACCGAGGAAAACAAAAAGCGCGAATCGTCCGACATCGAGCGGCAACTCGCCTTGGAGAAGGAGCAGCGCGACAAGGACATCGCCCTGATCGCCAAGGCCGAGGAAGAGGAACTGGCCAACATCCACCGTAATCTGGCGCTGGAGAAAGCCGAACGGGACCGCCACATCGAACTGATCGAAAAGGCCAAGCAGGAGGAACTGGCCGAAATCGCCCGCAACCTGGCCCGCGAGCAGGCCGAGAAGGACCGGGAAATCGAACTGACCGAGAAGGAACGGGAACGGCAGAAGGCCGAAATCGCCCGCGCCACCGAAGTGTTGAAGGCCGAGGAAGCGGCCCGCGACGCCCGTCACGAAGCTTCGGAGGAAACCTCTCTGGCCATGCGTCAGCGTGCCCTGGACACCAAGCTGAAGGCGTTGGAGATCGACAAGAACGAAGCCTTCGCCGAGGTTCAGCAGGAAAAGGACGTGTCCGACGAGAAGGCGCGCATCCTCAGCGAACAGCAGCGCAACATCCTCGATCGCCGCTTGGAGGTCGAGCAGGAGGAAATCGCCAAGGAGCAGGCCGTCGAGCAGGCGCGCATCAAGAAGGACGCAGCGGTGATCGACGAGGCCAAGTCCCGCGAAGCGGCCGAAGTACGCCGTCAATTGGCGCGCGAGCAGGAGGAACGCGACCGCGAAATCGCCCTCGTGGCCAAGGCCGAGGAATTGGAGCGGGCCGAGATCCGCCGTCAATTGGCCCGCGAACAGGAAGAGCGGGACCGTGACATCGCCCTGGTCGCCAAGGAAGAGGAACTGCGCCAGGCCGAGGTGCGCCAGCAACTGACCATCGAATTGGAGGAAAAGGAGCGCGAAATCCGCATCATCGCCAAGGAACAGGAGCGGGAAAAAGCGGACATCATGCGGTTCCTGTCCCGGGAGCTGGAGGAGCGCAACCGGGAAATCTCCCTGGTCAACAAGACCCGTGAACTGGAAGAGGTCGAAACCAAGCGGCTCAAGGTGACCGCCGACAAGGAAAAGGCCGAACACATGGCCGAGTCGGTGCGCAAGGTGGCCGATGCCGAGCGCGAGAAGGAAATCGAGCGCATCGCCGCCGAGAAGGCCGCCGAGGCCAAGCGTATCGAGGAAGAGGCCCAGGCCGCCATCGCCAGCATGCACATGGTCAGCCAGGCCGAGGCGCGCAAACAGTCGGCGGCCGAGGAATCCGACGCCACGCTGATCCGGGCCAAGGCCATGAGCGAGGCGCAGAAGATTTCCGCCGAGGGGATCGAGAAGGAAGCCGCCGCGCGCGGGCGGGCGGAAGCTGAGGTCGAGGCGCTCAGGGTCGAGAACACCCAGCGCATGCTGGAGGCCGAAGCCACCGGACTGGAAGCCAAGGCCGACGCTCTCAAGAAGTACAACGAGGCGGCCACGTTCCTCGAGCTGTCGAAACTGCACATCGAAGCCGAACGCGACGTCCACATCGACCAGGCCAAGGCCATGGGCAACGCGTTGTCCGGTGCCCAGATCCGCATGTACGGCGGCGGCGACGGCACCGTCGACACCATCCGCGACATGTTCACCTCGGGCTTCTCGCTCGGCGAGGTGCTGGAAGGCGTGGCGCAATCCCTGCCGGAGGGCCTGCGCAGCCGTTTCGCCGCCAACGGTATCCGCGGCATCTTCGGCAAGCCCTATCGCAGCGGTCAGTTCAAGGAGATGACCGAGCAGTTGAGCCAATTGGTGCGCGACAATCTCGGCACCAGGAAGAAGCGCGAAGTGTCGTTCGCCAAGGCGCTCGCCTTGCTGGAAGACAAGTCCGGCGGCAACGAGGCCCAGACCCAGGCATTGAACCTGTTGAAGGACGCCAACGAGAACGGCGTCTTCGACGAGGTGCCGTTCGAAACCGTCTGGTCGCTGCTGCAGGCCACCGCCAAGGCGGCCGACTGAGCGGTCGGCGGCATGGCCGGGCGTAACGGGTAACGGACATGGCCGACTACGACGTCGTTCTGGACCACGTCCATAAGACCTATCCGGGCGGCGTCCGCGCGGTGATCGATTTCAACGCCGAAATCGAACGCGGCGAATTCGTCGCCATGCTGGGCCCCTCCGGTTGCGGCAAGACGACCACGTTGCGCATGATCGGTGGCCTTGAGGAAGTCACCGAGGGCAAGATCTACATTGCCGGCCAGGACGTCACCGATCTGCCGCCGTCGCAGCGCGATACCTCGATGATGTTTCAGAGCTTCGCTCTGTTTCCCCACCGCAACGTGTTCCAGAACGTCGAATTCAGCCTCAAGATGAAAGGCATCGACAAGGACGAGCGGGCGCGCCAGGTCTGGGAAATGGTCGAAATGGTGGGCTTGAAGGAACTGGCCATGCGCCGGCCGCACGATCTCAGCGGCGGCCAGCAGCAGCGCGTCGCCCTGGCGCGGGCTTTGATCAGCCGGCCGACCCTGCTGTTGCTTGACGAACCGCTGGGCGCGTTGGACTACAGCCTGCGCCAGGCCATGATGATCGAACTCAAGCGCATTCAGCGCGAACTGGGCATCACCTTCATCATGGTCACCCACTCGCAGCAGGAAGCCATGGCCATGGCCGACAAGGTGGTGGTGATGAGCGATGCCCTGGTGCAGCAGATCGGCCCGTCACGGGAGATCGCCGAATCGCCGCGCACCCGCTTCGTCGCCGATTTCATCGGCAACAACAACCTGTTCACCGGCACCATCAAATCGCAAAGCGGCTCGATCGTCTTCGTCGAGGCCAAGGACAGGCTCTACTACGTGCGCGTGCCCGATTACATCAAGCGCGTGCCGGTCGGCGGGGAGGTGGATTTCTCCGTCCGCGCCGATCTCATGCATACCGGCGAACACCGCAACATGGCCAACAGCGTCAAGGGCAGTTACGTCACGACCGAATATCTCGGCACCCTGGAAACCGATGTGTTCGAGATCGCGCCCGGCCATTACGTGCATGTCGAGCAGCACCGCAAACTGTCCGACCGGGTCTACCAGATGGGCGAGACGGAAACCATCTGCTGGAGCGCCGAGGCCGGCATCCTGCTCGAAAAGGCCGGCGCCCACCTGACGCAATAATCCGCTCCGTCAGTGCGAGCGGCGGTACAGGATGGTGTAGATCGCCAGGAACAGCCCGATCATGAACAGCGAGAACAGGGTGGAGATGGTCCCCAACGCGAACAGGGTCGGCCGGATGCGCTGGGTCATCGAGGCGTTGATGTCGAGCGGCAAGGTGTTGAACTCGCCCGACAGCAGTGTCGTGCGGGCAAACTCGTCGTAGGAGAGCGTGAAACCGAACAGGCCGGCGGCGACGATGCCCGGCGTGATCAAGGGCAGCGTCACTTCCTTGAACACCGTCCATTCGTCGGCGCCCATGTCGCGGGCCGCCTCCTCCAGACTGGCGTCGAACCGGTTGAACACCGCCATCATCACCAGGAAGCCGAACGGCAGAGCCCAGACCACATGCACGGCAAGCGCCGAGGTGTACCAGGACGGCGACAGGCCGAGCTGGCGCATCAGCGTCGCCAGGCCCAGGCTGAGCAGGACGCCCGGCACCATCAGGCCGGCCAGGATGGTGTAGAACAAGGCGTTGGAAAAACGGAACTTGTGGCGGAACGCCATCGCCAGCATGGTCGAAAACAGCGCCGTGATGACCATGACGATGAGGGCCAGAACGATGGAGCGGCCCATGGCGCCCTGCAGGTCGCCGACCGTCGACGGCTCCAGCAGTTTGTTCCACCAGTACAAACTCCAACCGCGCATCGGAAAGCTCGTGCCGCCGCGCCGGCCCTGGAACGACAGGATGAACATGGCGATCATCGGGCCGTAGATGAACAACAGGAACAGCACGTAGTAGATGCTGAACCCGGTCTTCACCCGCAGCTTGCGCCATCGTTCCGGGGTCCATCGCGCCATCTCACAGTTCCTTGCGGATATCGACGATACGCAAAATGACGATGATGCCGATCACCATGGCCACCATCAGCATGAGCGCGTTGACCGCGGCAAACGGATAATTGGCGATGCCGTAATAGTTGAGGATGACGGTGCCCGTCGTGCTGGTCTTGCCGCCGTAGACGACGACCGCGGTGGCAAACTCGCCCATGATCATGACGAAGATGAAGATCATGCCGATGGCGACACCGGGCAACGACAGCGGACCGATGATCTCGCGAAAGATCTGGAACGGCGTCGCCCCCATATCGATGGCGGCTTCGATGATGGCCTTGTCGATCTTGGCCAGCGAGAAAAAGATCGGCCCGATGCACAACACCACGTAGATCTGCACCAGCGCCATGGTGTAGCCGAATTCCGAATAGAACAGGAAGCTGACCGGCTTGTCGACGATCCCCATGCCGACCAGGGCCTGATTGATCAGGCCGCGGCGGCCCAGCATGGGCAGCCAGGCCACCGCCCGGATCAGGTAGCTGGTCCAGAACGGCACCATGCACAGAAGGAACAGCGCCAGTTGCCACTTGAAGGCCTGCACCTGCATGGCCAGGAAATAGGCGATGGGATAGCCGACGATCAGGCACAACAGCATGACGACGAGCGTGAAGTAGATCGTCGAACCCAATGTGCGGATAAAGATGCTGGGCAGCAGAAAGCGATCCGAACCCGGCTCGAAGAAGCCTTCGGTGAAGAAGTATTCGAAGTAGGACTTGAACGACAGTTCGGGAATCATGCCGTGCGGCGTCGATTTCCAGAAACTGAAGACGATGATCGAGACCAGCGGGACGACCAGGAACACGATCAGCCACAAAGTCGCGGGGGCAATCAGCCAGCCGGGGGAAAACCCTTCCTGAGGCCGCACCACCTTCGCCCGCACGACCGACTCGTCCGGCGTGGGCTGGCTGCCGATCAATCCTGGATGATGGGTGCCGGTGACTTCAGTCATGAAACGACGGACCTGCCATGTCCTGCGGCATGCAATACATCAACAACCGGGGCATCAACAATCGGGCCGGTACGGCAAACATCGTACCGGCCCGTGTTGCGTACGCGGTCCCCGAACACGAGACCACGAAAACTACGCGCTGAGGAACTCGGTCCAGCGCTTCACCAGATAGTCGTTTTCCTTCATGATCGAGTTCCACACGGCGATCTTCTTGAAGCGTTTCTCGTAGGAACCGCCGTCGCGGACCGTGCCTTTCTCGACCAACGGATTGCCGAACGGGTCGGGCAGTTCCTTGGCAGCCGGCTTGCCCTCGTACCAGTAGTCCCACTCGTCCTGCGGCAGGTGCTTCTTCACTGGCTCGAACGCCGACATGTAGTAGCCCTGGCGGGCGACGAAGGCACCGGCCCAGCCGTCGAGCCACCAGTTGAGGTACTCGTAAGCCTGGTCGAGCTTCTTGCCCGTGGCCTTGGCCGAGATGGCCTTGGCACCGTGCCAACCGCGCATGCCTTCCTTGGGCGACGCATAGATGCACCGGACGCCTTCGGCGTTGACGGCGGTGACGGCCGGCGACCACATGCTTTGCAGAATGACTTCGCCCGACACCATCAGGTTGACCGACTGGCCGAAGGTTTCCCAGAAGGCGCGGAAATGGCCTTCCTTTTTCTTCTTGATCAGGAAGTCGACCAGGAAGTCGATTTCCTCTCTCGTCATGTCGCCCTTGTCGCCGAACTTCTTCAGGCCGAGCGCTTCGACACCCATGGCGGCATCCATGGCGCCGATCTGCGGCACGTTCAACAATGCGACGGCGCCCTTGAAGTCGGGATGGAACAGTTCGGCCCAGCTTTCGATATCCCGGCCGGTGTCGTCGGGTGCATAGCCCAGGCTATCGGCGTTGTGGATGGTCGGCAGCGCCGAGATATAGCGTGACGGACCCTTGATCCGCTTGCCGTCCTTATCGACCCACATCTGGCGCACCGGCGCGTCGCCGTCGCCGATCTGAGAACCTTCCGTCAGCATGCCGGTCTTGGTCAAATTGGAAACCAGATCCCAGTTTTTGATGCGCTGGGTGTCGATGGGCTGGAACACGCCGGCCGGTACCATGGCATCGAACATGTCGAAGTAGCATTCGGACACTTCGTACTGGTCGTTCTGGTTCAGGGTCTTGCCGAACAAGGCACCATATCCGAGCGCCTGGCCACGGATCGGGATGCCCGTATCCTTCGACGCCTGCGCCTGGATTTCGTTGATGATGCTCACGCCCAGACCGATGGTCCGGATCGGATCGGCGGCACGCACGATGTTTGGGAAGCCGACGATCGAACCGGCGGCGATCGCACCGGCTCCGCCTACGAATTGCCGGCGCGAGATGTCTTTAATGAGCGACTTGCTTTTCTTCTTCTTGGCCATCTAGATCCTCCCAAGGTTATGAACCGGATTGTTTGTTGGCCGAGATGTGTCCTCCACGAACTTACGCACCTAACTTCACCGCGAGCGCATGCTCGTATTCGGATGAATCAGGGCCGATCGATGATTCTGTCGTCCACTCAGTATGTGAATGATATAGTAGACTAATTCGTTAGGAAACTGCCGATAGAGTAGTCGATGGGGAGGTAACCGTGAGCGTACTGATTAAGAACGGTCGCATTGTTACGGCAACCGACGATTATCATGCGGACATTTTCGCCAGCGGAGAACGCGTCGATCTCATTGGCACAAACCTGGAAATTGATGCCGATCTGGTTGTCGACGCCGGCGGCAAGCTGGTCATCCCCGGCGGCATCGACCCGCACACGCACCTAGAACTTCCGTTCGGCGGTACAACCACATCCGATACGTTCGAAACCGGCACCCGCGCCGCGGCGTTCGGCGGTACAACCAGCATCATTGATTTCGCGGTGCAGTTCAAAGGCGAGTCGACCCTGGAAGCGCTCGAGACATGGCACGAGAAGGCGGCCGGCAAAACGGCGATCGACTACAGCTTTCACATGATCATCACCGACATGCCGGAAAGCCGCACACATGAAATGCGCCGGCTCTCGGAGGAAGGGGTCTCCAGCTACAAGCTGTTCATGGCCTATCCCGGTGCCATGCTGTCCGACGACGGCACCATATTCCGCGCCATGCGACAGGCCGGTGAGGACGGCACCCTGGTCTGCATGCACGCCGAGAACGGCATCGTCATCGACGAACTGATCAAGATCGCCCTGGAGCAAGGGCACATCGAACCGAAATATCATGCCCTGACCCGGCCGACGCGATTGGAGGCGGAAGGCGTGCATCGGGCGCTGGCGATCGCCGAGGTCGCGCGCTCGCCCGTCTACATCGTGCACCTCAGCGCATACGATGCTTTGCAGGAACTGCGTATGGCGCAGGCCCGCGGCGTCATGGCTCATGCCGAAACCTGTCCGCAGTATCTGCTGCTCGACGTGTCCGCCTACGACGAGCCGGGTTTCGACGGCGCCAAATATGTGCTGACGCCGCCGTTGCGCGAGAAATGGAACCAGGAGGAACTGTGGCGCGGTCTGCGGGGCAATGCCCTGAACGCCATCTCGACCGACCACTGTCCGTTCTGCCTCAAGGAACAGAAGGAACTGGGCAAATACGATTTCAGCAAGATCCCCAACGGCGGGCCGGGTATCGAGAACCGCATGAGCCTGATCTATCACTACGGCGTCAACGGCGGCTACATCGATCTCAACCGTTTCGTCGAACTGACGTCGACCGGACCGGCCAAGATTTTCGGCATGTTCCCGAAGAAGGGCACCATCGCCGTCGGGTCCGATGCCGATATCGTCATATTCGATCCGGAGCGGGAAGAGACGATCAGCTACTACAACGCCCACACCCACCACATGAATATCGACTACAACGCCTATGAAGGCATGCCTGTCAAAGGCTTCACCGAAACCGTGTTCAGCCGTGGCCGCATGATCATCGACCGGGGCGAATATCTCGGCCGGCCGGGCGACGGGGAGTTCATCAAACGCGGGCCCTACGGCGGCATGTACACGCCGTCGCGCTCAGGCGAGATACCGTCGCAGGCACCGTCCACGCGCCGGGGCGGATAGGGCGGAAAGACCTTATGTTGAAGCGGGCGCGGCCGCCTTGCCGCTGCGGATGATCTTCAGCAGCCAGAAGATAATGCAGAACAGGCCGGTCAGAATGACCAGGGCGATGACGGCGGCCAATAGTTTGCCGAAGTCGGCGCCCAGGGTGTAACCGGGCTCGAGCAAATAGGCGCACAGCATCTGTACGGCCTGCAGCGTGGCGCTGGCGCTCAGCAAAATGGCGGTGAACGTCGAGCCGCGCAGCGAACTCAACACCATGGCCTCGACATTGTGCTGTTCCAGAATGTGCAGCCGGTAGGCGCGCCAGTGAAACACGCAGAAACCGACGATGCCGATGATCAGCCCGGCCCAGAAAATGGCGTTGTCGTAGCCCAGGCCGTAGACGACGAGGTTGAACAGGTCCTCGAACGGCTTGTAAAAATACAGGAAAATCAGAACGATAATGAAAACGATAAACCCGACGAGGGTCCAAAACCACTGCCACCCGGTCATCTTCTCTGCGTCCCTCGTCGTTGTTGCAAGCCGGTTCCCTGTTCCGGCACGGAGACTTCGAGACAAAGTCTATCCTAGCCGCCAGCCGTCAGGCAACCGGCGGCGTTTTCGGTAAGTCCCCGGGCGTTTGCGTGTGCCATGAGGTTGCGGTTTCGTAGGCCGCCGCCGCTGCCAGCAGTTCCGGCTCCTCGAACCAGCGGCCGATCAACTGCAGTCCGACGGGCAGGCCTTCGCCGGTCAGTCCGCACGGCACACTGATGGCCGGCTGTCCGGTGAACGATGCCAACCGGCATGGCCGGCCCAGAACGGCGGCGGCATCGATGTCTTCTCCGTTCTGACGGTAACAGCCGGTGTCGATCAACGGCGCCGGTCCGGACGCCGTCGGTACGGCCAGGACATCGACCGACGTCATGACGTCGGCCATGGCCTGCTTGATATCCGCCTGACGGCATTGCGCCAGTTGGTAATCGGCGGCGGCAATGTCCTTGCCCTGCAACAGCCGTGCCTCGACTTCGGGTCCCATGACGCCCGGATGCTCGGCCACCCGGTCGGCATGCACGGCATAGGCTTCGGATAGGGCCATCACCGTCCAGCTTTCCAGCGCGTCGTCGGCGAACGGGAGGGCGATGGGGCGCACCTCCGCGCCCAGCCCGGCGAGTTCATCGATGGCGGTGCGGATGGCGGCTTCGATATCGGGGTGCGGGCCGTCGAAAAAGAAATTGTCCGGCACGCCGATGATGCGGCCGCGCAGGCCGTCGCCGATGTGCTCGCTATAGTCTCGCACGCGGACGCCGTGCGTGGTCGGATCCGCGCCGTCTTCTCCGGCGATCGCCTGCAGCACCAGTGCCGCGTCCCGCACGGTCCGGGCCAGCGGGCCGCCGTGATCGAAACTGTCGCACAACGGGAAGATTCCCCGGCGGCTGACCAGGCCGTAGCTCTGCTTCAATCCGACCACGCCGCACAGCGCCGCCGGAATGCGGATCGAGCCGCCGGTGTCCGTGCCCAGTGCCGCCGGCACCAGCGACGCCGCGACGGCGCACCCGGACCCGGCGCTGGAGCCGCCGCAGCCGCGTTCCCGGTCCCACGGATTGCGGGCCGAGCCGAAATGCGGATTGATGCCCGTCGGGCCGTAGGCGAATTCGTTGAGGTTGAGCAATCCGACGACGATGGCGCCGGCGTCCTTCAATTTGCCGACGGTCGCGGCGTCCTGCGGGTCGGCCTCCTCGGTGAACAGTTTCGAACCGCAGGTGCGGCGCATGCCGGCGACGGCATAGAGGTCCTTCACCGCCACCGGCACGCCGTGCAACGGGCTCCGCCGGCGCCCGGCCCGGATCTCCGTCTCCGCCACACGGGCGGCGGCCAGGGCCTGGTCGGGATAGACCGAGAGGAAGGCGTTGAGGACCGGGTTCAGCGCCTCGATGCGGTCGAGCGTCGCCCGCATCACCTCGACCGGCGAGACCGCGTCGGTGTCCAGAAGGTCACTCAGTTCGGCAATGGTCAGGCGGGCGAGATCCGTCCCGCTCACGCCGCCGCCTCGGGGATCGCCGCGATCAGCAGGATGCCGTAGATGATGAGGAACAGGACATCCTTGGCCAGGGGGATGCCCTGGCTTTGCGATTCGCGGGTGATGATCAGGCTGATGACTTCGAGCACGAAAAAGACGACGGCGAGGCCGAAGAAGGGCCAGATGGTGCTCCACCAGGAAATAGCGGCCGGTACCTCGACGCCCTGCACCGTGCGCCAGATCAGCAGCAGGATGGGCAGGGCGATCAGGTAGGCGTAGGCGATCAGGAAGCGCAGCCGCGTCAGCTTGCGGTCGATAATCCAGAACAGCAACAGAAACGCGGTGACGTGGATGAAATCCCAGAACAGGGCCGCATAGGTGTCGCCGCCGCCCGACTGCAGCAGGTTGAGGTAGCCGATGACGTAGAGAAACACCAGCGCGTCGCAGAACAGCCACTCGCGCAGGCTCTCGCCCGGCGTTTTCACGTTCCAGGTGCGTGAGGCCTTGTCGAACAGCATGACCAGGGCGACGATCAGGCCCGCCGGGTAGATCAGGTTGCTGATCAGCACGTATTGCTGGGCGTTGGGCACGTACGACCAGTTGAGGATGAGAAAGGCCAGTCCGAGGCCGAGCAGGCCGATCAGCCGCACCGCCGACGGCGATTCGTAGCGCGCCACCGGGGCGGTTTCCGTCGGTTCCGCGGTTTCGGCCGGCGCCTCCTCGGCGATGGCGGCGGTCGTTGCGGCCGCCGCGGCGGCCAGGTCCCGGTTCAGCCGCGCCTGGCGCCAGAAGACGGTCAGCAGGAACACCAGCAGCCCGGCGGCGGCGATCAGGCCCATGACGATGATGAAGGTCAGCGAGCGGCCGTCGGTCTGCCATTCGGCCGGGGCGAGGCCGGGCAGCGTGCCCGGCGGGAACTGCCAGAACAGCAGCACGACGGCGATGACGATCACCGCGCCGGCCAGCAGGAACGCGTACCACTGGGGCGCGTATCCGTCCGCCGCCTGGCCGTCCGTCCCGGCCGCTTGCGGCCGCCGGGCGTAGCGCGAGATGAGGAAAATCAGGAACGACAGCACGCCGATCACGGCGATGGCGATCATGACTTCGAGAAAGGCGACGGATCGATTGTCCAAAACGGTGCCTCGGTTCTTGCGGCGGCCTTTATTCCCTGCCCGGCAAGGCTAACATCGGTCAATCGGGCTGTCGATTCGCCGCGATGGGATGGAAGCATACATAACTGACACATTAGACGTTGACCGTGGGCGCCGATATCGGTGACCATTTGGCAACACAGGCGCCGAACCGGGACCATCGAAACGGCGCCGGACAGGGGAGGAGGCACCGTGAGTGATCCGTCGGCTTCTGTTTACCAGGAACGCACCTATGGCGCGCACCAGATCGGCTACGGCCAGCGGCCCGGCATCATCGTCGTCGATTTCCAGAACGGTTTCACCGACCCGCAGTACCCGCTGGGCGGCGCGCCGCTGATCCGGCGCGCGGTCGACAACACGGCCCGGCTGCTCGAAGTCGGCCGCCGCTGCAACGTGCCCGTCGCGACCTGCTACACCGCCTACAACTCGAAGAAGGACATGCCCTACTGGAAGGTGGCGGCGGTGATGGAAGACCTGGTCGAAGGCCATCCGTCGACCGAACTGGATCCCCGGCTCTACGATCCCGATTACGATGTCGCCATGCGCAAGAGCGGCGCGTCGATCTTCTTCCAGACCCCGGCGACGGCCTATCTCAACAAGGAAAACGTCGACACCGTCATCGTCACCGGCTGCGTCACCTCGGGCTGCGTCCGCGCCTCCATCGTCGACAGTTTCCAATGGGGCTTCCGCACCATCGTGCCCGAGGACTGCGTCGGCGACCAGGACGACCGGCCGCACCAGGACAATCTGCGCGACGTCAACCGCCGCTATGCCGACGTCACGGATTCGGCGGAAGTGATCGCGTGGATCGAATCCCTGCGCGGCCGCAATGCGCCGGAAGACGGCTAGGCCGCCATGAGCAGGGACAGGGACAACATCACCGACTGGTTCGACTCGCAACTCGACGACATGAAGAACGAGTTCGACCGCCTGGCCGGCCGGCGCACGCCAGCCACGCCGCGCCGTGCCGCCGAATCCGCGCCTTCTCCGGCTGCGCGGTCGAAACCGTCGGTGGCCGAACCCAAGGTGGCGCCGGCGCCGTCCATTGCCCCGCCCCAGGTCGCCAAACGAAGCGACGCCCGGCCCGCGCCCCGCGCCGAACCGGCCAGGGCGCGCGAACCGTACCGGCCGGAACCGTCCGGGCGGACCGAACGGCCGCCGGAACCCGCCGCGCGCAAGGCACCGGCCGCACCGAGCGCACCCGCCGCACCACCGCCCAGGCCCGCCGTTGCGCCTGAGCGGCGCGCGCCGGCCGGCGGCGAGTACCGTCTGGGCGTCGACGTGGGCGGCACCTTCACCGATTTGCTGCTGATCGAGGAAAAGAGCGGCCACACCTTCACCGCCAAGGTGCCGTCGACGCCCGACGATTCGTCCGTCGGCGTGCTCAACGGTATCGAGCGCATCTGCGGCCTGGCCGGCATCGAACCGACGGCCATCGGCCACGTCATGCACGGCACCACGGTGGCGACCAACACGGTGCTCACCGGTAGCGGCGCCCGGGTCGGCCTGATCACCACCAAGGGCTACAAGCAGGTGCTGCAGATCGCCCGCTCCTACGTGCCGGGCGGCCTGGGCGGCTGGGTCATCTTCAACAAGACCGACCCCCTGGCGCCGCTCGAGCTGACCATCGAAGCCGACGAGCGCGTGGGCGCCAAGGGCGAGATCGTCGATCCCCTCGACGAAGCCAAGCTGCGCGACGACCTGGCCCGCCTGTCGGGCAAGGGCATCGAGGCGCTGACCGTGTCGCTGATGAACGCCTACGCCAATGGCGAACACGAGGTACGCATCCGCGCCATCGCCGAGCAGATCATGCCCGGCGTGCCGGTCTCGCTGTCGTCCGAAGTGGTGCCCGAGATGTACGAATACGAACGCACCGAAACGACGGTGGTCAATTCCTACATCCGGCCCGTGGTGTCGCGCTACATCGAGAACCTGTTCGCCGAACTGGACCGGCGCATGAAGGGCGTGCAGCTCCACATCCTGCGTTCCGACGGCGGCCTGTCGTCGGCCGAGGCGGCCAAGGCGACGCCGGTCAACCTGCTGATGAGCGGTCCGGCCGGCGGCGTGTCCGGCGCCATCTGGATGGCCAAGCAGGCGGGCCATGAGAACCTGCTGACCTTCGACATGGGCGGCACCTCCACCGACGTGGCGCTGATTCAGAACGGCGTCGCCCAGACCCGGCGGGAAACCCGGGTGGCCGACGTCACCGTGCGGGCCTCGTCGGTCGACGTGCGTACCGTCGGCGCCGGCGGCGGTTCCATCGCATACGTGCCCGAACTGACCAAGGCCCTGCGCGTCGGGCCGCAAAGCGCCGGCGCCGAGCCGGGCCCGGCGGCCTACGGCAAGGGCGGCACCGAACCGACCGTGACCGACGCCAACGTGGTGCTCGGTTACCTGCCGGCGACGGCGCGGCTCGGCGGCGACATGGTGATCGACCGCGACAGGGCGGAGAAGGCGGTCAAGACGGTGGCCGACGCCATGGGCCTGTCGGTCATGGAGGCCGCCGAGGGCATCGTCAACATCGTCAACGAAAACATGTTCGGCGCACTCCGGCTGGTGTCCGTCGAACAGGGTTTCGACCCGCGCGATTTCGCCCTGATCGGGTTCGGCGGCGCCGGTCCGCTGCACGCCAACGCATTGGGCAAGCTGATGAATTCCTGGCCGGTCATTATTCCGCCCGGCCCCGGCGTGCTGTGCGCCTATGGCGACGCCACGACCCGGGTGCGCAACGAAGCCTCGCGCACCTTCGTGCGCCGGTTCGACGAAACGTCCGACAGCGAGGTGCGCGGTATCCTCGAGGAACTGGCCCAGCATGCCGCCGAAACCCTCGATGCCGAGGGCGTGCCGCGGGACGAGCAGACGACCCTCTACCAGGTCGACCTGCGCTATGCCGGCCAGGGCATGCGCCTCACCGTCGACATGACGCCGGCGGAATTCCAGTCGGGCGGCCTGGCCGAATTGGGGCGCCGCTTCGACGTCATGCACGAACAGCTTTTCACTTTCGCCCTCGATGCCGAACGCGAGCTTTACAACCTGCGCGCCCTGGTCCAGGGCCGCGAAAGCCTGGCCCAGGCCGAAGCGTTGGCCGCAGGGGGCGGCGATCCATCGGGCGCGATTTCCCAGAAGACCGACGTGTTCGTCGACGGTGCCGATCACCCGGCCAACATCTACGACCGCGCCCTGCTCAAGGCCGGGAACCGCATCGCCGGCCCGGCCATCGTCACGGAAATGGATTCCACATCGCTGATTCTGCCCGGCCATGTCGGCGAGGTGGACTCCGTCGGCAACATCGTCATCAATCCGGCCTGAGGAAAGGCTGACACTATGCCTGCCAACGTCGTGCAAACCAACAACCGGCCCTTCAGCAAGGTCGATATCGATCCCATCACCCTCGACATCATCGAGAACGCCCTGCGCAATGCCCGCAGCGAAATGGATGCGGTGCTGTTCCGCACCGCCATGTCGCCCGGCATTCGCGAACAGCACGATGCCTTCCCCATGATCGCCAACCCCGAAGGCAAGATGGTGGTCGGCCAGTTCGGCTCGTTTTTCTGGGGCTTCCAGCAGGGTTATGACGGCGACATCGAGGAAGGCGACGTCTTCCTGACCAACGACCCCTATGTCTGCAACGGCGCCATCAGCCATCTCAACGACTGGCTGACCATGATGCCGATCTACATCGACGGCCGCCTGGTCGCCTGGGCCGCCATGTTCGGCCACATGACGGATATCGGCGGCAAGGTGCCGGGCAGCCTGCCGACCGACGCCGCCCAGGTGTTCGAGGAAGGGGTGCAGATCCCGCCGGTCAAGATCATCCGCAAGGGCAAGCTGAACGAGGAAATCCTCGAGCTGATCCTGCGCAATTGCCGGCTGCCGGAATGGAACCGCTCCGACTTCAACGCCATCGTCGCCGCCCTGCGCCTGGCCGAACGCCGGGTGCTGGAAATGGCCGACCGCTTCGGCGTCGACACGCTGGTCAGCGCCATGCAGGACATGCTCGACCGCAACAAGCGGGCCATGGGTGAGATCCTCAAGATGGTGGTGCCGGAAACCAAGCAGTATTTCGAGGACTATATCGACGACGACGGCATGGGCATGGGCCCCTACAAGATCGCCTGTACCCTGTGGCGCGAGGGCGACGGCGTCATCTTCGATTTCGAAGGCACCGATCCGCAATCGATCAGTTCGGTGAATTTCCTGCTCAACGAGGAAATGTTCAAGATGTTCCTCGGCGCCTTCTTCATCAACCTGTTCGATCCGCAGATCCTGTTCAACGACGGCTTCTATGACCTGGTGGAGGTGCGCATTCCGCGCGGCACCATACTCAAACCGATCCGTCCGGCGGCGTTGAGCAGCCGCACCCATCTGCTCGCCCGCATTTTCGACATCATGAGCGGCCTCTTGGGCCAGGGTTCGCCCGAGGCGCTGTGCGCCGCCGGCTTTTCCGACAGTCCCCACTTCATGTATTCGGGCTACGACAAGAACGGCGAGTGGTATCAGCTCTACCAGATCGGCTTCGGCGGCATCCCCGGCCGGCCCGCCGGCGACGGCCCCGACGGCCATTCCCTGTGGCCCGCCTTCACCAACGTACCCAACGAATTCCTCGAGGCCTATTTCCCGCTGCGCATCGTCAAGTATGAGACCATCGCCGATTCCGGCGGGCCCGGCCTGCACCGCGGCGGCAACGGCCTGTCCATGGGCTATCAGTTCCTCGAGCCGGGTGAAATTTCCATCCACGACGACCGCTGGCTGACCCACCCCTGGGGCGTCAACGGCGGCCTGCCCGGCGCGCGCAGCCACAAGCTCATGGTCCGGGCCGACGGCAGCGAGGAATGGATGCAGTCCAAGTGCGACCGGATCAAGGTCGCTGCCGGCGATACGCTCTATTTCAACACCTGGGGGGGTGGCGGCTGGGGCGATCCGCTCGAGCGTGACGCGGCCAAGGTGGCGCTCGATGCCGAACGGGGCATCGTCACCGTTGAAGGCGCCAAGCGCTACGGCGTGGTGCTGGGATCCGATTTCTCGGTGGACCGGCGGGCAACGGAAGACCTGCGGCGCAGGATCGCGTCGGAACGCGGCACGACCGAGTTGTTCAACCGCGGCGGCACCGTTGAGGAATTGAAGGCGCGCTGCAAGGCCGACACCCATCTCGATCCCCCGACCACGCCGGTGTTCCAGAAATGGATGGGCCGGCGCGAGGACGGCGGGCGCGGCGAGTTGGCCGACGCCGCGGAATAGGAGAAAGTATGCGCAGTTTCGGCGACGCCCATGTCGAGATGCTGGATCATGTGGCCGTCGTCGAAATCCGGCGGCCGCCGCACAATTATTTCGATCCGGCGCTGATCGGCGGGCTGGTCGACGCGTTCCGGGCATTGCAGGATGACGTGTCCTGCCGGGCCATCGTTCTGGCGGCACAGGGCAAATCGTTTTGTGCCGGAGCCGATTTCAGCGGCAGCCTCGACCTGTTTGACGAAAACTCCGCGTACACCGGCAAGGATCTCTATCACCACGCGGCCCAATTGTTCGGCTGTTCAAAGCCGGTGGTCGGCGCGGTCCAGGGCAACGCCATCGGCGGCGGATTGGGCCTGGCCCTGGTGCCGGACTTTCGCGTCGTCAGCCCGGAGACGCGGTTCTCCGCCAACTTCGTCAAACTGGGCATCCATCCCGGCTTCGGCCTGACCCACACACTGCCGCGTTTGATCGGCGGGCAAAAGGCCGCTCTGATGTTTCAAACCGGCCGGCGGATCGGAGGCGAACAGGCGGTGGCGTGGGGTCTCGCCGACATCCTGACCGGCGGGGACCGGCTAAGGGAGACGGCGCTGGAATTGGCCAACGAGATTGCGGAAAACGCGCCGTTGGCGGTTCAGTCCACCCGCGAAACGCTCAGGATCGGCCTGGTCGAAGCGGTAAAGAAACAAACCGAACGCGAATTCAGCGAACAGAGCCGGCTGGTCAAAACCGAGGACCACCAGGAAGGCGTCCGGGCGGTCGCCGAGCGCCGGCCGGGGAATTTCGCCGCCCGTTGATCCCGCCGAACGGCCGCTCAGGCCTTGGCGGCCATGATCGCCTTGAGGTCGATGTCGAAGCGGTCGATCAAAATGCCGCAGATCTCGTCGTAGACCGCACCGACGCGGATGGTCTCGTAGCTCACCAAATCGACGATGGAACTGCCGAGGCCCTTGTCGTTGTTGTAGGGCACCAGGCCGTAGTCGATGGTGATGTCGGCAACATCCCGCACCTGGTCTTCGATGTCCTCGAAGACGAACTTGCTGCCGGTGAGTGAGCGATTGGCGGAGGATCCGGCGACGGCGAAGCTGTTCTCCCGGGCCAGGCGGGCGATCTCGTCGTGCAGCGGACCGGCGTTCAGCAGCATGTCCATGGTGCCGGCCTTGGTGGCGTTTTTCAACGCGAAGGGCGGCAGGCTGGCGACGACCGGATGGTCGGCCTTGAACGGGGCGACGATGGAGAACGGCAGGTCGTGCTCGATGATGATGGTGCGCACCACCTCACGGGCCCGGTCGTCCACCTCGATGGCCTCGTTGAAAAGCTGCCAGTCGCAGAAATTGCCGCACGGTTTTTCGAAGCTGCGTTCCTTGGCCTCGTAGATGCGGGCGATGGCTTCGTCGCTATGGCCGACGATGGCGTAGCCGACACTGACCGGGAAGATGGCGACGCCGCCGTCCCGCACGGTGTCGAACACGCGTTGGGCGTCTTCCTTGATGGCTTGACCCTCGAACATCGAATGGAACTCCCGATGGGTGGTTGTAGACCGCTCTGCCATCGAGGGTATCGAAATCTTGGTATCGGGTCAGTTTGAAAATCGGCGGGGTCGGCAGATCCTGGCGACGTACGCGGCAGATGCCGGATTTCGCCATGACGGGACACAAAAGACGAACCCGGTCCGTTAGACCGGGTGGGTTCTCGGAATTGGTATGAATAAATTTTTCTGAATATCTTGTTGAAAGAATATTTATTCTTTTCAATTCTGAAAACATATGTTCATATCACTCGTGCTGGAAAAACACCGTCGCCACATACAGGTTTTTTGAGGTCCCGATGAGCACAGGTGCCAAAGCCGCGGTTGCCCGTCCCGACACCTTCGACAGCCTCAAGGAACTGATCGCCAAGCGCTATCCGGACTTCCGCGGGCAAATGAAGCGGATCGCCGAATACGCCATCGAAAACCCCAACGAAATGGCCCTCAAAACCGTCGCCCAAATCGCCGACGACGTCGGTGTGCAGCCGTCCAGCATGGTACGGTTCGCCAAGGGTTTGGGCTATGAGGGGTTCTCCGACATTCAGTCCGTCTTCCGTACCCGCCTGATGAACGCCCCGGCCGGCCACGTGGAACGCATCCGCGGCCACCGGCGCGAACACAGGCTGACGGAACACGGGCTGACGGAACACGGGGACACGCCGGATGCGGTGCTGTCCGATTTCGTCGAGCGGGGCATCGAATCCCTGGATATGCTGCGCAGCCAAACGGCGCCGGAGAAGATCGCCCGGGCCGTGCGGATCCTGGCCAACGCCAACGATATCTATCTCCTGGCCCAGCGCCGGGCCTTTCCGGTCGCCTTCTATCTCGGCTACGCCCTGGCGCGGCTCGAACAGCGCAGCATCCTGTTGGACGGTGTCGGCGGTTTGCTGGCCCAGCAGGCGTCACTGGCAACGCGGCAGGACGCCGTCGTCGCCGTCAGCTTCCGGCCCTACACGCCGACGGTCGTCGACATCGTCACCGAACGCAGCGAAAAGGGCGTGCCGATCATCTCCATTACCGACAGCGCGCTCAGCCCGCTGGTGCTGGAGAGCACGGTGTCCTTCGAGACGCCGGAGCTGGAAGACAGTGGATTCCGCACGTTGCTGGCACCCATGTGCCTGGCGCAGGCGCTCGTCGTCAGCCTGGGCCATCAATTGGCGGCGATCGAAAACGGCGGCGGCCAGCCATGAACACGCGTTCTCTCGATGTCATATGTCTGGGGCGATCATCGGTCGATCTTTACGGCGAGCAGGTCGGCCGCCGCTTGGAGGACGTCCGGATATTCGCCAGATATGTCGGCGGCCGCCCGACCAACATCGCCGTCGCCGAACGTGTTTCCGCCGGCTGCATCGCCTCGTCGAAGGCACTGCTGGTCACCGGCACGCATTTTCCAAGCCGGGTGTGGAGGCGGTCGGCCGGGCGGTGCAACTGGGCAGATTGAGAAAACTTTATGTGGCGTGCCTGGCGATGGACCACGGTTTGCTGACCGAAGTGATCCCGCCGGAGACCGTGCCGCAGGATCCGTCCACCGTGCCGCAGGATCCGTCCACCGTGACGCGGTCGCCGTCGGCCATCTACGAATCCGGGGTATTTCCCGACTGGTGGAAGCTGCCGCCGGCGGAAATCGCCGCCCAACGGGCGTCAATTGCAACTATTAATAGTTAATATAATATATATTATCCCGTTATATTTGTATTGGTCTGCACATGCCGATCGAGGACCTGGTGGAGCGGTTCGGATCCGCCCATGGCGAGGCGTGGTGCAAGGGGTTTGCCGTCGGCCGGACCATATTCTGGGATGCCGCCGAGACGTGGTTTTCCGGTGTCGTCGACGACGAAGAGGCTGTGCGGCAGTTCGGTGACGTGTTTACCCGGCTGTCACAGACCTGGCCGGCCGCCGAGGCGACATAACCTGTCCCGGTCCGAGGCCATCACGACCCGCCGGCCCGCCGGCCGCCCATAATCCGACTCCACAAAACTCCATGGCGCCGACCGAACGGCGATTCGTGCCGGCTTCGCGTATTGACAACGCCGCCGGCCGGAGTCAGTATGTGCAAATAATAAAACATTGTTTTATATATGAGACAAGCGATGACGGACGAGTGGCACGACGTAGGCGCGGACAGCGACGTTTCGGACGAAGACGCCTTTTCCGCGAAGGTGGGCGACACCGAGATCGGCATCTATCGGATCGACGGCACGCTGTATGCGCTGGAGGACGTGTGCCCCCACGCCTACGCCCTGCTGTCGCAGGGCTTCGTCGACGGCGATCAGGTGGAATGCCCGCTGCACGAGGCCGTCTTCCACATTCCCTCGGGCAAATGCCTGAAGGAGCCCGCCGACCGGGATCTCAAGACCTACGAAGTCAAAGCCGAGAACGGGCGTCTGTTGGTCCGTGCCTCGAACGCAGGCTGAAGGAGCGACGGCCATGACCCACAACGTGCATCTGAAGCCTTGGAACAAACCCAAACCCAACGAGGTGGCCGGCAAGGGCAATATCGAAGTGCCGGGCCAGGTGGAAAACATCGTCTGGCAGACCCGGGCCGCGCCGCCGACGGAATATGAAACCCGTCTCGGCGATGCCCTGGAAGTCGCGTTCGACGAAGGCATCGAGGATCTGGATGGCCTGGTGGCCAAGCTGAACGAAATCGGCGTACAGACCCAGGACGGACAGGCCTGGACCGTGGACGCGTTCACCGCCGAAATGGCGCGGCTCGGTTACTGAGAGACGGACCGCGCCGTGCAGCAGCCCCGGATCGAATACAAGGACATCACCAAGCGTTTTATGCAGAACGGCGGTGGCGAGGGCAGCGCCATCGTCGCCGTCGAGGACGTAACCCTGTCCATCAAGGACAAGGAAGTGGTGTCGCTCATCGGCCCGAGCGGCTGCGGCAAGAGCACGCTGCTCAATATGGGGTCGGGCCTGTATCCGCCCAGTGAAGGCGAGGTCAAGGTCGACGGCGAACGGGTCAGCGGCCCCAACGACCATGTCGCCTTCATGCTGCAGAAGGATTTGCTGCTGCCGTGGCGCACCATCCGCCAGAACGTGGAACTGGGACAGGAGATCAAGGGCACGCCCGGCAAGCAGCGCCGGGAGCGGGCCCGCGAACTGCTGGAGAAATGCCACCTCGGCCAGTTCGCCGATCACTATCCCCATCAACTGTCGGGCGGCATGCGCCAGCGCGCGGCCCTGGCCCGGACTCTGGCGGTCGATCCCACGGTGCTGCTGATGGACGAGCCGTTTTCAGCCCTGGACGCCCAGACCAAGATGATCCTGCAGCAGGACCTGGCGGAAACCCTGGAACGGGAAGGCAAGACGGCGCTGTTCATCACCCACGACCTGGCCGAATCGGTGGCCCTGTCGGACCGCATTCTGGTCATGAGCCAGCGGCCGGGCACCATCATCAGCGAAATCGTCGTCGACATCCCCGGCCGGGGCAATCCCATGGAGCGGCGCCACCAGCGCAAGGTGGCCGACTATGTCGGCGAATTGATGGAACTGCTGCACGTCGGCGATCAGGCCGCCGGAGACGAGATTTAGACCCAGGTACGACAGCCAAGACAATCACAACAACACGGGAGGATCCCATGTTCAGACGCAGACATCTTTTGAAGACCGTTGCCGCCGCCACTGCCATGGCGACCCTGGCCTGGGCCGCGGCGCCCGAACGCGCGGCCGCGGCCGACGACGTCACCTATCTGCTGCCGGCTCCGGCATTCCTGCCCGCCTTCGGTCCGTGGATGCTGGCCAAGGCGCGCGGCTACTATGCCGATGAGGGCTTGAATGTCACGTTCCAGTCGGCCAAGGGCGGCGTCGACGTGGCCAAGCAGGTCGGCGCCGGCAATGCCGTCGTCGGCGGCGCCATCGGCGATACGCCGATCATCGTCCGCGCCAACGGCATCCCCGTGAAGGCCGTCGCCGTGCTGGGCGGCAAGTCGCTGATGCAGTTGGTCGCCCACCAGAGCACCGGCATCAAGGGCCCGGGCGACCTGAAGGGCAAGACCGTCACCACCATGTCCTACCAGGACACCACGTATTATGCCCTGCTCGGCATGCTGGCCTCTGCCGGTTTGAGCAAGAACGACGTCAACGCCCAGGCCGCCGGCCCGGCCGGCACCTGGAAACTGTTCATCGCCGGCGAGGCCGACGCCATGGCCGCGGTGCCCGACTGGATCGGTATCGCCATGGGCGCCGGCAAGAAACTGACCATCATTCCCGCCGACGATCATTTCCGCTCCATGGCCCAGGCCATTCTGGCCTCCGACGACACCATCAAGAACAATCCGGAACTGGTCGGCAAGCTGGTGCGGGCGACGCTGCGCGGCATGAAGGACATCATGGCCGACCCGGCCGCCGCGGCGAAGGACTATGTCGCCGCCGTACCGCAGCACAAGGGCAAGGAGAAAGCCATGGAAGGCGTCTTCCGGCTCTACAACAAGTACGTCTATCCCGGCCAGAAGACGGTCGGCGAGATGGACGAAGGCCGGCTGAATGAGCTGCAGGCGTTTTACGTCAAACAAGGGATCGTCCGGCGGGCGACGCCGCTCGACGACCTGTACACCAACCAGTTCGTCAACTGAGCGCAACCAGGCCGGACACGGGAGGATGATGTGAACGGATCCAGTGGCATGAGCCTGCGCAACGGCGTGATCTCCAGCGCCGTGTTGCTGGTCGTCATTCTGGCCGCCTGGGAATGGGGTCCCGCCGCCATGGGCGTGCCGGCCTACATCATTCCACCCGTGTCCGACGTGGTGCGCGAATTCATGATCATGCAGGAAACCGAGAAACTGCTGATGCATTCCAGCATCACGGCGGCCGAAGTGGTGGCCGGCTTCGTTCTCGGATCCCTGCTGGGCATGGTCGTCGGCTACATCCTCGGCATGTCGCCGGCGACCGAGCTGGTGCTGTCGCCCTATATTCTGGCGTTGCAGATCGCGCCCAAGGTGGCGTTCGCGCCCCTGTTCGTCATGTGGTTCGGCTACACGGTCTACCCCAAGGTGCTGGTCGCCATCCTGATCGTATTCTTCCCGGTCATGGTCAATGTGCTGACGGCGATCCGCACCGTGGACCCCGACCTCAAGAACCTGGCGCGTTCGTTCCGTGCCAGCCGCTGGACCATTTTCCGCAAGATCGAGTTCCCCGCCGCCATGCCGCCGCTGTTTTCCGGCCTGCGCATCGGTGCGACGCTGGCGGTCATCGGCGTGGTCGTGGGCGAGATGGTCGGTGGCAATGCCGGCCTCGGTTACTTGCTGGTGTTCGGCGAGGGATCGGGCAACACCGCCATGGTGTTCGTCTCGATCATCCTGCTGACCCTGATCGGCATCGCCGCCTATCTGGCGGTCATCTTCGCCGAGCGCAAAGTGCTTCACTACCTGCCCAAGGACAATGCCGCGCACTCGGTGTGACGCCGGCAATGGAGGACATCATGGCAACCTCGGAAATGGACACGTTGATCGAAGACCGCATCAACAAGGGGCTGAAGAACTACTGGTATCCGGTCCTGCCCAGTTGGGGCGTGCACGACGCGCCGGTCGGCATCACCCGCCTGTCCGAGAACATCGTGCTGTGGCGCGACGAGGACGGCAAGATCAACGCCATCGAGGACCGCTGCCCCCATCGCGGCGCCCGCCTGTCGCTGGGCTGGAACCTGGGTGACCGGGTCGCCTGCTGGTACCACGGCGTCGAGGTCGACAAGACCGGCACGGTGCGCGACGTGCCCGCCGTCGATAGTTGCCCGCTGGAAGGTCAGGCCTGCCTGCGCGCCTACCCGGCGGAGGAACGGCAAGGCGCCATCTTTCTCTATTTCGGCGACGATCCGCAGGCCGAGCCCTGCGACCTGGAACTGCCCGAGGAACTGTCGAGCGACGACTACAGTTCGTTCCTGTGTACGGCGGTGTGGAAGTGTAACTACCGCTACGCCGTCGATAATGTCATGGACCCCATGCACGGCGCCTATCTGCATGCGGTGTCCCATTCCATGGCGTCGGGCGACAAGACCGCCGAGATGAAGGCGCGCAAGACCGACACCGGTTTCGTGTTCGAAAAGACAACCCAGGCCGGCGTCAACTTCGACTGGGTCGAGTTCGGCGAGAGCGGCGCCATGTGGCTGCGCCTGTCGATCCCCTACCAGAAGAAATACGGTCCCGGCGGCCCGTTCTACATCATCGGCTTCGCCACGCCCATGGACGAGGAGCACACGCGGGTCTTCTTCTGGCGCGTGCGCAAGGTTCAGGGCTGGCAACGGGACGTCTGGCGCTTTCTTTACCGTGACCGGCTCGAAGGGCTGCACTGGAACGTGCTGGAGCAGGACCGCATCGTGCTCGAGCAGATGTCGCCCAATGCCCGCGACCATGAGTTTCTGTATCAGCACGACGTTGGCCTCAGCCGCCTGCGCCGTATCCTGAAGAACAAGGCGCGCGAGCAGGTCGAGGCGCAACTGACCCAGGCAGCCGAGTAGGCGGCAGGGCGATGACGGCTTCGGTTCCATTGAACGGCAGACGCATTCTCGTGACCGGCGCGGCGCGCGGGTTGGGGGCGGCGTTCGCCGGTGCCGCGGCCGCGGCCGGCGCCAAGGTGGCGCTGGCCGATATTCTCGAGGACCGTGGCCGTGAAACCACTGCGGCGATCCGCAATGCCGGCGGTGACGCGGTATTTGTACCGCTCGACCTGGCCGATCCGGCCTCAATCGAGCGCTGTGCCGGCGCGGCGACCGAGGCAATGGGCGGGCTGGATGGGGTGGTGAACAACGGTGCCATCGCCACCGGCATCGGTGGCAAGACCATGGACGAGATCGACATCGAAACCTGGGACCGGGTGATGACGGTGAACATTCGTGGCACCTGGCTCATGACCAAGGCCGCCATCGGCGCGTTGAAGGAGTCGGGTAAGGGGCGGGTCGTCAATGTCGCCTCCGACACCGCCCTTTGGGGTGCGCCCAAGCTGATGCACTACGTCGCCAGCAAGGGCGCGGTCATGGCCATGACGCGGGCGATGGCGCGCGAACTGGGCAATAACGGTATTGCCGTCAATGCCGTTGCGCCCGGCCTGACCCTGGTCGAGGCCACCGAATACGTGCCCGAGGACCGTCACCGTCACTATGTGGACGGCCGGGCCATCAACCGGGCGCAGGAGCCGGACGACGTGGTCGGTCCGGTGTTGTTTCTACTGTCCGACGGGGCCGGTTTCACCACGGGACAGGTGCTGCCGGTCAACGGCGGCTTCGTTTTCAACTGAGCATGCAGGGAGAGCACATATGAGTGCAGCGCCGCAACCGATCGACGACCAATACGAGGACCTGCCGACTTGGAGCAAGCCGGAGGGGACATCGCTGGCCGACTGGGTGGAAAGCCGTATCGCCCGCTTCGACACCCGCCGGTATGACTGGGACGCCCTGAAGTTCCAGGCCGACTACGATCCGAAGTACAAACGCGCCCAGATGCGGTATCTCGGTACCGGCGCCGCCGGCGTGACGTCCGACAGCAACACGGTGCCGTCGGAACACTTCACCTTCTCGACCATGGTGTTGCCGGCGGGATGCGAAGGCCCCATGCACGTGCACGACGATGTGGAGGAAGTGTTCTTCATGCTGCGCGGCCGCATCAAGCTCTTCGTGGAGATGGACGGTGAGACCGTGGAAACCGTTCTCAACGAACGGGACCTGGTGTCGGTGCCGCCGAAGCTCTACCGCGGACTGCTCAATATCGGCCAGGAAGAGGCACTGATGTGCGTCATGCTGGGCACGCCCAAGCCGAAGATCCCGACCTACCCGCCGGATCATCCGCTGGCCGGCATCAAGCGGCCGAAGAAGTAGGCGGGCAATTCGGAGACGGACGTGCATTCATGGACCCGACGGCACAGGACCTGCTCGCGGCCTACCCCGAGGACAGCATCACCGCGGGCGGCCGCCGCATCAGCTATCGCCAGGCCGGCTCCGGCCGGCCGGTGGTGCTGCTGCACGGCATCGGTTCGGGGTCCGGGTCCTGGGTCCGGCTGCTGCCGATCCTGGAAGGGCGAAACCGGCTCGTCGCCTGGAACGCGCCGGGTTACGGAACGTCCGAACGCCTCGAACCGTCGCACCCCGAGGCGACGGACTATGCCGCCGCCTTGGCGGACTTCATCACCGCGCTCGACATCCAGCGGCCCGTTCTGGTCGGCCACTCGTTGGGGGCGCTGATGGCGGCGGCGTACACGATTCGGCACGTGGAGACGATATCCGGCTTGGTGCTGGGGAGTCCGGCGCAGGGACATGGACACCTGGCGCCCGACGAGCGCGAAAACCGGCTCGCCAGCCGGCTCTACGCCATGGCCAAGTACGGTCCCGAAGGCAACGCCGACCGGCGGGCGAACAAGCTGCTGTCGGAGAAAGCCGACCGGATATCCCGCGACCTCGTGCACTGGAACATGGCGCGGCTCAATCCCGATGGCTACGCCCAGGCCGCCCGTATGCTGTCGACCGGAACATTGATCGACGATGTGGCGCAGATCGAAACAGACATTCTCGTCGTCTGCGGATCGGAAGACGCCATCACGCCACCCGATGGGGCCTCCGGAGTCGCCGAAGCCGCGCCGAAGAGTGCATTTCGTCTCATGGACGGTGCCGGGCATGCCTGTTATGTCGAGCAGCCGCATGAATTCGCCCGTTTGTTGGGCGGCTATCTGGAAGACCGCTTATGAGTAACGATTTGGACAGCGGGCAGGAACGGTATCTGGTTCCCGGGTTGGTTCGGGGCATCCGGATACTGCGGTTGTTCCGCAGCGACCGGCCGGTGATTTCCGCACCCGAAATGGCGCAGGAGCTGAACATCCCCCGGTCCACCGTGTTCCGCCTGGCCCAGACCCTGGAGTTTCTCGGCTTGCTCGAGAAGGTGGAGCACGGCCAGTCCTACCGCCTCGGTGTCAGCCTGCTTTCCCTGGGTTTCGAGTTCCTCGCGTCGCTGGACATCGCCGAATTGGGCCGGCCCATCGCCGATGCATTGGCGGACCGCACCGGACTGTCGAGCCACGTGGTCATTCGCGACGGCACGGACGTGGTGGTCGTGTACAAGGCGGCCGGCCGTTCGGCGTTTACCGGCGCTCTGACTCCCGGCGCCCGTCTTCCCGCCCATGCGACCGTTTTGGGACGGGTAATTTTGGCGGACATGCCGGATGGCGAATTGGATGCGCTTTACGGCGGCAAGGCGCTGGAGGCGTCGAGCGACAAGACACCGGTTCGCTTGGACGATCTGAAAAAGCTTCTGGCGGAAGACCGGACACGTGGCTATGCCGTCAGCGATTCGTTCTTCGAGCAGGGCATTTCCGCCATTGCCGCACCGGTGCGCGACCATACCGGCCGCGCGATCGGCGCCATCAATACGACCATTCTCGGCGCCGCCGACGCCCGGGAAGACCTGGACGCTCTCATCGTTCAGGTCTGCGACTCCGCCGATCAGCTTTCACGGTCGTTGAATTTCCGGCCCGACGGCATGGGAGCGCAGCGCCGTGCCGTATGACCTGACCGACTTCCGTGCCGTGGTCACCGGCGGGTCGTCGGGAATCGGCCTGGCGACGGCACGACTTCTGCTGACGTGTGGCGCCCGGGTGGCGATCTGCGGCCGGGACGAAACCCGCCTGGAAAACGCCCACCGGTCGCTTGTGGAACTAGGTGGTTCCGACCGGTTGATGTCGGTGTCCTGCAATGTGCTGGAGCAAGAGGGGATCGATCGATTCGTCGGCCAGGTCGAGGATCGCTTCGGTGGTCTCGACATTCTCGTCAACAACGCCGGGCAGGGGCGCATGTCGACATTCGCCGATACCGCCGACCAGGACTGGCGCGATGAACTCGACCTCAAGTTCTTCGGCGTGATTCGTCCGACCCGCGGCTTTCTGCCGTTGCTGCAGAAATCCCACGCCGGCGCCATCGTCTGCGTCAATTCCCTGCTGGCCTTGCAGCCCGAACCGCACATGGTGGCGACATCGGCGGCGCGGGCCGGACTGCTGAGCCTGGTGCATTCTCTGGCAATCGAATTCGCGCCCATGAACATCCGGGTCAATTCCATCCTGCTCGGCCTTGTGGACTCGGGCCAGTGGCGCCGGCGTTTCGAAAACCGTGACGACCCGTCCCTGGATTGGGAAGCCTGGTGTGACCAACTGGCATCTCAGAAAGCCATTCCACTCCGCCGGCTTGGCCGGCCCGAAGAAGCCGCCGAAGCGATCGTTTTCCTGGCCTCGCCCGCCAGTGCCTATACGACCGGTTCGTCCATCGATGTCTCGGGAGGTCTCGCACGTCATGTCGCTTGAACGCACCGTCGGTGACGCCGTCGCCGAATTTCTGGAGGTCAATGACGTCCCCGTCACGTTCGGCGTCATATCCATTCACAACATGCCGATCCTCGATGCGATTGCACAACGCGGCAACCTAAGGTTCGTGCCGGCCCGCGGCGAGGCGGGCGCGGTGAACATGGCTGACGCGGCGACCCGGGCCTCCGGCAGGCCGTGTGTCGCCTTCACCAGCACGGGTACGGCGGCCGGTAACGCAGCCGGCGCCATGGTCGAGGCGCAAACGGCCGGCACGCCCATGTTGCACATCACCGGACAGATCGAACGGCCTTATCTCGACCGCAACCACGGCTACATCCATGAGGCCCGCGATCAGATGGGCATGCTCAACGCGGTGTCCAAGGCCGCGTACCGGGCCGACGTACCCGAGGACGTGGTATCTACGTTGCAGAATGCCCTGACCGCCGCCCTGACGGCACCGACCGGACCGGTCAGCGTGGAAATCCCCATCGATGTCCAGAAGGCCAAGCTGGGCAACGGCGCAATGCCGGCGCCATCGATGGCGGACGAAGTGCAGACCGATCTGCTTGCGATCGACGAACTGGCGGACCGGGCGGCGTCGGCCCGCCGTCCGGTCCTGTGGCTCGGCAGCGGTGCTCTCAAGGCCGGCGATGCCGTCAAACGGCTGCTCGGCATGGGCGTCGCCGTGGTGACCACCACCAACGGACGCGGCGTGGTGCCCGAGGATCATCCGTTGTGCCTGGGCGCCTTCACGTCCGCGGCCCCGGTCGAGACATTGTTCGCGTCGTGCGATTTGATGCTGGTGGCTGGGTCGCGCCTGCGCGGCAACGAAACCCTGAAGTATTCCCTGTCCCTGCCGTCGCCCCGGTACCGCATCGACGTCGATCCGGACGCGTTCGGCCATCCCTACGACATGGACGGCAATATCGTCGGTGATGTCGCTGTCTCGTTGAACCGTTTGGCCGACCGTCTCGAGGGGCGCTTGCAGACCGATCCGGCGTTTGCCGCTGACGTGGCGGCGGCGCGCTCATCCGCGGAAGCCGCGTTGCGGCAGGATCTCGGTGTCTACGCCACGTTATTCGACGCGCTCCGGCAGACCATGGGCGATCGCTTCACCTGGGTGCGTGACGTGACGATTTCCAACAGCATGTGGGGCAATAAGCTGCCGCCCATCGCGAACCCACGCCAGGCGGTGCATGCCGTCGGCGGCGGGATCGGCCAGGGCCTGGCCATGGCCGTCGGCGCGGCCTTGGCCGGCACGGGCCGCAAGACGGTGTGTCTATCCGGCGACGGCGGCTTCCAGCTCAACATCGGCGAGTTGGCGACGGCGGCGCAGGAACAGGCCGACCTGTTGGTCCTGCTGATGAACAGCAGCGGCTATCAGGTCATCCGCAATATCCAGGATGTCGAATATGGTGGCCGACATCCTTATGTCGACCTGTTGACGCCGGATTTTGCCCAGGTTTGCGGGGCCGTTGGCGTGCGCCACGTCAAGGTCTCGGAGCTGTCGGATGCCGAGGATATCCTGGCCAAGGCGATGGCGCACACCGGTACGGTGGTCGTGGAAATCGACATGGCCGCGTGCGGCGATTTCGCCCGGCCGTTCGCCGGGCCGCCGGTACGCAAGGCCGGCTGACGCCATGCCTCTTTCGGTCCTGATGATCGGCTACGGCACCATCGCCCGGTATGTATCGGCAGCGGTTGCGGGACGGCCGGATATCGCCATCACCTCAGTCCTGGCCCGGCCCGGGCGCGAAAATGCGGCTTCCGACGTCTTCGGAAGCGATGTGGACATCGTGACATCCGTTGCCGACGTCACGGCTTCGGTCGACGTGGCGCTGGAATGCGCCGGCCATGAAGGCCTGCGGCAACACGGATCTGCCGTGCTGGACCAGGGAACGGACCTGATCGTCGCTTCGGTCGGCGGCTTGACCGATGACGGGCTGGCATCCGACCTGGAAGCCGCGGCGAAGCGGGGTAAGGCACAGATCGAAGTCCTTTCGGGTGCGGTTGGCGCACTCGATGCCCTGGCGTCGGCGCGGCAGGGTGGCCTGGAGACGGTGACCTACCAGGGACGCAAGCCGCCGGCCGGCTGGAAGGGCAGCCCGGCGGAGGAGGCGTGCGACCTGGATCGCCTTGCCGAACCCTTCGTGCATTTCGAAGGCTCGGCACGGGACGCGGCATCGCGTTACCCGAAAAACGCCAATGTGGCCGCGGCCGTCGCCCTGGCCGGTGTCGGCCTGGATGCGACACGCGTCAGGCTGATCGCGGATCCCAAGGCGCCCGGCAATGAACACGAAATCGCGGCGGAAGGCGCGTTCGGCCGTTTTCAATTCAACATCGTCGGCAATCCGCTGCCCGGCAATCCGCGCTCCTCTTCGTTGACCGCCATGAGCGCCGTGCGGGCCCTGGACAACCGCGTCTCGGCCATGAGGATCTAGCCGTGTCTGACGGGACGTTGGATATCCTGGTTGGCGGTGCCTGGCGTCCGGGCAATGGCGCACGGTATGCGACGACGTTTCCCGCCGACGGCAGCAGCAACGCGGAACTGCACGCCGCCGATGCCGCGGACGTGGACGATGCGGTCGAGGCCGCCGACCGGGCCTGGCGGGCAACCGGCTGGCGCGATCCGATGCCGCACGACCGGGCGCGCGTTCTGTACCGTATCGCCGACCTGATCCGCGACCGTCATGAGGAACTGGCCCAGTTGCAGATGCGCGACAACGGCAAGCCGATCACTGAAACCCGTGCCCTCGTCGCGAGCGCCGCCAACACGTTCCAGTTCATGGGCGCCGCATGCGAGACCATGGAGGAGGAGATCACGCCGCCGCGCGGCGATTACGTGACCATGAGCACGTGGGAGCCCATGGGCGTCGTCGCCGCCATCACACCGTGGAATTCGCCCATTGCCAGCGAAGCGCAGAAACTGGCGCCGGCCCTGGCCGCCGGCAACGCCGTCATCGTCAAGCCCGCCGAAGTGACGCCGTTGCTGGCCCTGGAACTGGGCCGGATTTGCGAACAGGCCGGCGTGCCTTCGGGGATCGTCAGCGTTTTGCCGGGCAAGGGATCGGTAGTGGGCGACGCGCTGGTGCGCCATCCCAAGGTGCGCAAGGTGTCGTTCACCGGCGGCACCGCGACGGGCAAATCCATCGCCGCCATCGCTGCCGAGAAGATGATGCCGGTAACCCTGGAACTGGGCGGCAAGTCGCCCACCGTGGTCTTCGACGACACCGACCTGGACCACGCCGTCAATGGCGTGCTGTTCGGCATCTTTTCCTCGTCCGGTGAAAGCTGCATCGCCGGATCGCGCCTGTTCGTGCAGTCGGACATCGCCGACGCCTTCATCGAACGCCTGGTGTCCAAGACGGAGTCCCTGCGTATCGGCGATCCGCGTGACGAGGTCACCCAGATGGGTCCGTTGATTTCCCACGCACACCAGGGTGTCGTCGAAGGCTATGTGCGCATGGGCGTCGACGAAGGTGGACAGGTGCTGGCCGGCGGCGCTCGGCCCGAGGGCGGCGTATTCGAGGCCGGCCCCTACTACCGGCCCACCATCATCGGCGGTTTGGCCAACGACGCCCGCATGTGCCAGGAAGAAATCTTCGGACCGGTTCTCGCGGTGTTGCGGTTCGACGACGAAGAGGACCTGCTGGCGCAGGCGAACGATTCGGTCTTCGGATTGGCCGCGGGCCTTTGGACGCAGGACTACAAACGGGCCTGGCGCGTGGCGCGGCGCCTGGATACCGGCACGGTGTGGATCAATACCTACAAACAGTTCTCCATCACGACGCCGTTCACCGCCCGCAAGGCCAGCGGTATCGGCCGCGACAAGGGCCGCATGGCCATCCGCGAGTACATGAATCAGAAAAGCCTCTATTGGGGCCTGAACGATGCCCCCATTCCATGGGCCGGCTAAGACGGGAGCGAAACGCATGACCATCACAGGGATCGACGGCATCACCTACGGCGTGGAGGACATGGACGCCTGCACCCGCTTTCTGGCCGATTGGGGTCTGACCGAGGTGTCCCGCGCCGCCGACCGGGTCGGTTGCGAAACCCTGGACGGCACCGAAGTCTGGGCCGTCGACGGCGCCGCGTCCGACCTGCCGCCGGCGGTCGAGGACGGCCCGACCCTGCGCCGGGTCACATGGGGCGTTTCCGACCAGGCGGCCCTGGGCGCTTTGCGCGCCGCGCTGCACGACACCACGGCTGTCCAGGATACGGATGACGGGTTTAGCTGCGAGGATCCCAACGGCATCACCCTGTCGTTCCGGGTCAGCCGGCGCCGGTCCGTGTCGATCACAGGCGCGCCGGTGAACACGGTCGACCAGACGCCCCGGGTCGACCGGCGAGCGCCGGTCTACGACCGCGCCGAGCCGGTCAAGGTGGGCCATGTGGTGTTCTTCGTCGCCGACGTGGCCGAGGCCGTGGCATTCTATACCGGACACCTCGGGTTCCATGTGTCCGACTGTTATCCCGGTGTCGGGTATTTCCTGCGCTGCCGGGAGGAAGGCGGCCACCACGACCTGTTCCTGCTGCAGACGCCCGACCGCAAGCGCGGCCTCAATCACGTCGCCTTCACGGTGCGCGACCTGGAGGAAGTGTTCGGCGGCGGCATCCACATGAACGCCCGCGGCTGGCGGACCCAGATCGGCCCGGGCCGCCATCCCATTTCGTCGGCCTATTTCTGGTACGTGCACAATCCCTGCGGCGCGCTGGCCGAGTACTACACCAACGAGGACTACTGCACCGCCGCCTGGCAACCCAAGGAATGGGAACGCGGCAATGACAATTTCGCCGAATGGGCCATCGCCGGGGGTATCGATCCGGAGACCAGGCGCCAGGTCCGCAAGACGGATTGACGGGCACGGCGATGGACGACGTCGTCATCATCGGCGCGGGGCAGGCCGGGGGGTGGGTCGCCAAAACCCTGCGTGCCCAGGGGTTCGATGGCCGCATCACCTTGATCGGCGCCGAAGCCCATGCGCCCTACGAGCGGCCGCCTCTGTCGAAAGCGGTGTTGCTGGGCGAGGCGGACCCGGGCACCACGGCGCTGTTTTCCGAATCCGATTTCGCCGCGCTCGAACTGTCGTTCCTGCCGGGGACCCGGGCCGAGGCCATCGACCGCGCGGTCCGCGCCGTGACGACGGACGACGGACAAACGGTTGGCTATGACAAACTGGTCATCGCCACCGGCGGCACGGCGCGGCCGCTGCCGGTACCCGGCGCGGCCCAGCACGCGCTTTATCTGCGCAGCCGCGACGACGCGGTGGTCCTGCACGAGCGGCTGGTGCGGGCCAAGAACGTCGCCATCGTGGGCGGCGGCTGGATCGGGCTGGAGGTCGCGGCCGCGGCGACCAAGTTGGGCGCCGCCGTCACGGTCTACGAAGCGGCGGAGCGGCTGTGCGGCCGTGCGGTGCCGCCGGAGGTTTCCGATTATCTGTTCGATCTGCACACCCGCCATGGCGTGACGGTGCACCTGAATGCGGCGGTCGAACGTATCGATGCCGGCACCGTGACCGTGGACGGGGCGACGCAGCCGGTTGATCTGGTGATGGCCGGAATCGGCTTGGTGCCCGATACGGCCCTGGCCGCGGCCGCCGGGTTGGCGGTCGACAACGGCATCCTGGTGGACGGGGACGGGCGCACGTCGGACCCCGACATCCATGCCGTCGGCGACGTGGCGAACCGGGACAGCCCGGTGCTGGGCCGGCGTGTGCGGCTCGAATCCTGGGGCAATGCCCAGGATCAGGGTGTCGCCGTCGCCAAGCATCTCCTGGGGATCGATCCCGGCGAGGAGGGTGTGCCGTGGTTCTGGTCCGACCAGTACGACGTCAATATGCAGATCCTCGGCCTGCCCGAGGCGTGGGGATCGCCGGTGCGGCGGCCCGGCGACGGGCCGGACCGGTTCTCCCTGTTTTATCTCGACGGTGCGCGCCTGACGGCCGTCGTCGCCGCCAACAACGCCATGGATATCAAGATCGCCAAGCGCCTGATGGCCGCGGACAAGGCCGTCGATCCGCATATGCTGGCCGATCCGGCGGCCAATCTCCGCGATCTTCTGCGTTAGAAGGCTGTCCTACCAGGGCGCCGGAGCGTCCCGGCGCGGGCTGAAACCGGCGGGCAGGCAGGGCCGGGCGTCGGCGTTGAAGTCCGCCGTGGGCATGAAGCGCGGGTTTTTCCGCGCCTGGGTGACGTGTTCGAAGCCGGCGGCGATGGCGAACAGGTCCGGCTCGCCGAACGCCCGGCCCATGAACGACACGTTGACCGGCAGCCCGTACAGGAACCCGGCGGGCACGGAGATGTTGGGATAGCCCGCCACGGCCGCAGGCGCGGCGCTGGTGCCGCGCCGGTTGTCGCCGTTGACCCAGTCGATCGGCCAGGGCAGGCCGCCCGTCGCCGCCATGACCGCGTCCAGCCGGTGTTCGGCGATGACCGTGTCGAGGCCGTCCTCGCCGGCCAGCCGCAGGCTGGTGGCGCGCGCCTCGCGATAGGCCGCGTCGTCGAGCCCCGGCATCTCGGCGGCCTTCTCGAGAATGTCCTGGGGAAAGTAGGGCATGACCCGGTCGGCGTGGCGCCGGTTGAAGGCGATCAGATCCCGCAGCGAGCGGACCGGCGTATCGCCGCCGCGCGCGGCCAGATAGGCATCCATGCCGGCTTTGAACTCGTGCAGCAGCACGGTGTATTCGTGCGGCCGGATATCCTCCACCCGCACCAGCTCGATCTTGACGATCTCGGCGCCGGCGTCGCGGATGGCGGCCAGCGCGTCCGACAGGATCCCGTCGACGCGCTCGTCGAAGCCGCAGTAATTGACGGCGAAGCCGATGCGCTTGCCCCTCAAACCGTCCGGATCGGCGCAGGGGCGGTAATCGGCCGGACGGTGCGTGTCGGCGTCGCGGGTGGCCGGATCCGCCGGGTCGGTGCCGGCGATCGCCGACAACAGGACAGCCGCATCGGCGACCGTGCGGGCCATGGGCCCGGCCGTATCCTGGCTGCTGGATATGGGCACGATGCCGCTGCGGCTGACCAATCCGACCGTCGGTTTCAACCCGACGGCCGCGTTCATGGCGGCGGGATTGACGATGGAGCCCGACGTCTCGGTGCCGACGGCGAGCGGGCAATAGCCCGCCGACACGGCGACGCCCGATCCGGAACTGGACCCGCCCGGCGTGCGGTCGAGGGCGAAGGGGTTGCGGGTCTGGCCGCCCAGGCTGCTCCAGCCGCTCGACGAGCGCACGGAACGGAAGTTGGCCCATTCGCTCAAATTGGTCTTGCCCAGCAGCACGGCGCCGGCGGCGCGCAACTTGGCGACGACGGCCGAATCGGCCGCGGCATGGGTGCCGTCCAGGGCCAGCGACCCGGCGGTCGTCGCCATGCGGTCGCCGGTATCGAGATTGTCCTTCACCATGACCGGGATACCGTGCAGCGGCCCGCGGATGTGACCGGCGGCCCGCTCGCGGTCGCGTTCGGCGGCGATGTCCAGGGCGTCCGGGTTGCGGGTCAGCACGGCGTTGGTCCGGTCGTCGTGACGGCCGATCCGGTCCAGCAGCGCCTGCGCCAGGTCGACGGACGTCAGCGTACCCTGTTCGAGGGCCCCGGAGAGCTCCGCGACTCCGGCCCACTCCAGCGCATCCATGCTCATGCCTTGTCCTGGGTTTCGCGCACGTCGAGGAAATCCCTGAGCGCGTCGCCGACGAAATTGATACTAAGGACGACCAGCATGATGGCCAAGCCCGGGAAAACGCCGATCCACCAGGCGCGGGAGATGAAGCTGCGGCCTTCCGACAACATCAATCCCCAGGTCGGCGTATCGGCTTCCACGCCGAGACCGAGGAACGACAGCGTGGCCTCGCCGAGTATGGCGTAGGAGACGCTGACCGTCGCCTGGACGATGATCGGCGCGGCGGCGTTCGGCAGGATATGACGCCACATGATGCGGAAATCGGACACCCCGACCGTGCGGGCGGCGGCGACGTATTGCTCCTCCTTGATCGACAGCACCATGCCGCGGGCGACCCGGGCGAAATCGTCGATATAGGCCAGCGCCAAGGCGGCAATGATATTGGCGAGGCCGGTGCCGAACACGGCCACCAGGTAGACGGCGATCAGGATGTTGGGAAACGCCCACTGCAGGTCGATGTAACGCATGATCACGTTGTCGAGCCAGCCGCCGAAATATCCGGCGAGAATGCCCAGCGTCAGCCCGGCGATCAACGACAGCACGACCGTCGAAACGCCGACGAAGATGGATATCTGTGCGCCCTGAATGATGCGGGAGAGGAGGTCCCGCCCGAGATCATCCGTGCCCAGTGGATGCGCCAGGCTGGGCGCCGCCATGAAATCGTATTCCATGTCGTTGGGGTCGTAGGGCGTGATCAGGGGCGCGAAAATGGCCGCCAAAACAAAGACGGTCAGCACGACGACGCCGACCATGGCCTTCTTGTCCTGCCATAGGGCGTTGAGGAACCGTTTCTTGGCGCTCATCCGGCGCGGCGGGACATCCTGCTGGCTGACGACATCGACGGGACTGGCGGAAACTTCGGTCATGTGCGGCCTGTCCCGTTCAATAGCGGATGCGCGGATCGATGATGGTGTAGAGCATATCGACCAGCAGATTGACGAACACGAAGATGGCCGAGACCACCAGTATGGTGCCCTGCACCACGGCGTAGTCCCGGTTGAGAATGCCCTGGATCAGCAGGCGTCCCAGCCCCTTGATGACGAACACGTTCTCGACCACCACGGAGGCCGTCATCAGCAGGGCGAAGGCGATGCCCATGACCGTCACGACAGGAATCAGCGCATTGGGAAAGGCATGAAACAGAATGAGAAACGGTTCCTTGAGGCCCTTGGAGCGCGCGACCTGCATGTAGTCGGCCTTCAGGACCTCAAGCATCGAGGAGCGGATCATCCGGGCGACGATGGCCGAAAAGGCGGTGCCGGCGGCGATGGCGGGCAGGATCAGGTGCTGCAGCCAGGGCCAGAAACCTTCCGACAACGGCGCGTAGCCGATGGCCGGCAGCCAGTGCAGGTTCGCGGCGAAGACGATGATGAGAATGATCGCCAGCCAGAAGTCCGGCATGCTGAGCCCGAGAAAGGCGAACACGGTCACCGAATGGTCGAGCTTGCTGTTCTTGCGCGTCGCCGCGATCAACCCGGCCGGGATGGCGATGACGATGGCGACGACAAACGACAGCAGAGCGAGCGAAATCGTACGCGGCAGTGCCTCGACGATCAGGCGGCTGACTTCGAGCCGGCTGCCGTAAATCGATGTGCCGAAATCACCCTGCAAGACCGCCCAGAACCACTTGACGTACTGAACGTAAACGGGTTGATCGAGGCCGAACTTGGCCTTGAGCTGTTCGGCCATCTCCGGCGACGAATCGAAGAGCATGGCGGCGATGGGATCGCCGGGCACGATTCGCAGCATGAAGAAGACCAGCGTGGCGACGGCCCACATGACCACCAGGGCGCCGATCGAACGATGTATGAGGAACCGCAGCATGGGTTGGCAGCACCGATAAAAGTGAGGGGCGGGCGGAAATTCGACGCCCGCCCCGATGTTCCCGACGTCACTAGGAGGATAGAGTCACCCGATCCAGGTCGACGAGACCCGGAATACGGCTGACAGCCGGGAAGTTCACTTTCTTGCTACGCACCTGGATATCGGCCGGGTGGAACAGGAAGGCCGACGCCACTTTATCGGACGTCAGCTTGTTGGCCTCCTGTACCAGCCTCTTGCGCTCGTCCAGGCTCGGTGCGACACGCTGATCGTTGGTCAGCTTGTCGACGTTTTTCTCGGAAAAGAAACCGAATGCCATCTTGGACTTGTCGCGCGTGCGGCCATTGAACTTGGACGTGGTCTGCATCCAGTCGACCAGGCCGTCATCGGGATCGAAGTCACCGCCGCTGCCCAGGCGGCACATATCCCAGCGCATGGAGTTGAAATCGTCGATCAGAACCGGGAAGTCCTTGGTGTCGATGCTGATCTTGATGTTCAGATTGCGCTTGAGGATGTTGGTGATGACCTGGACCTCGCGCCGTTGCGACGGCGTGGTCAGGATTTTCACTTCCGGGAATCCGTCCCCGTTCGGATAACCGGCATCGGCCAGCAACTGGCGGGCTTCCTGGACATTGAAGCGCTGTTCGCTGCTGTCGGCCAGTTTATCGTCGAAGAAGAAGCCCATGGCCGGATTGATGGTGCCATAGGCGGGCCGCCCGCGTCCGAACTGGGCCTGCTTGAGATAGCGGTTGCGGTCCAGTGCCTTGGCGATCGCCAGGCGAACCTTGAAACCTTTCTCTTTTTTCAGTTCCGAAACCGGCTTGTTGAAATCCTTGACCATGAACGGTTCGCGGTGCGGGTTCATCCACACCGACTGGAAACCCGGTGCCGCAACTTCGTCCACCACCAGGTTGGGATTGGCCAGGAACCGGTCGACCAGTTCCGGCGCCACCGGATTGCCGCCGATCAGATGAATGTCGCCCGCTTCCATGGCGGCCGCCAAGGGCTCGGCGTCGATAATCGGCTTGATCACAACACGGTCGAGCTTGGGGCGGTCGGGGTCGTAATAGTCGGCGAATTTCTCCAGAACGACGCCCTGGCCAAGCTCGCGGGGCAATACCTTGAACGGTCCTGTGCCGACCGGGGTCAGGCCATACTGAGAATCACCCATGGCTTCGATGGCGCCACGGCTGACGATGGCCATGGCACGGCCGCTGGAACGCTCGAGCGACTTGACCAGGAACGAGGCCTGCGGCGCCTTCAGTGTAAACCGTACTTCGTGATCATTGAGCTTGTCGACCGACGCGACGTTGGCGACGACGCGTCCGTGGATCGATTTGTCCGGGTTGATGGCGCGGTTGTAGGTGTAGATCACATCGTCGGCTGTGAACCTGTCGCCGTTGTGGAATGTCACGCCTTGGCGCAGCTTGAACGTATAGACCTTGCCTTCGTCGGAAATGGTCCAACTTTCGGCCAAATCGCCGCGCGCCACCAAATCGGCGTCGATGTGGGTCAGACCACTCATGATGTTCGACGATATCTGGAACAGCAGCACCTGGTTGATCTGGTGCGGGTCCAGAGTCGTCAGTTCGCCGACGCCGGCCCAGCCGCAGTTCAGCGTGCCGCCTGCCGCGTGGGCCTCACGAATGCCGCCGGTGCCGGGAATGAGATGGTAAGCCGTGAGCGTTCCGGCGGCGGCCATGAGGCGCAGAACGGACCGGCGGCTCAGGCTTGGGCCGCTCATCTCGTCGGCGCTCAGGCCGAACATCGGATCCTTGGGGTCGAAGTCGTAAGCGTCCTTCAGGTCCGATTGGATGCGGGCTTCATCGGGCCCGAAGAGTTTTCTGGTGTCATCTTTCATAACGCTCTCCTTCTTCCTTATCGTTGATTGAACGGTTGGGTTTCTCCGGGTCGGCCAAACTCTACGCGGCCGCCTGTGTTGGTCCGGTGTGGGGACAGGCGGCCCGGCGGTCGGGGCCGACCGTCTCCATCGCCGGGGTGAGGTCGCTACAGCTGGGCATCGCCTTCGGACAGCGTGGGTGGAACGCGCAGCCGCCGGGCGGGTTCATGGGGCTCGGCACCTCGCCCTTGATGGGTTCGAACTGACGGTCCTTTTCGACGGCGGGATCGGGGACCGGCACGGCTTCCAGCAAGGCCTGGGTGTAGGGGTGCTTCGGATCGGCGAACAGGCTTTCGCTTTCGCCGATCTCGACGATCTTGCCGAGATACATGACGGCGACGCGATGGCAAATGTGGCGCACGACGCTGAGATCGTGGGCAATGAACAGATAGGTCAGTCCCAATTCCTCGCGCAGGTCCTCGAGCAGGCGAATGATCTGCGCCTGGATGGAAACATCCAGTGCGGACACCGCCTCGTCGCACACCAGAAAGTCCGGCCTGAGCGCCAAGGCCCGAGCGATGCCGACGCGTTGCCGCTGGCCACCGCTCATTTCATGGGGATAGCGGTCCTGCACCCGGCCCGGCAGGCCGCAAAGCGAAAGCAAGTCACGTACCCGGCCGGGTATTTCATCCCGTGCGCAAGCTTTGTGCACCAGGAACGGCTCACCGACGATTTCCTCCACGGTCATGCGGGGGTTCAGGGAGCTGTAAGGGTCCTGAAACACCGCCTGTACCCGGCGGCGGTATGCCTTGACTTCGGTAGACGGCAGATGGGCGACTTCGTCTCCATCAAAACGGATGGACCCGCCCGTGGGTTCTTCGAGTTTCAGGATACAGCGGCCGATCGTCGTCTTGCCGCAACCGGATTCGCCGACCAGTCCGAAGGTTTCGCCCTTCTCGATGTGGAAGTCGACGCCGTCCACGGCACGGACCGCACCGACCTGGCGGCGGAAAACCATGCCCGCTGTCACGGGAAAATGCATCTGCAGATTATCAACCTGAAGAAGGGGACCGCTGCTCATGCCGCCACCCCGCGGGAGAGGGCGTCCGTATTCCAGCAGGCGGATTCATGTCCACGGTGCAGGACCTGCATTTCCGGTGCGGCTATCGCGCATTGGTCGGTCGCATATTTGCAGCGCGGCCGAAATGCGCAGCCTTCCGGCATTTGGATGAGATCCGGAGGGTTGCCCGGAATGGGCAGGATCGGATCTTCACGCGACCGATCCATGCGGGGCACCGACTCCAACAGCCCGGCCGTGTAGGGATGGCGCGGCTGCTGATAGATGTCGCCCGCTTCGCCTTTCTCCACGATCCGCCCGGCATACATGACATTGACCCGATGGGCGTAACGGGCCACGACCCCCAGGTTATGGGTAATGATGACCAGGGCCACGCCCAGCCGCTGGCACAAATCCTCCATCAGTGTCAGGATTTGCGCCTGAATGGTGACGTCCAGGGCCGTGGTCGGTTCATCGGCGATAATCAGCTCGGGTTCGCAGCTGAGCGCCATGGCGATCATCACCCGCTGGCGCATGCCGCCCGACAAAAGGTGCGGATACTGCTTCATGCGCCGCGCCGGTTCCGATATGCCGACCATCCGCAAAAGTTCGATGGCTTTCTCGCGCGCCTGCCGTTTGCCGTAGCCGAGATTGGCCACCATTGCCTCGGTCATTTGCCGGCCGATGGTGATCACCGGGTTCAGGGAGGTCATGGGTTCCTGGAAGATCATTGCGATCCGCCGTCCCCGGACTTTCCGCAAGCTATCGTCGTCGAGCGTCAGCAGATCCTGACCGTCAAACAGGATACGTCCCTTTGGGATATTGCCGGGTGGGCGCGGCACCAATCCAAGAACCGCGCGTGCACTGACGGATTTGCCGCTACCGGACTCGCCGACCACCGCGACCACCTCACCGGGCGATACGCTGTAGCTTATGCCGTCGACCGCGCGTACCAGCCCCTCGGGCGTCTTGAATTCAACGTGCAAGTCTTCGACGGACAGGAGTTCGGACACGTGCCGTATGCCCCGACGTTAAATGTCAGACGATTCGAAACGTAAGCACATCAGGGCAGCCATCGTATTTGTCCTCCGCAGTTATTGGCCGGAATCGGTGGCGTGAAAGTCAAACGACTCCGGTCCGCTTCATGATCGAGCGGTAAATTGTGCCGATTCGCACTCTTGGATTGACAAGTGGTTCGGACGGTTATCATTATCGATATTGATACTTGCGCCGTTCCTGCACGCTGTCAACCGTAGAGAGTCCGGAAGCGATACTTGTGAACGCCGGAGGGATATCCGGCGATGGCTTGAACGCCTTCACCTCACGGTGTGAATGAGCTAGTAGGGGCCGGAAGAAAGAAGACCGCACAGTTCGATGGCGGTCAGGAACCATGAGGAGGCGAGTCCAGACAGATGCCGGCGCTGGAGAAATATCTGCAGGGGGACAAAGGCTATGGCCTGAAGATCCGCAAGGGCAACGCGGTCTATCATCTCCTGAAAACGGCGATCATTTTACGCGATCTCAAGCCGGGCGAATCCATCGGCGAACAAGCGATCGCGGCCCGCATGGGCTGTTCGCAGGGAACGGTGCGCGAGGCGCTGTTGCGACTGCAGGAAGACGGCTTGGTCCAGCGCCGTGGCTATCGTGGAACGTTCGTATCCGAAACGACGATCGAAGAGGCGGCTGAAATGGCGGCTATTCGCATCCGGCTTGAATCCATCGCTATCCGCAAAGCCGTGGAAACCCATGGCCCCGTCGAGCGCGGGAAACTGCTGGATATTCTCGAGCGTATGGAAGAGGCCAATAAGGAAGGCGATTCCTATGCACTGAGCGAACTGGACCGGATGTTTCATCTGACTTTGTTCGATGCGTCCGGAATGCCGACCCTCGAACCGGTGTTGAGCCGCTGCGCACTGCATATGCATCGGTACACGTTTGCCAACAATCCGAAGAAAAAAGGTTTGTCTCCGATGAAGGCGCACAGCGACATCATCGAGGCGCTCGACAGCGGCAATGCCGACAAGGCGGCGGATGCCGTGACGCGCCACATTGAAGCGGTGCTCGAGCGCTGGTCGCCCCAGCTATTGTCGACCATGCGGCAACGCACGAACGTGCTGGAGAGCGTTTAAGTGCCATGAACGACTTCACCACACGTCCGGAAATTACGGGTACCTTCGGTGTCGTTGCGTCGACCCACTGGCTTGCGTCGTCCGTCGGCATGAGCATGTTGGAACGTGGCGGCAATGCCTTCGACGCCGCGGTTGCGGCGGGATTTGTGTTGCAAGTGGTCGAACCGCATCTGAACGGACCAGGCGGCGACGTGCCGATCCTGTTCCACGCCGCGTCGGACAGCGAACCGCGCATCTTATGCGGCCAGGGCGTTGCGCCGCAAAAGGCAACCATCGGCTACTATAAGGCGCAGGGGCTGGACCTGGTGCCAGGGACCGGGTTTCTGGCCGCCGTGGTGCCCGGAGCCTTCGCCGCCTGGATGACCCTGCTGCGCGATTACGGGACAATGTCGGTTGCCGACGTGCTGGCACCCGCGGCGTACTACGCCAGTGACGGATATCCGTTGGTGCCGCGCATCGCCCACGACATTGCCGACGTGGCCGAGATGTTTGAAACGGATTGGCCGTCGTCCGCCGCCGTGTATTTGCCGGACGGCAAGCCGCCTCGACCCGGCAGCCTGTTCCGCAATCCGGCAATCGCGGAGACCTGGGATCGCATCGTGTCGGGATCGAATCCGGCCGGCAGCAGGGAGAAACAGATCGATGCGGCCGTCGACCTGTTCTATCGCGGCTTCGTCGCCGAGGCGATCGTCGACTTCATGCAAACGCCGTTGCGCGATTGCAGCGGCCGGTACAATGCCGGCATCCTGTCCATGGACGACATGGCGGCCTGGATGCCGCAGTATGAACGGCCGATCAGTTTGCCGTACGGCGATTTCGAAGTCTTCAAGGGAGGGCCTTGGAGCCAGGGGCCGGTGTTCCTGCAGCAACTGGCGCTGCTCAAGCAATTCGACATTACCGCCATGGATCCCGTCGGTGCCGAATTCGTGCATCTCGTCGTCGAGGCGGCGAAGTTGGCGTTTGCCGACCGGGAGGCGTACTACGGTGATCCTGATTTCGTCGATGTGCCGATCGAACTGCTATTGAGCGAAGCTTATAACGCGGAACGACGTGACCTCATCGGTGCTCACTCGTCCCTTGAACTCGCGCCCGGTACCATCGAGGGGTTTGATACGCGTATCGTCGATACGTCGGCATTCGTGGCGTCCGACATGTCCGGTGTTGTCGGCGGTGTCGGCGAACCGACGATGGCGCAATACGATGAAAAGGTGCGCCAGGTTGCGACCGGGGATACATGCCACGTCGATGTCATCGACCGCTGGGGCAACATGGTGTCCGCGACGCCGAGCGGCGGCTGGCTGCAAAGTTCACCGACCGTTCCGGAGTTGGGTTTCAGCGTCACCACGCGGGCACAGATGTTCTGGCTCGAGGAGGGCTTGCCGGCCAGCCTGGCGCCGGGCAAGCGCCCGCGAACCACATTGAGTCCATCGCTCGCCCATCGCGACGGCAAACCCTACATGGCCTGGGGCACCCCCGGCGGCGATCAGCAAGACCAGTGGACGGTCGTGCAATTTCTGCGGCACGTTCATCACGGTATGAACCAGCAGGAAGCCGCCGACAGCCCCATGTTCCATTCCGCGCACTTCCCAGGCTCGTTTTATCCCAGGCAAGCCCAGCCGGGGCGTGTCGTGATGGAAGACCGGTTTACGGAAGGTGTCGTTGCCGACCTGAAAAACCGAGGGCACGACATCGTGCTGGACGGTCCTTGGAGCGTCGGCCGTATGACCGGAGCCAGCGTCGACAACGGCGTGCTCCGCGCCGGCGCATCACCGAGGGGCATGCAAGGATACGCCGTCGGTCGTTAGATTCCGGTCTACCCGGAATTTGAGAACGGAGCTGCTCGAAAGTGCATCGGAATTGAGGATGCCGGGTTTGTTTCCGCGTTGAAGATTATCGGCAGATATCGATGTGAGTATGAGCGCATACTTGATTGAGCGGCCGAAGGCGTGATCCCGATTCCGGCCCTTGCAATTCCGAGAGGATAGGGGAAGGATCGTTCTTGGCCGTTCTGCCAAGGGCGTCCATTGACAGTGCCATATTCATTTGTATACAAATGAAATGTCCGCACAAGAAACAAAAACCGGGCATTCGATTGTGGCTCCTGACCGCAATTCCAACGGGAGGTGGAGGCTATGCGCAAATATCTCGATATCGATCTCACCGGCAAGCGCGTAACGGAACGCACACTGGAAGGCCGGGAAATAGCGGAAGCAGGCCGATACCTTATTGCCAAGATGCTGCTTGAAAGCGGCGCCCATGATGTCGATCCGTTATCGCCGGAAAACCCGCTCATCTTTTCGGCCGGTCCGTTTGCCGGCACCAACTTTTCCAACGCCAACCGGCTGAGCGTCGGCTGCAGAAGCCCGCTGACCGGTGGCGTCAAGGAAGCCAACAGCGGCGGCACATTCGGTTTCGCCATGGGACAGCTCGAAATCGCCGGTTTCACATTGCAGGGCGCCGCCGACGATTGGGTGGTGATCCGCATTCCCAAGGACGGACCGATTACGTTCGAAGACGCGACGCCCTATATGGGGCTGGGCAATTTCGACTGTGCCGCCAAACTGCACGAGAAATACGGCGACAAGATCTCGCTCTGTCTTTGCGGTCCCGTCGGCGAATATCTGGGATTGATGGCGGGCATCGCATTTTCCGACACCGACAACCGGCCGTCGCGCCTCTCCGCCCGCGGCGGCGTCGGCGCCGTCATGGGCGTCAAGAAGGTCAAGGCGATCGTCATCGACAAGCACAAGATGCCGACGGTGCACGACCGCAAGAAGGTGATGACCGCCATCAAGGACTATGGCAAGCGCCTCGGCGACTCTCCGGCGATCAAGGCCTTCGAGACGACCGGCACGGCCATGGTCGGCGACCTGACCAACATCCTCGGCGCCATGCCGGTGCGCAATTTCTCCTCCGGCCAGTTGATCAACCCCAACGACGGGCCGCTGAAGATGGGCGGCGATTACATTCGCGAGCTCAACCAGTCGCGCGGCGGCGAAATCGCCCATGCCTGCATGCCCGGCTGTCAGATCAAATGCAGCAACGTCTATGTCGACGATACCGGCCGCGAACTGGTGTCGCCGCTTGAATACGAGACCATCGTGCTGCTGGGTACCAATTGCGGTCTCAGCGAACCCGACGATGTGGCGCGGCTCAACGAAGTGGCCAACGACCTGGGAGTCGACAGCATCGAATTGGGCGCCACCATCGCCGTGCTGATGGATGCCGGCCAAGGCGCCTTCGGCGACACGGCGTTCATGGACGAATGCCTCGAAGACATTCGCCAGGGCAACGAACGCGGCCGCATTCTGGCCCAGGGCACGGCGCGTGTCGGCGAACACTACGGTGTCGCCCGGGTGCCGGTGATCAAGAAACAGGCGATCAGCGCCTACGACCCGCGGATCATCGAAGTGACCGGCATCTCCATGATGACGACGGCGCAGGGGGCCGACCACACCACAGGCAACGCCCCGTCCTACAAGTGCAAGGACAAGACCGTCGAGGAACTGACCGCCGAGAGCCTGAAAATGCAGGTCAACAGCGCGGTCGCGGATTCCTTTGGTCTCTGTGTGTTTGGCCGGTCGGTCACCGACGACAGCCTCGACCTGATCGCCGGCGCCATCAACGATGCGCTGGCCACGGATGTCGATGCCGATTTCATTCAGAACATCGGATTGGAAACCCTCAAACTTGAAGCTGAATTCAATCGCCGGGCCGGCTTCACGGAAGACGACGACGAACTGCCCGAGTTCTTCCGCGCCGAAGAGCTGCCGCCCACCGGCCGCAAGGCTCGGCTTACAAGCAACGAGGTTAACACCCACTTGTGGCGCATGATCGACGAACGGGCGAATTAGCGATCGGCTGACGGCCAAGCCGACAAAAACAAACGACAGAGGAACGGACAGACATGGCATTGGCGAAAATCCGCAAGATCGTGACGGTGGTCGAGGAAACCCACAAGGAAATCGGCCGGGACATTTCACCGCCGACGCGCAAAGCGGCATCCGTCGCCGTCATAGAGAATCCGTTCGCCGGGCAGTACCGGGAAGACCTCGAGGACCTGATGGCGATCGGCGAGGAACTGGGTGGCGTGCTCGGCAAGAACTGCGTCGACGCCCTGGGAATATCCCCGTCGGAGGCGGAAAGTTATGGCAAGGCCGCCATGGTCGGTGAAAACGGCGAACTGGAACACGCCGCCGCCATTCTGCATCCCCGTCTCGGCAAGCCGTTGCGGGCCGAGGTGGAGAAAGGCGCCGCACTCGTGCCGTCGTCCAAAAAAATGGGATCGCCCGGTCAGCCCCTCGACGTACCGCTCGGCCACAAGGATGCCGCCTATGTGCGTTCCCACTTCGACGGCATGGAGGTGCGCATCAACGACGCGCCGCGGGCCAACGAAATCATGGTGGCGATTTCCGTTACCGATTCGGGCCGCCCGTTGCCGCGGGTCGGCGGTCTGACGACCGACGAGGCGGTCGGCGAAGACGGCCTGCGCTAACCGGCCGCGTTATCCGACGACACTGGGCAGGGTTTCCGCCGGCGGGGTGTTGCGGCTGCGGGCGGACCGCACGATACCGTCGATAATGGTCATGCCGACGCCCGGCAGGTTGCCCTGGCGGATGCTGTCCAGCATGTCCTTGCCCGGCGCATGCTGGGCCCGGTCGATCAAGATCATGTCGGCCGAACGGCCCGGCTCGATGATGCCGCAATCCAGATCGCGCATCCGGGCGGTGTTGCCGGTGGCGAAGCAGAACGCGGTCTCCGCCGGAATGTCGCCGAGGCTCGACAGCATCGCGATCATGCGCAGGATGCCGAGCGGCTGCACGCCGGAACCGGCGGGGGCGTCCGTGCCGAGGATGACCCGTTCCGGCTGGTTCAATTCGAAGGCGGTACGCACGGCCAGCAGGGCGGACCGTTCGTTGCCGTTGTGCACCACTTCGATGCCCCGCTGGCATTGTTCGCACAGGCAAACGATCTGATCGTCGGGCAGCGCCGTGTGGCCGCCGTTGATGTGGCCGATGATGTCGGCGTCGGCTTCCAGCACCACGTCCTTGTCGATCAGTCCGGAACCGGGGATGGACGGGCCGCCGGTGTGGATCGTGCTTTGAATGCCGTATTTGCGGGCCCAGGCGACCATCTGCTTGGCCTTGTCGCCCGCCTTGACGGAACCCAGGCCGACCTCGCCCAACAAGGAAACGCCGGCTTCGGCCAATTCCTTGAAGTCATGCTCTTCCATGCCTTCCTCGATCACCGGTGCGCCGGCGAAGACCTTGACGCCCGACGGACGGAAGTTTTCGTACCAGCGCTGCGATGCGATCGCCAGCGCCTTCAGGCCGACGATGTCTTTCGGGCGGCCCGGCATGTGCACTTCGCCGGCGGATATCATGCTGGTGACTCCGCCGTGGAGGCAGGAATCGATCCAATGAAGCTGTTGTTGCCGCGGCGTGTAATCGCCGATCACCGGATGCACGTGACTGTCGATCAGGCCCGGTGACAGGGTGACGCCGTTGGCGTCGACCACCGTATCCGCGTTGCCGGTGTCGAGGTCCTGCTCGCGGCCGATTTCCGAGATCCTGCCGTCCACGGCAACGACACAGTCCCCGTCCAGAATGGGATTTTCAAGTTTGCCGGAAAGGATCAGTCCGATGTTGCGGACGACCAGCTTTGTCGGGTTTTCCATCTGACGACTCCTGCGCAGCGTGTCCTGTTTGGAGAGGGCGATTCGGGCCCTTATTTCTTGTTTGTATACTAACAATCAGTGCCGGTGTTGGCAACGCGATGCAGGCCGCATGCGTCACCGTACGGCGCCTAGAGCAATTCCTCTTTAGATGGAAGCATTCTGACGGAGCGCATTGGTGCCAAGGCCAAGGCTGGCGGTGACGGCCATACCTGGCGGTATGGCCGAGACGGCAGCCGCCGGATTGGCGCCAAGACGCCCGTCCCACAAAAGCTCAATGGGGGTTTCCGAGCGGCCGCCCCCCACGGCGTCAGACGGCTTGCGCGACCTCTCTTCGCCCGCCGAAGCGGGCTTCGCGAAGGCGGGTGCCCGGCATCGCACTGCCCCGTCTTCCTGGTGGATGGGCAGGCCGCTCGAGAAACAGAATGGATTCCATCTAAAGAGGAACTGCTCTAACGCGAGAGACGACAACGGACCAACCGGAAAACGGCGGCGGTCAGGAATGGATGCGGTCCCTGGGAAAGTGCACGGACACCGTCGTGCCTTCGTTTTTGACACTGTCGACATGCAGACGGCCGCCGTGCAACTCGCACAGCATTTTCGCCAGTGGCAATCCCAGTCCGGTGCCCTCATGGGACCGGGATAGAGATCCGTCGACCTGGGCGAAGGGTTCAAGGGCGCGGGGAATTTCATCGGTGTCCATGCCGATGCCGGTGTCGCGGACCGTCACCGCCAGTTCGCCCCTTTCATCGAAATCGATTCGGACGGCGACGTTCCCGCGGGCCGGCGTGAATTTGACCGCATTGGACAGCAGATTGATGAGGATCTGCTTGACCTTGCGTTCGTCGGC
>JANQFL010000065.1 GCA_028277845.1 Sneathiellales bacterium
CCGGCGGAGGCGGCGGCGGTGCCGGCTCGGCCTTCTTCTCCGGCGGCGGCGGAGGCGGCGGAGGCGGCGGGGGCGGAGGAGGTGGAGGCGGCGGAGGTGCAGCCTTCTTGACCGGCTCGGCCATCGGCTTCGGCTTCGGACCACCGAAGAAGAACCGCAAACCGACCAACACGCTGTGGCTGGCATACTCGCCGTCCACACTCACACTGGAAGCCGTGGAAAACTCGGGATCCGATGTTGCGAAATACCGGTAGTCCGCAAAAATCTGGGCCTGAGACCCAAGATTGAACGCACCGCCGACGATACCCTGATAGGCGAAGACGGTATCGTTGTCGTCGATGCTCGTCGAGCCGACCGGCGAATAACTATTGGCTTCGATGTGCGCGACACCGACGCCGCCACCGAGATACGGTGTGAAGATCGTGCCGGTATTGATGTCGTACAACACATTGGCCATACCGCTGATCGCGGTCGCGTCGCCGGAGGACGAAGAAGAGCCGCCGATTTCATCGATATCGTTATCGCGGTAACCGCCTTCCAGTTCGACACGGAAACCGTTGCCGAAGGCGTAACCGACACTTCCCAAACCGACCCAGCCAAGGTCGAAATCCGCAGACGTGTCGATACCGGTTCCGGTCAGGTCGGAAGAATCCTGCAGATAGTTCAAACCGCCGCCGGCACCAAGGTAGATCCCTTGCTTTTGCCCCATCGCATCCTGGGCCTGGGCGACTGCCGGCGCGGCCATGATGAGCAGCGCCGCCAGTAATCCGTTTCTTGGTGACATTACGTGTCCCCTAGCTCCTCGAGCGTATGCTTTCGTTGACCAAACAGCAGCCAACACCGTCCTGCCCTCTCTCGCGGACGCGAAGCAGGAAATTCCTTTCCCATATACACCATTTAGGTGGGGCTAAAAAGCATGGGCGGGCGAAATGCGTGACTATTCGGCCACACTTCGGCAGAAAAGGTACAGGCCTTTTAAATACAAAGGCCTAGGTCGACCTAACCGTGTTCCGCCAACGGCAAACGCACGCGAATCCGCAAGCCGCCACCTTCCCGGTTTTCGGCAATTACCGTGCCGCCCACGGCCTGGATGTTGCGCCGCACGATCCACAGCCCGATGCCGAAATGGCGGTCGCCGGGTGTTGCCGGACGGCCTTCGTCGCCCGAGCGGTTTTCGCCCGTCCGGCGGCGGGAATAGTAACGCTCGAAGATCAGCTCCAGTTCGTCGGCCGGCACACCGGGGCCGTTGTCTTCGACGGTGAGCACGGCTTCGGTCTTTTGCCGCTTCAACCGCACCATGACGGCGCCCCGCACGGCGGTGTAGCGCACGGCGTTTTCCACCAGGTTCTCGATCACCGTCTCCAACAGTTCCTCGCCGGCACGGACGGTGATGTCCTCGTCCACCTCCACCCGCAGCAGCACGTTCTGACCGGCGAACATGGCGGCGCAGCCTTCCATGACCCGCTGCAGAAGCTCCGACAAATCGACCACAACCCGCGGCGGATCGATCAAGTCGGCCACCACCTCGTCCATCTGCCGAGAACAGGCGACCAGTTCGTCCAGCCTTTCGACGGAATGTTCGATCATCGACAGGGCCCGCGCCGCACGGGAATTTTCATCCGGCGCGACACGCCGCAACGGCTCGACCGACTGGCTGATGACGGCGATCGGCGTCTTGAAGGCGTGGGCGTTTTCCTCGGCCGCCTGTCGGATGGTGCGCGACGATTCCTCGAGCGTCGCCACCATGTGGTCGAGTTCCTGCGCCACGCCGTCAAACTCGCGCAGCCGGTTCTCCGACGAAAACCGCCCGCCCTTGAGGCCGCGCACGCGAATGTCCCGGGCCAAGTCGGCGAAGCGCCGCAAACTGCGCCAGATACCGAGGAACACCGTAATCGTGATCAGCGCCATGACGACATAGATGATGGCGGCAAAACGGATTTCCGGAGTCATCCAGTAGGGTTGACCGATGGACAAACGCCGGTAGGCGGCGGTGTTGCTGGCCGTCACCAAGGTCCAGCACCCGGCGCCGGTATGAATGGGCGTCACCGACGTGACGATTTCCTCGTCGGTGTTGTCGCTCAGCCGCCGGGTCTGCACCGGGCCTTGACCGGCACAACTGGCGGCCAATTTATCCAGCACGCCGAGATCCATCAGCCGCTGGCGCTCACGCCGGAGGGCGGCGGCCGCCACCGCGGGCGCCGAAGCGACAAAATAGAAGCGGTTGGAATCGCCGGCTTCCTTGGGGCGGAACAGCAGTTTGACAATGGTGTCCTTGCCAGCGAAGCGGCTGAGCTGCGGGCCGACCTCGGGCAAGGCCTGCAGCCCCGCCTTTTCCAGTTCCGGGCGCAGCACTTCGGCGATCAGGCGGCCCTGTTCGCGGACGCTGGCCTGCAGCAGCGATTGTTTCTCGGCGTCGGCTTCGCGGAACTGATTGTAGATGACGAAGGGGACGGATACGAAAATGACCACCAGAAGCGCAAGCCGAACGGCCAGCGACGGCCGGAACCGCCGCTTGCGTACCTCGCTACGCCCGGTCCGTTCAGGCGTCGGCGCGCCAACGGTATCCGAAACCGGGGAAGTTTTCGATTGCACTAAAGTCGTCGTCGATATCCTTGAACTTGCGCCGGATGCGCTTAATGAACGTCCTGACATTGGCGCGATACCCTTCGGTGCCGTAACCGGCGACAAAACCCTTGCCGTGCACCGTGTCATAGATATCGCGATAGGTCACGTCCCGTCCGGCCCGCGTCGATAACAGATCGACGATGTCATATTCCCGGGCGGTCAGTTCCACTTCGATGCCGTTCCAGTGCGCCCGCTTGATATGCGGGCGCAGCTGCAGCTTGCCGATCCGCGTAACGTCGGCGCCGTCGACATTGGCAACGCCGTCCGCGACGCCCTTGACGTCGCCGATCAATCCGATGCGGCGCAGCAGGATCTGAAAGCTGCGCGACTTCTCGATAAAGTCCACGGCGCCGCCGGCAAGGGCAGCTTCCTCGTAAAACTCATCGCTCAGCACGGTCAGGAAAATCACCGGAACGGCGATGCTGGACGCACGAATACGTCGCAGAACTTCCAGGCCGTCGATACCGGGCATTTTCCAGTCCAGCAGCAGCACGTCGGCATCACCGCCGGTGAAAAAGAAATCGAGTGCATGCTCGCCGTTCGCAAACGCGGTGACCTGATAGCCTTCGTCCTCGAGATTGAGGCGAAGGGACTCGCGAAACGGGTCGTCGTCGTCGACCACCACGACATGCTTGGACTCGCTGGACACGGCATTGGCGTCGTCAGCGTCGTGCGGCCATGACCTGAGCGATGCAGCGCTCTGGGGCATCCTTTTCTCCGTCTGTTTTTGCGGCATCGACCGAAAGCGCTCGGAAGCTTTGGTCATTCAAGTCGAGAAAGAACCGGACACTGAGTATGCAGTCCACGCCCCGGTATTGCCAGACCCGCGCGGGCGGCTTTTCGGCGCGGGCGAACGGCGGACCCAGCGTCGAGGCAACTCGGGCCTGATTCATTCCCACGATATCGTCGGGTGCAAGGGTCGCCACCCGGCTGGGCAAACCGGTGGGTCCTTCCTCCGCCACAGTCTCCACGGGCGTTTCGTCGGCCGGTTGCGGCTTTTCCGCCGGCAGCGGAATTTTGCGTTTCCCGACGGTGCTGGTTTTCCCGGGGAACGGCTGCGGCGGCACCCAGTTGTCGTCCTTGGGCGCGGCCGGCTGCACGGCCGCGGCAGGCGCTGCGTCCGACGACTGGTCCTTCGGCAAGGCCAGAATAGGCTCGAGTTGCGCACACCCGGCCGTCACCAGAACGACGGACGTTATCAGTACCGGAATTCGCAATTCGTATCACGCCTATCCGGCCAGATGGCCGGACAGAAGACGTGCCCCCGTATGAACATTCAATATTGTCCCGAGAATCCCAACGGATTGGGCCTGAGGCGATTGTAGACCCTTTACCCCTTGAGTCCAGCCACTGAACCCTTAAGTTTGCCACCCATGCTTGAATTTCCAGGACCGAATTGGAGCACGACGTGACGCTGAAGGCCCGGTTCACGTTGATTATGCTGATTCCGGTCTTCCTGGACGTGGTCATCAACAATATCGTTCTCCTGGTTTCCGGCCTGACCGAGTACGTCTCCTATGCCTTTTTGACATCGTCTTTGTTGCTCGCGGTCATCCTCGTGCCGCTGGCCAGACTATATCTCTTTCCGCCCGTCCGTCGCCTGCTGGACGGAAATGACACACCAAAGTCACGCGCCCATCTGAACCGGCTTCCGGCGCTGACCACCCTGGTGGTTTCGATCACGGTATCTCTGGTCTATATCCTCAATCTGATCGTCCTGCCGGCCCTCGAGGACAGTTGGTCAAACATTGCCTGGCCGTGGGATTTCGTGGCCGTGGTCGCCGCCGAATTCGCCGCCGTCAACGCCGTGTTCATCTATTTCCTGACGACCGATTTTTCCACCCTGGTCAAGCGGCAGCTGTTTGAAACCCAGGGCATACTGATACCGGCCAAAGGCGGCAGCATCCGCCTGAAGATCGGCGTCGTCCTGGTCGCGGCCTCCGCCCTCCCGCTTGTCGCGATCGCGCAGGACTACTTCCTCCTGGACACCGGCGATCTATCGGAAACCTTTCTCATCTCGACCGAGCAGGCCGTCGCCATAGACATCATCTTCGCGCTGGTGATCCTCGCCGTCGCGGTCGCCTTCCTGCCGCGCGGCTTCAGCCGGCCGATCGACATCCTGGTCAAGGCCGTGGCCCAGGTGGCCGCCGGCAATTTGCAGGCCAAGGCGCCCATCACCAGCAATGACGAAATCGGCCAGTTGACGAGCCAGTTCAACGACATGGTGGATGGTCTGCGAGAGCGCGATCATATCCGCGAAACCTTCGGCAAGTTCGTCAATGAAGACGTTGCGAAGCGTGTCCTGGTCGACCGCGGCACGGCGGCGGACGTGCAGACGGCGACCATCATGTTCACGGACATCGAACGATTCACGTCCATCGTCGAAAAGCTGAGTCCGGCCGAAACCATCGAAGTGCTCAACGAATACCTCGGTGTCGTCGTCGAACCCATCCGCAAGCACCACGGTGTCGTCCTCAATTTCATCGGCGATGCCCTGTTTGCCGTCTTCAACGTGCCGGTGGAGGACCCGGAGCACGCCGACAACGCCATCAAGGCGGCCATCGAAATCGAGGAACGGCTGAAAGGCCGGATATTCAAGTACGGGGTCGCTTTCGACACGCGCATCGGTATCAACACGGGCGAAGTGGTGGCCGGCACCATCGGCACGGCGGACCGGTTGGGCTACACGGTACTGGGAGACGAGGTCAACCTGGCCGCACGGTTGGAACAGCTGAACAAGGATTTCGGCTGCAAGATCCTTGTCAGTGCCGCCACCAGGGACGCGACCCGCGGCGCGTTTGTTTTCGAGGACAAGGGCGAAACCAGTGTGCGCGGCCGCGAACGGCCGGTGCGGGTCTATTCGGTATCGTTCTAACCGCGACCGCCGTTCCTGGCGCTCTCGATTTGCTCGCGCAGCATTTCCAACTCCAGCCATTGTTCCTCGCTGGCCGTCAGTTCCGCCTCGGCATCCGCGAGGCGGGCCGCAAGAGACCGGAAACGCTCGGGATCGGATTCGAACAGGCCGGGTTTGGCCAAGGTTTCCTGAATCTGCGAGATTTCGTTTTGCAGATTTTCCATAACGTCAGGCAACTGCTCCAGGGCGCGCTGTTGTTTGTAGGACAGCTTGGTCCTTGCGGGTGTGGCTTCACCTTTGACAGCCGCCGGTATTTCCTTGTTCTTGTTTTTTTGCGGCTTGTTCGTTTCCGCCACCGCCTTGCGCTGGCGTTCCACATCGGCGTACCCGCCGGCGTATTCGATGGCGCGGCCGTCGCCCTCCAGGGCAATGGTCGAGGTCACCAGACGATCGAGAAAATCGCGGTCGTGGCTGATGATCAGGACGGTGCCGTCATAGTCAGACAAAACGTCCTGCAGCAGATCGAGCGTATCCATGTCCAGGTCGTTGGTCGGTTCGTCCAAGATCAGAAAGTTGCTCGGTTTGGACAAATACCTCGCCAGCATCAGCCGGTTGCGTTCACCGCCCGACAGGCTTGAGACCGGACTGCGGGCCTGTCCCTCGTCGAACAGAAAGTCCTTGAGGTAGGACACCACGTGGCGGGGGCGGCCGTTGACGATGAGCTGGTCGCCACCGCCTTCGCACAGCGTTTCCCACAAGGTGGCGGAATCGTCGAGCCGGGCGCGGCGCTGGTCGATGTAGACGGGTTCAAGATTGGTGCCGAGCCGCACCGTTCCACCGTCCGGTTTCAGGTCGCCGGTCAGCATACGTAACAGCGTCGTCTTGCCGGCCCCGTTGGGCCCAATGATGCCGATCCTGTCTCCACGGGCGATACGGGTGGAGAAGTTCCGCACGATGACCGTTTCGCCAAACGCCTTGGACAGGTTTTCGGCGTCGACCACGATGCGGCCGGACGTCCCGCCCGTCTCCGCCGTCAGTTTTGCCGGACCGGCCAGTTTGATCTGCCTGGCCCGTTCGGCCCGCATGGCCTGCAACCGCCGGAGACGCCCCTGATTGCGTTTGCGCCGCGCCGTGATGCCCTGGTGCGACCACACGGTTTCCTGGGCGATCGTTTTATCCAGCTTTGCCCGTTCCACGTCCTCCTGCGCGATCAACTCCGCCGACCAGCGCTCGAAATCCTCGAAGCCCTTGTCGTTACGCCGCAGCACCCCACGATCCAGCCAGAGTGTCGCCCGAGTCAGGTCGGCGAGAAATCGCCGGTCGTGGCTGACGATGACGAAGGCACCCTTGAATGCCGTGAGCCTGGCCTCCAGCCACTCGATGGTCGGCAGGTCCAGATGATTGGTCGGCTCGTCCAGCAGCAAAATGTCGGGCTCTCCGACCAATGACCGGGCCAGCGCCAACCGGCGGGATTCGCCGCCCGATAGAGTCGCGGGACTGCACTGGCGCTTCAGGTTCAAATCCGCCAGAACATGTTCGACCCGGTACGCGGCATCCGCTTCACCCGCCGGCAACGCGTCGGCGACCACGTCAAAAACCGTTTTGAACCGGCTGAAATCCGGATCCTGCGCCAGATAAGCGATCCTGATACCGGCCTGCACCGTGCGTTCGCCTTGGTCCGGTTCACGATCACCCGACAGCATCTTCAGCAGAGTGGACTTGCCGGTGCCGTTGCGCCCGACCAGACAGAGGCGGTCTTGAGCGGAAATGGCCAGATCGATCCCGGCGAACAACTTCTTTTCACCGAGATCGAGCGATACGTCGCGCAGGGAGATAACCGGCGGCGCCATAGGGAAACAGGTCAGGCGCTGCGGCGGCGGCGGCCCCGCCGAGGCCGGTCGGACGCATCGTTATCCGGCCGCTTCACTGGACCGAGAAGGCGTTCGACATCGTCCATGGACGGGCGTGCGCCTTTCGGCCGCTGCGTCAGAGCCTGGCGCATGGCGTGGACATGGACCGCGGTGGTGCCACAGCACCCGCCGATGATGCGCGCACCGGCATCCCGCGCCAGACAGGCGTAGTCGGCCATGATTTCCGGTGAGCCACAGTAATGGATTTCGCCATCCCGGTATTCGGGGACGCCGCAGTTTCCCTTGGCGACCAGGAGCACCTCTCCGTTCGCCATATCGGACAAGTCCAGGACACTCGCCAGCAACTCGGACGGCCCCACGCCACAGTTGGCACCAAAAGCGGACACAGTGTGGCCGTGCGACGTCGCGGACGCATACGCATCCATCGGCGTCAGCCCCATCATGGTACGGCCAAGGGTATCGAACGTCATGGTGGCGACGATGGGCAGGTCGGTGACCGAGGCGCCCTGAATGGCCGCCTGGAGTTCCTCGACGCCCGAAATGGTTTCGATCCACAGCAAATCGACGCCGCCACCGGCCAAGGCCTCGGCCTGTTCGGCAAAGGCGGCGGTGCCGTCCTCCAACGACAGGCTGCCGACCGGCTGATAGATCTCTCCGGTGGGTCCGATCGAGCCGGCGACCAGTACGGGGCGGCCCGCGCCGTCGGCGACACCGCGCGCAACCCCGGCGCCGACCTCATTCAATTCGGCGACCCGGTCCTGGGCACCGTGCAGGGCCAGCCGGTAGCGGTTGGCTCCGAAGGTGTTGGTCAGAATGACGTCGGACTCGGCGGCCACGAAGGCGGCATGAACCTGTGCGACCCGGTCCGGATAGTCGACGTTCCAAAGTTCCGGCGAATCGCCGGTTTCGAGGCCGAGGGCGAACAGGCTCGTGCCCATGGCGCCGTCGGCCAGCAATACGTCACGGCTGGACAAAAGGGCTTGCAAGGCGTTTTCGATCATCGAACGTCCACTCGTAAACAGACATATTGTCGCGCGAGGCGGCTGGGAGTACCCGAATCCCGGCTTGTTGGCAAGTCCCGCCCAGTGCGATCTGGAAACGCTTCGGGTCGTGGCGTATGGTCCCGCGGCTATGTTTTATGGACTGCCAAACCTGATGCCGGATATCGAACGGCTCGGCCTGGACCAGGGCACCGTCTATCGGCAAACCGGCGGTTTTCGGCGTGCCGCCCGGCCGGCATCCACCCGTCCAGGCGCATTGTTGTGCCCAATTTGCGGGTATTCATGCCGGAAATTTCTTCCGTTCGGTCTGGCGGGCCGGCCCAACGCCATGTGCCCCGGCTGCGGATCGACGGAGCGCCATCGTTTCATGTGGCTGTTCCTGACCCGCCGCACGGACGCCATGCGAAAGCGGCTACGGATCCTTCATACGGCGCCCGAACCCAGCCTGGAAGCCGTTCTCAGGGTCCGGCACGGCAAGCGGTACCTGACGGTGGATGCCTTCAATCCCTTAGCGGATCTGCAGGCGGACCTGACGGACTTGCCGCTGCCCGACGGGCTGTTCGACGCCGTCATCTCATCCCATGTCCTGGAACATATCCAGGACGACCGGCGCGCCATATCCGAGTTGGTGCGCGTCTTGAAGCCCGGAGGATGGGCGCTCATCCTCGTCCCATACGACCCGCGGCGACCGACGCAGGAAGACCCGGCCATGGATACACCGGCCAAACGCATGGCCGCCTACGGACACCCTTACCATTACAGGATTTTCGGCAACGATCTGCCGGAACGCTTCGCCGACGCAGGGTTACCGGTGACCACCCATTCCAGCCGCGTGTTTCTGTCCGGCCACGCACGGCGGCGCCATCGCATCAATCGGAATTACCTGTTTTTCGGGCGCAAACCGGGAAACAACCTGAAGATGAGTGATTGCTCGCACGACTGACGCGCCGCTCATTTCCAGTCGTTCCAAAGCAGCTTAATTTCTCGACTTTTTGTAGAATAATTCTGCGGGAATCGCTGGACGTCTCCCGTTAAAGTAGTTAGAAAGTCGAGGTTGTGAAATAATTCACACCTGTCTGAGGGGGAATCTTGTGATTCGGCGGATGACCGTTGTCGCGTTGTGCCTGCTGTTGAGTGCCTGCGCCACCAAAGCTTTGAAAATCAACCAGAACCTGGAATGGGACGGCGCCAACAACAAAGTGCTGCTGATGCCCCTGGACGTACAGCTTTCGGAGCTGACGGCCGGCGGCGTTACCGAACCCAAGGCCGAGTGGACGGCCAAGGCGGAAAAGCATATCAAAACGGCGATGGATGAAATCCTCCGTACGGACCTCTCGGCCAAATTGGTCGAGGCGGACGACTGGGTTCGGGATGAGGATTTGCCGGTACAGCTCGTCAAACTGCACCAAGCGGTTGGGGTATCCATCCTGCTGCATGCCTATGCGCCGCAGTTCAAATTACCCAACAAAGGCGACACGTTCGACTGGTCGCTGGGCATCGATACCCAGGCCTTGAAAAAGCGCTATGGCGCGGATTATGCCCTGTTCGTATTCGTGCGTGACAGCTACGCCTCCGCCGGCCGGGCCGCCGTAATCGTTTTCGGCGCGTTGCTCGGCGTCGGCATTCCGGGCGGCCAGCAGGTCGGATTCGCCTCGCTTGTCGATTTGGACACCGGCGATATTGTCTGGTTCAACCGCCTGGCCCGCGCGGGCGGCGACCTGCGCAGCGAAAAGCCCGCCATGGAGACGGTCAAACTGCTGTTGGACGGCCTGCCCAAATGATCCGTCTGGGCGTTACGGCCGCGTTCTTCGTCACGCTTTCCGTCCTGACAGGATGTCAGACCAACAAGGCAACCTACAAGGACGCGTTCGACCAAGCCGGCAAGCGTAACGATCCCAAAGCGCAAGCCGAAATGAAAAAGGAGCTCGAGGAACAGAAGAAAACGGCGGCGTGGGCCGAGCCGCGCCGCGCCCACCTCGACGATCCGGCACCGTTGTCCGCGTACAGGCTCGAGGACCTCAGCCCTGGACACCGGCCGTCCATCGAAACGGACGAAGCCGGACTGTGGATGACCATGGACCGGTCCGAGCAACGGTTGAAAACATCCGGACGGCTGATCAAGGACCCGGCCCTGAACGCCTATGTCCGCGATCTCACTTGCCGGTTGGCGGGACCCCACTGCAAGGACATCCGGGTCTATATTCTGCGCATTCCCTATTTCAATGCAACGATGGCCCCCAACGGCGTGATGCAGGTCTGGAGCGGCGCTTTGCTGCGGCTCCGCAACGAAGCCCAGTTGGCAACCATCCTGAGCCACGAAATCGGCCATTATCTGCGCCGACATTCCCTGCAGCGGTACCGGGACATCGTCAATAAGTCCGGCGCCCTGGTCGTCCTTCAATTCGCCGCGGCTCTCGCCGGCGCGCCCGGCGCGGGGGACATTGCCGCCTTGGCGTTGCTCGCCAGTATTCAGTCCTATAACCGGGATCAGGAACGGGAGGCGGACGGATACGGTTTGCGGCTGATGTATGAACAATCCTACGACCCGGGCGAAGCCCACGAGCTTTGGTCGCGGATATTGAAGGAATCGGACGCCGATAAGGACAAGAAGGCGCCCGACCCGTTCTTTGCCAGCCATCCGCCGTCGGTGGAGCGACGAGACGCGCTCAAGGACATCGCGACCAAGTTGTCCGGCGAAAAGGACTGGCTGGTCAATCGCGAGGCCTATGTGGCCGCCGTGTCTCCGTTCTGGCAGCAGTTTCTCCGCGACGAGCTCAAGCTGGGCAAGTTCGACCGCTCGATGGCACTGCTCGAAACACTCGCCGAAGACGGCATGGAACCCGGGCTTACGGGCTTCTTCAAGGGCGAATTGTATCGCCTGAGAAACGGGGACGGCGACTACGCATCGGCCCTGATGGCATACGAAGAGGCACTGAACAGCGGGCAACCGCCGGCCGAGCTGCACAGGTCCATGGGCTTGGTTTTGCGAAAACTGAAACGCGTCGAGGATGCGCGCGGCGCCTTTTCCAAGTACCTGCTGCTCAAGCCCGACGCCAAGGACGCCGAATTTATTCGCATGTTTATCGATGGAGAGAATTCATGAGCAAACGACGGCTTGGAGTAACGACGGTTGCTCTGCTGCTCCTGAGCGCCTGCGCCCAGTTCACCTTGGTCACCGCGGACAAGCGCGTCAAGGTCGGCGATGCGTTTTCCGTGGAGCCGCAAGTGGCCTGGACGCGCATCGCCAATCCGATGGTCACCACAAAGGTCGAAACCTGGACCATCGACGGCCCGCTGCTGCACAAACTGATGTTCATCAAGGGCGCGGACGACGGCACGCCGCTTTACGAACCCAGGGACAATGCGGGGCAGCCGCTCAAGAATCTGCCGAAATTCCGCAAGGACATGACGCCGATCGAAATCGCCGAACTGTTCGAAACCACACTGACGCGGGATGGCGTCGAGCAGATGGACATCACAAAGATGGGGCCGGCAAAGTTCGGTGACATCAACGGCTTCCGCTTCGATTTCACCTATCTCAATACGGACGGGCTTCGCAACCGCGGTTTCGGCATCGGCGGCATCCATGAAGACAAGCTGTACATGATCATCTACGGCGCCTCGAACCTGCACTACTACGGCAAACACATCGACACCGTGGAACGCCTGGTCCAGTCCCTGCAGATGATTTAGGCGAGTGGCGGCACCCGGATCGGAAATCGCCGTCTAGGTGCTTGGGGAGGGCTGAATTTCTATCTCAAATTGATTCGACTCCTGCCTCCGTCAGCCAATGCCGCTGGTTACGGGCGATTTCCCGTTATCGTGACTTGTCGCCGCTGCATCGTTTTGTTCAAATTTGGCACAAGGAGACAGAGAGCACATTCCATTGCGTCATCAACGCGTTTATCCATCAGTCCGGATTCCGTCCCAACCTGAATTCGGCCAGTCCGAGCCGGCCACCGCGAGGGTATACGGGCGGCTGAACGCGGTGCGGTAGGCACATGCAATCCCACGATGACGCGCTGTCCCTTTTGGGTGACCGAAAAGCCTGCGGCGTCGAATTCTTCAGAAACGCCGCACATGCCATGTGCCTGCAAATGGACTGCCGCTGGGCAGCCATCGCGCAGCGCGGAGAAAACGGCAATTCGGCGACCCTGCTGGCATTTTGGGACGGCGCCGCCGCTGCCGAACCGTTTGCTTTTCAATTGGCCGGTACGCCGTGCGAACAGATCTACGCCGGTACCGGCGCGGACAATCATTTCTTCGTCTCCGATGGTGTCCAGGATCGCTTCCCGGAATTCGAATTGCTTCGCCGGATCGGCGCCCAGTGCTATCGCGGGCACGTGTTTTTCGATGCCGAAGGCCGGGCGGCCGGCCATGTCCTGATCATGGACGACAAGCCGGCGTCCGACGACCCCGACGCGGTGACGTTCTTTCAACTCGTTTCCCAGCGCGTGGGCGCGGAATACAATCGTTGGCTTGCCGAAGAGTCGCTTCGCGACAATCAGCGCCGGCTCACCGATTTCGCCGAATCCATATCGGACTCACTTTGGGAAACGGACGAGAACCACCGGTTCACGTTTGTCTCCCAGTATCTCATGCCGCCGGAGTACCGCGATCGCGAGCCGCTGGGCAAGACACGATGGGAGTTGGTGGGCGGAGATCCGGACGGCGATCGGAACTGGGTTCAACACCGGCAAGCGCTCGACAACCGCGAACCGTTTCGCGATTTCGAGTATGCCGTCCCGTCAGAGCAGCTCGGCGGCAAGCGGTATTTCAGCGTATCCGGCCATCCGGTGTTTGACCCGGACGGCACGTTCCGGGGATATCGCGGCGCGACCAACGACATCACCGACAAACAGCTGATGCTGGAGGCACTGTGCCGCTCGGAAGAGCGCTACCACCATGTCTTCGATTTCGCCAACGATTCCATCTTCATCATCGACCCGGATACCCATCGGTTTCTCGAAGTGAATGAGAGTGCGGCGCAGCGGCTGGGATACAGCCGCGACCAGTTGACGCAAATGACGGTACGGGACATCCACCCGGAAGATGACCTCACGCACATCCATGATGCGTTCGGCGAAATAATGTCACATGGCGCGAGCATGTTCGAAACCATCCACACCCGGAAAGACGGCACCAAGATACCCGTGGAAATCAGCGCCCGGACCGTGAAGCTCGACGGCCGCGAGGTCTCGTTGGCGTTCGGCCGCGATATCAGCGAGCGCAAAGCCGCGGAAGAGAAACTGCGCCAGGCGCAGAAGATGGAAGCGGTCGGCCAGTTGACCGGCGGTATCGCGCACGACTTCAACAATCTTCTCGCGGTCATCGTCGGCAATCTCGAATTGGCCGAGGAACGGTTGGAATCGGACCCGAACGTGCTGGGTATGGTGGACAGTGCCCTGCGCGCGGCGGAAAAGGGCGCGGAACTTATTTCGCGCCTGTTGGCGTTTTCGCGCAAGCAGGCGTTGAGTCCGAGGACGTTGTCCGCCGGCGCGATCGTCACCGGGATGCATGACATGCTGCGCCGGATCCTGCCCGAAACCATCGACATCAGTGTTGCCACCGAAGATGCCGGCGCGATCTCGGTCGACCCGCGCATGCTTGAAAGCGCGTTGCTCAACCTGGTCGTCAACGCCCGCGACGCCATGCCCGGCGGCGGCACGCTGACCATCGAAACGGCCGACGTGGAACTGGATTACACGGTCACGCAGGACCAGCGCGAGATTCCGGCCGGACCCTATGTGCGGATTGCCGTCAGCGACGACGGCGAAGGGATTGACGCCGGCATCTTGGAGCGGGTCTTCGAGCCGTTCTTCACGACCAAGGAAGTGGGCCAAGGCAGCGGCATGGGCCTGAGCATGGTGCTGGGATTCGTGCGCCAGTCCAGCGGACATGTTCACATCTACTCGGAACCCGGACAGGGCACAACGATCAAGCTCTATTTCCCACGGACGGATAGCGAACAGGTCCATGCATCGGTCGACGACAGTCATGCAATTGCCAAGGGACAGGGCGAGCATATCCTCGTGGTGGAAGACGACGATGATGTCCGCGCCATGGCCGTCACCATGCTGCAAAGGCTGGGATACGCCGTCACAAGCGCCACGACGGGTCCGGAGGCTCTTGCCGTCATGAAGGACCTCGATCAGTTGGATCTTCTGCTCAGCGACGTGGTTCTGGCAGGTGGCATGGATGGTCCGTCCGTCGCGGACATCGCCCGCGAAAAATACGACGGGCTACGTGTTCTGTTCATGTCGGGATATGCCCACACCGCGATCAAAGACCGGAAAAGGACGGAGGACGACTACGTGCTGCTGCCGAAACCGTTCCGCAAAACCGACCTGGCGAAGGCCGTGCGGGATATCATTGACGCGTGACGGCCGGCGCCGGCCGTACACGGACACGTGATCCGTCGTTTCCGCCATTGAAAGACGAACGAGGCGACATACATTGACTTTAAATCCGCTCGGGCCGAGCCGATGACTGCCGACACAGCTGCGCTGCTTCCGGCCGCCGCAAGATACATGGTACCTTCCCCGATAGTGAAAGGGCTATTGTCTTGGGTGTACCGGCGCGTTCCGCGTTGGAATATCGGTAAAACGGGCTGGGCGGAATATTTGAACGGGTCTTGGGGACCGAAAGACGCGTAGCGATCATGGGCCGACTGAACTCACTCGAACGCAAACTGGCGACCATCCTGGCGGCCGACGTTGCCGGATTCAGCCGCCTCATGGGCGCCGACGAAGAGGACACGCTTGAAACCCTGACGGCGTTCAGGGAAATCATTGACGGGCTGATCACCGACCACCGCGGCCGTGTGTTCGGCAGTGCCGGCGACAGCGTCGTCGCGGAGTTCGCCAGTCCCGTCGAAGCCGTGCGTTGCGCCATCGCCTTTCAGGATGCCCTGGCGGAGCGTAATGCGGACCGTGCCGAAGACCGGCGCATGCGGTTCCGGGTCGGCGTCAATCTCGGCGATGTGCTGGTATCCGGCGACAATCTGCTGGGCGACGGCGTCAACGTGGCGGCGCGGCTCGAAGGTCTGGCCGAAGCCGGTGAGATTTGTGTTTCCGGCACCGTGCAGGAACAGGTGAAGGGCCGCATCGAGCATGGTTTTCAGGACCTGGGCAAACAGACCCTGAAGAACATCGATCACCCGGTGCAGGTCTACCGCATCATGTCCGGCCGCGAAGACCAGGAGCAGACGGATAGCCAGTCGGCACCGTCCCCCGGCGGTCGCCGATCGGCGCGGCCCTCCATCGCCGTGCTGCCGTTCGACAATCTCGGCGGCGATCCCGAACAGGAGTATTTCGCCGACGGCATCACCGAAGACCTCATCACCGAGCTGACCCGCTTCCAGGACCTCTCGGTCATCGCCCGCAACACGGTGTTTACCTACAAGGGCATGCCGACCAACGTGCAGGACGTCGGCCGCGATCTCGGCGTGCGCTACGTACTGGAAGGCAGCGTGCGCAAGGCGGGCAACCGGGTACGGGTGACGGCCCAGCTGATCGACGGCGAGACCGGCCACCATCTGTGGGCCGAACGTTTCGACCGTACGCTCGAGGATGTCTTCGAGGTGCAGGACGAGGTCACCCGGCGCATCGTCGCATCGCTGGCCGGCAAGGTCGGCGAACGGGAGCGCAAGCGGGCCCGCAGCGGCGACCGCCCGGCCCACCCCGAAGCCTACGACCTGGTTCTGCAAGGCCGGGAACTGTGGAACAAGTTCAACAAGGACGACAATCTGAAAGCCCGGGCGCTCTACGAGAAAGCCATACAGGTCGATCCGGAATACTCCCGCGCCTATGCCAGCCTGGCCTGGACATACCTGGTCGAGTTCGAGAACCGCTGGAGCGAATCCCGGGAGGAATCCTATGCCCAGGCCCTTGAGTTCGCCCGCAAGGGTGTTCAGGTCAATCCGTCAGCCCACAGCAACCACCTGACACTGGGCCAAGTCTATCTGTGGAACGGGAATCACACCATGGCCATCGAGGCCCTGCGGACCGGGCTGCGCCTGAACCCCAACGACCTGGATGCCTACACGTTTCTCTCGCGCGCGCTGGCCTTCAATGGACAACATGACGAAGCGATCGAAAACGCCCAGTTCGCCATGGACCTGACGGCCAACGTGCCCGATTGGTATTATTGGACAATGGCCATCGCCCTGACGCTGGGCCGCCGGTTCCAGGATGCCGTCGACGCCGTCGAACAAATGAAAAACCCGGCGTTCGGATCGCTGCGCTGGCTGGCGGTGTGCCAGCACAACCTCGGCCAGGACGCGGCGGCGCGCAAGACCATGCAAACCATCCTGACGGCCCATCCGGATTTCTCCCTCGGCCGGCATCTGGAAACCGTGCCCTTCAAGCTCGACGAGGACCGGCAACTCTATGTCGATGGCCTGCGCGCGGCAGGCGCGCCGGAGTAATGTTTTACGCCTATAAGTCAGGACCGGGTGCTTCAACGTTGAATTGAAGGAGCCTCCGGCACCGGTTCTCATGCCGCGTCATCGTTCGGCAAACCCGCCTTTCATAGTGCATTTGGCTCATTTACAGGGCTGACAAGCGATTTCTAATCTCCTCCCAATCAAGAAAACACAAGGGAGGAATCGATGAAACTCGGCAGGCGGCAGTTTCTCAAGGCGACAACGGCGAGCTTGGCTTTGGCGGGGGCGCCAGGATTAGCGAGGGCGGCGGCGCCCATCGTGATCGGGGTTCCCGCGGCACAGTCCGGCCCTGTCGGCGTTGCCGACCAACAGGACTGGGTGAATGGCATCTCCCTGGCCGTGGATGAAATCAATACGGCCGGCGGCGTCAATGGCCGGTCGATCGAAATCAAGGTCGTCGACATCGACATCATGACGCCGGAAGGCACGTCGGCGGCCTTTCTCAATCTCACGGAAAGCGGCGTTCATGCGATCGCGTCTCCCTTTGTCCTGATCCCGCAGCCGGCCATGGACGCCGCCGCGGCATCGGGCGTGCCCTACCTGCACGGCAATACCCAGACGGCTTCGCTCGATCTGTTCAAGACCAATCCGCAGAAATACCGCAATATCTTCCAGCTCGACGTCGCGGAAACCTGGTACGGCAGCGGCTTCATCCGGTTCATTACCGATCTGAAGTCATCGGGCGAGTGGGCGCCAAAGAACAACAAGGTCCATATCGTTCAAGGGCAGATCGCCTATACACAGGTCATTTCCAAGGCGGCACAGGACGCCATCGCGGCTTCCGGCGGACAGTGGCAGCTCGGAGCGGTCACCGACGTGCAATTCCCGGTTCAGGATTGGGCACCGGTCATCAAGGCCCTGCGCGACACCGACGCCGGCACCATCATGATTGATCATTGGGTGGCGGCGGAATTGGCGGCGTTCGCCCAGTCGTATGCCTACGACCCGGTTGAGGGAGCGCTTGTCTATCTGCAGTACGGCCCGTCGCAACCGGAGTTCCTCGAACTCGCCGGGGACGCCGCCGAAGGCATGATCTGGGGGACCGTTTACGGCACCTACAATGACGCCCGGGGCGCCAAATTCCGCAAAGCCTACAAGGCCAAATACCCGGGCATCATGGGCATGGTCTACACCGGTGGCGGTTATGACACGGCTTACCTCCTGGCCAAGGCGTGGAACGCGGCGGACCCCGCCGACTTCGACTCCGTGGGCAACGTTCTCCGCGACATCGACTATCGCGGCGTCTGCGGCACCTATCGTTTCGACAAGGAAACCCAGTCGGGTTTCAGCTACCCCAACATGGTCAAGGATCCGGAAGCGGGCCAGGCTCACTTGTTCTTCCAGGTTCAGGACGGACAGCACAGAATTATTGCCCCCGCGCCGGTCAACGAAACCAACTTCCGCAAAGCGCCCTGGATGTAACGTCCATGAGTTTGCCCGAAGGGCGGATTTTCGGTGGCCGGAATATCGGCATATCCTTCAATGGCCGCCAGGTTCTGAAAGACGTTTCGCTCGACGTCGGCCGAGGAGAGATCCTCGGCCTCGTCGGGCCAAACGGCGCCGGCAAGACATCGCTGTTCGAGATTTTGACCGGCCGTTACCGGCAAGGTTCGGGATCGGTGTTCCTGGAAGGCCGGGATATCAGCAGCATGTCGATTCATGGCCGTGCGCGGCTCGGCCTCGCACGCACTTACCAGAGCCCCGTCGTGCCGGACTCCATGCCGGTCGGCGAAGTGTTTCGGGCGGCGCGCTACGCCCATCGCCCTTACATGTCCAGATTCGATGCGGAATGGGGCGCGCATCAAACGGAACTGCGCGTGCCGTGGGACAGGCCGTCCGGTGTTCTCGGCACGTTCGACCGCCGCAAGCTGCTCCTCGCCTGTTTGCTCATGCGCAAGCCGAAGGTCTTGCTCCTCGATGAGCCGGCGTCCGGTTTGATCAACTCCGAAATCGACGAATTGGATCTCCTCATTCGAAAGAAGGCGGACGAGTACGGGCTTGGCGTCATTCTGATCGAACACCGTCTCGAGTTGTTGTCGGCCATAGCCGACCGGGTGATTGTCCTGGATCTGGGCGAAGTGATCGCCGTCGGCGATCCCAAGGACGTGTTCGATAATCCGCGCGTGCTGGCCGCCTATTTCGAGGATTCGGCCGGTGGCTGAGATCTTGAAAATTTCGGGGCTGACCGCGGGCTACGGAGCCTTGCGGGTGTTGCACGAAATCGACTTCAAGGTGGACGAGGGCGAACGGGTCGGCCTTGTCGGCCTGAACGGCCACGGCAAGACCACGCTGTTCCGCGCCATTACGCACCTCGTCAACTGGCAGAGCGGATCGATTCTTTTTCATGGCAAGGAAATCGGGGGAACGCGTTCGCTCGGTGAAGGCAGACGCACGTCGCGTTTGGTGCGCCGCGGGATCGCCATGGCACCGCAGGGCGACGCGATCTTCCCGGGTCTGACGGTGCAGCAGCACCTTGACTGCGGCGCCTACACGCCGAAGAGCTGGCGGGAACGAAGGAAGCGCCGGGAAATGATCATGGACATCTTTCCGCCGCTCAGGGCCTTGGAGAACTCCCTCGTCGGAAAACTGTCGGGTGGGGAACGCCGCATGGTTTCCGTCGGCCGGGCACTGATGGTCGAATCGACGCTCTATCTGATCGACGAACCGAGCCTCGGGTTGGCACCCAAAATTTCCAAATCGGTGATGGAGGCGCTTTTTTCCCTGCCCACCGAAGGCCGCGCCATGGTGATCGCGGAACAGAACGTGGCGCTGCTGACCGGCGGCGTGGACCGGA